>JBKQQS010000019.1:0-67128 GCA_052144215.1 Rhodomicrobium sp.
TACGCCGTTCCAATCTCTCGTCGAAATGTTCGGAACGAATGCCTCGGCGCGGACGCGCACGAAGATATCGCCAGCGTTCCACCACGTATCGGCGACGATTTCGTCCTTATAGCCGCCCGCTGCCGGACCGCTCAGATCGGCCGCTTGCGCGCCCGTTGCAACCAAAAGCCCCGCAAATGCGACGGCCTTAAGAAGACCTTTCATATTAACCCCCAAATTGCCCTGTGTGCATCATTAAGCATGCCCACACGATGAGATTCGATGCGCTTATGCATAGACCGTTCGCGGGGTGACTTTAAATCGAAAAGTGCAAAACACTAGGCATATTGGAGACAGGCTGTGTCTCGCGCGCAACTCTCTCGCGCGCCCCGGCACCATGCTACCTGGTGGAAGAATAGATATCCTCGACTGGGCGAACTGCAACACGAGCTTGCAAAGCGCGGACATCGCGCCTATTTTGGATGGAATCCCAACATCCGAGGTTTTACATGGCTCGCGTCACCGTCGAAGATTGCGTCGACAAGGTTCCAAACCGTTTTGAGCTTGTGCTCCTTGCCGCGCACCGCGCACGTGCCGTCTCCTCCGGGGCGCCGATCAGCATCGAGCGGGATAACGACAAGAACCCCGTTGTCGCACTGCGCGAGATCGCGGAACAGACCGTTTCGCCCGAGGACCTCAAGGAAGACCTCATTCACTCCCTTCAGGCCCATGTCGAGGTGGACGAGCCCGAGCCCGAGGCCGCTCCGGCCCTTCCCAGCGCCCGGCCGGTCAACGTGCTTGGGCCGGACGATCAATTCTCCGATGCGATCATCGACCGCATTACCGAGGAGGAGCTGCTGCAAGGCCTCGCCCGCAGCATTCCGGTCGAATCCGCAAGCGGAGGCCGCTCGAAGGGCTAGGATAGCCGGCAAAAGATCCGGTTTGACGCTTGCCAGCGCCGGGATTTGATTTACTCTTGTTGCGAGTTTTTAAAGGGCTGGCGAGGCCGTGCAGGTTGAAACCCAGGCGAGATCACGGCCCATTATGCGGCAGTACGATCTCGTCGAAAAAGTGCTGAGCTACAATCCAAAGGCGAATGAGGCGCTTCTCAATCGCGCCTATGTCTACGCCATGAAAGCGCACGGGCAGCAGAAGCGGGCCTCGGGCGATCCCTATTTTTCCCATCCACTTGCGGTCGCATCGATCCTGACAGGGTTGAAGCTCGACGACGAAACCATCGCTACGGCGCTTCTCCACGACACAATCGAGGACACCCCGGCCACCAAGGAAGAGATCGAGAAGCTTTTCGGCACAAACATCGCCGCGCTGGTCGACGGCCTGACCAAGATCGAGCGTCTCAATCTCCAATCGAAAAAAACGCAGCAAGCCGAGAATTTCCGCAAGCTCCTGATCGCCATCTCAAGCGACGTGCGTGTGCTGCTCGTGAAGCTCGCCGACCGGCTGCACAACATGCGCACGCTCGAGCACATCAAGCCCGAGAAACGGCGCCTCATCGCCCAGGAGACGATGGACATTTATGCGCCGCTCGCGGGCCGCATGGGCATCCAGGAAATCCGCGACGAGCTGGAGGAGCTTTCCTTCCGCTGGCTACACCCAGCCGCCTACGAAACGCTCATGTCGCGGCTCCACGTCCTGCGCGACCGCAACCGCGGCCTCACCGAGGAGATCGCGACCGAGCTTAAAGCCAAGCTTGAAGCGCAATCCATTCATGCGGAGGTCTCAAGCCGCGAAAAAAAGCCGTATTCGATCTGGCTTAAAATGCAGAACAAGCAGATCGGCCTCGAGCAACTCTCCGACGTTTACGGCTTCCGGGTCATCGTGCCCACCGTCGGGGACTGCTATGCGGCGCTTGGCGCGGTGCACACGACCTGGCGCGTCGTGCCGGGCCGCTTCAAGGATTACATCTCGACGCCGAAGCACAACGACTACCAATCCATCCACACCACCATCGTTGGCCCAAGGCACCAGCGAGTGGAGCTGCAAATCCGCACTGCAGACATGCATCAGATCGCGGAATACGGTGTCGCCGCTCACTCTGGCTATAAGCTTGCAGCGCATGCGAAACTGAATGGCGACGCGCATGCAAACATAGCGGTTAGCGGCCCAGGCGAAAGCTCAGCCTATCAATGGCTTCGCAAGCTGGTCGATAATTTGCTCGAAGGAGACAACCCCGAGGAGTTTCTCGAACATACCAAACTTGAGCTGTTCCTCGATCAGGTTTTTTGCTTCACGCCGAAGGGGCGCCTGATCGCTCTTCCGCGCGGCGCGAATGCTATCGACTTCGCATACGCAGTCCACACCGATGTCGGCAACCGCTGCGTCGGCGCAAAGATCAACGGCCGGCATATGCCGCTCATGAACGAGCTTAAGAACGGCGATGAAGTGGAGATCATTCTCTCAGACGCTCAAACGCCGCCCGCAGCCTGGGAAGGCGCAGTCATCACGGGCAAGGCGCGCTCGGCCATCCGGCGTGCGACGAAAGAGGCCGTTCGCAAACAATATCTTTCGCTTGGCCGCGACATTATGAAAGCGGCCATCGAGCGCACGGAGAAGCCTTACGCGGACAGCGTGTTAGCGCCCGCACTTCCACGGCTTGGCCAGAAGAGCGTTGAAGATCTGCTTACCGCTGTGGGCCGGGGCGAGATTTCAGCCGACGAGGTCCTGGCGGTCACCGATCCGGATGCCGTCAAAAACGTGGCGCCGAAACGGCGCACGATCACGCGCAATGACGAGGGCTGGTTCAATTTGCGCCGGGTGAAAAGTTTCAAATTCCGCTTGCCGGCCTTGCTCAGCAGCTCCGTCCAAGAGGACGGGCCGGGGATTCCGATACGGGGCGTGAACGGCACCTCGGTCATCCATCTCGCCGATGGCGGCGCTGTGCCGGGCGAGCGCATTGTCGGTATCCTCGATCCTGGCGAAGGGATCACGATCTACCCTATCCACTCGCCGCAGTTGCGGGCATTCGAGGATCAGCTCGACCGCTGGATCGATGTCACCTGGGACATCCGCGAAGGCGCGACGGAGCTTTTCCCTGCGCGCATCCGTGTGGTTGCGCTGAACGAGCCTGGCACGCTCGGCCGGATCGCGAGCATCATCGGCTCGGAGGGCGCGAACATCGACAAGCTGCAGATGGTCAGCCGGGCGCGCGATTACACGGAGATGCTCATCGATATCGAGGTGCTCGACCTGAAGCATTTGACGGACATCCTAAATGGAGTCAAAAACCTGAATGTCGTGAGCGAAGCGAATCGCATTCTGGCGTGAGCACCTGTGCACAATGCCAGCGTGACCCGTCCTCTCACCGGCGGCGCGGCCCAGGCTGCCAATCCGCAAGCTTAGACCGGCCCGTGGATGTCATTTTGACGGCTGCGGATGCGATCACGTCCTGCAACAACTTCTCGAGACGAAGATGTGCGGCCTCCGCCTCCGACATTGCCTCCCGCGTGGCCGCCTCGTTGTAAGGCTCAGCGCGCAACGCCAGCCGCACGCGATCTTGGGAGCGGTGGACGGTTGCGTGCGCTTCCCCAATTGCGCCGGACCTTTCACCGAATTCCATTCGAAGCACGCTTGCATCCTCGGGCGGAAGCCGGGCTGCAAGCATCTCAAATTGGTACGCGGGGCCTCCCTTCCCGTAGGGTGCCGGCTTCGGCGAAGAAGAGCTCACCAAAAACGCCCCAATGCCACAGATTAGAAAGAGGTTCAGGGCCAAGGACCATAGGGTTATTCCATGCCAGGGGCGATTTTCTGCGAAAAGAGTCTCTTGCAGGCTCATCAGAATGTTCCGATTGCGGTATCGGTTTCGAATAAAACGGCGGTCACATCCGTGCCGGCTCCCGAAGCTGCTGCCATCGCCTGCCGGTCTTCCAACATGGACCTTTCTGCCCAAAAGAGACCAAAAGCGATGCCAAGACCAGCGGCAAAGCTTAAAACCGCCACGCGCGGCCAGAGCGCGCCCGGCGCGGGCAAAAACGCGTGCAGCCTCGATACCTTTCGCATGGCTGCCGCTTGAGCCGGAAGCTTTTTTGGGAGTCCCGCAAGGATGTGGAAAGCGATCTGCTCGGGATCGCTTTCAACGCCGCTGAGGGTATGCTCGATCAAGCGGTCGAGATGGCGAGCTCCGTCAAAGGCCTTTGCAGCGCTTGAATTGCTGGCGATGAGCCGCTCAGCGGCGATCCGGTCGGCTTCGGGCCATTTCGCCAGATTGCTGCCGCGGCTGTCGAGAAGTTCTTGAAATCGGACGCGGTTCATAGCCGGCTTTCCTTAACTTGCTGCATCGAGTATCGCGCCTAACTTGGCACGCAGCGTTCGCTTCGCGCGGACGAGCAAAGCCTCGACGCTTGAAATCGTCGTATCGAGCACCGATGCCGTCTCCGCGTTGCTCAATCCTTCGTAGTAGGTGAGCACAATGGCAGCCCGCTGCCTATCCGGAAGCTGCGCGATCGTCGTTGCGATAAGGCGGTCCGTTTGACGGCTCGCAAGCCCATCGGCGGCGGATGGAGACGGATCGGGAGGATCGCAGGCTTCCTCAAGCGGGACGAAAGCCTTTTCGCGGCGCCGGTTGAGGCAAAGATTGAGCGTCACGCGATAAAGCCAGGTCCGGAAAGCAGCGGTGGCGTGCCAGCGTGGCGCATTGACCCAAACACGGATCATTGCCTCCTGAACGATCTCTTCAGCATCTGCATCGTTCATTAGCATGCGCCTCGTGAGCGCAAACGTCTTCGCGGCGTGACGGCCCATTAGGCATCGGAAGGCGCATTCGTCGCCTTGAGCTACGCGCAGCATCAGTTCCTCGTCGCTCGTTTTCTCCAAGCCGTCCGCTTCCTACTCCCAATCATGCGCCCCGGGATAGGAGCGCTGCGCCACTTCTATTTTTGGGAGATAACACAACGCTTGGCCTAATCATTGTGTGTGCGTTTTTACACGCAAACGCCCCAATAGCCACGCGGATTGGCTTTCCCGCCTTATACACCCCGTACATCATGGGATCGATTGAGTCCCCGTTACCTCATGAACCCGCCCCGAAACAAAATCCTGCGCGTGACGGACAGTTTTTTGGCGCTGGCGGCCTGTGACCGAGCATCGGGCGATCGAAGGTCCCAAGCATCAGCGCAGGAAATCGCCAAGGCCTGGGTTTAAGCCAATGAACCCCTTACTGCTGCTTGCAATGGAAATTCCCTAAGTCCCCGTAGCAGTTGGGATCCTCAAACAACCATGAAATGGAGAGATCCGTGGACCGTGATGATTACACTTCGGGGGCGAAGTCGCTGCATTGGCTGATCGCCCTGTTGATTTTTTTCCTATTTCCGCTCGCCTGGGTTATGGGCGATCTGCCTGGCGTACAAAAGGCGCAAGCCTACAACTTGCACAAGTCGCTCGGCATCACCGTCCTGGCCTTGATGGCGCTTCGCCTCCTATGGCGCGGTTTCTATGCCGCGCCCGCTCTGCCTTCCACAATGCCAAAGCTAGAGCGCACCGCCGCTAAGCTTGGACATGGTGGACTCTATGTGCTGCTTTTCGCGCTGCCGCTGAGCGGTTGGGCGATGATATCTACGTCAAAGAGACAATCGCTTCTGTTTGAATATTTCGACTTTCCGCTTCTACCTTGGCTCAGCGAACTCCCTGACGGCGCAAAGAAAAGCTACCATGAAAGCTTTGAAAGTGCGCATGGCATACTTGCCTACCTGCTGCTTTTCCTCGTTGCGGTCCACGCCGGGGCGGCCCTCCGTCACGCCATTCTGCTCAAGGATGGAATCTTTTCCCGCATGTTGCTTCGCTTCGGACGCGGTTCCGGTCCGTCGGTCAGCGCACACTAAAGATCTCTCCTTTGCCTCAAGCCCGGCACGGACAAAAGCTTATCGCGAGCCGGGCTGCTCAACATCTCATAAAGGAGTGGCAGTTTGTTCTTGAAATCCGACGATCCCGTTTACTGGTTGAGCAAGGCCAGGGACGCGCAAGCGCGCGCTGAGGGTTTACAGAAAGACCTCGCGAGCCGGTCTCTCCTTCTGGAGATTGCCGAAGACTACTTCTGGCTCGCCGATTACGTGCGGAGGCGCCAATTATTCCGGTCGCCTGCTGCGCCGTTTGCAACGAGGTCTAGTACCGTGGCAAGCGCAGCGTGCCGGTAGTCCGGCTCATTTCCGTGCTTCGGGGGAGCACGCTTTCAGGCGGCCTCATCGAATTCGGATTCGATTCGCCACGCGGACAACGGACGGCAGCAAGCGTAAATCCAGGCCTCGCCTATATCGGCGAGACTTGCCAGGTTTCGGCAGAAGCTCTGCTTCCTCTCAACCGGGACGGAGGGAGCGGGGCGGGAGCAAGGCTGCAAATCCTGTTCTTTATCGATGACATCGCGCCCTCGCTTTTCGGGAAGCCGCTGCTCTCGGAGCAGCGCGTAATCAGCCGCGTTGAAACGTTCGGCTCGCCCTGAGACATGAGCATACTCGCGCAAACGCCTCGCTCAGTACATTGGAGTCGCGGTTACAGGCACCGTGGGCCATGAGGCCACTTTGATAGCTTTTGCAACCAGCGGCCCATCCCGCCCCGTTTGCTGGTCTTTCAGAGTTTATACAAGCAGCTATATTGTATGAACCATGTTCGAAGCCTACTTCGGGTTAAAAAACGTTATCAGCGTTAAAGTGAAGGCCGCTACGAACTGGAAGGAGAAGCGGGAGCGTTGACCGCCCGTGCAAGCTTGCTTTACAGAATTATCGAGGACGGTTGAGAACCCATGCTGACACAAGAAGCCGCACTCCAAGAATTCCGCGACGCGGGCGCTCTGCTCGAAGGCCATTTCGTCCTCACGTCCGGCTATCATTCGAGCGCCTATCTGCAGTGCGCGCGCGTTCTCATGGACCCGCGCCGGGCAGAGCGGCTTTGCGCCGCACTTGCGGCAAAACTGCGCAGTGCTGGCTTGGTCGAGGACCTGGACCTCATCGTTTCGCCTGCGATGGGCGGCGTGATCGTGGGCTATGAGATGGGCCGGCAGCTCGGTGTGCCGGCAATTTTTTTCGAGCGCGTGGACGGAGCCTTTAAGTTGCGCCGCGGTTTCGAGATCGCGCCTGGGCAACGCTGCCTTATGGTGGAAGACGTTGTGACGACTGGATTATCTTCCCGCGAATGCATCGAGGCAGCACAAGCTCTGGGCGCAAATGTCATAGCTGCGGCGGCGCTTGCCGACCGGTCGGCAGGGCGTGCCGCTCTGCCGGTTCCCTTCGCCGCACTCATCTCGCTTGACATTCCTCACTTCCCGCCCGATCAACTGCCTGCTTCTTTGCAACGAATACCTGCCATCAAACCGGGAAGCCGGGGGTTGAAGGTTTAAGCGCGTATGTATACTCTTAATGGAGCATTAGGGGATGACGCCCTCAGGGCGCGCCCCTCATAGGCGGGCTGGGTGATATGCTTTTTAGACGCAAAAAACAGCTTTCCCCAGCGATGCGCCTGCGGCAAGCGGTGTGGCCTACGCGCAGCTTTAAGCGCTCATTCCGCTATATGGAGCTTCGGCTCTGGCGGATTGAGGCGTCTCCCCATAGCATCGCTCTCGGCTGCGCCGTTGGCGTGTTTGCGATATTCACGCCGTTCCTCGGCTTTCAAATGATGCTCGCGGCCTTGCTCGCCTTGGTTTTCCGCGCCAGCGTCTTCGCCTCCGCAGTCGGCACTTTCGCCGGAAATCCGTTAACATATCCTGTCATCTGGATATCGACTTTTACAGTCGGCAACGTTTTTCTCGATAGCTCAGCCAATGCTGAGATTAGCCAGCTCTCGACCGGAGCCGAAGCGCTTAGCCGCAGCCTGCGGGATGCTTCTGCCGATGGCGTCGCCTCGGCAGTCGAGGGCCTTTGGCCGATCTTGAAGCCCATGGCCGTTGGCTCGCTTCCACTTGGCGGCCTAACCGCTATCCTCACTTACTTCCTCGTCCGCCAAGTTGCCGGTGCCCGCAAAGGCATACGCACCGTTAAGGCTGGGGCCCGCTTGCCCTCGCTCCGGTGAGGATTGTTCGATGGATGGACAGCGCCCCGTTCGCTTGGGGCTGAATATCGACCATGTTGCAACGCTACGTAACGCGCGAGGGGCTACGCGCCCCGATCCCATCCGCGCAGCGAAAATGGCAATCGAAGCCGGCGCCGATGGCATAACCGCCCATCTGCGCGAGGATCGCCGTCACATCCGCGACGAGGACATTGCCCGCCTGATGGCGGAGGTTCGCGCGCCGCTCAATCTTGAGATGGCCGCGACGGACGAGATGACCGCCATCGCGATACGCTCCGCGCCGCACGCCTGCTGCATCGTGCCGGAGCGCCGGGAGGAGATCACTACCGAAGGCGGCCTCGACGCGGCGGGAAGCTACGGCGCTCTGGCTCCCATGGTGCGCCGCTTATTGGAGAGCGGCATCCGGGTTTCCCTTTTCGTCGATCCTGAGCCACGCCAGATCGATGGCGCCGCGCGGCTTCAGGCGCCGGTTGTCGAGCTTCACACCGGACAATATTGCGAAGCGTGGCTCGCGGGCGATGCCGCAGCTGCGGAGCGCGAGCTGCGGCGGCTCGCCGATGCTGCGCAGCTCGCAGAGCAGGCGGGGATCGAAGTCCACGCCGGTCACGGCCTCGACTTCGACACCGCCGTTCACCTTGCCGCCTTGCCGCAAATCCGCGAGTTGAACATTGGGCATTTCATCATCGGCGAGGCGGTCTTCACCGGCTTGGGGCAAGCGATTTTGCGGATGCGCGAGGCCATTGCGCGAGGTGTCGCGGCGCGCCCTTTGCAGCAGCAAGCCGCGCAGCAGCAGCAATAGCGCCGGCCCGCATGGAGATCGCATGATCATCGGTATCGGCAGCGACATGATCGACATCCGCCGCATCGAGCAGACGATCGGCCGCTATGGCGACCGCTTCCTCGACAGGATTTTCACCGGGACTGAGCGCGCCAAATCCGACGCCCGCACGGCCCGCGCCGCGTCCTACGCTAAGCGCTTTGCCGCCAAGGAGGCTTGCTCGAAGGCTCTCGGCACCGGGTTGAAGCACGGCGTATTCTGGCGCGACATGGGTGTGGTGAATCTGGCTAGCGGCCAGCCCACGATCGAACTCACCGGCGGCGCTGCGCAGCGCCTGCGGCAGCTCATCCCCGCGAATCACGAGGCGCATATACACATCACCATCACGGACGATTATCCGCTCGCGCATGCCTTCGTGATTATCTCGGCCGACCCGTCCGGCAGCTGAGCCGCGCACCGCTCCGCTTTTATTGCAGCCGCAAAGCACTTAGCGCGGCCGCCCAGCCGGGAGAGTGGCTTTTCTGGGCCTCACGGGGGGCCGTTACCGTATTAGCGCATGCCCCCGCTTCATCGAGAACGACAAGACGCTGAGGCTTGAGCACTGTCTTAAAGCCAACTTTGAGGGTGTTACGATTAATGCGCCACGCATTGTAATAAGTGCCGAATGCTTGGTTGAATGTTATGTATCGCGTCCCGACCACAACAGATTTAGGGTCGAGATTCGTCACAGGCCGGCCGCCTTTAAGTACATTTTTGTCTTTTATTTCCAGAGCGAGCTTGTTCCCCACGCGAAGCGTACAGTTTAGCTGTATGCCGGCTGCCTCAACCTGTTCCATGTAAGCGCAAGATATGATTGCAATGGCTGATAAAATCGCCTTCTTCATCGCTGTCCCGCCTCAAAACGTGGAAATTTCAGTAACCTGACAACGCTGGAGAAAACCCTGCCCGTTTCCGATCCACGTCTTTGAAAACGATTGGAGCCCGCCCATTATTCCGTGTTGAGTACAAACCTCGCCTGGCTCGCGCCTTGTTGAACAGCGCTAACGTACCGCCGGCGGCCGTCCCGGCCGGCCGGTAAGCAACCCGATTGAATGCTTCCCCGGCCGTCACGCTCGACCGGTGCCATTTTCCGCCGCCGCGCTGTTTACGATTGCCCCACATCGCCCAACCGCTCGAAGGCGCTTCTTTGAGCCGCCATCATAGAGAAAGCGCCTTGCCAAAGCTTTAACTAGCCACAATGATTTGGCCAACGCATTGATAATGCATCACAAAACCTAGACGTCGCCGCGCGCTTCCAGAAAGCCGCCTGTGGCCCTTTTTGGTTAATTCAAAACTAGCAATATATTTAACGGACTTTTTGAATCGCACATTCCGGGGTAAAAACGCGAAAAATCGCGAGTTTTGCGGTAGGAAATTATAAAAACCCACCCCCGTTTACCATTCCGGTATTAACTATGGTTTAGAGCGGCATGCGGCGCACGCAGCCCTCATCGCGAAGCGCCTTGGCGCCGTGGCGATCCATAACAGCATCGGTGAACTTTGCCGTGGATTGCTTCCGGCTTCGCTTCGCTCGCCGTCGCAATGACGCGATCCTCGTTTCGCGCACACCGCTCTGGAGCTACATAGATAATACCCGGTTCAATAGTTCATGGACGCCGTCGTCCCGGATTAGCCGGATTCGATGGGCCAGGGCATCGCGTTTGCAACAAAATGTGGATCTGGACGCCTGCTGCCACCGTAGCGGTTGACAGTGCGGCCTCCGGGGGCGACTTATCATGTGCTGATCGATGCATGCGGGAGAGACCAGCCGACGCTGGCGCCGAAGGAGCAACCGCCCCGGAAACTCTCAGGCAGAAGGACCGCGTGCAGACAGCACTCTGGAAAGCAGCCGCCGCGCTGGCGGCTCACCGATGGGGTAGGCCCGGATTCCGGGCGAAATCTCTCAGGTTCCGTGACAGAGGGGGCGCAGAGCCGCGAAAGCGGGACGCCTTTTTGTCATGGATGAACCGATGAGCGAGCCTCGATCCACACCCCCTTCCCCCAACGGCGCAGCCAAACTCCGTTTGACGCCCTTGAACGCGCTGCACCGCGAGCTTGGCGCTAAGCTCGTGCCTTTTGCAGGCTATGAGATGCCGCTTCAATACGCGGCGGGCATTGTCAAAGAGCACAATCATGTGAGGAGCGCCGCCGGACTTTTCGATGTCTCGCATATGGGGCAAGCCCGGCTCGCCGGCCCGGATTTCGAGACAGCCGCAGCGGCGCTCGAAACGCTCGCTCCAGCGGATATTCTCGGCCTCAAGCCGGGCCGCATCCGCTACACGCAGCTCTTGAATGGCCGCGGCGGCATAATCGACGATCTGATGGTGACGCGCGATAGCGAGGGGCACGGTCTTTCGGTTGTTGTCAACGCTTCGCGCAAAGTGATCGATTTTGCCTATATCGCGGCACACCTGCCGGTGAACGTACAGCTTGCTCCGGAAGAGGACCGGGCGCTGCTCGCACTGCAAGGCCCGAAAGCCGAAAGTGTGCTTTCGCGTTCGATTCCGGGCGTGGGGGCGTTGGGCTTTATGACAGCTGCAATATTCCACGTGAATTCGGATCCGGTCTTTGTCTCACGCTCGGGCTACACGGGCGAGGACGGCTTCGAAATCTCGGTGAGCGCAGCATCGGCCGTAAATCTCGCCCGCCAGTTGCTTGCCGAGCCCGAAGTCTTGCCCATCGGGCTTGGCGCGCGCGATACGCTGCGGCTTGAGGCCGGCCTGCCTCTCTACGGTCAGGATATGGACGAAGCGGCCTCGCCGGTCGAGGCTGGGCTTTCCTTCTCGATCGGCAAGCGCCGGCGGGCTGAAGGCGGCTTTCCTGGCGCGGAACGCGTTCTTCGCGAGCTTGCCGGGGGGCCGGCCCGCCTGCGCGTTGGCCTCAAGCTCGAAGGCCGGGCCGCCGCGCGAACCGGCATGAAGGTTGCCGATGCGGCCGGCAACGCCATCGGCGAAGTGACGAGCGGAGCCTTTACGCCAACGGCAGCCGCCTCCATCGCGATGGCCTATGTTCCGCCGGCGATGAGCAAGCCCGGTACGCAACTCGCTGTCGAAATCCGCGGCGCGCTACTTCCCGCCCGCATCGTTCCTATGCCCTTCGTTCCCCATCGTTACGCCCGCCAGGCTTAAGCAGAGGTCAGACACCATGAGCCAAGTCAAATATACCAAGGATCACGAATACATCGCCGTGGAGGACGGCATCGGCACCGTTGGCATTACGAACCACGCGCAGGAGAAGCTCGGGGACATAACTTTCGTCGAAACGCCGTCCGCGGGCAAGGAGCTGAAGCAAGGCGATACAGCGGGAGTTGTCGAGTCGGTAAAGGCGGCGAGCGACGTTTACACGCCGGTTAGCGGCACCGTCATCGAAGTCAACGAAGGTCTGAACGATAAGCCGGAGCTTGTGAACCAGGACGCGGAGGGCGCTGGGTGGTTCTTCAAAATTAAGCTATCGGCCCCGTCCGAACTCGGCGCGCTGATGGACCGGGACGCCTATCTCAGCTATGCGCAGGAGGACGCCTGATGCGCTACCTTCCCCATAAAGATAGCGATAGGCGCGAGATGCTGGACGCCATCGGCGTAACGGGCATCGATGCGCTTTTCGCGGAGGTGCCGCCCTCCAAGCTTTTGCGCGAGCTGCCGGACTTGCCGCTGAAGCGGAGCGAGATGGCCGTAGAGCGCGCACTCGAAAGCCTTGCCGCGCGGAACGTTCCGGCGGGGTCCGTGCCGTTCTTTGCCGGCTGCGGGGCCTACAAGCATCACGTGCCGGCGACCGTCGATGCCATCATTCAGCGGTCCGAGTTCATGACCGCTTACACGCCCTATCAGCCGGAGATTGCGCAGGGCACGCTGCAATATCTCTTCGAGTTTCAAAGCCAGGTTGCCGCGCTGACCGGCATGGAGGTTGCCAATGCCTCCATGTATGACGGCTCGACCGCCGCTGCCGAAGCGGTTCTGATGGCGCACCGGCTCACAAAGCGGAGCAAAGCTGTCCTCGCGGGCGGGCTGCATCCGCACTACCGCGCGGTGATCGAGACGATCTCGCATTATTCGGGGCACCAGGTTGAGGGCGCCGCGGCCGGCCCCGCTCAGAGTTTCGAAGCGGAATGCGATAGCGAAACCTCCTGCGTTGTGGTGCAGATGCCGGATGTCTTTGGGCGCGTGAGCGACCTGACGGCCTTGGCTGCCAAGACTCACGCAGCAGGCGCACTGCTCGTCGTGGTTGTAACGGAGGCCGTCTCCTTCGGCGCCTTGAAATCGCCCGGTGCGATGGGCGCCGATATCGTCGCTGCAGAGGGCCAATCGATCGGGAACGGACTCAATTTCGGCGGGCCCTATTTGGGGCTGTTTGCGACGCGGCAGAAGTTTCTGCGGCAAATGCCGGGGCGGCTGTGCGGCCAAACGGCCGATCGCGAGGGGCGGCGCGGCTTCGTTCTGACGCTTTCCACGCGCGAGCAGCATATCCGCCGCGAGAAGGCGACCAGCAATATTTGCACGAACTCCGGTCTCTGCGCGCTGGCGTTTACGGCGCATTTGACGCTTCTCGGCGAGGCCGGACTGCGCAAGCTTGGCAGCTTGAACCATGCGAGCGCGGTGGTGCTGGCGGATGCGCTGGCGCAGGTTTCCGGCGTCGAAATTATCACGCCGCATTTCTTCAACGAGTTTGCGATCGAGACGCCGAAGCCCGGCGCCGAAGTCATCGATAGACTGGCGGACCGCGGCGTCATCGGCGGCGTTCCTGCGAGCCGGCTTTGGCCGAACGACGCATCGCTCGCGAACCTTATCATCGTTGCCGCGACCGAAGTGACAACCGAAAACGATATCGCCGCCTATCGGGGCGCGCTGAGCGAGGTTCTCCATGGTTGAGATGCCGAAGGAATTTGTGCCAGTTAAAGTGGAAACCATGGGCGAACCGCAGACATTCACCGGCAACCGGGGCCTCGCAATCGAGGAGCCGCTCATTTTCGAGATCGGCTCGCCTGAGACGTCGGGAGTGGATTTCGAAAGCGTGCCGGCCGTGGAATCGCGGCTTGGCGGTCTCGAGCGCAGCGAGCCCATCGGCCTGCCCGGCCTCTCGGAACCGGAGACGGTCCGCCATTATGTCCGTTTGAGCCAGAAAAACTACTCCATCGACACGGGTATCTTTCCGCTCGGCTCCTGCACCATGAAACACAACCCGCGTCTCAACGAGAAGATGGCGCGGCTGGCAGGTTTCGCCGATATCCATCCCTTACAGCCGGAGAAAACCGTGCAAGGAGCGCTCGCGCTCATGCAGGAGCTAAGCCGCTGGCTGCTGGAACTCACCGGAATGCACGCGGTTGCGCTTTCGCCGAAAGCTGGCGCCCATGGCGAGCTTTGCGGCATGGCCGCGATCCGCGCCGCGCTTGAGGCGCGGGGGGAAGCGGACGTGCGGCGTACCGTTCTTGTTCCCGATTCCGCCCATGGAACGAACCCGGCAACGGCCGCCCTCCTTGGTTTCAACGTCCGCGCTGTTGCGGCGCGCGCGGACGGCACGGTCAGCGCCGAAGCGGTGCGCGGGAAGCTCGGCCCGGACGTCGCCGCTATGATGCTGACGAACCCGAACACCTGCGGGATGTTCGAGCCGGAGGTCGTGGAGATTGCCGCGGCACTTCACGAAGCTGGCGCCTATCTCTATTGCGACGGCGCAAATTTTAACGCCATTGCGGGCAAGGTGAGGCCCGGCGATCTCGGCGTCGATGCCATGCACATCAATCTTCACAAGACGTTCTCCACCCCCCATGGCGGCGGCGGTCCCGGCTCGGGCCCTGTGGTGCTGAGCCAAGCGCTGGCGCCCTTCGCGCCCGTTCCCTTCGTCGCTAAAGAGGGCGAGGGCCTGACGCTCGCCGAGCACGCCGGCGCAGCAGGCGAAACGGCGCGCCCCTTTGGCAGACTCGCTGCCTTCCATGGGCAGATGGGCATGTTCGTGCGCGCACTGGCCTATATGATGAGCCACGGCGCGGACGGCATACGTCAAGCCTCCGAGGACGCGGTTTTGAACGCGAACTATGTCCGCGCGCGCTTGGCCGGCGCACTCTCGCAGCCCTTCGGAGACCGGCCTTGCATGCACGAAGTGCTTTTCGACGACCGGTTTTTGAAAGGAACGGGCGTCTCGACGCTCGACTTTGCCAAAGCGCTCATCGATGAGGGCTTCCATCCGATGACGGTCTATTTCCCGCTGGTCGTATCGGGCGCCATGCTTGTGGAGCCGACGGAGTCGGAGTCCAAACAAAGCCTCGATCTGTTTATCGATGCGATCCGCAAGCTGGCCGGAGCGGCAATATCGGGCGATACCGGCCGCTTTTCTGCCGCGCCGCGTTTTGCGCCCCGTGAGCGTTTGGACGAGACCCGCGCCGCCCGCGAGCCAATCCTTACGTATAAGCCGCCTCTTCCGGCGGCCTGAGGACGGCGGGGAAGCCAGGTTACTCCGGCGGGCCGCCGGCCGGCCTCTTCTATGCGGGGGCTGGCTTTACTGCGAAGCCGGTTTTTGAGAAGCGCAGCCCCACACCGCAAGAAGCGAGGACTTGTTCATACAGTCGATAGCGTTCTCTTTTGCAGGAGGGGCGGGGGCGTTCAACTGCTCCTGCGGGCCAGCCGGATCCTGTGCCTGCCCGCCAGCGCAAGCCGATAGCAATATCAAGGGCAACAGCATTGAAAAAGAAACACGGACCATGGCACCGCCTCCGTGCGAGAATTGCGAATCGGCAGGAATTTACTAGCAGCTAAGCTATGTTTCGCTCAATCGCGTAATTGTATCTGAAATGGGAATCCCTACCGGTGCACCTGCCGCGCAACGCTGCACATCCGCTCTGGAGCGGCGTGCGTCAACACCATCATTGCGAGCGCAGCGAAGAGCAATCCAGAACTAACGCTATGAAACGTCTGTGGATCGCCGCGGCGGCTAAAGCCGCCTCGCGATGACGCCCCCGTCCGATTAAAGGCGCGAGGCTCTAAATCCCAGCTTCCTCCAACGATACCGGCGCTTGCCTTGGCTCACCCGAGAACAGCGCCTTCACTCCGGGCTTCAGGAACTTGGCGAAAACGGTGTAGGGAACCGTGACGTGGAAATCCCTGCCCGCATAAGGGCCGGATGCCGGTGGCGGGAAATGGATCGTGAGCCCTGCGGCGTTTCCTAGCTTGGTTGAGGGACACAAGGTGAAGCGCTCGTAAACGCTGAGGTCCGGCCTTGTGAAGTCGACAAGAGCTTCGCTTTCCTCTTCGCCTTCCTCGCCGGTCCGGTCCCTCAGATCGGCGCGCGCATAAGCCGCCAGCGCTTCCAAGGCCTTCGACCTATCGGCTGCACCTTCGAGTATATCGCTGAGTCCCAGCTCGCGGTTTGCCTCCTTGTCGAAGTTTACCGTTCTGAATTCTATCGCGGGCTGTGCGCCGGCTTGAACCACGCTAGCCACCTCAAGATAGCTTACAAACTTAAGCGTCCTGAATTGCTCGATAAATCCGGCAGACTGCAGGTAGGGCGTCCAAGGGACCGATTCTTCGTCCTGAGGCCTTGCTGCTGCGTCTTGCTCCGCGCCTTTGAGGAACTCGGCCATTTCGGCCTTGGCGCGGGCAGTAAGAAGATTGAAAAGCGCCTCATCGCGGCGTTTCATATGGATCGGAAACGACGATTTCGCATAGCCGAATTTTGTTTCTTGGCGGAAGGTCACGGTGCGGCTGGCATCGGAGCCTGCAATCGAGAAGCCGATGCAAGCGCAGATAGCCCAGATGCAGAGGGCCGCCGGAGAAACGAGCGGTTTGAGCGTCTTCATTTTCTTATCATAGCGGCTTTTGCACGACGGCGCGAACGACAGCAGCGCGGCCCTTATGCCGGTGCCCCTCGTCGAGCTCCACCTCCGCTTCTTCGAGAAGCAGAATCGAAGCATTGGCGAAATCGGCTTCGAGCTTGGCCTTCGAGGAGAGCATATCGGCGGTTCTGGGTCCGCCCGAATGATGGAGCTTCTGGTATTCCATCTGCTCGATGCGGAAAGCCTCGAAGATGATGATCCCGCCGGGCTTCAGCGCGTCCAGCATCGCGCGGTGCATGCGCGGCCGGACGGCGTCGAAAAAATGAATGTAGAGGGCGGCGACGAGGTCGTAGCGCTCGCGCGGCCAGTCCCAATCGAGAAGGTCTGCGATTTCAGCGTTGATCTCGACGCCGCGCGCTCTTGCCAGCTCGCGCGCTTTGGCAACGCCGACGGGCGAGACATCGACCGTATCGGCGATCAGACCCCGCTGCGCCAGCCAAACGCCGTTCCGTCCCTCGCCATCGCCCGGCACGAGCACGCGCAGGCCCGGCTTGAGATGGTGAGCTTGCGACGCGAGGAACGCATTGGGTTCCGTGCCGAAGGAGAAGCCCTCGCCGCGATAGCGCTCGTCCCAAAATTCCGCCTGGCTGGTCATTTTTGCTCTCTGAGTACCTGATCGCCTCGCGCTCGTTATATAGCCGTTAATCTCATTTTTTCGATGTCTGGCGGCGGAGTCTGGCGGCGTATCTTCTGGCCTGTGCTTCGCCCTATTGCTTGCGGGTATGGCGGACGATCTCGCGTAATTCGGCTTCGGCGGCAGGGTGAAAAACGAAGGCGGCGTTCAAGCCGCGCCGCCTGCGCGAAGCTCTTCGTCAACGATCTCGTCGAAGGTTTTGCTGGAAACGGCACCGGCAGAGCTTTCCGCGATCCTCTGTTCAACGAGGGTTTGCAAATCCGCCCAAGCTTGTTCTTCGTCCGATGCGGGCGGGAATAATTTCTCAAGCGCATATTGCTTGATGGTTTTGCCCTGAAGCGCGGCCGTGGCTTTGAGGGTCTGGTGCTGTTGTTCGGTGATATCGATGGTCAGACGGCTCATAGCGATCCTCTTCTGGAAGCCCCCACATTATTACAAATGTGGATTTGCGTCCATCCGTTAGCGGGCGGGGCCGGAGGACTGCGCGCCTCGTGCCGCTCCGTGAGACTGTGCGCAAAAACTTCGAGCACGTGAAGCCGTTTCCCGGAGGCCAGCCGTCCGAGCTTGAGCCCCAACGCTTCGACTACTCTTTTCGGTTCATCGCGGACGCGTGGCCAATGGCCCGCGGTGAGTTTTGACTCCAAGGCGACTTTCGAACCCTGCTTGTGCTCAGATTAGGTAGCTTCGCACCGTTGGGCCAGAGTGCAGGTGCATATTTCATCACTGCGGCTCGCTTAGCGGAACCAAACGGCTATAACTGTCGATGCGGACCGCATAGCCTATCCCCCAAGAAGCAGGAGCTAGAACCATGGCCGGCATGACCATAACGCAAGCGGCAATTTGGGGGATCGCTGCTATTGCGACTGGCGGTGTCATCGTCCGGCCGCGGGGGTGGCCGGAGGCCATCTGGGCGGTTCTCGGGGCAGCGGCGCTCGTCCTTCTTGCGCTTTTACCCTGGCATGACGCGCTCGCGGCCGTCGTCAAAGGCACGGACGTTTATCTGTTCCTGACAGGGATGATGCTGCTCGCGGAACTCGCCCGGCGCGAGGGACTTTTCGATTGGCTGGCCGCGCACGCGGCGGAGGCTGCGAAAGGCTCGGCGTCCAGGCTTTTCGGCCTCGTTTACATCGTCGGCATTGTTGTCACGGCGTTTCTCTCCAACGATGCGACGGCGGTTGTGCTGACCCCGGCAGTCTACGCTGTAGCCAAAGCGGCAAATGCCAAGCCGCTGCCTTACCTCCTGATCTGCGCCTTTATCGCCAACGCCGCGAGTTTCGTGCTGCCGATCTCCAATCCGGCAAATCTTGTGCTTTACAATAACAATATGCCTTCGCTACTGCCGTGGCTGAAGCAGTTTCTCCTGCCATCCGTGATGTCGATCCTTGCGACCTATGTCGCGCTCCGATGGCTCTACCGCCGGGAGCTTCGAGGTGAGATCGCAAGGAACGTCGAGGTCCCCTGTCTCACGCGCGGGGGCCGTTACACGGCCTATGGACTTGGTGCGACGGCGACCGCGCTGCTCCTCGCGTCCGCCTTCGATATCCCGCTCGGCGCGCCGACTTTTGCCGCAGGTGCCGCGACCGCGCTCTTCGTTTTGGTGCTGAATCGCGAGGCACCATGGCCTTTGCTTGGCGGCGTATCCTGGGGCGTATTGCCGCTGGTAGCTGGCCTTTTCGTGCTTGTGGCAGGCATAAACAACACAGGCGCCATCGCGCAATTGTCTGGGCTTTTCCAATGGGGCTTGGAGCGGTCCGCGACAGAAACCGCCTGGATCGCTGGAACCGTTTGGGCGCTCGCGACGAACCTTATGAATAATCTGCCGGCCGGTCTCGTCGCGGAGTCGGCAATCGCTCCTGTCCATGTCCCGCCGGTTGTGACGGGTGCGCTCCTCGTAGGCGTCGATCTCGGGCCGAACCTGTCGGTCACCGGATCGCTTGCCACCATTCTGTGGCTTCTGGCGTTGCGGAGAGAGGGCGAGAGCATCGGCGCCGGCGACTTTCTGCGCATCGGCGCGCTGGTCATGCCGCCTGCGCTCATTCTAGCCCTTGGCGCTCTTATTCTTGCAAGCTGACATTCTTCTATCGCCTGAGATGATGCGGACCCAATTCAACCCGGGCGGCTTCCTTATCGCAGGCGCTGCAGTCCACCGATCGAAGAGAGGATAATTAATGGAACAGACGGCCAGCGGCGGTACGTCCATGGACACAGCCGCGACGCTCTCGGCGAAACCACAGTTGGAATCTCTGGCCGTGGTGAGGGCCGGCGCGCCGGATGCTCGTGCCAGCAGGAACGGCTTCCGCCCTATCTCCCTCGATGCGGTCAATTTCCTTGCGGCCGACGTGCGCGGCGCGGTCGGGCCTTATCTCAATGTCTTCCTGGTCACCCAGCAGCATTGGAGTCAGTCCCAAGTTGGGCTGGTGACCATGATCGGCGGCCTGTGCGGGCTTGCTGTTCAGACCCCAATCGGCGCCGCAATCGACGAAACTCGCTCCAAGAGGGGAGTTATCGTCCTCGCGCTTGCCGTGCTGGCGATCGCGGCCGTAGTCATCTTCGCTTGGCCCGTCTTCTGGCCGGTGCTGATCGCTAATAGCCTCATGGCCGTCGCCGGCGATGTCTTCGGTCCGGCGATTGCGGCCCTGACCTTGGGCCTTTACGCGCGAAAACAACTAGCGCGGCGGATGGGCCGGAACTCGGCCTTCGACCATGCTGGCAACGTCGGGATCGCCTTGGTGGCGGGCGCGGCCGGCTATGCCTTCTCGCAGCGCGCCGTTTTCCTTTTGGTGCCGGTCTTCGCCCTTTTGACTGCGATTGCGGTACTGTCGATTCCCGCAAAGGCCATCGATTATAACCGGGCAAGAGACCTCGAGCCCGAACCAGGCGCTGTGGAGGGTCAGCCCAAGGTCGCCGGTTACAACATCCTGTTGGAATCCCGGCCGCTGGTTATCTTCGGCCTTTGCGTCATGCTTTTCCATCTCGCTAATGCGCCGCTGCTGCCGCTGGTGGGGCAGAAGCTCGCAGCCGCGTATCCAAAAGAGGCGACGGCCATGATGTCGGCCTGCATCGTCGCCGCACAGTTGGTCATGCTGCCAATCGCTCTCCTGGTGGGGTACAAGGCCGACATTTGGGGACGGAAGCCTCTGTTTCTCGCCGGGTTCGCCATCCTGCCCCTCCGCGCGGTGCTCTACACGCTCTCGGACAACAGCTTCTGGCTGGTCGGCGTCCAGCTGCTTGACGGCGTCGGCGCCGGAATTTTCGGCGCGCTCACGCCCCTCGTGGTCGCCGACATCATGCGAGGCACGGGGCGCTACAATCTGGCCCTCGGGGCCGTCGCCACGGTCCAGGGGATCGGCGCGTCGGTGAGCGGGCTGGCCGCCGGTGAGATCGTCGATCATTTTGGATACTCAGCGACGTTCCTGTCGTTGGGTGCGGCGGCCGCAGTCGCGTTCGCCGTCTTCTTCCTGTTCATGCCGGAAACTGCCGAGCAGGAGACGGTATCGCCGCAGTCTTGAGTCCGCAGTTGGCCCGAGGCGGAATCGGGTGCTTTGGCCGCTGCTGGAGAGAAGCGGCCGCAACACCACCCGGCAGTCGTTGGCAAAGCTGCGGAAGCCTGCCTGGCGACGGCGAACTGCTTGAGTTTACTCCGCCGCCTCTCGCTGCGCGTAGCCGAGATGGGCATTGAGCTTGGCGAGAAGATCGGCCGCTGCCTCCGCGATATTGGTGCCTGGGCCGAAGATTGCGACCGCACCCGCCTTTTGGAGCGAGTCGTAATCGTCCGGCGGAATGACCCCGCCAACGACGATCAGAATATCCGGCCGCCCTTGCTGCGCCAGTTCCTGCTTCAGCTCGGGCACGAGCGTGAGATGGCCCGCAGCCAGCGAGGATACGCCGATAATATGCACGTCGTTCTCGACAGCCTGCCGCGCCACCTCGGCCGGCGTTGCGAACAGCGCGCCGATGTCGACATCGAAGCCAAGATCGGCGAAAGCCGAGGCGATCACCTTCTGCCCGCGGTCGTGACCGTCCTGGCCGACCTTCGCGACGAGGATACGCGGGCGGCGGCCCTCGTCTTTCTCGAACGCTTCGCACATCGCGATGACGCGGCGCACTTTTTCGTCCATTTGCCCGATCTCCTGGCGATAAACGCCTGAAATGGCGCGTGTTTCCGCGCGATGGCGGCCGAAGACCTTCTCAAGGGCCTCCGAAATCTCGCCGACCGTCGCTTTCGCGCGGGCAGCATTCACCGAAAGCTCCAAGAGATTGCCGCTGCCGCTTGCCGCCGCGGTGAGCGCGCAAAGCGCCGCCTCTACCGCCGCCGGGTCGCGCTCCGCCTTCAGCCGCTCCAGCTTCTCGATCTGGCGCGCGCGCACCGCGGAATTGTCGACCTTCAGCACCTCGACCGGCGCTTCGTCCTTCACCTGATATTTATTGATGCCGACGATCACCTGCTTGCCGCTATCGATCCGCGCCTGCGTGCGCGCGGCGGCTTCCTCGATGCGCAGCTTCGGCAGCCCTTGGCCGATGGCCTTTGCCATGCCGCCGAGCTTCTCGACCTCCTGGATGTGCCCCCAAGCTTTCTTGGCCAGCTCATAGGTCAGCCGCTCGACATAATAGCTTCCGCCCCAAGGATCGATGACGCGCGTTGTGCCGGTCTCGTATTCGATGAAAAGCTGCGTGTTGCGCGCGATGCGGGCGGAAAAGTCCGTGGGCAGGGCCAGCGCCTCGTCGAGCGCATTGGTATGCAGCGACTGCGTGCCGCCATGAGTCGCGGCAAACGCCTCCACACAGGTGCGCATGACATTGTTGAACACGTCCTGCGCGGTAAGCGACCAGCCGCTCGTCTGGCAATGGGCGCGCAGGCTCATGGATTTGGTGCTTTTCGCGCCGAGGTCCCTCATGAGCCGCGCCCAAAGCGCGCGCGCCGCCCGCATTTTGGCGACTTCCATGAAGTAGTTCATGCCAATGGCCCAGAAGAACGACAGCCGCGGCGCAAACTTATCGATGTCGAGGCCCGCAGCCATGCCGGAGCGCACATATTCGACGCCATCGGCGAGCGTATAGGCTAGCTCAAGATCCGCCGTCGCGCCGGCTTCCTGCATGTGATAGCCGGAGATCGAGATTGAGTTGAACTTCGGCATCTTCGTGCTCGTATAGGCGAAGATGTCTGAGATGATGCGCATCGAGGGCAGGGGCGGATAGATATAGGTGTTCCGCACCATGAACTCTTTCAGGATGTCGTTCTGGATCGTGCCCGAAAGCTGTTCGGGCGGCACGCCCTGTTCCTCGCCCGCCACGATAAAGAGCGCCAGCACCGGCAGCACGGCGCCGTTCATGGTCATCGACACGCTCATGTCGGATAGCGGGATGCTATCGAATAAGGTGCGCATATCGTAGATCGAGTCGATGGCCACGCCCGCCATGCCGACGTCGCCCCGGACGCGGGGGTGGTCGCTATCGTAGCCGCGATGCGTGGCGAGATCGAAGGCGACCGAAAGCCCCTTCTGGCCGGCGGCGAGATTGCGCCGGTAAAACGCGTTCGAGTCTTCCGCGGTGGAGAAGCCCGCATATTGCCGGACCGTCCAGGGCTGCTGGACGTACATGGTCGGATAAGGGCCGCGCAGGAAGGGCGGCAAGCCCGGATAGGTGTTCAGAAAATCGAGGCCTTCGGCATCGGCTGGCCCGTATGCCGGTTTCAAAACGATGCCCTCGGGCGTTTCGAGCGGAAAGCCGCCTGCCTCTGCGTTCAGCCGCGGCGCCTGCCACTCGACTTTGGAAAAATCCGGCACCGGAGATTGAGTCATTCTCTATATTCCATCGTCTACGAGTCCCCAGGCTCATTCAACTATAGATGGGCGTTACCCCTCACCCCAGCCCTCTCCCGCAGGGAGAGGGGCAGGCTGCGGCCTCAGCAACATCGTTCCCTCTCCCGGCGGGAGAGGGACAGGGTGAGGGGTAATGCCGTTTTAGGCATAGGATCGATCCTTCGAGTGCTAGCAGCATCCACAATCGTGGTCATGAATTTCAGCATGAACCTCGAAGCCTGCTTCGGCGGCCTCTTCCTCGGCGGCGGCCGAAAGCTCCTCGACGCGCAACGCTCCTTGCGCCTCTTGCAGAAGCGCGAGCGCGTTGCAGCCCTCATGGATGAGCCGGTCGATTGCCACGGCGTCTTGCGGATCGATGGTATTCAAGATGGACGCGGGGCCGGCCAAATAGACGGCAACCGCTCCCGCCTTTTTCAACGCCGCCGCCGCGCCGGACATGGAGGTATAGACCGCGTTGGACGAGCACAGGCACGCGACCGGTGCCGGGCTTTCCCGGAATGCCGCCGCGAGCGATTCGACGCTTTCGAAACCCTGTTCCGGTACGATCGTCTCGATGCCGCCGGCAGCGAAAAAGCTTTGAACCCAGCTGGCGCGCGCCCGGTAATTTTCGGGCTTCCCGAGGAGCGCGAGGAATACCGGCGGCCGCGATCCGATCATGCTCAGCGCGATATCCGCGCGCCGGCGCAGCGCCTCGAAGGGCTCAGCGTCGCGCTGCAGGGGCGCAAGCGGCCGCGCCACAACGCTGGCGACCCGTCGCGAAGCGATGCGCAATTGCGGCAGCGCCGTGCCTTCGCGCGCCGCGGCCAGAAGAGCGGCAAAGCGCTCGCCTTTGGCCGGAGCTGGGAGTACCGGGAGGATGCCGGCAAAAGGATGATGGGTATCGCCGGCCGGTTTTGCTGCGGGATTCGAAGGCGGGGCGGCCTCCGCGAGGTTTGGAAACACCGAGACGCCGGTTATTTTGTCTTTACGGTGTGCCACGGCGCGTTCCCGCTCGCCGGCCTTGCGGTGCAGCTCGTCCTGGACGAATCCGCTTTCAAGAGCCGCGGCGAGACCGCCCTTGGCTTCTACTTCGCGGAAAAGCGCCCACGCAGCCGCCGCGATTTCATCGGTAAGCGTTTCGATATAAGCGGAGCCGGCGGCGGCATCGGCGACCGCAGAAAGATAGCTCTCCTGCTGCAGGATGAGGCTCGTGTTGCGCGCCATCCGCCTCGACAAGTCCGTTGCACCGCTGCCGGCGCTGTCGAACGGCAGCACCTCGATGCCGGTTGCGCCGCCAATCGCCGCACCGAAGGCGGCCGCGGTTCCGCGCAGCATATTCACATGCGGGTCGTAGGCGCTCAAAATTCGCCGCGACATCCGGCCAAGCACGAGCACGTCCGCTTGCGGCTTTTCTCCCGCCGCCTCAACCGCGCGGGCCCAAAGCAGCCGCAGTGCACGGAATTTCGCGATGGTGAGGAAAATGTCCGCCGAAGCGCCGAGCGAGAAGCCAATGCAACGCGCGGCATCGGCGAGCGGCATGCCGGCCTCGGCCAGCGCGCGCCAATAGCTGACGCCCGCGGCCAGCGCAAAGGCCAATTCCTGCACAGCCGAGCCGCCCGAATCATCATAAGCGTTGCCGCTTGCAAGGAACGGAACGAACCAGGGGAAATGCTCGCGGATATAAAACGCGGCGTCCACGTAATCGGCGAGGAGCGCGGACTCTTCGGCCGGGCGCTCGCCGCTGACCGCGAAGGCCGTGAGCGGATCGAAACCGGCGGAGCAGGCGGCGCCCGGCTTGTGATTGGCCGAAATCGCAGCGAGCAAGAGGGCGGCGTCCGCGGGCACCGATCCCGGCGCGATGAAATAGGGGATGTCCGAGCCCACGAGATGTTTCAGCTCGCCGGCGGTCTGGACATCGAGGCACGCATCGAAATCGATGGCGTGGGCGCATTCGCCACCTTGAAGATCGCCCGCAAGCTGCGCTTCGTCCGCGGTCAGCGGCTGCACAATCGACCAGCCCCGCGAACCGGAGAGCGGCGGCCTTTGCGGAGCCCGCGTATAAAGCGGCTCGGTCTTAAGCCCCTCGTGAAGCTCAGTCCGCAACGCATCGAACGGCGCGTTGCCCAGGGCCTTGCCGGCAAGGGCAAGCCATTCAGCCTCCGACGCGGGAGGAAAGCCGGCAGCAAGTGATAATCTATCCATGGGGCTTATGATAGTTGATGCGGGTGGGGCGCGTCCACCGCCGGGTGGATTTTAGACGTATCTTCGGGAGTTATTCTTAGCGCGCCCGCCAAGCCCGCGCCAGAGTTTTCGCCGCAACGCGCTTCAGGGTGTCGACGGCGCCGCAAAAATTGGATAGCCTCGCCGCACGCCAACTGGGAGCTACATTATGGCGCGCCTGCCCGCAATCGCTTTGCTGATTTTGAGCCTCTTTCTGCCCGCCGGCGCTTTCGCCGAAAACCGGCTCGCGCTCGTCATCACGAACAAGGACTATCCGGCATCAATCGGCGCGCTTTCAAACACCCATTCGGATGGCGAACGCATCGCGCGAACGCTCACCCGCCTCGGCTTCTCCGTCGTCCACAAGCGCGATTTGACCAAGGACCAGATGCTCGCCGAGTTTTCGGCTTACGCCGCGCGCCTGACCGGGGCGGGACCGGATGCGGTAGGATTTTTCTACTATTCAGGCCACGGCGCGGCCAATAGCGCTTATGGCGAGAACTATCTAATCCCCGTAGCAGCGCCGCTGACGCTCGACTCGCAGCTTGTGCTGTTCGGCGTGAAGGCCGGCGATGTGATCGACGCACTCTCCGCGACCCCGGCGAAGGCTAACTTCGTAGTGCTGGATTCCTGCCGCGACGTTCCGCTGGAATTTGCCCTGCGCGGCGAGCGACGCGGTTTGCGATCGGTGAAGGAGCGGCGGGGCATGCTTGTGGCGTTCGCTACCGATCCAGGCAAGACGGCGACGGACTCCGGTGTTTATGCCGAGGCGCTGGCCGCCGAGCTTGAGCGGCCCGGAGAGGAAGCGTCGCATGTTTTCAGAGCCGTGCGCCGCCGGGTGCTGGAAGCGACGGCAGGCAAGCAGTTCCCCTGGCACGCGGATGGGCTGCTGGACGATTTTTACTTCGTGCCGCAACAAGTTGCGGCGGCCAAGCCGGTTGAGATACCGAAGCCTGAAAAGCCAGAAGATCGGGCAATCGCGGCGTCTAGTCCCGCCGAGCTGCCGGCCGCCATAAAACCGGTGGAGCCTGCACGGCCGGCGCCCGCGATCCGGTATGAGGATGCAACGCAACGGCTGGTGCGCACATTCACCGGGCACACGCAATGGGTTCTTTCTGTAGCGCTTTCGCCCGATAACCGCTTCGCCCTCTCAGGTAGCTTAGATAGTACTCTTAGATTGTGGGAAGTCGCTACCGGGAAGGAGCTGCGCAGCTTTGGCAGGCCTACCGGGGGCGGTGTCCCGTCGGTAGCGTTCTCCCCAGACGGTCGTTTTGCCCTCTCCGCCGGAGACACCATGAACCTGTGGGAGGTTACCACGGGCAACCAGTTGCGCGGCTTCCTCGGGGGTGCAAGTGCGGTGACGTTTTCGCCCGATGGCCGCTTCGCACTCTCAGGCAGCTCGGACCATACCCTGGAACTTCGGGAGGTAGCCACGGGCAAGAAGCTGCGCAGCTTCACCGGGCATACCTACGGCGTGTTTTCGGTAGCGTTTTCGCCAGATGGCCGTTTCGCTCTTTCCGGCGGGGGAGGATATCTGCCTCATGGCGACTATGCCGAGATGAAGCTTTGGGAGGTCGCTACGGGCAAAGAGCTGCGCAGTTTCGGCGGCCATTCACATCCAGTTTTTACGGTGGTGTGGTCGCCCGATGGACATTTCATTCTCTCTGGCGCCTTTGGTACCCTGAAACTGTGGGAGCCGGCCACGGGCAAAGAGCTGCGCAGCTTCAACGGAGGTGAGAGACCAGCCGCTTTTTCGCCAGATAGCCGTCTCGTCCTCTCCGGCAGCGGCGACGCACTGAAACTGTGGGAGCTAGCCACTGGCAAGGAACTGCGCAGTTTTGCCGGACATACCGACATGATCAGGTCGATTGCGTTTTCGTCAGATGGCCGGTTCGCGCTCTCCGGCAGCGATGACAAAACCCTAAAGCTGTGGGACGTGTCGGAGTGGACGCAGGCCCCAGGCGTATCTGCCGCGAAATAAGCCGCTTGCGCCAGTTGCTTTTGCGCGCACCATGCCGGATCGAGTGGATCACGATTTCAAATCGCATCGCGGCTTATTGTCTTCACCGCCGCCCAAAACCTGAGGAACAGCGTACCGGCCGCCCAGACGAAGGGCTTTCAAAATATATCCGGCTGCCTCCTGCGAGTCGATATATCCTTGAAATAGCGCCTCGTTATATTGGTCATGGAAGCTAAAATCGGCTGGCTTCTCCACTCCCTCAAGCCTCGTTTCGGCGAATACGGGATCGATTAGCCCGAACCAAATAGTTATAAAATCGCCGTCCTTGCTGAGATACACGTTGAGGCGCAAAAAATCGGGCGCGCCATCCACGGTGGGATGATTGCTGTATTCATACACCAATGGACCGCCGGGATATTCAAAATCCCGGAGTCTAACGAAATTCCACAGAGATGGATCGAGCGCCCCGGAGTTTTTTCCGTTCATGGCAACGAAGTTCCGAATCCCGTTAATGCTTCCACCAAGCGCCGAAAGTCCTGACCGGTCCGCGGCGTCGTCCCCGCGAAGGCGGGGACCCAGTAAGCGCCGCCCCATGTCATTGCTTTCGCACCTCTTTAGCGTTCCAATTACTGGATTCCCGCCTGCGCGGGAATGACGATCCAGCGGTCAACGCTAATCTGCGCCGGCATTACGCCCGGCTATTGGCGCGCCAGGATCTCCTGAATGCCGCAGCGTCAAAGCCCCGCCACACTTTCCGTGCCTATGGCCTTTTGCCGCTTGGCGGCGGCGTTCTCTCAAGCTGTTGTTGAAACGCTGGCCGCTTCCTTTATAACGCCTCGAAACCCGAGCGCCAAAAATGCCCAAACGCACTGATATTGACTCCATCCTCATCATAGGGGCTGGTCCGATCGTGATCGGCCAGGCTAGCGAATTCGATTATTCCGGGACGCAAGCGTGCAAGGCGCTCAAGGCGGAGGGGTATCGAATCGTCCTCATCAACTCCAATCCGGCGACCATTATGACGGACCCGGATCTGGCAGACTCCACCTATATCGAGCCGATCACGCCGGAAATCGTCGCCAAGGCGATCGAGCGCGAAAGGAAGGCTTTTCCGGGCGAGCGCATGGCGCTCTTGCCCACCATGGGCGGGCAGACTGCGCTCAACACCTCGCTCCGCCTCTTCCGAGACGGCACGCTGGAGCGCTTCGGCATCGAGATGATCGGCGCGAAGGCGCATGCCATCGACAAGGCGGAGGACCGGCTGCTTTTCCGCGAGGCGATGACGAAAATCGGCCTTGCCACGCCGCGGTCGCGGCTTGCCCACAATCTCGGCGAGGCGCTGGAGGCGGTCGACTACGTCCAGCTGCCGGCCATCATCCGGCCCTCCTTTACGCTTGGCGGCACGGGCGGCGGCATCGCCTATAACCGCGAAGAATATATGTATATTGCCGAGCGCGGGCTGGAGGCGTCGCCCACCACGCAGATCCTCATCGAGGAATCGGTCATCGGCTGGAAAGAATATGAGATGGAGGTTGTCCGCGACGCGAAGGACAACTGCATCATCATCTGCTCCATCGAAAACGTCGATCCGATGGGTGTGCATACGGGCGACAGCATCACGGTCGCCCCCGCGCTGACGCTGACGGACCGCGAATATCAGATGATGCGCAATGCCTCGATCGCTGTGCTGCGCGAGATCGGCGTCGAGACCGGCGGCTCGAATGTGCAATTCGCGGTGAACCCGGCGGACGGCAAGCTCGTCGTCATCGAGATGAACCCGCGCGTCTCGCGCTCGTCCGCCTTGGCGTCGAAAGCGACGGGCTTTCCCATCGCCAAAGTCGCGGCGAAACTCGCGGTCGGCTACACGCTCGACGAGCTCGACAACGATATCACCAAGGGCGCGACGCCAGCCTCCTTCGAGCCGTCCATCGATTACGTCGTGACCAAAATCCCGCGCTTCGCCTTCGAGAAATTCCCCGGCGCCCCGGCGACGCTCACCACCTCGATGAAATCGGTGGGCGAGGTGATGGCCATCGGCAGAACCTTCGAGGAGAGCCTCCAGAAGGCGCTGCGCTCCATGGAGACCGGGCTCACCGGCCTCGACGATTTCGTGCTCGAAGGGCTCGGCCAGGGCGACGACAAGAACGTGATCCGCGCAGCGCTTGGCACTCCTTCGCCCGACCGCATTTTGAAAGTGGCTCAGGCCTTGCGGCTCGGTGTCGATCACGAGCAGATCTATTCCTCTTGCCGCATCGACCCGTGGTTCGTTTCGAGGCTCCAGGGCATTGTCGACGCCGAAGCGAAGGTCCGGGCGCACGGCCTTCCCGGCACCGAACGGGCTTTCCGCCAATTAAAGTCGATGGGCTTCTCCGATGCGAGGCTCGCTTATCTCGCCGGCCTAACCGAAGCCGAGGTAACGGCGAAGCGCCAAAGCCTCGGCGTATATCCGGTCTATAAGCGCATCGACACTTGCGCCGCCGAGTTTCCCTCGCCTACGGCCTATATGTACTCGACCTACGAGAGCCCGCTCGGAGGCCAAGAGATGTGCGAGGCCAACCCTTCCGGACGGGAGAAGATCGTGATCCTCGGCAGCGGGCCGAACCGCATCGGGCAGGGCATCGAGTTCGATTATTGCTGCTGCCATGCCGCGTTCGCGCTGTCGAAGGCCGGCTACGAGACCATCATGGTCAACTGCAATCCGGAGACGGTCTCGACGGATTACGACACGTCCGACCGGCTCTATTTCGAGCCCTTAACCCCCGAGGACGTGCTCGCCATCGTCGGGAAGGAAGCGTCGCACGGTACGCTCAAAGGCGTCATCGTCCAATTCGGCGGCCAGACGCCGCTCAAACTCGCCCAGGCGCTCGACGCGCATAATGTGCCCATTCTCGGCACCTCTCCCGACGCCATCGACCTCGCCGAGGATCGCGACCGGTTCAAGGCGCTCGTCGAAAAGCTCAATCTCCGGCAGCCGCGGAACGGCATCGCCTATTCCATCGAGCAGGCGATCATCGTCAGCGAGGAGATTGGGTTCCCGATCGTCGTTAGGCCTTCCTATGTTCTTGGCGGCCGCGCCATGGCGATCCTGCCGGATCAGTCCACGCTGAAGGAGTATTTCGAAACGACGCTCGCGGCGTTCGTTTCTCACGATATTCAACACCGGTTCGCAGGTAACCGGCACGCGCAGGTCAACGCGGTCTTGGCCAAGAATGCGCTGCTCCTCGACTCTTATGTCCATGACGCTATCGAAGCCGATGTCGATGCCATCTCCGACGGCGAGAATGTCTTTATTGCCGGTGTCATGGAGCATATCGAGGAAGCCGGCGTGCATTCGGGCGACAGCGCCTGCTCGCTCCCGCCTCATTCGCTCTGCGCCGAGACCTTGGGCGAGCTCGAACGGCAGACGGCAGAAATCGCGCGCGCGCTGAACGTCGTCGGGCTTATGAACGTCCAGTATGCGATCAAGGGCAAAGACGTTTATGTGCTGGAGGTCAATCCGCGCGCGAGCCGGACCGTGCCCTTCGTGTCCAAGGTCATCGGCCAGCCGGTCGCAGCCATCGCGGCGCGCGTCATGGCTGGCGAGAAGCTTGCCGCTTTCAATCTGACGCGGCCAAAATTCCAGCATGTGGGCGTGAAAGAGGCGGTTTTCCCATTCGAGCGCTTTCCCGAGATCGATCCCGTTCTCGGCCCGGAAATGCGATCCACGGGCGAGGTTATGGGCATCGACAAGAGCTACGCCGTCGCCTTCGCAAAAAGCCAGATCGCAAGCGGCAGCAAGGTGCCGGGATCTGGAACCTTATTCGTTTCGGTGAAAGAGGCCGACAAGGACCGGATTGTGCAGCCCGTAAGGGAGCTTGCTGAGATGGGCTTTAAGGTGCTTGCAACCCGCGGCACGCTGCGCCACCTCGAAGCGAACGGGATTGCATGCACCAAGGTGAACAAGGTCTTGGAGGGCCGGCCCAATATTGTCGACGCCATGAAAAACCGCGAGGTCGACCTCGTTTTCAACACGACGGAGGGGGCCAAAGCTCTCGCTGACAGCTCCACCATCCGCCGGACAGCTTTGATGTACAAGATACCCTACTACACGACGATCGCGGGCGCGCTCGCGGTTACCGAAGCGATTCAAGCCATGCGTGCTGGCATCCTTGAAGTTCAGCCGCTCCAGAAATATATCGCTTAGAATGTGCGAGCCGGTGCCAGATTTTGGCCCCAGGCGCGTGTTGCTATGTGCCTTCCGCTCAAGAACGCATTGACAAGTTCCAGGTTTGTGAACTGGACAGGGGAGACTGGTATGACCGAAAAAGTGCCGATGACCGCTCAGGGGCATGCCGCGCTTGAGGCCGAGCTTAAATATCTAAGATCGGTTGAGCGCCAGCGCATCATCAAGGCGATCGCGGAGGCCCGGTCCCATGGCGATCTCTCCGAGAATGCCGAGTATCATGCCGCAAAGGAAGCGCAAGGCATGAACGAGGCAAAGGTCGCCGATCTGGAGGACAAGCTCTCCCGCGCGGACATCATCGATATTTCGAAGCTTTCCGGCGAGACGGTCAAGTTCGGCGCCACCGTCACTCTCGTCGATGAGGATACCGAAGAAGAGGTGAAGTATCAGATCGTCGGCGATTTCGAGGCCGATGTGCGCCAGGGAAGGGTATCCATCGGCTCACCGATAGCGCGCGCGCTGATCGGCAAAAAGGCGGGCGATTCCGTCGAGGTCAATACGCCGCGCGGCGCGAAATCGTACGAAATTTTGAAAGTCGCTTTCAAGGGCTAGCCGGAGCGCTGCCCCTCGCCGAGCTCCTCATGTGCTGCCTCATGGCCAGCACCCGATCGCGAAGCATGTCCGCAATGTCCGGTTCGGAGCGGTTGGGGCTTTGCGCGTTGCAGCTTGCCGGCGGAAATCGCCCAAAACAGCCCTCCGGTGTTGCCGTCTGACGGGTGTTCCGATCTTCCGGAGCGGCCCCGCTTAGTCCAGCGCTGCGCCGGGTTCGTTCTTCGCGGTTTTGATCGTAAAGGCCGTTTTGACGGAGCTGACATTGGGGGCTGCAGTCAGCTCGCGGATGACGAAGTTCTGAAACGTCACGACATCCGGCGCCACGCATTTTAACAGGTAATCGGTGTCGCCAGAGAGCATGTAAGCTTCCCGGACGATATCCCACTGGCGCGTTCTGGCCTCGAATGCCGAAAGATCGGACTCGGCCTGACTTTCGAGCTTCACATAAGCGAATGCGGTCAAATGATATCCAAGACGGGGCAAATTGAACGCTGCGTGATATCCGGCGATGACGCCGCTGCGTTCCAATTCGCGCACGCGCCGCAGGCAGGGGGGCGCCGAAAGACCTACGCGCATCGCGAGTTCAACATTGGTCATCCGGCCGTCCTTCTGCAGCTCGGCTAGAATACGCCAATCGGTGGCGTCGAGTTTCGCGGGCTTGTTCACGTCGTCCAACGTTCGGGCCGATGCCATGCTTATTCCTTCGTCAGCTATATAGTGGCAAATATGGGGCAACAGCCAGGCTGGCGGAATGATACAGATCAAAAAATGCAAATTAAGAAGGATTCTTGCTGCGTCAAAATATCTCTGTGCGCGCGCCGAGCCGGGGCTTAACCATATCTTCTTGTGAAACGCGGCCCGCAAACCCATTTGTGCGGTGCAACGAAAAAAGGTGAGGGAGTGGACTCCACAATGACGAGGCGTCATAGCAGGCTCGCGATCATAGGGTCGGGGCCCGCGGGCTACACCGCGGCGATCTATGCAGCGCGCGCTATGCTGCAGCCGGTATTGATCGAGGGAATTCAACCCGGCGGCCAGCTCACGATCACCACCGATGTCGAAAATTATCCCGGCTTTGCCGAGGCTATCCAGGGGCCGTGGCTCATGGAGCAGATGCGCGCGCAAGCGCTGCATGTCGGCGCCGGTATCGTACAAGATCACATTACCTCGGTGGATTTCGCCCAGCGCCCGTTCACGTTACGCGGCGATTCCGGCACAACCTATAGCGCCGAGTCGGTCATTATCTGCACCGGCGCTCAAGCCCGCTGGCTTGGCCTTCCATCCGAGCAGAATTTCCAGGGGTATGGCGTTTCGGCCTGCGCAACATGCGACGGCTTCTTTTACAAGGGCAAGGACGTGGCTGTGATCGGCGGCGGCAATTCAGCCGTCGAGGAAGCGCTCTTTTTAACCAATTTCGCGCGTTCCGTTACAGTTGTGCATCGCCGCGATTCGTTCCGCGCAGAGAAGATTTTGCAGAACCGGCTGTTCGCGAATCCGAAGATCAAGGTCATCTGGAACGCTGTGCTGGAAGAGGTCGTGGGTTCCGAGACTCCTAAAGTTGTGCAGGGGATAAAACTGCGCGACGCGGGCACCGGCGCCATTACCGCGCTTACAGTCGACGGTGTCTTCATCGCCATCGGTCACGCGCCCGCAACCGCAATCTTCAAGGGACAGGTGGAAATGACGCCGGCCGGGTACATCGTGACCGCGGCGAAATCGACGGCGACAAACGTGGCGGGTGTTTTCGCTGCAGGGGACGTGACGGACGACATTTACCGCCAAGCTGTTACTGCCGCCGGAATGGGCTGCATGGCCGCGCTCGACGCCGAGCGCTATTTGGCAAGTTTGGAAACGCTAGAGCAGGCGGCCGAATAGGCGCCTGCGAACGCCGGAGGCAAAGGTGCCCTTAGATTGGGACAAGCTACGCATATTTCACGCTGCGGCCGAGGCGGGAAGTTTCACCCACGCAGGCGAAACGCTCAGCATTAGTCAATCGGCGGTTAGCCGCCACATTAGCGCTCTCGAACGCGATTTGAATGTTCCGCTGTTTCACCGGCACGCGCGCGGGCTCGTTCTCACCGAACAGGGCGAGCTGCTCTACCGGACCGCGCAGGACGTATTCAGCAAGCTTGCGACGACCCAAATCCTTTTGGCCGATTCGCGCGGCAAGCCCAGCGGCGAATTGAAAGTCACCACGACGATGGCGCTCGGCACGGGCTGGCTTACACCCCGCCTCAACGAGTTTATGAACCTCTACCCCGATATCCGGCTTCGCCTTCTGCTCGACGACGAGTCCTTGAACCTCACCATGCGCGAGGCGGACGTAGCGATTTGGTTTGGGGCCCCGACGCAGCAAGACTTGGTGCGCCGGAAACTTTTCACCGCCCATTACCATGTCTACGCTTCAACCGATTACGTGAAACGGCACGGGAAGCCCAAAAGCCTCGAAGATCTGGATAAGCACCGCATTCTGACTTATGGCGGCCCCATGCCGAGCCCGTTCAAGGAGATGAATATGCTCGAGATGGCTGGACGGAACGGTCTTGGGCCACGCGAACCCGCGCTTCGTATTAATAGCCTCCTCGCGCTCCGCGAGGCGGTAATGCAGGGCACCGGCCTAGCCGTGCTTCCGGATTATCTGGCGAGAGATTATCCGCGGCTGATTCATGTCTTGGAAGATACCGGCATGCCGGAGTTCGATACATTTTTTGTTTATCCGGAAGATCTCAAGGACACAAAGCGGGTAAACGCGTTTCGCGACTTTCTAATCGCAAAATCTAGGGAGTGGTTATTTTAGTTTTGCTTGTTCGCGCCCCGATCGAAAGAAGGGTGGCACGCGATGGCAGAAAATGCGCGGGAAACAAGCTCATGCGCACCGCCGGGCGTATCCGCCGCCGGCCAAGTAAGATGTCCCGCGCGTTCCCCAAGGTGTGCCCTGATGCTACTTTGTCACAGGCCGGATAGATTGAGCCCAAAGTGCGGCCCATCGTGGCGTCCTGAGTTCCCTTTCAGGGCAAACTCTATTTACAATTTGTCAGTGCTTAGTGATTCGGCCGGGATTGGAAAGGCCGAGAAGGATGGAGTCGGTGTGTAAAGCGAGTGTCCAAGGGGGACAGGCTTAAGAGGCGCATCTCGCCTCGAAGCCAATTGGGCTGAACGAGGCGAGCCACATGAAGCTCTTTCAAATTATAGCGAGCGCGCAGGGCAGCCGCGCGTTTTTCAATATGGGACAGGCCTTCGGCTTTGGCGATGAGCTAATGGCACAGACCGTCCGGTATTTTATCCCGCCCATGGCGAAAGCCATCGAGAAACGGGCGCAAACGCCTGAGGGATTACTGTCGGTTTTGGAGTTCTTGGGATCGCGCCGCTACGACAGGTTTCTGGACGATCCGCGCATTTTCGGGCACGCTCAGGTTTTGAAGGAAGGCGAGCGTGTGCTCGACTATCTTTTCGTGCGCGAAGCCCGCATCAATAAGATTATTGAAAACCGGGCCAAGGTTCTGCCGATCGAGGCAACTGCCCTGGAGAAGATGCTGCCTTATATCGCGGTCATGGTGATCGGCGCCATCGAGGTCAGGACCAGGCGGCCTCTCGGTGTTATCTGGCACCGCATTACTAAGGGTGCCTCGGACGACCGGGCTCTTGCCAACCCTTATCTGGCTCTCGTTCAATTTCTTAAGAAGCAAGAGCGCGAGCAGAAGGATCATCGGCGCAGGCGGCTCTTCGCGTTCCTGGGCGTTGGCTCGTCCGCTGCGCCTGCACCGGCCCCCGCGTTACCCGAGGCTGCTCTGGAAGCGCCAGCGCTATTCCAATCCGCGTAAGGGCGGCCATCTCCAGCCGCAACCCTGCAGCCAGATGCGGCCAAAAACAAACGGGTGTCCGATTGTTTTTGGCCGCAAACACGCCGCTCCAGCTCAATGGGCCCAACCGCGTCCCGGCCACGGTGGTGTCTTCGGCGGATGCACGCGAAGACCTGCATCTATACCAATTCTTGACGCCTTCCTCGAAGGAAGATGGCACCGATAATGCAGGTGCTGCCGGCGACAGCGATGGGATACCAAAGCCCCGCATAGACATTCCCGCTCGCCGCAACAATGGCCGTTGCAAGCAGCGGAAGCATTCCGCCAAAAATGCCGTTTCCAATATGATAGGGGAGGGACAGCGAAGTATAGCGCACTTTGGCAGGGAAGAGCTCCACGAGGAACGCCGCAATCGGCCCATAGACCATGGTTGCGTATAGCATCAAGATGAACAAGATCAGGAATGCGGCCGGGTAGTTGACGCCGCCGGGGCTCGCGCCATGAAGCTCGAGCACGGGATTTCCGCGCGCGTCAACCTGAGGCTCGCCATCGGTATACTTCCAAGTCAGTCCAGGGTAGCCAGCTTTGAATAGAGCGATCTGCAAGCGGTGGTCGACCTCTGCCTTGCTATTGCTGGCGATCTCATCGGTTTGCATGCCGATGGACAAGCCGGCAGTTTCTAAGCCCGGCTCATTCACTTTGGTGAACGACAGCCCAGACTTGGTGAGAAAGTCCGTAACTTGATCGCAGACGGAGAAATTCGACCATGGGCCGATAAAAATGTGGAAGTTGCAGGTCTTGGTGTCGACGCGCAATGAAATGCGATTTGCGGCTTGAAACTCGACCAGCGCAGGGTTGATCGCGAGCGAAAGCCCCTGAAAAAGCGGAATATAGGTCAAGGCGCCCAAGAGGCATCCCGCAAGAATGATCTTCAACCGGCCTACACGGTCGGACAGCCAGCCGAAAAACACGAAAAAGGGCATACCTGCTGCCAGAGCCACTCCGGTTAGGATGTAAGCGGCCAAATAATCGAGGTGCAACGTTATCGTTAGGAAAAAGAGCGTGTAAAATTGCCCAGTATACCACACGACTCCTTGGCCTGCTGTTGCGCCGAAAAGCGACAGTAAGACGTATTTGTTGTTTGGGGAATGGAAGAAGCTTTCCCAGACAGGGATTTTCGAGGAGCGTCCTTCTGCTTTCAGTTGTAAGAATACAGGCGTCTCGCGCAAAGTCACGCGGATATACACAGATAACACGAGCAGAATAATTGACGCGACGAACGGAATCCGCCAGCCCCAGCGCTCGAAATCTTCGCTCGGAAAAAGCAGCCGGCAGGCACCGATCACGATAAGCGCAAGTAAGAGCCCGGACGTCGCCGTTGTCTGAATCCAGCCCGTCATATATCCGCGCCGGCTCGCTTCGGTATATTCGGCAACATAAGTTGCGGCGCCGCCATATTCCCCGCCCAAGGCCAATCCCTGAATAAGCCTTAGGCTAACGAGCAAAACCGGTGCGATCCAGCCCAGCTGCTCGAAAGTGGGCAGCAGGCCAACAGTGAAGGTCGAGAGACCCATGAAAACGATGGAAATGAGAAAAGTATACTTGCGTCCGGTCAAATCGCCGAGCCGGCCCAAAACAACCGCTCCGAAGGGGCGAACGACAAAGCCGGCCGCATAGGTGGCGAAAGCGGCGAGCAGAGCGGCAGTTTCGTTTCCGGAAGGGAAGAAGAGCTTAGCAAAAAAAGGTGCGAGAACCGCATAAAGATAGAAATCGTACCACTCGAACACAGTTCCGGCCGACGATGCGATAATCACTCTCCGCCTCTCGGCCTGGGAGACAAGCAAAGGCTGTATCACTCTGAACGCGGCGCCCGGCATCCTTGTCTCTCCTCAGTTTTTTGTACGCTGCTATCCGCCCGGCGAGGCCTGCCCGTGGCGTGAGATTAGCATGCACGCGCAGCCGCAAACAGATCGGCGATTGGGATATTTTGGCGTTCCATGCATCGCCGTTGCGGCCAATTCCGGGCGGACGCCAAGATTTTCTCTTAATGCGAAAGTAGTAGCTCGAATGTCTTAGCCTGCGGCACCAGGCGCCTGTGGTAAAGTTTTCCGCTTTCCGGACAAGGCACCTTCGTATCCGGCGCCCAATCTGTGTTATGGGAAACGTCGACTCGAGCCGAGGAGGATTCGATGGCAGTCACAATAGATAGTCCGTTCAGCCCAGCGAGAGAGATCACTGCGGCCGAGCAGCGCAAAGTGGTCGTTGCATCTTCGCTCGGTACTGTCTTCGAATGGTATGACTTCTACCTCTACGGTTCGCTCGCTGCCATCATCGGCTCTCACTTTTTCTCGGGCTTAACTGAGTCAGGTCAGTTCATCTTCGCACTGCTTGCTTTCGCTGCGGGCTTTTTTGTCCGCCCCTTCGGTGCCATTTTTTTCGGGCGCTTGGGCGATCTGATCGGCCGCAAATACACCTTCCTCATAACGATCGTGATCATGGGCTTGTCCACTTTCTTGGTCGGCGTGCTCCCAAGCTACAACACGATCGGCGTCGCGGCCCCGGTCATACTCATTGGCCTTCGTCTGATGCAAGGCCTCGCTCTTGGAGGTGAATATGGCGGAGCGGCGATCTATGTAGCCGAGCATGCCGAACCGAGCCGCCGCGGTTACCGCACCAGCTGGATTCAGACCACGGCCACGCTCGGCCTTTTCCTTTCGCTGATCGTCATTCTGCTTTGCCGGCAGCTCGCACCTGGCAGTACCGCCGAAGAAAAGGCAGCGTCATTCAACGGCGAGTACGGTTTGTGGCGGGTTCCTTTCCTGCTTTCGATTTTCCTCCTCGCGATCTCCGTCTGGATCCGGTTGACCCTAAACGAATCGCCCCTCTTTAGGAGGATGAAGGAGGAGGGCCGCGCATCCAAAGCTCCGCTCTCCGAAGCATTCACCAACTGGAGGCATTTGAGGCTCGTTATTCTTGCGCTGCTTGGGCTCACGGCTGGGCAGGCCGTGGTTTGGTACACGGGGCAATTCTATGCCCTGTTCTTCCTAACCCAGACGCTCAAGGTCGATCCTTATTGGGCACAGATCATGATCGCGCTCTCTTTGGTGATCGGCACGCCCTTCTTTATCGTCTTCGGCTGGCTGTCGGACAAAATCGGCCGCAAGCCCATCATCATGCTGGGCTGCCTGCTCCCGGTGTTAACCTATTATCCGGAGGGTATCCTCCGGTACATCCCGGGCGCAGAGGCATATAAGTACCCTGGCATTTTCGAGAGGCTGACGCGCGCCGCCAATCCAGGCCTCGCAGCCGCGATCGACCGGACTCCCGTCTCCGTCATTGCCGATCCCAATGAGTGCCGGCTGCAGTTCGACCCAGTGGGTAAATCGAAGTTCACCGCACCTTGCGATGTGGCTAAAGCCGCTCTGGTGAAAGCCGGGGTGCCCTACAGCAACGAGGCGAGCCCGGCAGGCTCAGCACAGATCAAGATCGGAAGCCAGGTCATCCAATCCTACGACGCAGCAGGTGCGGATGCGAAAGCGCAAGGTGCGCGCTTCTCTAAGGAATTGGCGGACGCATTGAAGGCCGATGGATACCCAGCCAAATCCCCGCTGAACGGTGTCGATTGGACGGTTGTCGGCCTTCTGGTAGTTTTGGTCATCTATGTGACGATGGTGTACGGTCCCATCGCTGCAATGCTTGTCGAGCTTTTCCCGACCCGTATCCGGTACACGGCTATGTCGCTGCCTTATCACATCGGCAATGGCTGGTTTGGGGGCTTTCTGCCAATCACGGCCTTCGCCATCGTAGCTGCGACCGGAAATCTATATGCCGGGCTTATGTATCCGGTCATTGTCGCAGCGATGACCTTCGTACTGGGCACATTTTTCATAAGGGAGACGAGCGGCCGCGACATCGTCAACTAACGGGTCTTTGGCCGGTTCAAATCAAGGCCGGGACCTCCCGGCCTTCTTTTGTGGCCTCGTTCGATCGCGCTTTCGCTTCCGATGGATTTGCGTGCCGTGAAAAAGCTGTTACTCTTTCCGATAAAATAAGCGATGATCCTGAAGAGAAAGATTGTAACGGAGGGGCGGCGGTGAATACCGGAGAGACGGGAATTGCTGCAGTCGAAGGCGGCAATTCCTACCACGCACCTCCCGACGGCCAGACCGCCGGGGACACGCCCGCGTGCGCGCCACAGTCTACAATCTCCGCCAAGCCTGCGATTCCCCCGATCGCTCGCATGGCACCTGCCACGCCAGTTCGCGCTTCGCAAAAACCGGGCGCCGGTGCCGGCGGGTCTGGGCCGATCTATGGCGCGCTCGATCTTGGTACAAATAACTGCCGCCTTCTTGTTGCGCGTCCGTCCCGGCGCGGCTTTTTCGTCATCGATGCCTTCTCGCGAATCATCAAGCTCGGCGAAGGGGTTAGCCATTCCGGTTTGCTGTCGGAGGAGGCGATGGTGCGAACCATCGCTGCTTTGAAGGTGTGCTCCGCAAAAATGGGCCGCAGAGGCGTCACCCGGTCGAGGCTCGTTGCCACCGAGGCGTGCCGCGTTGCGCGCAACGGGCCTGAATTCGTTGCACGCGTCAAACGCGAGACCGGGCTTTCGCTGGAAATTATCGCGCGCGAGACCGAAGCCCGGCTTGCGGTGTCCGGCTGTGCCTCGCTTATCGATAAGCAAAGCGACTATGCGCTTATCTTCGACATCGGCGGCGGTTCGTCCGAATTCGTTTGGCTCAACCTTACGCAGGGGCGGCGCAGCAAACGCATCTCAATCGAAGACCGCCTGCGAATTCAGGAAAGCATCGAGGCTTGGACCTCATTGCCTTTCGGGGTCGTCACGCTCGCCGAGCGGTTCGGCAATTCATTCGTGGAGGGCCACCAATTCGAGGACATGGTGAGCTTCGTTCAGGAGAGGCTTCTGCCATTCAGCGATCTCAATGGCATCGCTGCAAAGATGTCCGGGAGCGGTGCGCATCTCCTCGGCACGTCGGGAACCGTCACCACGATCGCGGGCGTCTATCTTGGCCTCTCGGAATATCACCGGGCAAAGGTCGATGGCTGCTGGCTCTCGACGGAGAGCATCCGGCAAGTCTCGAAACGCATCGCCGCCATGAGCTATCAGGAGCGTGCCGCAGAACCTTGTATCGGCATGGAAAGAGCCGATCTCATCCTCGCGGGATGCGCCATTATGGAAGCCATGCTCAGGATTTGGCCCGCGAGATCTCTACGGGTCGCAGACAGAGGGTTGCGCGAAGGCATCCTCGCTACTCTCATCGCCGAGGATGTCATCCATGAGCGAAACCGGAATGCAAAAAATGGCGGTGTCAGCGAAGGGCTCGATGCTATATCTTTGATCTATGACCACTCGCGAGCCAAATCAAACCCGATCTCTTAAAGTCAAGCTTCGAAAGACGAGGGGCCGCACGGTATCGTCCAAGCACTGGCTTGAGCGTCAGCTCAACGACCCATACGTTGCGGCCGCAAAACGCGAAGGCTATCGCAGCCGCGCGGCCTACAAGTTGGATGAAATCGCTGACAAATACGGGTTTCTTAAGCCCGGCGGCGTGGTTGTCGACCTCGGCGCGGCGCCAGGGGGCTGGAGCCAGGTTGCGGCGAAGCGCGTCAAGCCGGGGGAGGGGCGCGGTGCCGTCGTGGCACTCGATATTCTCGCCTTCGACGCAATTCCCGGCGTCATCGTCCTTCAGCAAGATTTCAGCGAGCCGGAAGCGGACAGCCGCCTACTCGAAGCCTTGGCTGGGCGCAAGGCCGACGCGGTGCTATCCGACATGGCAGCGCCCACGACCGGGCATAGGCAAACCGATCACATCCGGATCATGGGCCTTGCAGAGGAAGCGCTCGCCTTCGCAATCAAGGTCTTGGCCCCGGGCGGCGCGTTTCTCGCGAAGGTTTTTCAAGGCGGCAGCGAGAAAAGCCTGCTCGATATTCTCAAACGCGATTTTGCAACCGTTAGGCACATCAAGCCGAAAGCCAGCCGCGCAGAGTCGCCTGAGCTGTACGTGTTAGCGACCGGCTTTCGCGGCGTATAATGCGGCACAGGTCAAGATCCTGGTTTGTGAAATCGTGACCGGCGCCTCCCAGAGTCTGTCCGATATAAGCGGAAACAGCAGACCCCCGGCGATGCCGATAGACCAGGACAGGTGCCAATTTACCCGGCGTTGAGAACGGCGAGCAGCCGTTCGCGGATGAGGCGTTTGGCCTCATCGCCCGACACCTTATTTTTATCGCCGTCCGTTACGTAAAAAACGTCGACGGCCTTCTCGCCGAACGTTGCGATGTGTGCCGATGCGATGTCGAGCCCCAGATCGCTCAGGCTGCGGGCCAAATCGAATAAAAGGCCCGGACGGTCGAGTGCCTGTACCTCGATCACTGTGTGCTCCTGCGAGGCGGTGTTATCGAGAATAACGTCCGGCGCCACGGTGAAAGCGTCGAGCTTCGGCTTCTGACGTTTGCGGAGCGTTTCCAGCGTATCGATGGAGCGCTTACCGGAGAGAATGTCACCGATGTTGCGCACGATCCTCTGCGCCCGCTCGATCTCCTCTTCGTCGGTGAGGATGCGCTGGAGTAAGAGGGTATCGAGGACGAGGCCGTCGCGGGTGGTCGAGATCTGTGCCGAGGCAATGTTTGCGCCGGCGGCCGCGCATGCGCCAGCGAAGAGCGCGAGCAGCCTTGGATGGTCCTCGGTCACAAGCGTCAGTTCCGTCAGCGACCGGAAAGCATCGCTCTTAACGTCGAACGCAACTGGGGGATGGCTGGCCTCGAAGGAGCGGATCAGGTTGGCATGCTGCACCTGCCGCTCGATATCGGTCCTGAGCCAATAATCGGGCTCGTGACGCTCGATGAAACGCTCGACCTCCTCGTCCGGCCAGCCGGCGAGGGCTTCGCGCAGGCGGGACTGGGCCTGGACGATCCGGGCCTGCCGCGGCTGGCGGGTGTGGCCGCCGGCGACCAGGGGCTCGCTGTCGTAATAGAGCGAGCGCAAGAGCTGGCCCTTCCAGCCGTTCCAGATGCCCGGCCCAACGGCGCGGATATCGGCGACCGTGAGCAGAAGCAAAAGCTTGAGCCGCTCGGGGCTTTGCACGATATCCGAAAAACTCCGCACGGTTTGCGGGTCCGAGATATCGCGGTGCTGCGCCGTTTGGCTCATGACGAGGTGGTGCGCGACAAGCCAGGCGGCGGTCTCCGCCTCCCCCGGTTCGAAGCCGAAGCGGATCGCGAGCTTGCGGGTCATTTTCGCACCCTCGATGCTGTGATCGCCTTCCACCGCCTTCGCCACATCGTGCATCAAAAGCGCGAGATAAAGCGCGCGCCGGTTTTGAATATCGGTGATGACCTCGGTCGCGAGCGGAAGCTCTTTCGTATACACGCCCTTCTCGATTTGCGAAAGCATGCCCACCGCCCGGATGGTGTGCTCATCGACCGTATAGTGATGGTACATGTTGAACTGCGCCATGGCGACGATGCGGCCGAAATCGGGGATAAACCGGCCGAGCACGCCGGCCTCGTTCATGGAGCGGAGCGATGTTTCGGGAGCGTTGTGCGAGGTTAGCAGCTCTAGAAAAAGCCGGTTGGCTTCGGGGTTGGCTCTGAAGCTGTCGTCGATCAGCTTGAGCGAGGAGCGGATGAGCCGGATGGCTTGCGGATGGAGAAGCAAATTATTCCGCTCGGCTTCTACAAAGAAGCGAATGAGATTGAGCGGATCCTTAGTGAAGGCGTCCGCCTGCTTGACGTTCAGCCGGCTGTTATCGACCCTGAAATCGGTTGTGGCCGCGAGCTTAGCCCGATTGCTCCAGGGCAGCGTGCCCACGAAGTCGCTCAATGTCGGAACGGTCTTCAACTGTCTGAGTTCAAGACAGTTGCAGATGATCCGGGTCAAATCGCCCACATCTTTCGCGATTAGGAAATAGTGCTTCATGAACCGCTCGACGCCGAGCAAACCTTTGCGGTCGTGGTAGTGCAAGAGGCGCGCCATCTCCGGCTGCAAATCGAACGAAAGGCGCTCCTCAGGCTTGTTCGCTAGAAAATGAAGGTAGCAGCGAACGGTCCAAAGAAAGGCTTCGCAGCGGTTGAAGGTTGCCGTCTCGCCGGGCGAGAAAACACCCGTCTCGGCCTGTCCGTTCTCGCCTGGATTCAAGTAAACCGCGAACCAATGCACCATATTGAGGTCGCGTAAGCCGCCTTTGCCCTCCTTAACGTTGGGCTCGACCCGATAGCGCGAAATACCCGCGCGCTTCAGGCGGAACTCGCGCTCTGTGAGTTTTGCCGCGATGAACTCGCGCTGAGTGCCCTGAACCACGTTCGCGATGAAGCGCGCCCGCATCTCGTTGAACAGGGTGGTTTCCCCGTGAATGAGACGCGCGTCCAAGAGCGCGGTCCGGACGGTCATGTCGTCCCTGGCCGCCTTCACAGTCTGATCGACGTTGCGCGTCGCGTGCCCGACTTTGTAGCCAAGATCCCAGAGAAAATAGAGAATGGATTCCACTATGCTCTCGCCCCAGGCCGTTTGCTTGTAAGGGAGAAGAAAGAGCAAATCGATATCCGACCCGGGCGCCAACAGGCCACGCCCATACCCGCCGGTCGCCACCAGCGCCATACGCTCGGCAGCGGTGGGATTTCCAGCGCGATAAATATGCGCGGCGGAGAAATCGTAGATGAGCTTGACGAGCTCGTCCTGAAACTTGGCAAGTGCGGCGGCACAGGCGCGCCCGTCTCCCGTTCGCTCAAGCAGGGCCTGCGCTTCTCTGCGGGATTGGGCTTTCAGCTCCTTAAGCCGCCGCAGCACACGCATGCGCACCTGCGCCGTATTCTCGGGGCTCTCGCGCCAGTAGGATCTGAGTTCCTCGCGAAGGCCGGCAGGATCGAAATAGGGCGGCGCAGAGATATTGAGCTGTTCCATAGCAATATGTTTTAGCGGTTGCGCGGCAAGCTTACAATAACGGCCTGCTGCCGCCTATACCGGTTTCGTTCGCCTTCGCGCTACGGCTTCGCTGCGGTTTTGCGTTACCTCCCTATCTAGGGCAGGTCAGCTCGATACGCGGCAAGCTGCGAGCGGCTCCGCAACGTAAGGCCTGGCTTAGTAAAAACACGGGGCTCAGAACGCCGAAAGTGAAGGCAGGTGCTGAAACACCCAGGTTTCGCTCAATGCCTCGCCACCCTTGTGCAGGTAAAGGCGGATGTCGGCGGGGCTCTCCGATGCGGCCGTGAAGTCGAAGATGGCGCGCCATTTGTCTGTGCCGACAACCGGATAGATGGCTTGCCGCTCGATGAAGCCCGAGGGAGCGCTCACCGACAGCTCGATATCGCCGCGCTGCGAGAATTGGCTGAGTTTGCCGCCCCTGAAATCGGCCACGTATTTGACCGTGCCTTTCGGCCGCGGCTGACCCGGTATGCCGCCCGCCCCCATCCGCGTGGCAACCACGCACGCGAGCGGCGCCGGATACGGCTCATCCAGGCGCCAGTGAAGCTTGTAACGCACCTCGCGTTGGCTTCCGCCCTTGAACGGCTCCTTAGGCACCCAATAGGCGACGACGTTATCGTGGATCTCGTCGCGCGTAGGGATCTCTACAAGTTGCACGGCACCTTCGCCCCAATCGCCGGCCGGCTCGACCCATACGCTTGGACGCTTGTCGTAAAACGCGCCGTCGTCCTGGTACTCGCTAAATCGGCGCTCGCGCTGGATAAGGCCGAAGCCCTTCGGATGCGCATCGAAAAACGTGCTCGTCTGCACGCCAAGGGGATCGTTGAGCGGCCGCCAAATCCTCTCGCCGGTGCCTGTCCAAATGCTGAGCCCATCGCTATCGTGGATCTCCGGCCGCCAATCGGTTGCAATCCGGCCATTGTGCTTTGAGTACCAAAACATGCTGGTTAGCGGCGCTATCCCCACGCGCGCGATATCGGTGCGCGGGAAGAGCCGCGCCTGAACGTCCATCAGCGTACCGCCTTCGCGCGTGGCTTCGATACGAAAGGCGCCGGCGATGCGCGGCGAGTCGAGGAGCGCATTGACCGCGATGCCGCGCTTGCTGGTCAAGGGTTCGAGCCAAAAACTCGTAAAGCGTGGAAACTCCTCCGGCGCTGGCATAGCGACATCGATTGCGAGTCCGCGCGACGAGAGGCCGTATTGGCCCGTCTCGGCTGGCGAGCGGAAATAGGACGCGCCGAGAAATGCGAGCCAATCCGGCTCTCCTGGTGCCGTTAAGACTCTGAAGCCCGCAAAGCCGGCGTCCGCAGGCAGCGCTTCGGCGAAACTGCTTTTGCCGAAGCGGAAGAGATCGGGGCTATAGCGCACCTCGCGCGCGAGGCCCCCGGCGGAAACCACGAAGATGCGGACCGGCTCCTTGAAATAGCGGCCGAGGTGAAACAGTTCGACCGGATAGGGGCCGTCGCCATGGGCCCAGATCGCCAAATCGGGGCGGAATTTAATTTGCTGGTAAGCGTCGAAATCCAGGCGCTCCAAAAGCTCGGCATTGCGCACAATAGGCTTCTGAAATGGCCGCTGGCTTAGATCTTTGGCCCAGCCGGTGAGCAGATCGAAGGAGAACGAGCTTTCCGGTCCGAACGCCATGGCCCGCTCCGGTGCTTCCGATGCTTGGGCGGCAGCGAGCCCCATGGCGGCCGATCCGATGAGCAGCGTGCGGCGATCGATCATGGCAGCTCCAATAGCTAGGTCCGCGGCGTCTTTAACTCAACTTGCGTTATGCCTATAAGCATAATCGGCCGGAAGCTAGTAAATTAACCGCATCGTTCACAACGCGCTTCGGAACGGCAACCGCACGTTGACCAGCATCAACGCTCGCCGTTGCTGTTAGGCTAGCATGTTCTCTGGACTTTGCAGGCGGCTTGGCGGGCCGGGGTACCGTTTCACCTGCCCAATGCGCGCTGAATGATTGGTATCGATGCTTAGAAGACTTTCTGCACTGAGACTCTCCCGCACCGCGCATAGCGGAAGGACCGGGCTGACCGCCGGCGCGATTGGCGTTGTTTTTGGCGACATTGGCACGTCGCCCCTCTACGCCCTCGATCAGATTTTCTACGGCCCAGCGCACATAGCCCCGGAATCGAACAACGTTCTCGGCTGCATCTCGCTCGTAATTTGGGCGCTGACGCTCATCGTAAGCTGCAAATACGCGATCTTTGTGCTTCGCGCCGACAGCGACGGCGAGGGCGGCGTGTTCGCGCTTTACAGCCTTCTGCACAATTACAAGAACGAGAACCCGCGCCTCGCCATCCTGCTCGGCGCTCTCATGCTCGGCGCAGGGTTCTTGTTTGGAGATGGCATCATCACGCCAGCGATCAGCGTGCTGTCTGCAGTGGAAGGCCTGAAAGCGGCGACACCGATGTTCGCCGGGGCCATCGTTCCCATTACCTTCGTCATTCTCGCAGCTCTATTTGCCGCTCAGCGCCAGGGGACGGCAGGCGTGGGGCGGTTGTTCGGCCCAATCCTCATCGTCTGGTTCGTGGTCATAGCCGCGCTCGGTATCCGCCAGATTCTGCTGCATCCGGAAATTTTGTATGCCTTCAACCCCGCTTACGCCTTCGCGTTCCTGCACAAAGCCGGAGCGCTCAGCGCGCTGTTGACCCTGAGCGCTTTGATGCTGGTGGTGACGGGCGGCGAGGCGATGTATGCAGACCTCGGTCATTTCGGCGCGCGGCCCATTCGAACGGGGTGGTTCTCGCTGGTGTTTCCGGCGCTTATTCTGAACTATCTCGGCCAGGGCGCGCTGCTGCTCGGCCGCGCGCCGGACGGAGGCGGACAGCTGTTTTACAGCATGGTCCCGCAAATGCTTCTCTACCCGATGGTCGGGCTGGCCACGCTCGCGACCGTCATAGCGTCGCAAGCCTTGATTTCGGGCGCGTTCTCGCTGGCCTCGCAGGCCATAGCGCTCGGCCTTTTCCCCCGGCTTCATGTCGTGCATACCCACCATGCGCATGAGGGGCAAGTCTATATACCCTTCGTCAATTGGGCGCTGTTCGCAGGCTGCATTGCGCTGGTGCTCGCTTTCGGCACAAGCGGATCGCTGGCGTCGGCCTATGGTCTTGCTGTGTCTGGCGTGATGGTGGTCACATCGATCGCCATGATACCGGTCGGCACGCGTTACTGGAATTGGAGTTTGCCCGGCAGCGGCGCCCTGTTCGGCTTCTTCACGCTCGTCAATCTTCTGTTCTTCGCTGCATGCTCGTTAAAGTTTCTAGAGGGCGGATATATCCCGCTTGGCTTCGGGCTTGCGGTTTTTGTCGTCATGCGCACGTGGCGATGGGGCCGCAAAGCGACCTTCGCAGCCTACACAGCCAAGCACACCATGACGATGCACAAACTCGTTGAGTTCCATCGGAACGAACAGACCTATATGGAGCGCATCGCTCTCCTGATGACGCCTAAGCATCTTACATCTTTGAACGACTATGCTCCTGCATTGCTGCAGCTCTTGCATGACCGTTACGGCATACTGCCGCGCCATCTCGTCTTTGTGGAGGTTGCACACCGCAAGGTGCCCTATATCTACGACGGCCGCTACGACATCAAAGTCTTCCACAAGGACCAGAACAGCAGCATCATCGCCGTCACTTTGCAATTCGGCTTCATGGAGGAGCCGAACGTGGAAGCTGTGCTTGAAGATATGGCGAAGCACCACGAAATCGGCCTGCCGATCAAAGAGAACCGGTGGATCGTGCATGTCACGGTCGAAAACTTGCTGCCCGCCCGCAATATGAGCACGCTGGGCCGGATGCGGCTCAGGCTGTTCTCAATATTGCGCCAAGTATCGCAGCCGGCCCACTATTTCTATGGGCTGGGCGACAACGTGCAGCTGTCGGCCGAAATCATGCCGGTGCGGCTGAAGTAACGGTAACGCCGGGCTTCCGCCGCCGGAAACACGGCTGCGCCGCGAAGGCGCGGCTGACCGCAGGCCAGCCGGCCTCGAGCCCTCCGATGGATCCAAAATTACCGGCGCCCTCTGGCGCTGCACGCGTACATCGAGGGAAGATAATCGAGATTGAAGCAGGAATTATCCCATCCGGTCGCGTTCGACCTAAGCCGCCAGCCCTGGCAGTCCACGAGCTCGCCTTCGGCCGTCCGATGCAGTGGGCAAGCCGCCCGTTTCTTAACATAGTGCCGGTGATGGGTCTTGGCCCCATCCTCTGCCGCCGCCCCGGCCAGCGGAGCCGCGAGCAGTGCAAGACAAGCTGCGAAGGCAGTGAACCTGTTACGTATGCACATGGGGGACCCCCTTGGCTCGAAATTGTTCGCCCCTATGAATACCCCTGAGAGAAGCCTCAAGCCAGTAGAGTTTCGGCGAAGTGCGCGCTGGGCATGGCGCATGGAGGCAAGCGGCCCGGCCGAATCTCCGGCGCCAACACTTGTAAACCGGGGGCTGCCGGCGCATGGATTGCTCTTCGCGGAGTTGACCCGGCCCGCGAACCGGGGCTCGCAATGGCGCTGAGCGCAGTGTAAGCTGCGCGATTTGCAACTTGCGTCCTCCGCCCACGCCAGGAATACAAAAATCATGCAGGATCGCGATCGAGAAGCCGCCGCCCGCCTGAGCGCATTGCGAACCGTCCTGCGGTCTGCCGGCCTTGACGGCTTCATCGTTCCGAAAGCCGACGAGTTTCAAAACGAATATGTGCCGGCTTATGCCGACCGGCTGGCCTGGCTTACAGGCTTCACCGGCTCGGCAGGGGCCGCCGCGATCCTTGAAGATAAGGCGGTACTTCTTGCCGACAGCCGTTACACGCTGCAGGCTAGGGCGCAAGTGAGCGAAGCGCTCTACGCTGTCGAGCTTGTTCCGAAGACGAGCTTGTCCTCCTGGGTCGCCGCCAATGCGCGGCAAGGCGCGGTTATCGGCTACGATCCTGCGCTGCACACGCTCGCGGGCTTCAAGGCTCTTCGCGAGGAAGCCGCCAAAAAGGGGTTCAAACTGAAGGCGTGCAGCCGCAATCCGGTGGATCGCATTTGGAAGACCCGGCCCGCCGAAGAGCATGCGCCGGTCTTCGTTCATGACGAAAGCTTCGCGGGCGAAAGCGCCAAGGCCAAATTGGATCGCGTGAAGAAAGCTATTGAGGAGAAAGGTGCCGCAGGCCTGCTCGTCTGTGCGCCGGACGCCGTGGCCTGGCTCTTCAACATTCGCGGGCACGACGTGATCCACACGCCCTTGCCGCTGGTGCGGGCGTTCGTGCCGGCAATTGGCGATCCGGTTATTTTCACCTCGCCGGGCCATGTCACATCCGCAAACAAGGAAGCCATCGAGCAATTGGCGCAAATTGCCGATTTGGCTTCTCTCTCCAAGATTTTTCCGGGCTTGGCCGGACCGGGCGCAAAAATCATGATCGACCCCGCTCTAGCAACGCTCAAGCTCGCGGCTGCCGTCAAGCGAAGCAAGGCGAAGCTCATCGAGGCGCCCGATCCGTGCATGCTGTTCAAGGCCAAGAAGAACAAGACCGAACTGCAAGGCGCGCGCAACGCGCACGTGCGCGACGGTGCCGCTTTGTGCCGGTTTCTTGCCTGGCTCTACGCCGGGGCGCCGTCCGGAACGCTCGATGAGCTGACAGCTTCGGACAAGCTCGAAGAATTCCGGCGCGAAACGAACCAGCTCGAAGATTTAAGCTTCGATACCATCTCGGGCGCGGGCTCGAACGGCGCCATCGTGCATTACCGCGCAACCCCGGAGACGAACAAGAAGCTTCTGCCCGGCACGCTCTACCTCATCGATTCCGGAGGCCAGTACCGGGACGGAACCACCGATGTCACGCGCACTGTCGCGATTGGCGAGCCCACGGACGAGATGCGCCGGCATTATACGCTTGTCCTGAAGGGGCATATCGGCATCGCCACTGCGCGCTTCCCGGCCGGCACGCGCGGGGTGGATATCGACGGCTTTGCCAGGCGCGCGCTCTGGGCGGCCGGCCTCGATTACGGCCACGGCACCGGCCACGGCATCGGCAGCTTTCTATCCGTCCATGAAGGCCCGCAATCGATCTCGCGCAACGGCATGGCAGCGCTGGAGCCGGGCATGATCGTCTCGAACGAGCCGGGCTTCTACCGGGAAGGCCATTACGGCATCCGGCTGGAGAACCTCTGCGCGGTGACGGAGCCGGAAGCCATCGAGGGCGGCGAAACGGCCATGATGGGCTTCGAAACGCTCACGCTCGCGCCGTTCGACCGCCGGCTCATCGTGCCGGAGTTGCTCACGGGTGAGGAGCTTCAATGGCTCAATACCTATCACGCGCGGGTTCGAAGCGAAGTTGCGCCCGCCCTAAAAGGCAGCGAGCGCAAGTGGCTCAAATCGGCCGCGGCCGTTCTCTAAGCGTCAAGCGGCCGGTCTCACATTCTGATTCATGCGGAAAAAATTCCCTGGATCGTAGCGCCGCTTCACCTCGGCAAGCCGCTTATAGTTACCGCCATAAGCAGCTTCCACGCGATCCGGCTCGTCGCCGGGCATGAAGTTGATATAAGCGGTTCCAACGGCATGAGGCTTCGCCGCTTCAAATATGCCGCGTGCCCATGCGATACATTTCTGGTCCTGATCCGGCTCGCGCCAGCGTGCGTGAACATTCATGACGTAATGCGAGCTTCGTTGCGGAAATGCGGTAGCGTCAGTTGCAACGCGGCCGGCAGCCCCGCCCACATGGCCGATGAAGATCTCGCATTCGGGGCCTGGAAGATTGCGCACGGCTTCGGTTAGGATATCGATCGCCGGGTCTGAAAGCTCCACAAAATCGTGGCTCTTCCAATAATTGCGGGCGCCGGGGGCGAGCAACGGGTCAAAGGCCTGCTGCCAGCTCACGAACGGGGTTGGGGCCACAACATCGGCGATAGGCCTTCCAATCGATCGCAGGCCGGCAGCCGCCCGCTCCCCTGACTCGATATCGCCGCAGTAGCACATAGCAAGAACCAGCACCTCCTTGCCGTGCCACTCCGCCGGCAGGAACGGCAGCGGCGGTGCCTTCCGCATAACCACCCAGCAGGTGAGTTCGTCAGGCGCTGTTTCGAGCGCTTGCCGGTATCCTTTGAGAACTGTCAGCGCGTCGCCGAACGGGTGGACTACGAGTCCGGATAGCACCTGCGGGCCGGCCTCGTGAAGCTGGAATTCGAAAGAGGTGACCACGCCGAAATTTCCGCCGCCGCCGCGCAGGGCCCAAAACAGATCCGTGTTTTCTGACGGGCTGGCGCGCAGTTGCTCACCGCCGGCCGTGAGCACATCAGCAGACAGTAGATTGTCCGAGGTCAGGCCAAACTTGCGGGTGAGCCAGCCAAATCCGCCGCCTAGCGCTAGGCCGGCAATTCCGGTGGTTGAGTTTATTCCCCTGGGCAAGGCGAGGCCGAAGGCCTGGGTCGCTTTGTCGACATCTGCAAGCGTCGCTCCGGGCTCGACCCTTGCACGCTTCGTTGCCGCGTCCACCTGCACCGCCTTCATTTGCGATAGATCGATAACAAGGCCGCCGTCGCAGACTGCGCTGCCTGCAATATTGTGCCCTCCGCCACGAACCGCCACTGCTAGCTCGTTTTCCCGCGCAAAACGGATCGCTGCGGCAACATCGGCGGCACCCGCGCAGCGCACGATGAGGCAGGGCCGACGGTCGATCATTGCGTTCCAAATTTTTCGCGCTTCGTCATAGGAAGGGTCGCGCTCGTTGAGCAAGGTCCCGCGCAACTGCGCGGCAAATGCTTTGGCCGCCCCTGCGCTTACCGATGATCCCACCGCATCTGTTGCGAAGCCCAAGATGTTCATGATTTGTTCCTCCGGTTAAACCTTTGTCTCGCCGGAAGCCGCATTGTGCGCCTGTTTCCCCTGTATCACAAGTTCAGCGATATAATTGTGAGTTGCTGGTTACAGTCGCGGTCAGGAGCGCTTGAAGTTGCAGCGTTCGGCCGCGGCGTGCGCAAGGGCCAAGCCATTGTACTTGTCTCGCGGGCTTCCCTCTTTTAATCCTTACTCATGGGAATCGAGAACTCCGTTCAAGGACCGGACGCGGCGCGAGACATGATGGGGCTGGCCGGGCAGCTCCGCACCGGCAGCCGCGTTGCGCTCGCGCGTGCCATCACGCTGATCGAAAGCCGCAAGCCGGAGCACCGGGCGCAAGCGCGGCAGCTGTTGACGCTGCTCAATGCGGCCGCCGGGCGCTCGCACCGCATCGGCATTACGGGCGTTCCAGGCGTCGGCAAGTCGACGCTGATCGATAGCCTGGGAAGCTTTCTTACAGGCCAAGGCCATCGCGTCGCGGTGCTTGCGGTCGACCCGTCGTCGAGCCGCTCCGGCGGGGCCATTCTCGGCGACAAGACGCGCATGGCAAGCCTCGCCGCGGACCCGAACGCGTTCATCCGCCCATCGCCCTCCTCCGGCACACTTGGCGGGGTTGCGCGAACGACGCGCGAAACCATTCTTCTCTGCGAAGCGGCGGGCTTCGACATCGTGCTCGTCGAGACCGTCGGTGTCGGGCAATCGGAGGTCACCGTTGCCGGGATGGTGGATTTCTTCCTTCTTCTCATGCTGGCGGGCGGCGGCGATGAGCTTCAGGGGATCAAAAAAGGCGTAATGGAGCTCGCCGATATGATCGCCATTACCAAGGCCGATAGCGGCAACGAGGGCCCGGCCCGGGCCGCCGCCGGCGACTACAAAGCCGCGCTCCACATCCTCACGCCGCCAAGCGCCTCGTGGAAGCCGCCGGTGATCACGATATCGTCGCGCGAAGGCCGCGGACTCGATGAGCTTTGGGCTAATATAGTCCGCCATCGCGCCGCACTCGAAGCAACCGGCGAGTTCGAAGCCAAGCGCCGCGATCAGGATGTGCGCTGGATGCACGCCATGATCGAGGACCGGATGCGCCAGGTGTTTCTATCCAACGAGGCGGCCGCCGCCAAAATCGCAGAGCTGGAGCGCAATGTGCGCGCCGGGCTCATGCCGCCATCTGTCGCCGCCGACGAAGCGGCCTCGCTAATTTCAGGATGCACATGAACCGCAAAGCAGTCCCGGCGATGCGTATTCTTGTGACGGGCTTCGGACCGTTCCCGGGCATGCCGCAAAACGCCTCCGCAGCCATGGTGGAAGCGCTCGCGCGATCCCCTGCCGATCCCGGCATCGAGCATTTTACCGGGATCGTTCCGGTCGTCTGGGCCGATGCGAGGCGGATCGCGCGCGAGGCGGCCGCCAAGGTAAGGCCGCACGCAATTTTGCATTTCGGCGTCTCGAAGCGGGCGGCCGGCTTCGAAATCGAGACGTGCGCCGTCAATATGAGCGGCCCAAGGCAAGATCATGCTGGCTTTGTCCGGCCCGGAAAGCCTCTGGACCTTTCGGGACAGCGCATATTGCAAGCAACGATGCCGCCTTGCCCGCTTCTGAGGGCGCTCAGGCAAAGCGGGTTTCCGGCGCAGCTTTCGAGGAACGCCGGACGCTATCTCTGCAATGCGCTGTTCTATTGGAGCCTGGCGGATGCCGGCACGGACGGCCCGCTCGTGAGCTTCATTCATATGCCCGCGCTCGGCACAGACGTGAGCGTCCGGCCGCGCATGACGCTGGAAGGCGCGGCGGCGGGGGCGCAGGTTCTCATTCGCGCTAGCGCTCAGGCTGTGCTACTCGCGAAGCGGAACGTCGGCGGCAATCGCGGAGGATACAGCAACCATGGATCGCAGGCACTTCATGGGACTGGGCGGAATGACCGCCGCTCTCTTTGGCGTAAGCGCCGCTGAGGCTGCGCCTGGTATTTTGAGCGGCTACGGCAAGGCCCTCGCCGAATGGGGGATCGAGCCGGGCATCTGGGGCGACCAGTCGCCTGCTATGCAAAAGGCCATCGGCGAGCTGGCGGCGGCCGGCCAGCCTATTGTCATTCCTGCGGGCCGCTATCGTTTTTCAAAGCTTCAGCTTCCTTCGGGGGCTGCCGTGTTCGGCGTTCCGGGCCTCACCGTTCTAACCGCACCGCCTGGATTGCATGTGTTCGAGAGTTCAAACGCTCAGGATGTTAGCCTGAGGGGCGTAAGCTTCTCAGGGACGGCCCTCTTGGCGCGCGAGTGCCGCAACCTCACCGTTTCCGATTGCCAGGTCCTATCGAGCGGCGGCGATGGCTTCGTTTGCTCAGGCACCGGCCTGTTCGTGGCCGGCAACAGGGCCCAAGCTTGCGCCAAAGCTGCGATCTGGGTCGAGGGTGACGGAGTGGTTACGAACAATCTCGTGAGCGGCCCAGGCCAATTCGGCCTGCGGCTCGGTGGCCCGGCCCGGCTCGGAATGCTGACGGTCATGAACAACAAGATCGAAGGCACAGCCGCCGGTATCGGGGTTTCGAATTCCGACGTTGGCTACGCGTTCATCGCGATGAACATGATCTCGGGCGCAAAGAAGGGCGGCATCCGCGCGCTCATGGGCGATGAAATTACCGGCCACGACCTCACCCAAGGCGGGTCGGAAGCATTCCGCAATATCGGCGTCGCGGCCAACGTTTCGCTTTGAGTGGCGAACCCGGGCCGCCGCGCAAACAGCGCGTCGCGCCTTAGCTCTGCTCGCCGGCTTTCGAGTCACTGGGTTTCGAGGCGTGGTCGACCGCGGAGCTTGCGGCTTTTTCGACCCCCTCCTTGGCAAGTTTGTGCCCAAGCGAATGATGCGCGGCGTGATGGACGGCCGCTTTTTTAAATGCCAGCTTCCCCACGACTTTAGCCAGTAGAAGGGGTAGAAAATGAATAGCCATGACGCCCTCGCAGTAACGCTAAGTGAATGAGAATATCCTAAATTGACTCAAAAGCCAGAGAGCACCGTGTGCGTGTGCCCAACCACGGGCGCCGAAGCAAAGTGCGGCCCCACCAGCTTCCGCCATTCTTGAAAGTCTTCAGAACCGCGGAAATGTACCATATGGTCCTCAATCGTCTCCCACTTGACGACAAGCCGGTATTTCGATGGCGTCTCGACCGAGCGCTGCAGCTCCATCCCCCGGCATCCCTTGGCACGCTGGAATAACGGAACGGCCTTGGCAACGCCAGCCTCGAACGCGGCCTCCCCGCCAGCCTTCACCTCTATCTCCGCAATCTCGAAAATCACGGCGTTTCCTTTCTCATTCGGTAGCGCTGCCTTTGCAGCCCTTCGCAGGAAAGCTATCCTTGCGGAGGCCGGCCGTCCACCGGGTTAATCCGAAGGTATATTCAATATGGAGATCCTTATGGCAGAGAACCGCCCGCACAGGCTGTCGTACAATAGCACTAGACTCCCTTACCTCCGGCAACCTGAGCACCGCGCTGAAAGCGCCCCCGCCTAAAACAAAAGGATCGCCAGCTACCGGCCTGGCGGCTGCCGGCCATGGCGCGGGGAAATCGACCAGCCCGGTCCAAGGCAAGTAGGGCCATGATCCCTCATACATGGCTGGAAGCCGCTCAAATCGTGAGTAGCGCTCTTGCCGCGATAAAGCTGATCTTTACCGGTTTTTATATGAGTTGAATGCGACGCATCACTGGCGTACAGGCGTTGCAAAAATTCCCGGATGACGCCAACGCACGCGAAGCCGGCGCAAATCGTTAGAAAAATCCAGCTTAATCGCTGATCTAATAAGTTGCTTTTGGAAGCCAAAGAGGGTTGGATGCCAGCATAGATCCAAAAAAGTGCGTTTTGGCGGGCCAAACGCCAGGAAACCGATCATGCCGATAGATCTCTCAACGGTCGTGAAGCAGGCAGCCGATCAAGTCTCGTGCAACTTGAACGGCGAGTATGCCATCCTCAATCTAAAGAGCACTCTTTATTTCGGCCTCAATCAGACCGGCGCGCATATTTGGGAAGCGATGAAAGAGCCGATCGCCGTTACCGATATCTGCGAGACTGTATGTAGCAGGTTTGACGTTGGCGAGGAGCAATGCCGGTCAGATACTCTGGCACTCGTAGGGGCACTTGAAAAAGCCGGCCTCATTGAGATTGTCGAGCGTGCGAAGTAAGTATTTAAAAGCCACCGATAATGTTTGGGAATGCGGCGCAACTGGAAATGAGCTTGCAAGTTTTGAAAGTTTATTTTCGGGCGTTCTTGCACGTTCCATCGGTGTTTCCCTCCCCGCAAATTATAATGTTCCGGGGCCGGCCGTCATTTGGGGACGTGGTACGAAACCACGGGAGCGGCGCGAAACCGGCTAGAAGGACTTGCTCAAGGCCAAGCTGGATTGGATCGCCGATTTCAGGCATCCGAGCAAAGGCTTCGAAGCATGAGCCGGATGGACAAGTTTAACGTGTGTCGCCGCGGTTCGCATAAGGCTTCCGAAGATCTTCGGAAACCTACGGTAGCGGTTTGGTCAAGCTCACAAAAGATGTGTTCTCTCAAGGGGATAGATAAGGCCGCCGTCCGAGATTCCCCCGAGGCCAATAACCAAGGTGATGTCCTTCAACGTGCCATATTCAATTAGCTTCGGCGCCGCGTAAGCCTCTTTCCCACCGTTTTTCGCGGAGTCAGTCTGAGACGCTGTATTCTGTGAATTCGCCATAGCCGTAACCCCCTTTATGCTGACATGCTCAACCTTTGCGAGCATAGTGTTTAAGACTTAGAACAGCTAGGTCAAGCGAAATCGGCGGGTTGCGGCATAGCGTCTCTAACATCGCTCTGGCGGTGGCGCGCCGCGATTAAGGCCGTCTCTATTCGGAGAAGCTCGCTGAGCTACCGATCTGGCCTCTCCTCCCGGTTGCATCATTGCTGACCATGCGATCGCCACCGGCCGGCAGAGCAAAGGAAGGTCCTGCGCGCACCGGGCTTCATCGTGCGCTAGCGCCACAACCATCGCGAGTATCCTTGACGGGCTTGTCACGTTAGGCGATACAAGCTGGAACGTGGCTTTGAAAAATGCAAGGTATCATCGGAAAAGCTCGAAGCTTAAGGGGGGCCTGGCATGGGCGAAGCGCTCTTTTCTCTCGTTGGCCGGCCAAATGTTTAACTACGATGTCTACGGCGTAACCCTTAAAAGCGAGATTAAGCTAGCGCTTCCTGAGGGGCCTCGGGAGACTTGGAACGAGGCGGTCTCTTCTCCTTCCAACGCGGTTGTGAGGATCGTCGCCGCGGAAGCGGACGATTTTGCGATGGCCCCGGAACATCTTGCGTCCCCATCCGAGGATTGGATTCATCATAGCGTCCTTGAGAGCGGCGCTCTGTATTTGCGCTGGCGGGATTGGTTCGAATTTGTTGTGGCCGCGGATGGCAGCAGTGTCGCGTGCCGCAACCTGAGCTGCACGCCGCTCGAATCTTTCGAGGCCTATTTGGTCAATTTCGCGGTCACCGCGGCATTGATCCAACAAGGCGAAGAACCGTTACACGCGACCGTCGTCGAGATCGGCGGACGCGGCATCGGTTTACTTGGGTCGAGTGGCGCCGGCAAGTCGACGCTCGCTGCGTTTCTGACCGGCAAAGGCGCCGATGTCGTTACAGACGACATGCTGCGCATCACATTCCGGGGGCAAACCGCTATCGCACACCCAGGACCCTATCGTCTCAAGCTGTTTCCAGATCCAGCTTCGCGGTTCCTACCGGACGCCCAGAGCCGCGGCCGTTGGAGCCCGCTCGGCAAGAAACTGATCTACGATTTGGGAGAGGTCCGAAGACACCGGGCCCCGTGCCGCCTCTCCGCGCTCTACCATCTTTGCTTGCCGGCCGGGCCGCGGAACGATGAGATCAAGCTCGAGAAACTTGCCGGCACCGATTCGTTCAGAACGATCTTGGCTTCAACAATGAATGCTCGCTTGCATACGCCGTCGCGGCTCGAACGTCAGTTCCGTTTCGCCGAGCGCGTGGCCAGCGTGCTGCCCGTTTGCCGTCTGTCTTATCCGAGGCGGTTCGACGCCTTCGCGGAGGTCGCGGACATGATCGATGGGTCGGCTCCAAAGTGACAAATTGGATGGCGCCCAAAGGATTGACGTTCCGGCATTATTCCTGGTTCGTGAGGGCCTGGTTCACCTTGGCGGAGTGCCGGCTTCGATTGGCGTGTCAGACATTCGGAGCCGTGCGCGGCTGGGCAGCGCGGCAAGGCCGCGGTACGGCGCGTGCGAAGACGCTGGCGTGGTCTGTCGAAGCGGCTGCAAAGCGGCAGAGAGGAGCAACATGTCTTGTTAAGGCGCTCGCATTGCAGCGATTGCTTTCGAGAAACGGGCATCAATCGGAATTGCGAATAGGCGTCGGCAAGGCGGATGGGACGTTCAGGGCCCATGCATGGCTCGTCTCTGACCGCGTAACCTTGATAGGGGGACGAGAAGAAGACGATTTCAAGCTCCTTGCCGCCTGGCCCACCTCCAGCGAACGTAGTGCCGATAAAGGAACAAGGTCTCCATGAGCTTCAAAGTCGTTTTCAACCGCGACGGTGCGCCCATCGGCACCGGCGGGTGCGAGGCGGAATACGGAAGGGGTCAAAAAGTCCTCGGGGCCTCGAAACAGGTATTGTTCACCTGGTCCAGCGCGAAGGACGGCCCGCCCATCCAACAGGCAAGCTCTCCCGGCGGCCAGGTCTTCATCGTGGGCCGGATTCGCCTCGATGCCCGCGGAGATTTGGCGGCCCGATTAGGCGCCAGCGATAAAGTGAGCGACGCGCAATTGTGCCTTCTGGCCTATGCGAAGTGGGATGAGCGCTTTAGCGATCGCATATCGGGGGATTTTTGTTTCGCGATCTGGGACGAGGCCCGGCAGACCTTGTTGTGCATGCGCGATCACCTGGGCGTGAGGCCACTTTTTTATGCGAAGGCGGGTTCTCAATGGCTGATCGGTGACGATCTCGCCAGCGTCGTCCCGGAGCCCCAAATGGGCTGCGAACTCGACGCGTTCTGGATTGCTGACTTTCTAACCATTGGTTTTTCTATCGACTTTGAGCGCACCGTCTACCGCCACATTCAGCGGCTACCGCCTGCGCATGTCCTTGTGTTGTCTGCCACAAGCGAAGCGGTGCAAAAATACTGGTCGCTCGATATTCCACAGCCGGTCTACTTTCGCGAGCCAAGAGAATATCTGGAGCAATTTCGCGAGCTCGTATCGCGGGCCATCGTGGACCGCATGCCCAGCGGCCGCGTAGGGATTTCGCTCAGCGGCGGTCTCGATTCTTCCACGCTCGCTGCACTGGCAGTGAAGGCTGCCGGCGATCCGGCCCGGGTGGTCGCCCAAACCCGCTATTTATCCCGCCTCATTCCGGACACCGAAGCTTATTTCAGCGCTCTTGTCGCAAACAAGCTTGGCATCGAGCATGCTCTATTGGAAAGAGATCAAGACTTTCTCGATTGGTCCTGCCTTGAGCACACCGGCCAGACGCCAGAGCCGTCGCTCTCGGTTGGAAACACGGAGAGAGGAAAATGCATCGAAAACGAAATGCTGGGTTCCGCAAAGGTATGGTTCTACGGTGAGGGGCCCGACAATGCTCTCACATTCGAGTGGCGGTCTTATCTGCGCTGGCTCAAAAACAGCCGCAAATGGCCGGAGCTTGGACATGCTGCTGTACAATATTTTCGTTCTAAGAAAACGCGCGAATGGCTTCAATCCTTACGCTCTCTCCTGGCAATCGCGAACCCAAAGCAAAGCCAATTCCGTATCGCGGTGCCATCCTGGCTGGACGGCGATTTAATTAAAAAGGTTGACCTCCACCGGAGAGTTGGCCGGTCATCCGGCGTTAGCACACACCCGTGGCGGCCTAGAGCCATGGCCTCATTCAATAGCCCGATCTGGCAGTACTTTTTCGAGCGATTAGACCCGGTCCTAGCTGGAACCCGCCTCGATTGGCGGCATCCGTACTTAGATCTGCGAGTTCTGAAGTTTTTGCTCGCGGTTCCGCCAATTCCATGGGGGCGCAGAAAGCTGCTCATGCGTCAATCTATGCGCGGTTATCTTCCGGCGGAAATTCTGACCAGAGACAAAACGCCGCTGCAGGGAGAGCCGTTCGCGGCGGCGTTTGAAGAGACGGCACGCCCATCGCTGACACCAGGACAAACGATCTTGGACTTTGTGGATCTTGCAAGAATTCCGGTCAACCCGGCAACGCCATTCGAGAAGGAGGCGCTGCTCAGGGTTTACGCACTCAATCGGTGGCTGGGATCGCATGGATATCGCTGACATGCCTCCTGAAATCGAGTTACTTTGCTGCCTGACGCGTCCGGATGCAGACTATAAACGGGTATTGGAACTAACAGCGCCTGGGTTCGATTGGACGCGGGTCTTTAGTTTAGCGGCAATGCATGGGGTAAGACCACACCTGCTACACGCTCTCCGGAGTCCGCAATGCAGCGTTGAGGCAAGTGAAATCAAAGAAAAACTTGAACGATTTGAATGGGCGCAAGCTGCACGAAACCTCACCTTCACAAGGGAATTACTGAGGATCGCCGATAAGCTCGACTCGCGTGGAATACCTTTTGCGACTTTCAAGGGAGCTACACTTGCCCTGACGCTCTACGGCGGCCTCGCCCGGCGCGAATTCAACGATATCGATCTCATCGTGCGTCATGCCGATATGCCGGCTGCCGAAGAAGCTCTGCAATCTTGCGGCTATAGAGCAATGTTTGGCGCTGCGCACTATCGCAGTGCCTTCCTCGCCTATCAACAACAGCATATGTTTGTAAACGATGACTCAAGCATTGGGATCGACCTCCATTGGGGTTTCGCCCCAAAAGGCATACCGTTTCCAATCCACGCGGGCACGATATGGGGAAACCTTGAAACTGTGCAGATTGGTGGACGTCAAATTCCAACCCTCGGGCGAGACGATCTTGCAATCTTACTCGCCGGACATGGAACAAAGGAAAGGTGGCGGTCTCTTGACTGGATATGTGACTTTGCCTTCTTTTACGATAGCCACACTGAAATCGATTGGAGCGCACTCATTGCGCGTGCAAGGCGGATCCGGTGTGAGAGGCCAATTTTGTTGGGGTGCACGTTGATTTCCGAACTCATGGGAATTAGCGTAAATCCGAAAATCCTTCAAAGCGCAAGGAGCGAGCCATCTATCCAAGCTCTGGTCCGTTCGATTGTTACGGGACTCAGCGCTTCAAGCATCGAGGCAGACGCGGTTGCGGCTGGCAATCGTGTTGACTTCGTCCTTTGCGAGACCTCGATCCAGAAGTTGAACGTTCTTCTCCGTCTTTGCTTCATTCCAACCGTTGGCGATTACGAGACTATGCCTATTCCGCGTTCCTTGTGGCCGCTTTACCATGTCACGAGACCCTTCCGCCTTGCACGCAAGCTTTTATCGGGAAGTATTTGAGAGCGCCTCTTTGAGGCATTTGCAACCGATAAACCGTTGGCCGGTTCTGGCCGTTAGTTGCCCGGTTCCCGATGCCTGTCGAACAGCTCGCCCGGCATGGCATCGGCGTTTTGCTGTCCGCTTAGCAGATTGCCTTTCCCGCCAATGGCACTGCGGGGCGGCCCAATGTTTACGGCATATCCGCCTTCCAGCAAGATGAGTTGGTCCATCCATGCGATGGACGGCGCGCGGTGCGCGATCATGACAATCGTTACCTGGCCCAAGAGATCGCGCAAGGCGGCGATGATCTCGCGTTCGTCGACAGGGTTCAAGGCATTTGTGGCCTCGTCGAGAATGAGCAGTGAGGGTTTGCGAAGCAGGGCGCTCGCAATTCGCAGCCTTTGCCGCTCACCGCCCGACAGGCGCACGCCGCGGTCGCCAGCCATGGTCTCGAGGCCCAAGGGTAGCCCCCGCACGAGCGGCACTGCATGCGCGAGATCGAGACAACGCCATATGTCGGCTTCGCTGGCTCCGCGGGCCCCGATGAGCAGGTTGGCCCGGATCGTATCGTGAAAAAGCGGTGCGTCCTGCGGCACATAGGTGACGCTGGCACGCCAGTGAGGCCGCGAATGCTCATCGATAGGCGCTCCGTCGATCAGCAGCGCACCACTGGTGGGTGCCAGCAGCCCAGCGATCAGATCGGCGAGCGTCGATTTGCCGGCGCCGGACAACCCAACAATCCCGATCGCCTTTCCGGCAGGCAGCTCCAACGAGACACGGTGAAGTGTCCACTCGCCGGACTGCTCCGGATATCTGAAGCTCACGTCACGCAACTCAATCCCGCGGCGCAGCGCGATTGGCACGATTGTCTCGGGCAACGCTTCCTCGGCAGCGCGTGCTCTCGCCTCTATGGTGCGCAGCGCATCGTACTCGGCCAAGGCGCTCCCCAGCCCCTGCAATCCAGACAAAAAATTGATGGCTAGCGGTAGCAAGCGGGAGAAGATCGCGATGAGGAGGATCAACTCAAGGCTCGATGCCCGGAAGATCCTAAGGCTCGCATAGACGAACAGGACAAGGATTAAAGCGGCGGCGGTTTCCTGCACCAGCGTGGCGCGCGCGCCGTTCTCGCGTGCGGCAACCACCGCACCTTGAAAGGAACCCGAGATCACGGAGAAGTCTCGCTCGAGTTCCCGTTCTATCGCGAAAGCCTTGGCGAGCTTCAGCCCGTCCATGCGCGCGGCAAGCACGTCGTAAAGGCCTCTCATGGCACGCACAGTTTCTGTACCCCGCTGATACGCCCGTCTTTGAAAGATGAGCAGCGGAGCAGCCAGTACCAGCATCGCGGCCAGCACGGCTATGACCAGTGGCGGCGAGGCGGCGAACGCGACACCGAGCCCGGCCAAGATTGTCAGCACGGACGCGGTTAGCCCGAAAATGGCAAAGGCTGCGCTTTCGACGCTGTTTACTTGCATCGTTAGCGCGTAGGTGTCATGCGCCTTTCTGGAGCCCAGGAAATGCAGCCAGCTCGCCCGCGAAAACGTCGTGTAGATCCTCCGCCGGACATGGTCGACGTAGCCCGCCATGAACTGCGCGGCGAGAACGGTGCTCGCGTAACCAACTGCCGAACGTAGCAGGATGATTACAAAGAAGACTGCGAGCACCAGCTCCAGCGTTGGCGTTAGCCCAGTAATCGTCTGAAATTTGATTAGGCTCGCGCGCGCCCAGCCTCCAGTCTCAGAGGATGGTGCGAGGCCGGCGAATGCCAGCAAAGGGATGAGCAGCACGAAAGTTAGGCCTTCGGTAAAGCTGCGTACCAGCATCAGCAGCACCACCCCGCCCAGCATCCGGGGGCGGAACCTAACGAGGTCTGAAAGGAAGACCGAGGCCGATGAAAGGACTTGGTGCCGGGTTGCGCTCACGCCAGATCAGTCTCCGTTTGCTGCAGCTTCGGTGCTCCGTCAAAGAATGCCCGGCGAAGCCATTAAGCATCCGGCATCGAGCTTCAGGACAGATATAGCCGGAACATCATCAGCCTAACTATGTAGCGGCATAAAATGCAATTAGATCTTCCGTTGATCCGCAAGGAGCATAAACAGGACCATTCGGCCAGTAGCCCATGGTTCCGAAAACCATCCTACTGTTGGAAATCAGGGCCCTGCATTATAACTGCCTGCTCCAAGATATTTTCGAGTGCACGGCATTGGCGCCTCTCCGGAAAGGATCGCTGCCTATCCGCCCTGAGCTTTCGCGAAGGCTATCACCGGCATAGTTCCGCTTGGCGGCGGAAGCAAGCGGGTAGAGGAGGCCAGCCCCCACCCCATGATCGCGGTAGCAAGCTGACCCGCTAACACCCCAGAAAGTCTAGCCAATCTTAGACATAAGCGATTGAAACAGGATGATTTTTGAGGCAGCTGGTGGAGGGGGTTGGATTCGAACCAACGTAGGCTTAGCCAACGGATTTACAGTCCGTCCCCTTTAGCCACTCGGGCACCCCTCCAGGCAGGAAAGCGCGAAAAATCGCGAGCGAGATATTTAGCCGCTAACGGCCGCCGTGTCACTCCAAAATCCGCGGTGCGGCATTCCTATCAAGAGACGGAGCGCGTTGCAATAGTTTGAGCATCGAGCGAGCGGGCGGCGGCGATCAAGGCTTGGCCCAGCGAAATGCCGCCGTCGTTTGCCGGGAAAGAGGCCGGCGCCAGCACCTTCAGGTTCAGCCCCGCAAGCCGTTCGCTTACCCCTTCGAGCAGAATCTTGTTCTGGAAGACGCCTCCCGTGAGGACGGCCGCCTCGCAGCCATGGGCCTCAGCGAGGCCGTGAGCGGTCGCAGCCACAATTTCGATGAGGCCCCGATGAAAGCGCGCGGCGATGATGGCGCGATCGATACCGGCGGCGAGGTCTTTCAGAATCCCCGTCCAAAGCGGCGTCCAATCGAGCCGCACTGGGTCGCCAGGCACCAAGGCCGCGCCATAGCCCTCGCGGGTTTCTGCCATCGCGTCTTGCGCGAGCGCCTCCAGCTCAATCGCCGCCTGCCCTTCGTAGGACGCGGCGTCGAAGCAAAGCCCCAGTGCCGCCGCGACCGCATCGAAAAGCCTGCCCGCCGAGGACGAGAGCGGCGAATTGATGCTGCGCTCCATCATGCGAAGGCAGGTTTCGAAAGGCTTTTCTTTCAGGCGCCGTACTGCCTCAAGGCTAGCGTAGCCCTCGCGGACGGCCTCCCATCCCAAAAAAGTGTGAAGATGGCCAAGCGTATTGCGCCAGGGCTCGCGCATGGCTTTGGCGCCCCCGATCAAGGGGACCGGCGCGAAATGAGCGAGCCGGCGATAGCTCCCGTAGTCCGCGAGCAGAAACTCGCCGCCCCACAGCTCGCCATCCTCGCTGAGGCCGAGGCCGTCGAGCGCAATGCCGATGACGGGCGGGGCCGGAACCGGCACGCCGTGCTCGCCAAGTGCCGCGGCAATATGGGCATGATGATGCTGCACTGTGACCGGGGAAATGCCGGCATCCTCCGCGAGGGCTAGGCCCCATTTCGTGGAGATGTAATCGGGATGGGCATCCACCGCGACAACCTGCGGCTCGAAGCGGAAGAGGTTCTTATAAAGCTCTAAGTTCCGCCGGTAATCGGAATGCGTTGCCACTTCCTCCAGGTCGCCCATGTGCTGCGAAACGATGGCCTGCCCGTCCTTTACGAGGCAAAAGGTGGATTTCAGCTCGGCGCCCATTGCGAGCACCGCCGGCGCATCCTCGAAACCTGGCGGCAACGGAAGCGGCGCCGGCGCATAGCCGCGGGCGCGGCGCAAGAGGCACGGTTTGTCTGCCATGACGCGCGCGACGCTATCGTCGAGGCGGTTCACGATTTCGCGGTCGTGCATCAAGAAATAATCGGCAATGATAGCGAGCCGGTCGCGGGCCTCAGCATTGTCGATGCATTGCGGCTCGTCGCTGCGGTTGCCCGAGGTGAGCACAATCGGGCGGCCGATGTTCTCAAGCAGGAGGTGATGGAGCGGCGTATAGGGCAGCATGAAGCCAAGCGTCGATTGGCCAGGCGCAATACCGGGCGCCAGCGGCGGCGCTGCGCCAGGCCTCGATTTCAAAATCGCGATAGGAGCGGCAACACCGGTTAGCAATGTCCGCTCCGCCTCGCCAAGCTCCGCGTAGTCTCCAATGATATCGAGATCGCGTGCCATGAGCGCGAAAGGCTTGCCGAAGCGTGCTTTCCGCTCGCGCAGCCGGGTAACTGCGCCCGGATTGCAGGCATCGCATGCGAGGTGAAATCCGCCGATACCCTTAATGGCGACAATCTCTCCGGCGGCGATGAGCGCTGCGGCGGCCTCTATCGCATCGCGATACAACGAGGTGTCCGCCAGGGATCCCGCAGCCCCCTCCAGCCAAACCTTCGGGCCGCATTCGGGGCAGGCATTGGGCTGCGCATGGAAGCGGCGGTCTGCGGGATCTCGGTACTCGGCGAGGCAGGCGGAGCACATGGCGAATTTCGCCATGCTCGTCGTTGCGCGGTCGTAGGGGATCGCATGCACAATCGACAGCCGCGGCCCGCAATGCGTGCAGTTGGTGAACGGATAACGGTAGCGCCGGTTGGCGGGGTCGCGGATGTCGGCGAGGCAGGCGGGGCAGGTTGCGGCGTCCGCGGCGATGCCGGTTCTCACTGTGCCCCTGTGGCTCTCGACGATCCGGAATCCAGTCCCGTCGAAGCGGGTTTCGAGCGGTGTGCATTCGACAGAGTCGACGCGGGCGAGCGGCGGCGCTTCGGCGGAAAGCGCCAGCTCGAACCCGGCGAGCGCCGCTGCCGGTCCCCACGCGTGGATGAGGACCCCCTCACCGTCGTTCAGCACTTCGCCTGAGAGTGCAAAGCGACGGGCAAGCCGCCAAACCGTGGGCCGGAAGCCCACCCCTTGCACGAGCCCGCGGACCCGGAAGGAAATGCCCGGCGGGCTGGCGCTGTCTGCATCGCTCACAAAATCCTCCTAAGCAACAGCACAAACCATGCTTATGCTTGATCGAGCCCTCTCACCCTGTCCCTCTCCCGCGGAGGGTAAAGGGGACGCTGTTGCAACGGGCCCGGCCTGCTCCCTCTCCCCGGGCGGGAGAGGGCTGGGGTGAGGGGGACTTGAGTAAGCTCCTGGGCCGGAAGCGATTTGAGC
>JBKQQS010000020.1:0-121659 GCA_052144215.1 Rhodomicrobium sp.
ACCGAGGGGCGTCAGTTTGGCATTCTTATGCACGTTCATGGGACGCTCCGGCAGGCAGTGGTTTGTGGCAAAATTCACATACCTGCTCAGCTTCCCATGAGCAACCTGCTGAGACGTTACATCTAGCGCACAAAAAACGGCACCGAAGTGCCGCCTTTGGGGACTCCTATTTCAAAGGCACGTACGGAGCGCCGCGCGCAGATTCAGATGCATCGGAAACCAGAGTTTCTTGCCAGTCTTGTTCTAAGCGCGGGGCGGCCGGCGCCGCTCGTGGAACCAAGCGCGGTACTCCGTCATCTTCGCACGCTGCGCCGGCGGCGCATGCCGCTTACATGTCGACGCCTCTTCGCTTCTGTCCAGCGCGCCCCAGCGCAGCTCGACACAGTCGTTCAAATTGTACGCCATCTCGAGATCCGCCGCGCGGCTCGCCACGTCTTTGAGCGCGAGCGTCCACGCCGAGCCGTCGCTGCGCGTATACGAAAACTTGCGCGCCGAAAGCTCCGAGGCAAGCACTCTATCTAATTCGGCCTTCATATCAGCGGCACTCTTCTCCTTCGGCATCGCGTAGCGCTCGGGCCGCCGCGCGACGCGATCCGGAAAGCCGCGCAGCACATCGATCGCGATCAACAGACGCAAATCGCGCGACGGCGTCGCGAAATCTTCCCATGCGCCGGCTGCCTCGAAAATCGACGGGCCGTCCGGCATGTCCGCGTCGCCGTGCCCGCTGGCCTGGTACTTCCGGCCGTTTTCGACCGATGTTACGCGCGCCTTCACTTGCTCTTCGAGCGCAGCGATCACCTCCATCATCGCGCGCAAGGGATCGAGCGGCTCCGGCGACATCACGTCATCCATCCGATCGTAGAACTCTTCGACGCTAAGCCGCGCCTGTCCGAGCGAAAAATCGCCATATTGCGGGTTCTTCGCGATCTCGGCGTTGGTCAGCCGCCGCAAGCTGCCGTTTTTGTCCTGCACGATGGGGCGGAAGTGCTTGAAACCGGGGCCGCCCAGCGCAGGATTCTGCGCGAACAGGAAATTGCCGCGCCAAAAGCGCTTGCGCGCGACGGTCCCGTCGGGCTGGCCGTCCACGGCAAAGAACACGCCCGCCGCCCCTTCGGTTTGCGGTATGCGCTTGGCGAGCATCAAAACATGCCCGTAGGGGTCAGCATAGACGGTTCCGGGCCGCAGCGTATCTTGGCTCAGGGGGACTGGATAGTGATCGTTGTTTTCGTCGTTCGCCGCGGTTCGCGCGGACCCGGAATGAACGGCGTCGGCGAGGATCGGTAGATAATGGGCAAACGATGCGGTAAGTCCCAGGTGCTTCGGCCAGCCTGCGCTCACCCGGTGCAGGGCCGGCCGTGGCGGCTGCGCCACCGGCTGGCCGAACAAGTCAAAGAGCGGCCGGGACTCGGCTTTTTGTTCCGGCTTTTGTTCGGGCGGGGCGGCAGGCGGCTCGGGGTTCTGGATGTTCCACCACTCGTGGCATCTAGGCGGCTGGCCGCCGCCGCCGCGGTTGCACTTCGAGTACCCGAACGGCAGCCCCATCTTGAAGGCGAAATAGGCGCGCAGGAAGTAGGGAAGGTCTGCGCAGTCGGGCTTGATGACGGTGCCCATCTGGTCTTCGCCGAGACCCAAATGGTTGAACAGGAAATTGCGCGAGCGGTCGCGCAGCACTTCATGCAGCGCAGGCCACGACGGCGCCGCATCGAGCGGCGCGTCGAAGAGCTTTTCGATCCACGCAGAATACAAGTTTTCCGTGTCGCGATTCCACGCATTGCGCAGGGGCCAGACGCTCCCCTCCGCCGCGTGGGGGCGCGGAGGTTCGTGGCCGGCCACGGCGATTTCGCGGATGATTGTGCCGCACTCGGCCGGCGCGCCGTGGCGTGCGAGTTTCGCGTGCCACGTCCCTGCGGCAGGAGAGACGGCCTCGGCGTACCAGAAATAGGGCGGGCCGCCGCGCCGCTCATGCGATTTGGCCGCGACGCTTCCATCGGGCGCGATCAGCAAAAGCTCGCCCTCAAGCGGCTTCTCCGCGGCGAAGATAACGCGCAAAGGCACGCCCTTCCACGGCGCGGCCGGCGAGGGCAACACCGCGATCCCGGCCGCTTCTTCGCAGAAGCTGGTTTGACCTTCGGCCCACGAGTCCGCTGCAGAAAAAGGGAAGACGGATAATACACCTGCCATCAGCAACAATGCTGTCACAGCAGCAGTGAACCGGCGTGCAAAAAACAATTGAGCCCCCTTCCCCTGATTCGCAACGAGACAATATTGCGAAAGCTTTGACTGAATCGTGGCGAAATCCATCCTCGGTCGATTTTGACGGTGATACTATCGGCCCCGGTCCGCTTTTGTGCGAGTCTCGACACAGCCGGGTTCGCGCAGCCGCTGCACTAAAGCCGCAGTCCGTTGGCGCAGCCAAGACCCCGATGGCTGGCAGTTTCCCGCCCCTGCTGAGTAGCGTGCCGCGAGCGAACACACTCGAACGCTGGCAGCGCACTACACATGCGGCAGCCCCTACCGGCCGCATTGATGTGCCGTACGCCGCTTAGTGCGCTGACGGCGGCGATCATGGGCGCGCCAGCAGAAAGAATTTTGAAATTGGTAACGGTGTATTTCTTGTAAGCATCGGATTGCAGAAAAGTTGCCAGCTGCTTCATATCCTCAACGGACAGCCCGCTTGAGAAGGCGTCTAACTGAACCGTCTCAATATCTGCGAGGAACTTTTTCATGGCCGGAGAGTCCGGCGAAAGAGCATTCCGTAAGAAAGTGCCCATAAATTTCGCTGTTGCAGGGTCGGTACTGGAAAATTGCGCCTGCAACATCTTCGACATAGATTCCGAGACTTGCCTCATTTGGCCAGCTTGATCTTGAGCCGCGATAAGCTGATGAGCTGCCGCAATCGCTTCAGCATTAGGAGAGCTATCTTGAGCGTTGGCGCGAGCGGCCAAAGCTATGAGCACAAACGCCGCACCAGTTAGGGCCTTTTTTATCTGTAGCATATTTGCGAGCTACTCACTCCGCCGTATCTCGCTTTGCAACGGTTTCCGGACACACGCGCGGTTGCGGCCGAGCGACGGACGTTTTTCATTGACCGGCCGATTTATTCAAGGCCGCCTTAACGTTTGTGTCTTGAGGAAAGGGCCCGGTTCGAATCGCCGGTTGTTTCACGCTTGCGCGATCACGCGCCGCGCCCGCCGCGGTTTAGCGCCGGTCAGCCGTTATCGCGTGGTTGATGTCCGTTTGGATTGCCCGCCAACGCTCGTTTTTGCGGCGGCGTTCCCAGGGAAATCCCGTTCCCATCGCCGTGCAGGATACGCGGCTCGATTCGCGGCAGAATGCGCTGGCTCTGCTCAGCACCATGGCGCATCTTGTCTGTTAAGGCCAGGCTGCGGTTGAAAGTACCGGCAGACTGGCCAATTAACGAAACGCGTACGGTTTTTTGCCCAAGCGCAGCAATTAGCGTTAAATTTAACGAAACCTTTTTGACAGCCGCAACACTCCTTCATGATCTTCGCCCCCGCTTCCGTCCGCCAGATAGTTTGGCTGGCCATTCTCATGGCCTTGCCGGCCGCGGTCTTTCCGCGAAATGCCATGGGCGCCGATACGGGCCTGCCCAATGCTTGCTGGAGATGGCCTCAGAACCAGCTTATCCTCGATGTCGGGCTACAATCCCGGCACTTCATGTTGGAAGCGAGGGGCGAGGCCCAAGCGATGCCTCCGGGCCTTGGGGCCGGCGCGCGCAAGATCTACCATAGAACCTTCGGTCTTTCGCTGGACGTCGCAGAGCCGATTGCACTCTTCAAGACCCGTTCGGCAAAGACATGCGTTATCGCACGCGACAAAGAGAAAACCTTGCCCGTGAGGGTGCCGGTTTTCTTCGTGGGACGCTCCGGACAATCGCTCGACGACCTGCGAGCCGACGCGGAAAGGGCTGCGTTCGCGCCATCAGGCGCGCTCGGCGCTGGCAAGGACTTCGCAGAGGTCACGTTTTACTTGAGAAAGGGCGCATCGCGCTTCAGCGATATCCGTCCCTTTTTTGCCTGCGGGCTACCGGGCCTCATGCTCTGCGAAGGTTACTGTCCCAGCGATACCCTGACGCTGGCAGGGCAACTCGTCGATTGGGTTGTCAAGGGAGTAACTTGGGGGCAGCAAACAAACGCAGGCCAAAGCGAAGAGGCGCTTCAGCCGCCTCCAGGGCCGCCGCCCGCACCGCGCGAAGCCGCCCCGCCGCTTCCTGCGCCACCTCCGGCAGGGCAAGAGGCCGCTCCGCCGCTTCCCGCATCGCCACCCGTGCGTCAGGAAACCGCCCCGCCGCCGCCAGCACATGAAGCAACACCGCCCGCGAATCAAGATGCCGCACCGGTTCCGCCACCCAATCCTGATTCCCTGCGCCTTCCAGCCCCGGTGCCCGCACCTCCGCCGCCGCAGCGCGAGACAGAGCCAACTCCTCCGCCCGCCTCACGTCCTACGCGGCAAATCGTCCTCGCATTTGAGCGCCAGGACGGCTCAGCGATTAACGCTGCAGACGTTCTGGCAGCGGAAGGAAGCGCGAAGCTCGAGGGCGTCCCGCTGACTGCTTTGGCCGGCGGCCTTGCCGCAGAGCTGCCGGAGAAGGCTTTTCCAGCGGCCAATAAGCTTGAAACGCTGCAGCGGGCTTTTCCGCATTACCTGATCTCGGCCGTAAAGATCGAAGAAAGCCGGACAGTCCTCACGGCCGAGCCGCTCTTCGTAGCCTTGGGAGACGTGACGATCAAAATCGTGGATGCCGCCCATGAGCCGACCGGCGGCTGCGATCTCGCGCTCGATGTTCTGCCCAACCGGAAGCTTGGCCGCGGGTGGGCGAAAGCAGCCGAAGCCGGGGGGGCGAGCCGGTTCAAGTTCAAGGCGGAGCGGGGAGGCTACATAGCGGACTTGCCGGCCAATGTGAGCAAGAGCGAGCTGCTGATCGCCACGGGTGAGCCCGGCAACGCGGCGCGGTTCTTAAATGTTGCCGGAGCATGCGAATTGGAGGCAAAGCTGCTTGTGACAGCGGAGGAGCTGCGCAGCGGCACGATTTTGAGGCCGCTGCGCGAAACTGGGCCAATTCTCTTCGCGCTCCTGTCCACGGATAGCGATTTCTCCGAAACTGCCGGCATAGCGGAGGCTGAGGGATTTTGGTCCAACGCCCTCGATCTTGCCGGTGCAGTTTCGGAAGGCCCCTGGGAAAGAAAGCTTGTTGCCCGCGCCCAATCGCCCGGTGCGAGCATAGAAACAGGCCTTCTACAGATTTTACAAGGCGCAGATAAGCTTGCTCAGGGAGAGGCCCGCGCTCCGATCTTCAGGGAATTGATGGAGGGGTCGCGCCCGAAGCCTGGGCTTCCTGCCGTTACCGAATCGAAGCCCATTAAGCGGTTTGAGTTGGACCTAGCTATGGAGCCAATAAGGCAGGATGCGGGTATTGTACCGCGCGACAGCGAACGGCGAGAGGCCCTTTTGCTGATAACGGGCGGCATAGACTCCTACGGCAGCTATTTCTGCCGTTATCCAATGCGCCGCTATACGGCTCCTTGGGCGCGTCCGCAATGGGTGAAGCGAGCGCGTAAGGTATTCGTGCTGGAAGTTTGGAGCGAAGCCGAAGCACAAGCCCTGCAAAGAAACTCGCGTGCGAAGCCCGCGGAGGGCGCCCCAAATGGCATCTATTCTTGCAATATTCCCAGCGCTGGCGGCGCCGGGATCGCGCTTTACGGCGTGGTGCCCGCAGCGCTCGCAGAAGGCGCGAGGATTGGCGTATTTGCATACTTGACGGAGCGGGCGAATAGCTATCTAAAGCCCTGATTTTGGCAACACCGGCGCATAGAAAAACGGGTGAGGCCTGCAAGGGTCTTGGCGAACCCGCTTCGGGTCTGTACAGCTTTCGTTCATCTGACAAAGCTTAATGGTAACTTCGTGCCGCGCGAGTGGCTTTGTTAAGTTTCCGCTTGCTTGCAGCGGCAGACACGCCCCAGAGCTGGTTCTTTGCCCCGGCACCCCGCTTTGCCGGAGTTAATCAAAGGCTGACTTACGAACCTCGCACGGCAGAATGATACAACACCCGATATTTTTCGATCCCAAAAACCGCCGTGCCGCGCACGTTTCCCGCGTCGCTTGGACGCTCGCCGTTATGAGCACGGTTGCGGGCATCGTCTTTCTATCGAGCCTCTTTATATTCCGAACCTTCCCGGAAACGCTCAAGACAGCGCCTGCGCAACGCTATTCAATATTGAACGACGTCGCAAAAATTCAGCACTTGCTGCCTACAGTCCGGAACCTCGCCAGAAAGGCTCAGTCGGAGAAAAAGAAGTTCCCGCCCTCCATGCATCCGCTCGCGATGGCTGCTGCGAGAGCGAAGGGTGTAAAAGCAACCGTCGAACGGCGGGAGAAGCCGCTCACAATAGGCTTCTACGCGAACTGGGACGACGGCAGCTATGCGTCGCTCCGAAATAACGTTCAGCACCTCGACTGGGTGGTCGCGAGCTGGCTTTACCTCCTAGGAGATTCCATGGAGCTGAAGGTCACGCTGGACGATAAAGCGCTTGAGTTGATCCGGCGGGAAAAGCCCTCGGCTGCCATTCTCGTCATGATCCAAAACTCTTCTGCCTATCAGTGGAACGGAACCGGTCTTGCACGCCTCCTATCCGATCCGGCGAAGAGACGCGAACGCATCGAGGGCATAGTTAAATTTATTGAAACCAATAACCTACAAGGCGTCACGGTCGACTTCGAGCAATTCCCCGACACCGCCCATAAAGACGTGCTGACCTTCCTGACCGAACTCACCGCCGCCTTCAAGCCCCGAGGCTGGCTGGTTACGATAGCGGCGCCATTCGACGACCCGGCCTGGAACTACAAGGCCTACGCGAAACACTGCGATTTTCTGATGCTCATGGGATATGACGAGCACTGGTCGTCGGGCGACCCGGGACCGGTTGGGTCGCAATCTTGGTTTTCAACCCGCCTTGCAGCGCGAATGCGCGATCTCGACCCAGCGCACACGATCGTGGCGGTCGGCAATTACGGGTACGATTGGACGGAAGGCGGAGAGCAGGCAGACGATATCACTTTCCAGGAGGTCATGCTGACCGCCCGGGACGCGAAAACAACAATCGAATTCGATTCGGAAACGCTCAATCCCCGCTTTTCTTACGGTGAGGGCGGCAAGACGCACAGGGTTTGGTTCCTGGACGCAGCGACGGCTTACAATCACCTGCGGGCGGCCGACAAGTACCGGCCGGCTGGCTACGCGCTATGGCGTCTTGGAGCTGAAGATCCCTCTATTTGGTCTGTCCTTCCGCGCAGCTATAATGCACCGCCGCCTGCCTCGCTTGCCATGATCACGCCGACAAGCGACGTGAACTTCATCGGCCGCGGCGAACTCTTGCAGATCGCCGCAGAGCCGTCGCCGGGCGCCCGCGAGTTCAAGGTCGACGATGCAAACGCAACGGTTGTGGGCGAAACCTACACGAAAATGCCTGCTTCGTTCGTCATCCGCCGGGGAGGAGAAGTACCCGGAAAGCTCGCGCTCACTTTCGACGATGGCCCGAGTGCCGAATGGACGCCGAAAATCCTCGATATTTTGAAGGCAAAGGGCGTTCACGCAACCTTCTTTATTATCGGGGAGAACGGAGCCGCCAATCCGAGGCTCGTTCAGCGCGTCCTGGCCGAGGGGCACGACCTTGGCAATCACACGTTCACCCACCCGAATTTGGGCGAAACCCCGGACAGTGTGGCAGGCATCGAATTGAACGCAACGCAGCGTCTCATCGAGGCGCTCACCGGGCGTTCGACCAGGCTTTTCCGGCCGCCTTATTTCGGAGATGCGGAACCCTCGACGGCCCAGGAGATCGCACCGATGGAGGTTGCCGAGCGGCTCGGTTATCTGACGGTGGGGCTCAAGGTCGACCCAGACGATTGGCAGGCAAAAGTTACCCCCGATGAGATCGTCAAGACGGTTATCGCGGAGGCAACGAACCCGGACCCCGAGAAGCGCGGGCAAGTCATTCTGTTGCATGACGGCGGGGGCGAGCGCTGGCGTACGGTCGAAGCGCTGCCAAGGATCATCGACACCATGCGGGACAGGGGATTCGAGTTCGTCACCGTTTCCGAGCTTGCCAAGTGGACGAGGGACCAGGCGATGCCGCCAGTTCCTTCCGACGAGGCGAGCCCAGTGGTGAACCGGTACGTGTTTTTAACCCTGAGTTGGATGCAGGAGACGCTCACCTCGATGTTTTTGCTGGCGATCGGACTCGGCGTCGGTAGACTCGTGGTTTTGTGCGGGCTGGCTTTGATTGGCAGTATACGCGAAAACAAACGGCAGACGCCCCCGGAGGCCGGAGACCTGTCCGTCTCGGTTCTCATTCCCGCCTTTAACGAAGCGAAGGTTATCGGCGAGTCTATCCGCCGGATTCTGGCAAGCACGCACCAAAACCTTCATGTCGTCGTTATTGACGACGGGTCGGCCGACGGCACCTCGGATGTTGTGCGTAGCTGCTTTTCCGATGATCCCCGTGTAACGCTCATAACGGCCCGGAATAGCGGCAAAGCTAGAGCGGTCAATCTCGGCCTCGCGCGCGCAGAGGGCGAAATCGTGGTGGTGCTCGACGCGGATACCCAGTTCGAGCCTTCGACCATATCGCGCTTGGTACGCTGGTTTTCGGACCCAAAAATCGGCGCCGTCGCAGGAAATGCAAAAGTCGGCAACCGGATCAATATGCTGACTCGCTGGCAGGCGCTCGAATATATATCGGCGCAGAACCTCGAGCGCCGCGCGCTGGCGGTTCTCGGTTGCATAACTGTCGTTCCGGGCGCCGTTGGAGCATGGCGCCGGGAGTCTATCCTGAAGCTTGGCGGCTTCCCCGGCGACACGCTGGCCGAAGATCAGGATCTAACCATTATGATCCAGCGCGCGGGCGAGAAAGTCCTCTTCGACCCCTCCGCTGTGGCCTGGACCGAGGCGCCTGATACGCTGGCAGGCTTGGCCAGACAGCGCTTCCGCTGGGCGTTCGGCACGCTGCAATGCATGTGGAAACACCGGCGTGCGAACCTCAACTCTCGTTACGGCGCACTCGGCCTCATCGCGCTTCCGCAAGTTTGGCTGTTTCAGATCGCGCTCGCGCTCGTTTCCCCGCTCGTCGACATTGCGCTCATCGTGCAGATCGTAAGGTCGCTCACCGACTACCTCCAGCACGGCGAGCAATACAATTCCGCAAATCTTATGGTGACGGCAACCTACTATGCCGCCTTCATGGCTGTGGATCTGACTGCCGCGGGAATCGCATTCTTCCTAGAAAAGAAGGAAGACCGCTCGCTCTTATGGTGGCTCGTTTTGCAGCGTTTCGGCTACCGGCAGATCATGTACTACGTCGTGGCAAAATCCGTCTTGAAAGCCTTGCAGGGCCGCCTCGTCGGCTGGGGGAAGCTGGAGCGGAAGGCGACGGTCACGACGGGGGGGCTTTAGGCCGCGCCCGCCCGTGCGCTAGAGCGAATCCGCTTTTGATGAGATCAAAAGCGGGCTCTAAGCTTTTGTTTTATCGTGCGTCTTTATCGAAAAACCGCTTCACACTTTTCCGGACGCACTCTAGCGCGTGACGATTTCCTTCCAGGGGCCGCCGGGTACGCCAGCTTCATCTACGAAGCGCCATTCCGTTTGAGCGCTGTCCTCTATCCCGAGGAACTGAGCAGCCGCCGGCGAAATATCGAGGCCGGCCTTCAGGCCGTACTTGTTCTTAGGCTTTTTGGCATCGCCGAACACCCAGTCGAAATCGTTCTCCTCGAACGGGCCGACATCTTGCCATTGGGCGTAGCACGATTTGCCCTTATAGCGTATCTCGACCCAGCGGTTTCTGGTCAGCGGTTCATTCGCCGTTCCGAAGCCTGGAATCTGTTTGGCGATCTCCTTGAGGTTACCTTCGTGATCGACCTCGGCGAAGGGCAGGGCGACATAGAAGGGATTTTGCCTCGGAGTGAAGCCGGCTGGAAGATAGCCGTTCCGGTCCGACGGAGAATCCACCCCGCCAAAACGTTTCATCCAGCGGGCGTCCCAGTAGCTTCCGTGATTATCGATAAACCCGTTCTCTGCTGTTGCATCCTCTCCAACCCAAAATACTGTGGTGACCGTCTTCTTAAAATTGCTCATAGAATTCGAGCTTTCCGGTATATAGTTTATTTTGCTGACAACGTTACCACGAGAGTTCTGCGCCTGACCTATTTGTGTAGAATAGCATGTTACTATAGCCAATAGAATGGCTATTGCACGCTTGCACGATCTCACTGCCATGAAGGTTCCTTAAGATGGCCGCGGAGCGAATCCCCTTTAGGGCTCGCTAAAACGCTGGCCGTTCCGGGCTAACCAATGAAACGGATAGTTCCGTAATATTGGCACAACGGGCCTAGCGGCGCGTAATACGAAGGAAGGACGCCGCTGTCTCCGCCATTGCCAGCCGGATGTTAGCGCGAAATTTGTCGATATTGCGAACTTGGCGTTTTGTTCTTGAGCGGCGAGGCTTGCGCCGGAAGCGATAGACGGCGCTACGGGGCGGCCCGTTTAGCGGCGCCACCCCTATGTTATGCCGCACTACTCCTTGAAGCCGTAATCCGGGACGCCTTCGCCATTACCATAATATTTGTAAGGCAGGAACTTGCCGCTCATTGTGAGCTTCACCCGGTCGCCTTTCGGGTTCGGTAGCCGTTCAAGCTCCATGTCGAAATCAATGGCCGACATGATGCCATCGCCGAACTCCTCCTCGATCAGTGCCTTCCAAGCGGGGCCGTTCACCATTACGAGCTCAAAGAAGCGGTAGATCAGTGGATCGGTGGGCGGCATTGGCGTGCCGCGGTTGGGGACCTCGTTCAACATCCGCTCCTCATCCTCACTTAGACCGAAAAGCTTGGCGGCCTTGGCAGCAAGCGGCTTTACGAGCTTCATCTGTCCGAGCAGAGCGCCCACTACCAATACGGGCGACATGCCGCCAATCTCGCCGCAGATATGATTCCAGCTCCAGCCTTTGCTGCGCTTGATGTCCAATATCCTCTCAGTCAGTTGCTCGCGCGTCATAATGTTCTCTCCTTCGCCAGACACGGACCAATCCGGCAGCGCAAACATCATGCCAAAAGAGGTATGGCTTTTTCGCTATGTTTTGGAAAGCCAGGCTTCTCCGGCGATCACGTCGAAGTACGGCCGGACCTCGAATAGCGTGTAATCCAGCAGGCCTGCGCCCACGGCCGGGTCGCTCTCCAAGACCGTCTTGGCATCTAACCGGCTTGGCGCTTCCAAAAGAACGATGCCGCCGTCTCCGCTACGGAAGGGACCTCCGAACAGAACGGTGCCCTCATCGTATCTTCGCCGCATCGCCTTTAAATGCGCCAGCATCACGGAGCGGTCCTGGCCCTCCACGCTTTCGCCAGCGATCCAGGTACGGCCGGCATTCAGTATTGCGACGATTCTCATGGCGCTGCTCCGGAGACAAAAGCAAACAAGATCAAAAAGGGGGCGCTATTAAGCGCCCCCTCATCTAGCTATTCGATGCCTCGCCCGGAGGCGTATTGCGGCGCTCCGCCATGAACTGATCGAATTCAGCCTTGTCCTTTGCACGGCGCAGCCGGTCGAGGAATCCGGAGAATTGCTTTTGCTCGTCCTCTAGGCGCTTCAAGGTCTCGGTACGGTAATCGTCGAAGGCAGTATTTCCGCTGCTGCGTGTGGCGCCGTAGCCGCCGCAACGCATCGCGCGCCATTCATCGCGCATCTCGCGCCAACGCTCGCGGCGCTCGTGCCAGCTCATGTTTCCGTGATATCCGCATCCCATGCGTCCACTCCATAGTAAGAAAGCCAGAGCGGCCAAGCCGATCGGCCACCAGATTATGAACGAGACGACCATCAGTGCGATCCAAGCGGGCTTGCCGATGTCGTCGAGTCTTGCAGCTAAGTGCATAGCGTAACCTCGATGTAAATGTAAGTTACATTAACATTGTTGGCGCATCGAAAAGGCGCTGTCAAGGCCAAACCTGCCCGCTTCTCCGATCGAGGACGCCATCCGGGCTGGCGCCCGCCCCGTTATTCCGCCACGCAGCCGCGCAGGCGTGCGACGAGGCAGGCTTCGTGCACGGGTTTCGTGAGCGTTGGAATGTCGTGGAAAACGAACGGCCGCTGCCCGGCGGAATAGCCTATCACCCTGACCGTCTCGTAATCGAACCGCTAGCGAAGCGCCGTTGGCGCATAGTCGAGCGCAGCCTCCGCATCCAGTTTCATTCTGGGCACGGCTTACACAACGATCGAACCGGCGCGTTACCTGGAGACGTATTATAAGATTTCTGCCATTTTCGGGAAAGGGATTGCATCATGCAAGCCGCAACATTGCCGGTAGCGGCGAACGGAATTATGGCCGCTATGAGTTGGGAAAAAAAGAAGCAGGATGTGCGCACCGTGCGCGTGCTCATTAAGGGGCGGGTGCAAGGCGTCGCCTATCGCGCCTGGACCGGACGGACGGCCAAAGCCCTCGGCCTTTATGGATGGGTTCGCAACAGGCGCGATGGCACGGTCGAGGCGCTGTTCTCAGGTGCTTCTGCCCAGGTAGAGGAGATGCTAGCGCGTTGCCGGAAGGGGCCGCCCGCGGCGATGGTTGCGGAAGTAACTATTATCGAGGAGGGAGGCTTGGCGCCCTCGGGCTTCGAAGTTTTGCCAACAGCGTGAATGCGGCGTAACCTTGACTAAGCAACATTCTTGCCAATAAGTCGCGCAAGGATGTAAGCTACTTGGCTGACGGGTGCCGGAGCCTACCGCTTCCGGGCGTTGCTGCTGCAGTGACACCGAAGAAGAGAAGGTAGAGGCCATGCAAGAGTCCGAAGTTCACATTTACGCGCGCCAGCTATGGAAAGCGCGCGGCCAAAAGGCCATCGCGGAGGCAGCGCACAAGGCCACCGAGTTCGAGAAAAAGCGCGACGCCGGTCAGGCGCAGCATTGGAGACGCATCGAAGCGATTCTCATGCAGATGCGCGGACCGCGTCAAAGCTGAGCCGGTCCTGCCGCACTCTCGCAACCCAGAGCTCGTTGCGGTGTTACGCTGCAGGCATTGACGAATTGACGAACTCTCTTAAAACGGCAGCACTCTTTGCCACAACGGCAGGTCTCCCGCTATCGCCGTCAATCAGAAGTGCTATGGCGATAGTGCCGGCACGAAAAGGGTCCGCCAATCAGGTGCCAGATAGCGCTTCTGCGCCGGTCACAAGGTCGAGCAATTCGGTGGTGATCTCCGTCTGGCGGGCCTGGCTGGCTTCCTGCTGCAATTGCTGGAGCTTCTTCTGGACGTTATCGCAGGCGGCCTCCATGGCCGAGAAACGCGCCGCATTCTCGCTTGCGATCGATTCTACCGCCGCCTCAGTTAAAAGTGCGAACACATATTCGGCCGCGAGCTTCTCGAAAAGGGCCGCCGGCTCTAGGTTGCGAAGCGGCGCTTGGCGCGGTTGCCCAGCGGCAAACGAAGCGGTGTCGAGCGGTAGGAGCAGGCGCCGTTGGATCGTCGATTGACCGCCCCGGCGGTAGCGGCTGAACATGACTTCCACGCGGGAGATTTCGCCACGCGCAATGCGGGCATAGAGTTCTTTTGTAAGCTGATTGACTGTGCCGGGGGTCCCGGCCAGCCGGGTGGCCATCGGCCTTGCCCAGGCAGCATGCGTTCCCCGCTCCAGGGCGAGAGCCGCGCCACGGCTGCCAAGCACAAAAAGTACATCGCGGGGTTGGAGCTCTGCCTCTGCCGCTTCAACAAGGCGCTCATTAAAGCCGCCAGCAAAGCCATGCTCCGCCGCACAGAGTACGAGCGCCCGAATTCCTTGCCAGGCCTGCTGGGGCGGCTCCTGGCGCGGCATAAGCATCAGCGCCGCCTCGATGGCCGCCGCCATCGAGTCTGCGTACCGGCGGATTTCAGGAAGCGCAAGCTGCGCTTCCTGCACGCGCATCCCGGCGAGCGAGCGCATTGCGCTGACGATGTTTTGCAACTCGCCCATGTTGGCTATGTCACCCTTGATGTCGGCGAAGCGAGTCATTGTGCAATATCTGCCGATGCGCTGCCCGATGCAGCGAGGGAGTGCGCAAGGCCGGTAAGCGCTGCTTTCAGCCGCGTGCGGAAATCGTCTGACAACGGGGCCGCCCGATCGTCGAGCGTCCCGGCCTCAGGCAAGTTCTCGCTGAGCCAAGGGCCAAGTGCGGCGCGAAAGTCGGCCACGCGATCGAGCGGCAGGAGATCGAGCACGCCATCGTTGAGCGCGCAGAGGAGTGCCACCTGCTCGCCAAGGGACAACGGCTGGAATTGCCGCTGCCCGAGCACGGCCCGGACGCGCTTGCCATGCTCGATGACCTTCCGCGTGCGCGCATCCACCATGGTGCCGAAGCGGGTGAACACTTCGAGCTCCAGAAACTGCGCATATTCGAGCCGCAGACTTTCCGACAAAGATTGAAGAACCGGTGCTTGGGTCTTGCCGCCGACACGCGATACGCTCTTGCCGACATTGGCAGCGGGCTTCTGGTCCTCGTTGAAAAGGCCGGGATCGAGATAGATCTGGCCATCGGTGATCGAGATCAGATTTGTGGGAATGTAGGCGCTGATATTGCCCGCCTGGGTCTCGGCTATAGGCAACGCGGTGAGGGAACCGCCACCGCGTTTGGGCGAAAGTTTTGCCGCCCGCTCGAGCAGCCGGGAATGGATGTAGAAAATATCGCCGGGATAAGCCTCACGTCCCGGCGGGCGGCGCAGCAGCAGCGAAATTTCCCGGTAGGTGGCCGCATGCTTGGTGAGGTCGTCGATCACGAGCAAAACGTCGCGCCCCTGTTCCATGAAATACTCGGCCATGGTGCAAGCGGAATACGGAGTCAGCCACTGGAGACCGGGAGCGGCACCGGCCTCGCCAACCACAAAAAAGCAACGCTCTGGGGCACCGTAGCGGCGCACCGCCTCGATGACCTGCGCGACCGATGACGCTTTCTGGCCAACGGCTGCGTAGACGCAAATAACATCGCTCGATCGCTGGTTTATGATCGTGTCGACGGCGATGGCGGTTTTTCCCGTTCTGCGGTCGCCGATAATAAGCTCGCGCTGGCCCCTGCCCAAGGGGATCATGGCATCGATGACGAGGAGCCCGGTTGCGAGCGGCTGCGTCACGAGGGAGCGATCCACGATTGCGGGAGCCGGCCGCTCGACCGGCCAAAGCCGGGTGGTCTGCAGCGGCCCGGCGCCATCGAGCTGGTTTCCCAGCGCGTCGACCACGCGGCCGAGCAGCGCTTCGCCTACCGGAACGCGCGCGACTTCGCCAGTGCCGCGAACAATACTGCCGGAGGGGATACCGCCGGTGCTGCCGAGTAGTACGCATCCGATCTCATCTTCGCCAAGATCGACGGCAAAACCCCGCACCCCGCTTTCGAAAATGAGCAGCTCGTCGAGGCAGGCGTCCGGCAGGCCGCGCACTGTCGCGACGCCGTCACCAACCCGCACGACCCGGCCTATCTGTTCCAGCCGCGGTTCGAGCGCCAGGTCCGCAATTCGTTCACGGCTCTTATCGAGCCAATCGTGCAGCTCGTCAGTGAGCGTGGCCATGATTGCCGATCTCCGATCGCATGGACGCAAGCGCGCTCTGCCAGGAAAGGCGCAGGATGGCGGTTGGGAAATGCAGCTCGGCGCCAGCAACGAGTTCGGGATTCACTTCGAAGGCGATGGCGATGCCATGGCCTAGCGGACGGCGCAGGCGGCTTTTCCAAATGTCAGCGGCATCGGCGGGAAGCGGCGACGCCGTTACTACCGTTAGAACGCCGCCATTCGATAGCTGGCTTGCGAGCGCTTCGCGTTCGGGCTTCGGCAGTGCCTCAAGGTGCCGCTCGATCCGTTCGATCCATGCCTCGGCGCGAAGCTGCATGGGGACTTCGGCGAGCATGCGCCGGGCAAATTCGGCACCAAGATCGAGGGCCGCGTGCTGGGCTTCCTCAAGCGCGCGTTCGCGCTCGGCCGCCAGCGTACTGCGCGCTTCGGTGAGCAGCGCTTCGGCTTCGCGCTCCGCCTGAGCGCGGCGTGCGTCCGCCGCCTCTTGCGCCTGTAACGCGGCCGCTTTGTGGGCAGCCTCGCGTTCAGCGGCTATCCCCGCCCGCGCGGTTTCCAGTTCAGCAAGATGGGCCGCAGCCTTGTCCTCCGCCGCCTTCGCGTCATCGAACTGGCGCTGCACTTCGGCCTTGCGCGCATCGATCGTGCGCAGGACCGGCTTGTAAAGAAGGCGATTCAGCAATGCTGCCAGGATCACGAAGTTAATCGTCTGCAGCGCTATGGTCCACAGGTCGATACGCATGCTTAGCCGGTGTAAGGATTGGCGAAGAGCAGGAGCAACGCAACTACCAGGCAGTAGATCGCCATGGTCTCGATCATCGCCAGTCCGACGAAAAGCGTGCGTGAGATGGTACCGGCCGCCTCGGGCTGGCGCGCGATGGCGTCCATCGCAGCGGCGACAGCCCGGCCCTCCGCGAGCGCTGGGCCAATCGAACCGATGGAGACGGCGGCGACCGCCCCAATAATCGCAATGAGCTTGGCGTCCATGAAGCCTCCTTTATCCTTCGTTCGCATCCCCGGCAGCAGCACCGATAAAAACCGCAGCGAGGACTGTAAAAATGTAAGCCTGCACGAGGCCAACCAGAACCTCGAGCGCCATGAGCGGGATGGGCACGAAAAGCCCTGCCATGGCCAGGATTAGCGCAATGACGAACTCGCCGCTCATGATATTGCCGAAGAGCCGCAGCATCAGCGAGAAAGTCCTCGTGATCTCGGACAGGATGTTGAGCGGCAGCATGATAAGTTTCGGTTTGGCGAAGCTGGCAAGGTAGCCGCGAAGCCCGCGCGCGCGAATACCGAAGTAATGCACCGACAAGAAGACTATGAGCGCAAGAGCGGCTGGTGTCTCAAGCGTGGCCGTTGGGGCCTCGGCCCCCGGCAGCAAGCCGGAAAGATTGGCCGTTACAAGAAATATGAAGAGCGTACCTAGCACCGGCAGGAACGGCCGTGCGTCCTTCCGGATAACATCCTCGATCTGCCGCTCGATGCCGGTCACGATTATCTCGAGCAGCGCCTGCCCCCCGCCGGGCCGTATTTGCAGACGGCGGGTCATCAGCCAGCAGAGAACGGACAAGGCGAGCATAATGACCCATGTGGTCACAACGGGGCGTGTGATCGCCACCGGCCCAAGATGAAATAGAGTAGTGCTGGTGAGCGGCGATGCGAGCTGCATCAGCTTGCCCTCCCCAGCGCGCGCAACGCCACCGCGCGCGCGAGCAAAAAGCCGGCAAAGGCGGCAAGCAGCGAGGCCGCACCCATTTTGGCGGCGAAGGCTAGAAACACCACCGCCGCCCCGATGCGCCCTAGCGTGAGGGCCAAGGGGAGGAGCCAGCCGCGGCGGGCGGCAAATAGAGCGGCCGTCCGCTGCAAGGCAGCAAAATAAGCGAGGCCGAAGACGAAGCCTGCGAGCGCGAAGCTGCCAAGCAATTCGGGCATCGGGGATGCGGCAAGGCCGGTCATTCGCTGTGCATCCTGTTCCAGGCGAGCATACAGCCGAGCGAAAGCCCGGCAACGAGCAGGCCAAGCGTCCAGAAAATGCCCATGTTAAAGGTCCGGTCGAGCCAGCGGCCTGCGAAAATCCCAATCAATGTGGGAAGAACGATGGTCCAGCCGAGTGCGCCGATCATCGCCAGATTTTGGCCGAGCGGGCGTTCGCCCTCGTGCTGCCAGCGCGAGCGCCTCTCCTGGCGTGTCTTGACGGCTTCGCTAAGCCGCTCGTGGTTCTCTGGCTCCTGCTTCATGGCTCAAAACCGTCGTGGAATATCGCGGCTGTTCCGGCGGGGGCCGGCGGGTTGCGTTCAGACTTTAGAAAGCGGCAGATTTGCCGGATCGCCGCAAGGTAGAGTCTTTGTGCATCGGTGCGCGCGGCCCGTTCGTCTTCGCTTTGGCGGCGGAACGCGGTGAGGACCTCGGTCTCAAGGCGATGCAGGTCATCGCTCGCGATGGCTTCGCGCGTTGCGATCGTGATTGTTTTGCCGTCGTGGACTTGGAGCATGCCGCCACGTACGGCCATATGATGCTCGGCACCCTGCCGGTCTCGCCAGGTCGCCACGGAAACAGAAAGGACGGTCAAGAAATCGGCATGCCCTGGCAAGATACCGAAAGCGCCTGTTTCATCCTCGGCGCGCAGATGCGCGACGCCGCTGACTTCGGCGGCGATGGCAAGCGGTGTTGTCACAGTCAGCTTCATGCCGCGTTCCTCTCTGCGCCAGCTTCGCGCTCGCGCGCCTCTCCGAGATCGCCAATCATGTAAAGGGATCTCTCGTCCCAGCCGTCGGCTTCCCCTTCCAGGATCGCGCGGCATCCCGAAAGCGTCTCCTCGAGTTCCACCGATCTGCCGGCTTTGCCGGTGAACGCGGTCGTGACCATGAAAGGCTGGGTAAGAAAACGCATGAGACGCCGCGCGCGCTTGACCGCCTGCCGGTCTGCCGCGCTCAGCTCTTCTATACCGAGCAGCGCAATGATCTGCTGAAGGTCGCGATAGTGAGCGATGATTTTGCGGACTTCTTGGGCGACGCGGTAATGCTCCTCGCCCACAAGGCGCGGATCGAGCAAGCTTGAAGCCGAGCCAAGGGGGTCCACCGCCGGATACATGCCCTCGCTCGCCATGTCCCGGGATAAGACGATGGATGAATCGAGGTGGCTGAAAATCTCCGCCACGGCGGGGTCCGTAAAGTCGTCAGCAGGGACGTAGACGGCCTGAATCGAAGTGATGGCGGTTCCGGCCACCGAGGCGATCCGTTCCTCAAGCTCGGCGATCTCGCCGGCCAAAGTGGGCTGATAGCCGACACGCGAAGGCAGCCGGCCGAGTAGGCCGGACACTTCAGCGCCTGCTTGGACCAGGCGGTAGACGTTGTCGATCAAGAGCAGCACATTCTCATGAGCTTCGTCGCGAAAGTGCTCCGCGATGGTGAGCGCCGTCAGTCCGGCCCGCCAGCGCGCTCCAGGCGGTTCGTTCATCTGGCCGAATACGAGCGCAGTGCGGGCAAGCACGCTGGATTGCCTGAGTTCGAGCAACAGCTCGTGCCCCTCGCGCGAGCGCTCGCCAATCCCAGCGAAGACCGAAATTCCCGAATGCCGTTCAACGGCCGTGCGGATCAGCTCCATGATTAGCACGGTCTTGCCGACGCCTGCGCCGCCGAACATGGCTGCTTTGCCGCCTTTCACGAGTGGGGCGAGCAGATCGATGACCTTAATCCCGGTATGAAATACCTCAAGCGCCGACCCAAGACGTGCGATCGAAGGCGCCGCCGCATGAATGGGCCGGCGCTCCGTGCCCTGGGGGAGCGGCGGCCCGCGATCGGCCAGCTCACCGGTAGCGTTGAGAAGCCGTCCAAGCACGGCCTCTCCGACGGGCACGCGAATGGGCGCGCCGGTGGCCCGGACCTGGGCGCCGCGGCGAAGCCCCGCTGTATTTTCAAGCGCGACTGCGCGTATGGTTGTGGGACCAAGATGTTGCTGAACTTCTGCGATGAGCTCGCGACGGGAGCCGGCTTCGATTGCGATCGCTTCTTCGACGTGCGGTAAGGCGCCTGCAGGGAAGCTCACATCGACGACCGAGCCATGAACGGCAACGACCCGTCCGGACAATTGCATATGGCTTGCGTTCTGCGGGTGTGCCATCAGGCGGCCGCCTTCTTCGTATTTGCAATCCAGGCCTCCGCCGCAGCGAGTCCGGCAACCCCGGCGGCGCGGGTAAAATCATGCCAATGCTTCACGCCGGATACGCCATCGTTCCATAGCGCCTGGAGGTCGTGACGGCAAAAGTCTAGTGCGGCGGCATAAAGTATCTTGACCGGTTCCGCCGCAATCATTGCCTCGGCCATGGGGATGAGGATTGTCTCATAATCTCGATACGTAACCTTTCCGATAAGCTCGATGCCACCACGTCCTCCGGTAACCCGTCTATAAGCTTCAAAATCGTTTTCCTCCACGCCGCTTTGGCGCCGTGCAAAAACAGATCGGGGCCCGGCTGCCCGGAAAGATATTTACTCAGGGAAACTTCGCAGGCCTTGATGCCGGTCAACAAGGATATAGTGAGCTAGGGGCGATTTTTGCTCCCAGCTTAGCGCAACCGGCCTTGAACGGCATTGGCAAAGACGTGCCTTGGCGTGATCCCGTGCGCAGCAGCACTACGTGCCGCAGCGCGCGCACGGGATGACGCGGAAGTAGCTAGCCGGATTTGGGGTTATGAGGTAGCGGCGGCTCGATCCTGCGTCTGCGCCTGGCAGCCCCAGGTGCCGAGCGTATGGGTCTTGCCGGGTGTCAGCTCTCCAAGGGGCTCTGGAATGCCGGCGGAGGGTTGCGCAAGTTCGGCGGCAACGGCGGCCAATCCGGCTTTTGCATGGGGATCGCAGGGTTCATCGATGCCACGTGTCAGCTTCCCGTCCCGGACCTTGGCGTATATCCGGCCCGAATCGCAATCCACGAAATTGATCGCCGGAATCGTTCGCACGCATTGCCGCAGGAATTCGGTGTTCTTCTCGGGCGCATGCGAATCCGGCGGGTAAACCTCCTCGGGCCGGCGCGCGTCGAGGTTTATCTTTTTGAACCGATCGACATCGAGAACGCTTTTGACGTCCAAGATGTTGAATTCGCTGCCTGTACCGAAGGCGACCGTTCGCGGCGGGCACCCCTTCGGTACACCGTTATCGAGGAATTCGAAACGAACCTGCTTAGTCTTTTGCCCCGCCCAGGCGAAAAGCAGCCGCGGCATTCCCGTGTAGGCTTCGATGTTGTGATATAAGAGATCGTCGACAGCCTTATAGCGTCCGAACCGCTCCCCCCTTTTCCAGGCGCGCTCGACCGTTGCCTCCGGCGGCGTGATCATGAAAAACATATAGACCAGGTGACCGAACCGTGCTGGGAGCTCGCCGCCGTCCTTGTCTGGATAGGGAATGAAGCTGTCGAAACGAAAGCGGTCGATGAGGAGATGAGACATTCGCCCGTTCTCAGCTTTGTTCGCCAAGTAGCGGTCGAGCTTCTTGTCGATGATAGCGACCTCGTGACCTGTTAGCGTTCCGGCATATTTTCGCGCCGGGCCGAGGCTGTTGTAATCGAGCAAAAACTTGCGCCATACGTCCGGACTTATGAGCGCAAATTCGTCCCATCGGATTCCAAGTCTTTCGGCAAGCTTTTTTTGCAAGGGACGCATCGTGCTTTTGCCGGATGCCGAAGCGCCCTTGACCTTCATGACTACAGGGCGAGCCTGCGCTGGCACAGGCGTGTAACCTTCCTCCGCCACGGCGCGATGGATATATTGCTCGATATGCGAGCCTATGAGTTCGCTGCCATACTCATTGCACACGAGGGGGACGGCGAGCGCCGATAGCACGTCTGCGTCCCCGACGAGCCATCCGCGCTTTTTGCGAACCGCGGAGGCAATCCGCATAAGGGCTTGGTAGGCCCTGCGCTCAAGCTCTGTTTCAGCTGTTGCGGATTTCCGGCTCCACGCGGTCACGATCCGGATGTCGCGCTCCTCTACGCTTTCCACGGGGGCAGAGGCGGGTTCGCCTTTGGCGCCAAATCCGAAACGGGTGAGAAGCGAAGGCCGCTCGCTGCGGAGCTGAGAATTGGGCAACGGCCGGCGAAAACAATTCGACAATTCTTGGCCGATGAGGGTGGAAACTTGGTTCCGCAAATTGCCGTGAAGCTCTTTCACCTCATCCATTCGTGGCATAATATACTTATCTAGAATGGTCGCGGTCATCCGGCGAAAATTTGTTCCAAGGTCCTCGTACCTTGTGCCGTCTGACACGGACAAGTCTGCCGTGACGCGGATGAGTAACTCGTGCACGGCCAGACGCTCGGGCTTGAACATCGCGAGGTCCTGAAGGGAAATGCCTGAAAAGTCGCTGAGCTCATGGAGATCGGCCAGCTTCGTGGCCGCATTCTCTGGCCGGAACACTGTCGATAACGGTAAAAACTCATTTGGAAGGGTCGACTCGACCCCTGGATTCCAAGGGCCAAACTCATGGTCCTCTGCGAGAGTGTCCCTGTTCATCGCCGGCGGAGCTCCCTTATTCTTCCTCAGCCGTTCATCGGCCTTCCAATATTCAAGCTCGTAATTTTCGTTGCGGGCGGCATGGCGGGCTACGGCTGCCTCGATTAAGAGGTCGCTTAAGCGCTCAATCCCGGCATCGTGATCCCGTCAGCGGCCCTCACGCCTCCAAGGTGTTTTTAACGGGGTGAAGCGTTGCTGGCTCGCGCGCTAACTGATTGAGCGTATCCTCCAGGTCCCGCGCGATGAGCTGCAGCCGGGAGGCTGTCCAGGAGTCGCCGGCGGTGCGGCGCGCATCGTTAACTCGCCCGAGCGCTTCCTTGAGCCGGAGCCGCATCTGAAGATTCGGAGTTGAGGCCATGACGGGAATCCCAACAAAGATAGCGAAATGGCATGCGTAGATTTCGTGCGTTAACCTGTGATCTCGATCATTACGAACGTAGAGAAGCAATCCAGGATTAAGTTTCTGATGCCGCGGTGGATGCCTAAGTCTGTAACGGCCGCCTCGCATTAACGGGCACCAGAATAAGCGCGATGCTCTAAACATAAATTGAGACGCAAAAGCTGGCTATTCGATAATTGTGAATCGCCAATTCGTTTTCTGTTACAGAACGAGATGGCGGCAGCGCAGCGCCGCCACCGTGTGGATCACAGAAAGTATGCTGCGAAAGCCTAACGGCTGGCGATAGCAATATCGCGCAAAACATTCGCCTCAAGCTGGATCTCGCTCAGCCGGGCCTTGAGAACGTCGCCAATACTAATGAGCCCCACGAGGCGGGCTCCTTCTTTCACCGGAAGATGACGGATGCGCCGCGTTATCATAGTTTTCGCGACCTCGCAGACTGCATCGTGCGGCGAGCAGGTGATTACGGTCTTCGTCATAAATTCGGAAACGCGCATCTCATGCAAAGCCGGGCCGTGGGTAGGAAGAGCGTAGGTGATATCCCGTTCGGAAATAATGCCGTCCAGAGTCGTTCCATCCTGACTGACCACCATGGCTCCGATACCGGCTTGCCTAAGACGCTGTGCAAGCCCGCCGATGGTTTCAGCCGGCTTTACGGTCATGACTTGAGCGCCTTTGCCTTTCAGAATGTCCGCCACTTTCATCGAGTTTCCCTCCCTGCAGGTCGTGCCTGCAATTTCTTATGCATATAAATATTAGCATACATTAGAACCTCAGGCAACAAGCCCGCGCTGCCCCATAAACGGCCTCGCTTTCCGGCGCGGCCGGCGGACGAGCGAACACCGGCTCGCGTGCGTGCCACTGCCCGCTCGCGTCTTCTTAGGGGCTCCCCAAGCGTCAACTGGGGGATTGTTCCCCGGCGGGCGGCAGCGTCGCCATCTTCGGCCTCATCCCCTGGGACAAATTCGAGAAAACCTGGTTTACTGAAGGCGATTTGGCAAGCAGGTGCATCGCGCAGCATAGTGCCAACATTGGAGCCATCGGCGGTGCCCCGGCAGCTTAACGGATCGATGGCGGCCGCGGCGGTTTTCGCCGGGAACGGGTTCGGATAGTATAGCCGCAGCCTCGGGGCGGGCATTGGAAAAGGAGTTGCGCGCATGGCGAAATGGGTCCGGTTCGAGCACGGCGGCAGCAGCTATTCCGGAACGCTCGACGGCAGCACCATCGCCGTCCACAACGGCGGCATGTTCGAAGGCGCGGCGCCTTCCGGCGAGCGGGTCGATCTCGCCAGGGTCAAGCTGCTAACACCCTGTTTGCCCAGCAAAATGATCTGCCTTTGGAACAATTTCGCGGCCAACGCCAAGAAGCAAAACCTTGCCGAGCCCGCCGAACCGCTCTGGTTTCTGAAAGCGCCCTCGTCCTATTTGGCCCCTGGCGAGCCTATCGAGCGGCCGGCCTCGTACAGCGGCAGGATCATCTATGAAGGCGAGCTTGGCATCGTCATCGGCAAGCGCTGCAGCAACGTCTCCGAGGCCGAGGCGCCGGGCTATATTTTCGGTTATACTTGCGTGAACGACGTGACCGCCCTCGATATTCTCAATAAGGACGCCTCGTTCGCGCAGTGGGCGCGGGCGAAGAGTTTCGATACGTTCGGCGCGTTCGGGCCTGCGATTGCCACCGGCCTCGATCCGATGACGCTCAGCGTGCGCACCGTGCTCAACGGCGCCGAGCGGCAAAATTATCCGGTGAGCGATATGTTCTTCCCGCCGGTGAAGCTCGTCAGCCTGCTTTCGAAGGATGTGACGCTGCTGCCGGGCGACGTGATCGCCTGCGGGACGTCGGTTGGCGTGGGCGTGATGAAAGAGGCCGAAAATACGGTGGAGGTTTCCATCGAAGGCATCGGCACGCTGACGAACACATTCGCGCAAGGCTTGCCGGGCTGATCCTGCATCCGGCTGAAGAGTTCGTGGCCGTCACCCCGGAAAGCGCCTCGCGCTTATCCGGGATCTTGCAGCATTTCCGGCTTCGATATTTGGCAAGATCCCGGATAGCCGCATGCGGCTTCCGGGATGACAACAGGGGCCGGGGAACCATTCAGCCGGAGCCGGTATGATCCATGCCTCGAAGCCGGGAGCCGTAGCGCGTGTTTACAATTTCGGTGAGTGTCCATAAGTGCTCCGCCTGCTTCGGCCGCGCTCGATTAATGCGCCAGCTTAAGAAAAAGCGCCTTGCTTAAGCGTTAAGCTCGCTAACGGCATGATATTGCAGGAGAAAAGCTGCGGCTACGTCGCGCTGTGGCAAGGCGCACATCGCTCAGCGTGGTTAATTTAAAAGTGCAAATATATTTAACGGACTTTTTGAATCGCACTTTTCGGGGTGAAATCGAAAAAAATCGCGATTTTTGCGGGGGAAAGATAAAAAAATCCATCCGCGTTTACCATTCCGGCATTAACCATGTGCCGGGGCTACGAAAATAGCGGGCGCGAAAGCAGCTACGCTGCGCAGCCGGCCTCGCGCATCCAGCCTTCCAGTTCCTCGATTTGCGCCGTCATGCCATTCGCCCGGAACACATCGAGCGCCTCGCGCCACAGTGCGCAGGCTTCCGCGCGGTTACCCTCGCGCTTCGAGAGCAGGCCGAGATAGCCGAGCGCAGTGCCCATGGCCTCTGGATCGGCGGCGGCGTTGCTGAGGGAAACGGCCTGGGCATAGCAGCGCCGGGCGCCTTCCGGATCGCCCGCGTGCAGCTTCAATTCGCCCAGCCGGTACCAGCCGCCGGCATTATCCGGGTCGAGCACGCAAGCCGACGCGTAAAGGCGTAATGCGTCGTCCGAATCGGCGAAAAGCGCAATCGCGCCCTGCTCGCGAGCCAGCGCCGCTTCGTCGGCTTCCGCTGCCGCTTCGCTCTGCAAAGAGGCCATGCGTATCTTTGCGAGCGCGGCCATGGCGGGGCCGTAGTCGCCCGCGGCGAGGCTTGCCAGCGCGGTCTCGTCGCGATTTCCGGCGAGGCGGTGCACCGCGGCCGTCAAGTCCTTCACGATGGCACTCTTGGCGCCGGGAAGCCCAATGGCCTCGCCGGGCATCGCCGCCAGCAGTGCTTCGAGCTTGCTTGAGAGGTTCAGGAGAAGCTGAGGCACGTCAACCGGCTCCGCGGCCGCGCGCCCGCCGGGGGCTTGCGCGTCGAGGGCTGTCTTCGAGGTGGCGCCAGACTTTTCCCTGCCGAGCCAGCGCGCGAGGCCCCAAAGGAGCCCCACGCCGGCCGCTGCCACAATCAAGAACCGCAGCTTCGCCGCATCGTTCGCGCCGGGAAACAGCGTTAATATATTATGAAAGATGTCCATCCCCTGCCTCTCTTCTAGGCGCGTTCTAGCATGATGGGGGCAGTTCGCAAATTAGCTCCACCTATATGGCTAATTTTTAGGCGGGAGATGAGCCCGACGGAGACGCCGGCTCTGGCGGCTGGGATCCGGCCTTAGCGGCGGGTGTACGCGCTTCTACTTTCGCGCTTCCGCTTGGGCCTCAGTTCTTCGGGCTGCGAGAAAGCGGCTGTGCCGGAGAACATATCTAATGAACTCGGGCTTGCCTATGCCAAATGCGATAGGCTGGGTGCATCGCGGTGCGCGAGGCGTTGACCCCGGCACCGCCTGCCATCACTTTAAGAGCGCAGACGATAGGAAACCTGTTTATGTCCAATTCCGCGCAAGCCTGGCCGGCTCACACGATGACCGCAGACGAGTTTCTGGCTTGGGCGGCGGCATACGAGGGCGAGGAAAAGCTTGAGCTGATCGACGGGCGCATCGTGCCGAAATATACGGCGATGGCCCCGGAAACGCTCAAACACCATAATGTCAAGGTTGCGGTATTCGATGCGCTGCGGCTCGCCATCAAGAAGGGCGCCCTGCCTTGCGAAGTGCTCATCGACGCTTTGGCGGTCCGGGTCTCGGAGAATAAGACCTTCATTCCGGATGTCGCCGTTCGCTGCGGCGCGGCGCTCGACGAGCGCCTGCGCGAGATCCCCGATCCGCTGATCGTGGTGGAAATACTCTCGCCATCGACAAAGAACTTCGACTTCAGCGGCAAACTGCAAGGGTATTTTCAGGTGCGCTCGGTGGAACATTACATCGTCATCGATCCCGAAAAGCCGCTCGCCATCCACTTTACCCGCGCCAATCAATCCACGCTGACTGCCGCTCTGGCCAGCACGGGCGCGCTGAGCCTGGACCCGCCTGGCATTGCCCTGGACTTGAGCGCGATTTTCAGCTAGCTCCCTCATCGGGCCCAGAACGGCGCCTGGGAGAGTTCTATCTGATGACGGTCACCCGGTAGCTGGCGTCGAGTTTGGCCCATGCCCGGTCGCAGGTCCAAATATCGGCACTAAGCTTCTGGCCAAGCGCGAGGCAGATACAATCGCCCAACGAGAGACCCAAATGGCGGTTACTCGCGTGCATAATAGAAGCGGCATGGGTGTCGCCGGCAAAATAGGGAACGATCTGTTGAACGAGAGGGGCAAGCTGAGCGATGGCGGCTGAGCCATTCGCAATACCCAACTTGTCATGAAGTTTGTTGGATACCTCTGTGAAGTTCACAGCCGAAATTACGCTCGTACCGAGCGCGGCTTGCACTGTGCTGCCGCCGGGTTCGCGCTGAACGAATGCGAGGAGGGCCGAAGCGTCGAGGACGATCATCGGGGTTGACTATCGCACCGGTCCTCTTCGCCCCAAAGCTTGCGGCGCTCGGCAAGGAACTCGTCCACAACGTTTTGTGGGCGGTTCTCCCCGTACAGGCCGTCAACCATTTTCAGGAATGCCTCGGCTGGATCGGCTTCGTCTTCGCTTTGGGCCAATGAAGCCGTGATGATAACAGCGGCCTCCGCCTCGACCGTGCGGCCGGACGCCTTCGCTTTCTTACCCAGCTTTTCCAGCAGCTTGGCTGGCAGGTCGTGTATCACGAGATCCATCTGAGCCTCCCCGGCCAATATAGCGCATTCCGGCGAGGACGAAACTATGCTGAGTGCAAAACTTCACTGCCGGCGTGCATTTTTGCACGGCTTGAGCCATCACCGGGCGGCCTTCTCCGGTTTCGCGCTTTATTAGAAAGTGCTATGCTCAAGCCGGAAGTCGTATTTAACAACAAATTTTTACGAAGGCGGCGACGGCGCATGACAGGCTTATTCACCGCAATTTTTGCCGGCTTAATTTTGATCTGTAGCTCCGCTGCGTCCGCGGGCGCAGGCACCTACGAGGATGCAGAGGCTGCGGTTCGCAGGGGTGACTATGTGACCGCTCTGCGCCTTTATCGTTCGCTGGCTGACCAGGGTGACGCTCATAGCCAAGTCAAAGTCGGGGTAATCTACGCCCTCGGCAAGGGCGTGAAGCAGAGTGATGTTGAGGCGGTAAAATGGTATAAGCTGGCGGCCAGCCAAGGTGACGCTCTAGGCCAAATGAAAGTCGGAATTATGTACGGCTTGGGGAAGGGCGTGAAGCAGAACGATGCTGAGGCGGTAAAATGGTATCGCTTGGCTGCCGGCCAAGGTAACGCTTCTGCCCAGGGCCTCCTCGGTTCGGCCTACATCACCGGCAAGGGTGTGTCAAAAAACTACACTGAGGCTGCAAAGTGGTTTTACTTGGCTGCCAATCAAGGCGATGCCAATGCGCAGTCCATGCTTGGGTTGACGTTTGTCTTGGGTAAGGGCGTGCCGCAGAACTATGTCGCTGCGCATATGTGGTTGAGTTTGTCCGCGGCGCAGGGCGACCAACTGGCGGCAAAAAAGCGAGATGAAATTGCCCGGATCATGACATCGGCACAGGTTGCTGAGGCACAGAAGCTAGCTGCAGAGTGGCGGCCTATAGGTTCAAATGCGTCCCGGCCAGAGGTCACGCCGCGATCTCCTTCTTCCGAAAGACCCGAAATGGCAGCAACATCGGGGACTGCCTTTTTTGTCTCTAGGAATGGCGAGGCGCTGACCAACGCCCACGTGGTCGAGGACTGCCAGCAGATTCGCGTGAACGGCGACATGGCCCGATTGTTGGCCCGCGATGTCAAGAATGATCTCGCCCTGCTCGCAACAGATCAGCATCCGTCTCAATGGAGCAACTGGCGGGTTTCGGTACGGCAGGGAGAAGATATAGTCGTCTACGGATTCCCCCTCACTGGGGTGCTTTCGTCTGGTGGCAATGTCGTCACAGGAAACGTCACAGCGCTCGCTGGCCTCGAAGACGATAGCCGGTTCCTGCAAATCTCAGCTCCCGTTCAACCGGGGAACAGCGGCGGACCGCTTTTTGATCGGTTCGGAAATATCGTTGGCGTTGTTGTTTCAAAGCTCAACGCTATCAGAATTGCTTCCGCCACTGGCGATATCCCTCAAAACGTCAATTTCGCCATCAAGGCTTCTGTGGCCACAGCATTTCTCGACGCCCAACGCGTTACGATTTCCACCGCACCGCTTCCGCCTCCAGGATATACGCTCGATGCGCTCTTGACGCCTGACATTGCCGCCCGGGCCCAGGTCTTGGCTGTGCAGGTTGTTTGCACCAAATAAGGGGCGGATCATGCTCAGAACCAGTAGGCCTTCCCGGATCGCGCCTTGAGCCGCCGCCCGCGATCCGCTACATACACAGCTTGATTTCCGCGCGTTCGCATCGCTCACCCCGGCGCCGCCGATAAAACTTCGCGGGCCACCTATGCGTTTCGCGAGACGCGCAACCTCACACGACACAAGGACACCCCATGGCCGCACCGCAATACGTCTACACCATGCAGAAGCTTTCCAAAACCTACCCCGGCGGCAAGCAGGTGCTGAACAACATCCAGCTCTCCTTCCTACCCGATGCGAAGATCGGCGTGGTGGGCGTGAACGGCTCGGGTAAGTCCACGCTTCTGAAGATCATGGCGGGCGTCGAGAAGGAGTTTCAGGGGGAGGCCTGGGCGGCGGAGGGCATCAAGGTCGGCTACCTGCCGCAGGAGCCGCAGCTTCACCCCGATATGGACGTGCTCGGCAACGCGATGGAGGGCGTGGCGGAGAAGAAGGCCATGCTCGACCGCTATAACGAGCTGGCGATGAACTATTCCGACGAGACGGCCGATGAGATGGCGCGGCTGCAGGACATCATCGACGGGCAGAATTTGTGGGACCTCGACGCGCAGGTGGAACAGGCGCTGCAGGCGCTGGGCTGCCCGCCGCCGCATGCCAGCGTGGAGAACCTTTCGGGCGGCGAGAAGCGGCGCGTGGCGCTGACCAAGCTCTTGCTATCGCGGCCGGACATCCTGCTCCTCGACGAGCCGACCAACCATCTCGACGCCGAGACCACCGATTGGCTGCAGCATTATCTCGAAAACTATCCAGGCTGCGTGATCCTCGTCACCCACGACCGCTACTTCCTCGACTCGATCACGAGCTGGACGCTGGAGCTCGACCGGGGGCAGGGCATTCCGTACAAGGGCAATTATTCGAGCTGGCTCGAGCAGAAGGCCAAGCGCGCCGCCCAGGAAAGCCGCGAGGAAGAGGCCAAGCAGCGCACCATGCAGCGCGAGCTGGAGTGGATTCGCGCGTCGCCGAAAGCGCGGCAGGCCAAGAGCAAGGCGCGTATTACGGCTTACGAGAAGCTCGCCGAGGAGGCCGGGCGGGACCAGGTGGGCCGCGCGCAGATCCAGATCCCAACAGGGCCGCGGCTCGGCGGCGTGGTGCTGGAGGCCGATCACATCACCAAAGCCTATGATGGGCGCGCACTGATGACCGATCTCGAATTCAAGCTGCCGCCCGGCGGCATTGTCGGCGTGATCGGGCCGAACGGCGCGGGCAAGACCACGCTGTTCCGCATGATCGTCGGCCAGGAGAAGCCCGATGCCGGCGCGATCCGCCTCGGCGATACGGTGAAGCTCGGCTATGTCGATCAGAGCCGCGACGCGCTCGACCCGAAGAAGAGCGTGTGGGAGGAGATTTCCGGCGGGCTCGATCAGCTGATGATCGGCAAGCGCGAGGTGCCATCCCGCGCCTATTGCGGCTGGTTCAACTTCAAGGGGCCGGACCAGCAGAAGAAGGTGGGCCAACTTTCGGGCGGTGAGAGGAACCGCGTGCATTTGGCTAAGATGCTGAAAGAGGGTGGCAATTTGATCCTGCTCGACGAGCCGACGAACGACCTCGATGTGGAGACGCTGTCGAGCTTGGAGGCGGCGCTGGAGGATTTTCCGGGCTGCGCCGTGGTCATCAGCCACGATCGCTTTTTCCTGGACCGGCTCGCGACGCACATCCTCGCCTTCGAAGGCGACGGCCATGTCGAGTGGTTCGAGGGCAATTTCCAGGCCTATGAGGAGGATAAGCTGCGCCGCCTCGGTGCCGCCGCCGCCGATACGCCCAAGGCGAAGTTTGCAAGGTTTGCGCGAGGGTAACAATGCGCAGCGGTGCGAGGGTAGTTATTCTGGTTCTCTGCATAGCGTCTTCGCCCATGCAAGCAAAGATGCTAGAGAAGAATCCCACTCACGGCTTCTTAACAGGCGTAATTGACAAAGACTTTCTAGAGTATCAGTGTGGGTTGCGGGAAGAAAATAAGCTGTCATGCACCTTCGATCAAATCCACGTAACACCGAAGAAAGCCGGTTTCGACAAAAAGCGGGAGGAGGCTGCTCTAACAGAGTTCCGCACAAAAATGGCTGACGACTGCCGTCGGGCTTTGGACGCCTCCTCAAGCATTGATGAAAAGCTAAAATCCTTATCGGAGGGCGAGAGAGCGGACGCCTCCACGATTCGCGACGCATTTACAAGAGCCTGTAAAAACCCCAACGACGGAAACATATTAGGGTTCGTCCAAGCGCTAAATGCGCAAGAAAGCGCGACCTGCACTATTAGTCTGAATCATTTTGAGCAGCTTTTCGAGGTATCACTTTCGGGCACCTGGACAGCGGTTACTGCACCTGGCGGAATATGCGGAAGGATGTTCGTCGCCAGTTTCGAGCCAATCGACGGCATCCTGTGGAAGTACAAGACACGAAGCATTAATACAGTCAAATACCCTAACACGGATAATAAGTTTCTCGATATCTGCAACGGCGCTGACGAAAAAGAATACGAATTCACAACAAAGGAAGCTGTCTTTAAGAACTGCAGGTATATTGGATGGTGGTAGCGTGATGGAACATATCGTCAATCTGCATATCGAAAAGCTGCCCGAGGGTGTTTATCTCGCGACTTCGGATGACGTGCCAGGCCTCGTTGCGCAGGGCCGGACGATTACCGAGACGATAGAGATCGCTCGCGATATCGCAAAGAAGCTGATCGAAGCCCAGGGCGGGGACGCGGATAAGACCACGCTTGTGCCCGCGAAGGAAGAGTTCGACTATCCGCTTCTCCTCGCGCTTTGATGGGTAAGCTCTCAGGCTTCCGTTACCGCGAGATTGTCAGAAAGCTCAAGGCCCTCGGCTTTGAGTTTCATCGCCAAGCGGCGGGTTCCCACGAAATCTGGCGCAATGCCCAGACACTGAAATTTACAACGATCCCAAACCATCCCGGCGATATGCCGGAGGGGACCTTGCGGGCAATATTGAGACAGGCGAACGTGACGCCGGATGAATTTCTCGAAGTCTAATTCGACTTTGCCTATTGCGGCTGGTTCAACTTCAAAGGGCCGGACCAGCAGAAGAAGGTGTGACAGCTTACGGGCGGCGAGAGGAATAGCTTCGCCCTTGCGGCGCGCGCGGGGGCGATATAGTTTGCGCCGGGATCAAAATTGAAGAGGCCGGCCTTGATCAAATGTCCTGAATGCGGAGCGGAGCTTGCGCCGGGAGTTCCTTTTTGCCCGGTATGCGGTGCGCCGCTGGGCTTTTCGATACGTCCGGTCATCGCGGGCCTCATCCACCTCGCGCTTGCGGCGCAGGCGCTGTACTTCATCCCAAGGCCCTATGCCTACTTTGCCGCCCTGCCGTTTGCCGTTTTGTCGCTCCTCTCTTTCGGAGCGGGCGGCATGGGCGTGTACCGCAGCCTGCAGCGTTAGCGGCGCGTTTGCATTTTCAGTAAATTTGCGCAAGTTTTTCCGGTTTGCGGCGCGCAAAATGTGCTAAGGAGACGCAACAGCCTTTCTCTTGCGGATATAATCCCGTGTTGCGTTCGATCCCTCTTATAGTGCTTTTGCCGCTTGCTGCGTGCGCGCCGGCCGCAACCGTGACACCCGAGAAATTCGTTCTCGCCGATCCGGGCAAATACAAAACCGAACTCGAAAAAGAGCGCGCTCAGCAACTGGCTGAAACCGATTGCAAAGCCAAAGCGCTGACGGCAAGCGCCGCGATCGAGAAGACCATCGCTTCGGAGCGGAACAGCATTGAGAATGTCTCAAGAGCGCGGGAGAAGGCGGCCGAGATGTACACGGCATCGTTCGCGCTGTGCATGCTCAATAGCGGCTACGTGAAAAAGCAGTGATACGAGATCCGGTTGATTGCTTCGCTGGCCGTTGTTGTCATCCCGTGCGCGGCTCACGGCGCGTAGTGCCGCTGCGCAGACACGGGATCTTTGCAGGCGCCTGCATGTTGCAAGATCTACCGTGTTCGTGCTCAAGCGGTTTTTGCGTGTTTCCAAGGCTCATCCGCTTTGAGCATCGCGCTCAGGATGACAACGATTTTCCGCATAACGGCGGTTACAACGACCTTGTAAGGCTTGCCCTTTTTCGTGAGGCGCTGTGCGAAGGTGCTAAAGACCTCGTGGTGTTGGATCGCGGCTCTCGCCGCCATGAATAGGCAAGCCCGCACCTGGCCCCGCCCTGCGAAGATGCGCCTTCGTCCGCGCTCCTTACCGCTGTCGCGGTCGTAAGGGGCACGGCCGGCAAGGGCGGCGGCAGTCGAGGCTGGAATGGAGCCCAGCTCCGGCATGAAGGCGAGAAGGGTGTAGGCCGTGACCGGGCCCACGCCAGTCACCGTTTGCATGAGCTTGGCGCGATGGCGGAGCGCCGCATCGCTGGCGGCCAGAGCCTCGATCTCCTTCTCGATGGCGAGAAGCTCTTTATTGAGCATTTTCAAATGCTTTTCCAAGCTTTGCCGTACCGCTTTCACGCTTACGTGCTCCATGCGGTTTTGCTCGGCGCCGATCATGTCTTGCAGTTCGGTGCGGCGCCCCATCAGCTCGCGCAAGGCTGCTTGCTCGGGGCGCGGCGGCTGGTAGAGCCTGAGATCGGGCTTGTCCCGGCCGTATTCAGCGATCAGGCAGCCATCGATAGGGTCGTTTTTCGCGTGCCTGCCGCGGAACTTGGCGTAGGCGCGCACACTCGATCCGTGGGCGCGATGGCAAGCGAGCCCGAGCTCGCATGCGGCTTCGAGCACCGCATTTTCGTATCCTCCCGTTGCCTCGCAGACAGCGAGCAAGGGGCCAAGACCGAGCTTGGCACTGCGCTTTTGCTCGCGCCTTAGCAGGCGGCGGGCGCTGGCGGGAGTGTTGGGCGCCGTCAGGCTCTCGCCTGAGGGCAAGATATGAACAGCAAGGCTTTCCTTGGCCACATCGAACGCGATCACATGATTGAAACGGGCCGCGGCTGCGGGCATGATGAATTCGTTCATCCGGGCGTCCTGGATTGTATGCGGCCGTCAAAGGCCTCTCTACCGTTCGGATGGCCAAGGTGAAAGCAGCACGGGCCCCAGATCTTGCACGATCGCGAGGATTCATCCCGTGTACGGCCGCGTGCCGCCCGGGACTAAGGATGGCCATCCTTAGTCCCGGGCCTACCTTCCGCGATTCGCAAGCAAAGGGCTGGAAGCTAGGCCAGCATCAACATACAATCCCGTGTCTGCAGAGCACCGCTTCGCGCTGCACTGCGCACGGGATGACGGCGGGAAGCAATCAACCGGATCTCGTATGACACGCGCCGGGGCCGGCTTGGGCGGTCCGCTCACGAATTTCTGTGCATCTCTTCGCCAGGCTTTAGCGATTCGGCGTTGACGAGCCGGGATTCGCCCTTCAACATGCGCACATTTTCGGGGAGGGACCGCGAGCCAAAGCTTTGCGCGGAAGCGAAGCCGCGCAGACACGAAGACAATCGAGGGGGACGGCCGAGCCAAGGGGTTAGACCTATGAACGACGGAATATCGCTGGAGATGCTGGCCTTCAACTTGAAGTTGCTGGGCCGCAAGAGCCGGAAAAAAGTGCTCATCAGCGCAGGCAAGCAGGAAGACAAAAAGCGAATGCTTCCTGCCATAAAACAGTTTCTTACATTAGAAGTCGATATTTATTCCACGCCGGGTACTCATAAATTTCTTTTAGAACGCGGCATCGATACTACTGAAATCCATAAAATTACAGACCGCAGCGCACCGAATATTCTCACTTTTCTGAAAGAGAACCGCTTCGATCTCGTCATCAACGTGCTGACAGGCGACGACGATTACGACGAAGCCTCCGACGCCAAACTCATCCGCAAGCTCTGCATCGAGAACGGCATCCCTCTCATTACCGACGCCGACGTGGGCATCGCAACGCTCGAGCAAATTGTCGCCGACACGAGCAAGGGCACCTTCCGCTACAAACTCGCCGACAAATCGCAGCCCTGGAACCTTCACCTGCACTTCATGGAGGCGGTCGAGCGGCTCGGCGGCATCGCCAATCACCACGCCCATTTCGACAAGGCCTATCTCATCAATATGGAGAACCTGCGCCTCTCCCAGGTGGATATGCAGAAGAAGTGGGAGATCTACCGCTACCTCAAAGAAAACTACACCTACGACGACCTCGTCGAGCGCATCGCCCGCGGCCTTGAGACCATGATCGATCAGGGCGTCACCTATTGCCGCACCATGGTCGACGCCGACAGCACGGTCGGGCTCCTGCCGGTCACGGCCGCGATGGAGGTGAAGAAGCGCTATGCCGGGCGCATCGTCTTCGAGGTGGGCGTACAGCCGCTGCAAGGCGTGCTCGATCCGGCCTCCTACGAGCAATATGCCGAAGCCTGCCGGCTGGCCGATTATTGCGGCGGCCTGCCGTCGCGCGACCGGCCGCGCCCGGAGGCCCATCTCGACATCGTCCTCGACCTCGCCAAACGCCTGAACAAGCCGGTCGAGGTGCATGTCGATCAAGAAAACAATCCGCTCGAAAACGAGACCGAGCTGCTTGCCGCCAAGACCATCGAGCACGGCATGCAAGGCATGGTCTACGGCATCCATGCGATCTCGGTCGGTGCCAAGGAGGAGCGGGAGCAGGACCGCATCATCGCCAAAATCGCCGAGGCCGACATGGGCATCGTCATCTGCCCGTCCGCCGCGCTCAGCATGCAGAAGCTGCAGATGAACGCGCCCTTGCACAACTCCATCGCGCCCTTCCCGAAGCTGCATGAAGCGGGTGTACGCTGCTATCTCGGCGTGGACAACATCCACGATCTGTTCATGCCCATGTCCGACGGCGACATCTGGACCGAGTGCCGCATGCTGATGGAGGCCTGCCGGTTCTACGATATCGGCACGGTCGCGAAATGGGCCTGCGCGAAGCCGGCCTCCTTCAGGCAGGCGCCGGCGCTCGCCGCTTAAGCGGTCTTGTTGTCAGGCCGGAAAGCGATCGCTCCTGTGGGCGTCATCCCGGAAAGCGCATCAGCGCTTATCCGGGATCTTGAAAGGCACTGAATCCATGTATGGAAAGATCCCGGATACAGCGCGAAGGGCGCTGTTCCGGGATGACAACGGGGGCAGGCCATTTGACAGCTTTTTCCCCGCGTCCGATGCTGCTACGTATTTCATCCGTATGCAGGGCAGGCGGGGCGGTATGGCCGAAATCTTCATTTCCTACAAAAGCGAGCGGCGCAAGGCGTCGGCGCACCTCGCCAAGATCCTCGAACGGTACGGCTACACGGTCTGGTTCGACTACCATCTCGTGAAGGGCGACGATTTTGCCGACGAGATCGACAAGCGCATCCGCGGGGCGAAGGCGCTGGTGGTTCTGTGGTGCAAGCTCGCGGTGCAATCGCCTTGGGTGCGGCGCGAGGCGGCGCTGGCGGCAAGGCTCGGCATTGCGGTGCCCGCCAAGATGGAGCCGTGCGAGCTGCGCGTGGACTTCGCCAGCGACGATTACACCGACCTTTCCGATTGGAACGGCGCGCCGCGCGATCACAAGCTCGACCCGCTGCTCGATGGCATCGCGCACCGGGTGGGGCGGCCGCCGCAGCTCGATTTCAAGGCCATGCGCGACTATGAGGAGGATTGGCGGCGTTTCGGCGCGCCTTCGCTGAAGGCGTTCGCGCTGGAAGAGCCGGTCAAAGCCGAAGAGCCACGCCCCGTTCCGCCGCAACCTTTGCCGCATGGGCCATCGCCGGCCGAGCGCGATTGGGAGCGCTTCGGCATCGCGGCAAGCGAAGATGTGGAGGAGATCGAAGCCTACATAAAGCAGTACGAAGGAAGTGAGCCGCTTTGGGCGGTGAAGGCGAAGAAGCGGCTGGCGGTGGTGGAAGCGCTGCTTCGGGAACGCGCGGAAGCGGCGCGGGCCGAGGCGGCGGATCGTGCGCGCCGGGAGGAGGCGGCAAGGCTTGCGGCGCAGCAGGCCGCGGAGCGCCAAAGACAGGAGCAGGAGGCGCGCTATCGCGCCGAAGGCCGCATCCATGTGCATACGGCATTCCCGCGGCCCGCAGGGATCGAATGGTTCCTGCCCGGTGCGGGCAAGACCGAGAACTTCAAGGATTTGGAGGTGGGGCCAGAGATGGTTGTCTTGCCGGCGGGAGAATTCTGGATGGGATCGAAGGAGGATAAGGACAGAGACGAACGCCCCCGTCATAAAGTAACGATCGCCCAGCCGTTCGCTATAGGCCGTTATACAATCACCTTCGATGAATGGGATGCGGCAGTGGCTGCAGGAGGAATAAGTAAGAAGCCATCGGATCAAGGTTTCGGCCGAGGCCGACGGCCGGTCATTAGTGTATCGTGGGCCGATGCAGAAGCTTACTGCGGGTGGCTTTCCGAGGAGACGGGCAAACCTTACCGCCTCCTCAGCGAAGCGGAGTGGGAATACGCCTGCCGGTCCGGAACCGAAACGCATTATTCTTTCGGTGACAATATCACGAGGGCGCAGGTACATGCGGGCGAGGTGGATTCAACTGCGGAGGTAGGCTCGTTTCCGCCCAATAAGTTCGGCCTTTACGACATGCACGGCAATGTCTGGGAATGGTGCGCGGACTGTTGGAACCGCACTTACAATGGCGCGCCCTGCGATGGATCGCCCTGGACTACTGGGGATTGTGGCAAACGCGTACTTCGCGGCTGGGGCTCAAGCCAACGATTCAACGGCGGTCCAGATACAGTGGGCTTCTATAATGGTCTTCCCATCTACTTTATCAGCTTCCGCGTAGCCAGGACGTTACCCCTTTAATCTTTACAACTTTACATCTTCGGAACGCCAACCGCCGCCACGAGCGCCCGGGGGGTGTGTCCCGCCGGAGGCGGCCCGGTTCATCCGCGCCGTCATCGCGAGGCGCGGAACGCGCCGTGGCGATCCAGAAGCCGCAAATGCAGGCGCGATGCTGGCCGCTCTGGATTGCTGCGGGGCTAAATCCGCTTCGCGGCGGCAAGGCGCACTTGACGGGAAGCGCAAGGTTGCGCTTTGTTATGGGTGTGGTTCTTTTGCCGGCCGGCTTGCAGCCACGTTAAACAAATCGCTAAAAGGCCGTCTGCCTTGGCTGCGGCTTTTCTGCGCCACTAGGAGCGGACCATGTCAGACGCCGAACGCCTCGCCGGGCTTCATCCCGAAACGCTGCTCATTCAGGGCGGAAGCTTGCGCTCGCCTTTCGGCGAGACCTCCGAGGCGCTCTTCCTGAATTCGGGCTATGTTTACGAAACCGCGGAGGAGGCGGAGGCGCGCTTCAAGGGCGAGGCCGAAGGCTATGTCTATAGCCGTTTCGGCAACCCGACCGTGACCATGTTCGAGACGCGCATGGCGTTGCTCGAAGGCTCGGAGGCGGCGCGCGCGACGGCGAGCGGCATGGCGGCGGTGACGTCTGCGCTGCTGTGCTGCCTGAAAGCGGGCGATCATGTGGTCGCGGCGCGGGCGATGTTCGGCGCTTGCCGCTATGTGATCGAGGAGGTGCTGCCGCGCTTCGGCATCGCGTCCACGCTGATCGATGGGCGCGATCTTGCCGCTTGGACCGCGGCCGTGCGCGATAATACGCGCGTGCTCTTCTGCGAAAGCCCGGCCAACCCCATGCTGGAGCTTGTGGATTTGGCGGGCGTCGCGGCCATCGCGAAGGACGCCGGCGCGCTCTTCATGGTCGACAATGTGTTCGCGACGCCGATGCTGCAAAAGCCGCTGAGCCACGGGGCCGATGTGGTGATCTATTCGGCGACCAAGCACATCGACGGGCAGGGCAGGTGCCTGGGCGGCGTCATTTGCTCCAGCGCGGACTTCGTCGAGAAGCATCTGAAGGATTTCCTGCGCCAGACCGGGCCGGTGCTGAGCCCGTTCAACGCCTGGGTGCTGTTCAAGGGCCTCGAAACCCTTCCCTTACGCGTTGCGCGGCAGACGCAGAGCGCGGCCGCGATCGCGGACTATCTGGCGGCGCGCCCCGAGGTGGAGCGTGTGGTCTATCCGGGCCGGACCGATCACCCGCAGCACGCGATCGCGGCGCGGCAAATGAGCGCCGGCGGCCCGCTCGTGGCCTTCCAGCTGCACGCGGGCAAAGCGGCCACCTTCCGCTTCATGAACGCCCTCAAGCTCATCAAAATCTCCAACAATCTCGGCGACGCGAAAAGCCTCATCGCGCATCCGGCGACGACGACGCATCAGCGCCTCACCGATGCGGCGAAAGCCGAGCTTGGCATCGCGGCCGGCACGGCGCGGCTGTCTGTGGGCCTCGAGCATCCGGACGATCTTATCGCCGATCTAAGCGCTGCGCTTTCGAGCGCCGGGATCGCCTGAATTGGCAACATTCTACACCATCGGCCATTCCAACCGCTCCATCGAGGCGTTCATCGCGCTCATTCGCGAGGCGGGCGTGGAGGCCGCTATCGATGTGCGCTCGATGCCGAAGTCGCGCTTCAACCCGCAATTCAATACGAGGGCGCTTGCGGACTCGTTGCGCGGCGCAGGGATCGGATACCGGCACATGCCCGCGCTCGGCGGCTTGCGCGCCGCACGTAAAGATGGGCTCCCCTCGCCCAACGGCTTTTGGACCAACGAGCATTTCCGTGCCTTCGCCGATTACACCGCGACGCCGGAGTTCCGGCAGGGTTTGGAGGAGCTGCGCGCGGCCGGGCGCGCTCATCGTTGCGTCATCTTGTGCGCGGAGGCGGATTGGCGGCAGTGCCACCGGCAGATCATCACGGACTATCTCTTGGCCGCCGGCGAAACGGTGATCCACATCGTGAGCGAAGGTAAGCTGGAGCCGGGCGCCATCGCGAAATCCGCTGTGCCCGGTGCCGGTGGCGTCATCACCTACCCGGCGGATCAGGGCAGCCTTCTGTTATAAGCGGGCGTCCCGGTTGCGAGCGCTGTTGCAAAGCGCGCGCGCAATGCTATTGTAACTTTCATGCGGGTGTAGCTCAGCCGGTAGAGCATCAGCTTCCCAAGCTGAGGGTCGCGAGTTCGAACCTCGTCGCCCGCTCCAATCGAAACATACCGGACCGGTTTTACCAAACTCCGTTCTTCCTTCGTTCGGCCACACGCGGCGCTTTCCTATCCGGCGAGCCGGCCCAGGAATCGGCCGGTGCCATTAGCTTGAGCTGCACCTCCTCAGCCAAATTCTTTACGAGGAGGTGCAGCGCGAGGCCGTCACTCTGCCCCCGCGGGAGCACAATCCCGATTACATCCGGGGACCTATTCCAGACGAGATGTACGTCCCGGAGATCTATTAGGAAAGCGCGGCCCACCGCAGCCTGCTCCAAGTGTAAAGAGACCGTAAATTTTGCAGACGCAATTATTCGCAATTTGCGCGGCGGAAATACTGATTTTCCTTAATTCAGCGATCTAAATCGACTTGACCCGGCGGCTTGTGACGTCAGTGTGACAGGCTTGCAGCATTACGGAAAACCGGAAGACATGCGGCCTTCCAGCCCCGCGATGCACAATGCGGTCGAGGCAGAGATGGTTCCAAAGTACGATCGAGTTCTAAGGCGCGCACGGGAAGCGTTGCTTGCGAAAGCTTCGAGGAGCGCGCAGGCCATCGTTTTAGTGACGGATGCGGACGGGCTAACGCGTTGGGCGAATGGTACATTCGCAAGCGTGATGGGGTACGCATTCGAAGATATTGCAGGCCGGATGCCGGGGCAGTTCTTGGAAGGTCCGGCAACGGACCCGCAGGCGGCTGCGGCTATCGGGCGGGCACTGCGCGCAGTGATGCCCATCGAAACCCGAATCCTGAACTACAAAAAGAACGGTGCGGTCATTTGGCTGGATTTCGAAATTTTGCCCTTCTTCGATGAGGCGGCCGAACTGGCGGGCTTCGTATATATCGGACATGCTGCCTGGGAGGGGGAGCCAGCGGAGCGGGCGCCGGACGCTGCGCGGCAATTCCGGTTCCCAAAGCTCGACCAAAAGCAGCAGCCGGCGGGCGCATGCAATGGCGTATCCGGCGGAAGTACAAGCTTGGCCGAGTGCTTGCTGAGTGCATATCCGTACAAAGTGCTCGTAGCCGAAGATCATCCGATCAATCTGAAACTCGTCGTCGCGCTGCTTCAGGCCGCAGGCTGTGAGGCGCGGTGTGCGTCGAACGGGGTGGAAGCTCTGAAGGAGCTTGAGAGAGCCAGCTTCGACCTCGTCGTGATGGATAGTCAAATGCCGGTTATGACGGGCATCGAAGCGATTGCAATCATCAGGTCGCGGCATGACTGGAAGCGCTGCATTCCGATTCTGTCGCTCACCGCGCATGCGATGAAGGGGGCGGAGGAGTATCATACCTCCGCCGGCGCGGACCTTTATATGTCGAAGCCCTTGAGGAGCGATTGCTTCATCAGGGCCGTCAAGGGCCTCGCCCAGCGGGGACGCGATTTGCGCGAGAAAAATAGCCAGCCCGCCGCCGGAACTTTGCGGGCACGCTGACGCCGGTCCGCCGAGGCGTGCTAAGGCCGGGAATCCCCCCGGTTCGCGCTGCTCAATCCATTGACCTTGGGTGGCAGCGGCAGCGCGCGCTATCGTGAAGAACTCTGCCGCCGGAAGCAAAAGCGCGGCGTTTCCGATCGGCGTGGATCTAGGCCCGAACCTTTCGGCGACCGGCTCGCTCGCGACCATTCTCTGGCTCGTGGCCTTGCGCCGCGAGGGGCTCCACATCAGCGCCAAGGAATTATTGCGGGCAGGCGTTGTTGCCATGCCGCCGGCGCTCGTGCTTGCGATAGGCGCGCTCTTGCTGGCAAGCTGACGAAACTTGTGCGATGCCATGTTTTCGGAGTGAAAAGCCCGATTGCGCCGGGCGCGCTTCCGTCGTATCGGTAGCGCTAAACGAACCTCACGCGAGCACCCATGAAGGACCTGCTTCTAACCTACCTGCCACTTGTGATCTTTTTCGCGGTCGCGCTGGTCATAGGGCTGGCGCTTCTCATAGCGCCGTTCCTCGTTGCACCGAGTAAGCCAGACCCGGAAAAGCTCGCAGCTTACGAATGCGGCTTTCCGGCGTTCGACGACGCCCGCATGAAGTTCGATGTGCGCTTCTATCTTGTCTCCATCCTCTTTATCATATTCGATCTGGAGGTGGCCTTTCTTTTTCCTTGGGCCGTGGCATTCAAGGAAGCGGGAGCTTTCGGCTTTTGGGCCATGATGATCTTTCTTGGCGTTCTCACCATCGGCTTCATATATGAGTGGAAAAAGGGAGCGCTCGAATGGGATTGATTAGGCAGCCTTTCGGCGAACCGCTTTACGACACGTCTCCCCGTCAGGGCGGCGGCGCCGCCGTGGATATGAGCGGCCTCAACGATCAGCTCGCCGATAAGGGCTTTTTGGTCACCAGCACCGATGAGCTCATCAACTGGGCGCGCACGGGGTCGCTGATGTGGATGACCTTCGGCCTTGCCTGCTGTGCGGTCGAGATGATGCAGGCCTCCATGCCGCGCTACGACGTGGAACGCTTCGGTTTTGCGCCACGCGGGTCTCCCCGTCAGTCCGATGTGATGATCGTTGCCGGCACGCTTTGCAACAAAATGGCGCCTGCTCTCCGCAAAGTTTACGACCAGATGCCAGAGCCGCGTTATGTGATTTCGATGGGCAGTTGCGCGAATGGCGGCGGCTACTACCATTATTCCTACTCGGTGGTGCGCGGCTGCGACCGGGTCGTTCCTGTGGATGTTTACGTACCGGGCTGCCCGCCGAGTGCGGAGGCGCTGGTCTACGGCATCATGCTTCTGCAAAAGAAAATCCGGCGCACCGGTACAATCACACGGTAAGGGCTTTGGAAACTGATGACTGACACGGCGAAGCTGACAGCATTAGCCGGGGCGGCCAAGGCCGCTCTGCCGGATGCGGTGGTCGAAACGAAAATAGCGTTTGGCGAGTTGACGCTCCTTGTTAAGCGGGAGAGGCTCGCCGATGCGGTGACGTTCGTCCGGGACGACCCGGCTTGGCGTTGCAAGATCATCATCGACATTTGCGGCGCCGATTATCCGGACAGGCCGGAGCGTTTCGACGTGGTCTATCACTTCTTGAGCGTGCACAACAATCTGCGCGTGCGCCTCAAGACCATGACGGACGCCGTCTCATCGGTGCCGAGCATTGTCGGCTTGTTTCCCGGTGCCAACTGGTTCGAGCGCGAGGCCTTCGACCTTTACGGCATTCTGTTCGAGGGCCACCCCGACTTGCGGCGTATCCTCACCGACTACGGCTTTAGGGGCCATCCTTTGCGTAAGGACTTCCCGCTTACGGGGTTTGTCGAGGTACGCTACAACGAGGAGCAGAAGCGCGTCGTTTACGAGCCTGTGAAGCTGCCCCAGGAATTCAGGAGCTTCGATTTCTTGAGTCCCTGGGAAGGCGCCCAATACGCGCTTCCCGGCGATGAGAAAGCAACGCCCGCACCGAAGGGTTGAGAGCATGTTAGAGATCGTTTTCGCGGGAGCGGCGAACCATGGCTGATGGCGGAATGGAAGCGGGCGGCGCGGCTGTGGAGACAGACGCAAGGCCGGCGGAGAACCGGAATTTTACGATCAATTTCGGGCCGCAGCATCCAGCTGCCCACGGCGTGCTGCGCATGATCCTCGAGCTCGACGGCGAGCTCGTGCAGCGGGTCGATCCCCATATCGGCCTTTTGCATCGCGGCACCGAGAAGCTGATCGAATACAAAACCTATCTGCAGGCGATCCCTTATTTCGACCGGCTCGACTATGTCGCGCCCATGAACCAGGAGCACGCCTTCTGCCTCGCCGCCGAGCGTTTGCTGGGCCTGACCGTTCCGATCCGGGGCCAGCTCATCCGTGTGCTTTACTGCGAGATCGGGCGCATCCTGAGCCATATCTTGAACGTGACGACCTTCGCGCTCGACGTCGGCGCGCTGACGCCGCCGCTGTGGGGGTTCGAGGAGCGCGAGAGGCTCATGGTGTTCTATGAGCGCGCGAGCGGCTCGCGGCTGCACGCGAACTATTTCCGCCCTGGCGGCGTGCATCAGGACCTGCCGCAGGCGCTGATCGACGACATCGCCGCGTGGTGCGATCCTTTCCTCAAGACGGTCGACGATATCGATGTCCTCCTCACCGACAACCGCATCTTCAAGCAGCGCAATGTGAATATCGGCGTTGTCAGCCTCGAGGATGGTATGGCGCACGGCTTCACGGGCGTGATGATCCGCGGCTCGGGCGCGGCTTGGGATTTGCGCAAAGCTCAGCCCTACGAGTGCTACGCTGACCTCGAATTCGACATCCCCATCGGCAAGAACGGCGACAATTGGGACCGTTACCTGATCCGCATGGAGGAGATGCGCCAATCCGTCCGGATCATGAAGCAGTGCATAGAGCGGCTAAACTCGCCGGCGGGGCAGGGGCCGGTGCTTTCGACGGATCACAAATTCACTCCGCCGCGCCGCGGGGAGATGAAGCGCTCGATGGAAGCGGTCATCCATCACTTCAAGCTCTACACCGAAGGCTTCCGCGTGCCCGAGGGCGAGGTCTATGCGGCTGTCGAAGCGCCGAAGGGCGAGTTCGGCGTCTATCTCGTCGCGGACGGGACGAATAAGCCCTACCGCTGCAAAATCCGCGCGCCCGGATTCCCGCATCTGGCAGCCATGGATTTCCTGTGCAAGGGCTACATGCTGGCCGACGTGTCGGCAATCCTTGGCAGCCTCGACATCGTGTTCGGCGAAATCGACCGCTAAGACTGCGGCGATGTTCGCCGCTACGCTGCTGGAAAGAAGGACTCGACTTGGCAGTCGAGACCGGGAGGGTCGAGCCGCAGCGGGCCGGAAGACAATATGCGCGTGCGGATCTCGTCCGCTCCAGCGCGGGCATGATGTGTGACCATGCGCGTTTCCGGGTTCAAGATCAGCTAGTGATGAACGCTCGGCAGGCTCAAATAGCCTCGAAGCTTCGACTGAGCGTCCCGCATTGCCGTGCCGGGAGATAGGACTTCGACAATGATGATGGGGTTGGGGATTTCGAGCGATCCCCGAGGCGGCTTCTCCCCGCAATAGACGAGCGCATCCGGCTCGAAGGCGGTGTTATCGGAAGTGCGCACCGTGGCGCCGTCTATTTCGGCGTGGCAGGGCAGCCCAGCTTTCTTGATTGCTTCGCGGAGCGCGATCGCCGTTTCCAACTTCACTTCGCGATGCTCGATCCGCTCCGGACGCAGGGTGACGATCTGCCCCTCCTCAAGCTCGTACCGGCCGGCCTCCTGCGCCTCCGTCCAGGGCAGGAATTCATCGACGGTCATGCTGTGTCTTGGCAATCCGGCCATGAGTTCAAGATAACAGGTTTTCGCTTTCCGGCCAACATACGCCCCGGGGTACTTATACCGGAAGGCGTCCGCGTTGAGCTTACGCGAAGAGGCTTTCGATTTGCAGACTTAAGCCGGGAGGATCGAGGGGCAATAGCCCTTCGCTCAGAAGCCGCGTTTGCAGCGCGTCACCCTCCCCGCGGGCGTGGTGGATCACCAGCTGCTTGTCGGTGTCCACGATGAGACAGTGATGCACGCTCGGGATCGTGAAATAGCCGCGGAGCTTGTCCCGCATGTCCGTCATTTGCGTGCCGGGCGACAAGACCTCCACGACGATGACTGGGTTCGGCACCTCAAGGGAATTGTCCGGTACTTCCTCGCCGCAGTAGACGAGGGCATCGGGCTCGAAGGCGGTGCGTTGCGAAATTCTAACCGTGGCGCCGTCCGGGACGGCGTGGCAGTTCAGCCCCGCTGACTTGATCGATTCTCTCAGCGCGATGAAAACTGCGCCTTTACTTTTCCAATGGCTAGCGCGTTCTGGCGACATGACAATGACCTGCCCCTCGTGCAATTCATAGCGCCCGCGCTCCTGCTTTTCCGCCCAAGGCAGGAACTCATCGACGGTCATCTGGTGGCTGGGAAGCGTTTCCATTTCAAACATATAACATTATCCGCCCCGCAACGCCACTGCAGGCCATGTCATCGGCCTTGCAGGCCATTGCTTTCCCGGTTAAGTGACAATGGGGTGCGCCGCTTGTCCGCGACGGGACAATGCCACCGGGGGATGAGGCCATGGCAGCCTTTAATGATGAGATCGCGTCCGCCGATAAGATCGGCATGCACCTGTCGGAAATCGGGCGGATTCAAAACAACGCAGGCGCACTTATGCAGTTCATGGCAATCATCTTTGCCGTCTGCATTTACGCCTTCAACGATCTCGTCTATCCGTCGACAGGCACCAAGCGTCTGCTTTACGCTTCCGTTTTAGGTGCCGATACGCTCCTGATCTTCGCCAGTTGCGTCTTCTATCTGAGGTGCTTGACGCTTTCCGTTGGCTGGAACCCGCAATACCGCAATCCAAAAATGGGCTATCATTTTCTTTCGACTCTGTCCGAGGAGCAAATCGAGGATACTCTGTACGGCATCGTCAGGTCCTTCAGGCGCGGGACCTACTGCTTCGCCCTATGCTTCTTGACGACGTTCCTCCTGATCTGCCTTGTAGCTTTAGGCTACTTGGACCTGATCCCTCACTAACTGGCCTGAAAGCCCTCTGTGCTGTGTGCGCTCTTAGCCTCTAGCAGCCGGCTCGCTTCTGGGTTATCACCAACACGAACTTATGAGAGCGCAGTATGTCCGTCCGCCGTCTCGATCCGAACCAGCCCAAAGACTTCGAGTTCACGCCCGAAAACCTCGCGTGGGCAAAGGAGCAAATCAAGAAATATCCTGAGGGCCGCCAGCAGGCTGCGGTGATCCCGATTCTCTGGCGCGCGCAGGAACAGCACGACCAGTGGCTGCCCGAGCCCGCGATTCGCTACGTCGCCGATATGCTCGGCATGGCCTATATCCGGGTGTACGAGATCGCGACTTTCTACACCATGTTTAACCTCTCGCCCGTTGGACGCTACCATGTGCAGCTCTGCGGAACGACGCCTTGCATGCTTCGCGGCGCGGAGGAGATCAAGAAGGTCTGCAGGCGCGTAATCGGGCCAGAGGGCCAAGTTACACCCGAGGGCGTGTTCTCCTGGGTCGAGGTGGAATGCCTCGGCGCCTGCGTGAATGCGCCGATGGTGCAGATCAATAAAGATTATTACGAAGACCTGACACCCGAAAACTTCGAAGCCCTGCTCGAAGCGTTCAAGCGCGGCCGGACACCGAAAACCGGGCCGCAAAACGGCAGGCAGTTCTCCGCACCGGCCGGCGGTGCGAAGACGCTGACCGATCCGGAAATCTATCAAGGCCAGAGCGATGGGGCAGGGCAACCTCAAGGGAAACCCGTAAACGAGGACTAGTGCATGCTTTCCGATAAAGACCGCATTTTTAAGAACCTTTACGGCATCCACGATTGGCGGCTCAAGGGCGCGCGGCAGCGAGGCGCTTGGGACGGGACCAAAGCCCTCATCGAAAAAGGGCAGGATTGGATCGTCGAGGAGGTCAAAGCGAGCGGTCTTAGAGGCAGGGGCGGCGCAGGCTTCTCAACCGGCTTGAAGTGGTCTTTCATGCCGAAGAAGTCCGACGGACGTCCGCATTATCTCGTCGTGAATGCCGACGAGTCCGAGCCTGGCACCTGCAAGGACCGTGAGATCATCCGGCACGATCCGCACCTCTTGATCGAAGGCTGCCTTTACGGGTCTTTCGCTATGCGGGCGAATACCTGCTACATCTATCTGCGCGGGGAATATATCCGCGAGCGCGAGCGGCTGCAGGCGGCGGTCGACGAGGCCTATGAGGCGCGTCTCATCGGCAAGAACAACGTGCATGGCTGGGATTTGGACATTTACCTGCACCATGGCGCCGGCGCTTACATCTGCGGCGAGGAAACAGCGCTCCTCGAAAGCCTCGAAGGCAAGAAGGGCCAGCCGCGGCTCAAGCCGCCATTCCCCGCCAACGCCGGGGTGTGGGGCGCGCCCACAACCGTGAACAACGTCGAGTCCATCGCTGCGGTGCCGGATATTTTGCGGCGCGGCGCGCCGTGGTTCGCCAAGCTCGGCAAGCCGAACAACACCGGTACGAAGCTGTTCTGCATCTCAGGTCATGTGAACGAGCCCTGCAACGTCGAAGAGGAAATGGGCATTCCGCTCCGCGAGCTGATCGATAAGCATTGCGGCGGCGTCCGCGGCGGCTGGGACAATTTGCTTGCAGTCATTCCCGGCGGCTCGTCGGTCCCCTGCGTGCCGGCGCATATGTGCAACGATCTCGGCATGGATTTCGATAGCCTCAAGAACGTTGGCTCGGGGCTCGGCACTGCTGCCGTCATCGTCATGGACAAGTCCACCGATATCGTGAAAGCCATCTCGCGGATTTCATACTTCTACAAGCACGAAAGCTGCGGGCAATGCACGCCTTGCCGGGAAGGCACAGGCTGGATGTGGCGGCTTCTGGAACGCATGTCGGAAGGACGCGCCGAGCTGGGCGAGATCGACATGCTGTACGAGATCTCGAAGCAGATCGAGGGGCACACGATTTGCGCGCTGGGCGACGCTGCCGCTTGGCCGGTGCAGGGGCTTATCCGGCACTTCCGCCACGAGATAGAAGCGCGCATCGACGCCTACCATAGCCGGGAAGCGGCCCGCGCCGCGGCGGAGTAAGGGCTGCGGGCTGCGGTCCCACGCCCTTGCGCTTTCCACTCAATAAGGTAAAAGCGCGTGCATGAGGGGCGGCGGCGTATCGAAGTTTTGGGCAGTTGCGGCGATCGTAGTCCTGGTCGCGGCGCAGGCGCTTGCCATCAACTATCTCGGGCGGAACAACTACCTGCCCGAAGGGTCCGAGCATTGGACCGAAGACTGGCTGATCCATTATTTCTCGCCGCGCCTCAAGGCGCCTTATAAAGACATCGTTCTTGTTTTCGTGGATACAGAGAGCCTCGAAAAGGCTGGGCTTCCGGCGACCCTTCCGGCCGACCGGGGATGGATGGCGAAGCTAATTACCGCCGTCGCAAATTCCGAACCTCTTGCCATTGGGCTCGACTTCTATTTTTTCACCCCGATCGATCCTGTAAAGGATGAGCTGCTCGCCGCCGCCATCAGGGATGCGAAAAGGCCTGTCGTTGTCGCGGCGGTGGACGATGCCTTTTTGCGAACTGAAGCGCAGCAGAAGTTCCAGCGTGAGTTCGCTCTGCGCGTCAAGCGGCCGGTTGGCCACATCTACCTTAAGCGTTCGAAAGAAATCCTGTCTCTTGGCGATAGGGCGACACGCGGCGTCGATCACGGCGCCTCGGCGCAAGGATATGCTTCGCTGACAAGCACGATTGCCAAGCTTCCGCAAGTCGAGGCTGCGTTGGGGGCGCACGAGATCCCCGAGGGGACGCAGAGGATCGATTGGCTGCTCGCGCCCAAGCGGGGTGAAGCGTTTACCGAGATTTCCGCCTACGAAATCCTCTCTCCGGAAGCGGGGGCGCGCGCTCCTGACTTGAAGGGCAAGATCGTACTTATCGGGCCCGATTTCGCGGGGCTCGACCGGCACAGGTTGCCATTTATCCTCGGCAAGGATCAAGCCGTGGAATCTCCCGGCGTCTTCGTTCACGCCCAAGCGCTGGCGCAGATACTCGACGGCCGCTTCTTCTTCAACTGGGCCCCGGAGCAGCAATTCCTTCTGCTTTTCGCCGTTGGGCTGCTCGGCGCAGCGGCCGGCTGGGCCTACCAAAGCGCGCTGGCGGACATCGTTCTCGGGCTTGGCGGGACTTTACTGATTATCGCATTAAGCGTACCGTTTTTCACGGCACGTATTCCTTTTCCGACTGCGCTCGCCATTCTCGCCTGGGGAGGGTCGCTTTGGGCGGGCCAACGCGTATGGGCGTGGGCGCAGCGGTCTTAAATTTCGCATTGCTTTCCAGGAGATCGAACATGGTTAGGGCCACCGCCTTCGTTCTTGTTTCAGCGCTTCTTATCCTGCCTGTGGCGCCTGCCGCAGCAGAGGAACCAGGCAATCAGAAAACCGCCCCTCAAACAGAGCCGGAAAAGCCGAAAGAGGACCGGGCGCGCAGCTATCGCGGTAACGGGGACCTCGACGGGGGCGCTGCCGCTGAGCGTTCCTTGCGCGCGATGCCGCCTGCGTCGCCCCGGGGAGACCGCGGCAGGCCCGACGACACCGTTGGCGGCCTGCCAGGGCACACAGAAGAGGGGAAGGCAAGCAAGCCATAGGGAAACTTTTGCGGGCGCAGCGATGTTTTCTTGACATGCGGCCACAGGCCCGCTCACCCTCACCGGTGAAAGCCGCACGGGCTTCCACTTCCTGTGCGAGGCTCGCCACTTATCCATTGCCCGGTAGCACTTCTTAGTGACATAAGAGCGTTCGCAGGCGGGTGCTCATCGCAGGTTTAATATGCCAAAGCTCAACATTAACGGCAGGGAAATCGAAGTCGAGGACGGCATCACGCTCTTGCAGGCGTGCGAGCTGGCGGGGGTTGAAATCCCGCGCTTCTGCTATCACGAGCGTTTGTCCGTCGCCGGCAATTGCCGCATGTGCCTCGTAGAGGTCGTTGGCCTGCCGAAACCCATGGCCTCCTGCGCCACGAGCGTAAACGATCTGCGGCCGAATCGCGACGGCACGCCGCCCGTGATCCGGACCGATACGCCGCTTGTCAAAAAGGCGCGCGAAGGCGTGATGGAGTTCCTGCTTGTCAATCACCCGCTGGATTGCCCGATCTGCGATCAGGGCGGCGAGTGCGATTTGCAGGACCAGGCCATGTATTACGGCTTCGACGGAAGCCGCTACCGCGAGAGCAAGCGTGCTGTCGATGAGAAATATCTCGGCCCGCTGATCAAGACGTTCATGACGCGCTGCATTCAGTGCACGCGCTGCGTCCGGTTCATGACCGAAATTGCGGGTGTCCCCGAGCTCGGCGCCATCGGACGCGGCGAGGATATGGAAATTACCACATACCTCGAGCAAGGTATGCACTCCGAGCTTTCGGGCAACGTTGTCGACCTTTGCCCCGTCGGTGCACTGACCTCGAAGCCCTACTCGTTCACCGCCCGCCCCTGGGAGCTTCGTAAGACCGAGACCATCGACGTCATGGATGGGCTTGGCTCTAACATTCGCGTGGATAGCAGGGGCCGCGAGGTTCTTCGCATTCTGCCGCGCAACCACGACGGCGTGAACGAGGAGTGGATATCGGACAAGACGCGTGCAGCTGTGGACGCGCTGAAGCGCAAGCGGCTCGACCGGCCCTATATGCGCAAGAATGGCAAGCTCGAGGAGGTCTCCTGGTACGACGCGTTCAACGAAATCGCGGCGCGGGTCACAAAAGCGGGCGGCAAGAAGCTGGGCGCGATCGCGGGCGATCTTTGCGCGGCCGAAGAAATGTACGCGCTCAAAGCGATGCTCGATAAGCTCGGCTCGCCGCATCGCGATTGCCGCCAGCTTGGAGCGAAGCTCCATCCGCGGCATGGACGTGCGAGCTATCTCTTCAACTCGACCATCGCCGGCGTGGATAAGGCCGATGCGGTGCTTTTGATCGGCACAAATCCGCGCGCAGAGGCGGCGGTTCTCAATGCCCGGCTGCGCAAGGCTTGGCTGCAGCGGCGCGCCAAAGTCGCGCTCATAGGGCCTTCGGCGAATTTGACCTATCCCTACGAGTGGCTCGGTAACTCGCTCAAAGCGCTGGACGATGCGCTGGAAGGCCGGAACGGCGTTCTGGCCACATTGCGCGCAGCCTCGCACCCGCTGATCGTGGTGGGCCATGCCGCGCTCAACCATGAGGCCGGCGAAGACGTGCTCATCAAGGCGGCTCACCTCGCGGCCGCTGCGATGGAAGGCAAGGATGCGAGCGCCTGGAACCCCTTTAACGTCCTGCAAGCGAGCGCGGCGCAAACCGGCGGCCTCGACATCGGCTTTGTGCCGGGCGAAGAAGGGTTCGACGTGAAAGGCATGCTCGAGAGCGGCGATATTGAGGTGCTCTATCTCCTTGGCGCCGATGAATTCGACGTGAGCCACACCGGAGACGCCTTCGTGATCTACCAAGGCTCGCACGGCGACCGTGGCGCACGCCTTGCCGATGTCGTGCTGCCTGGCGCGGCCTATACCGAGAAGAACGGTACTTATGTGAATACCGAGGGCCGGGTCCAGCTTGGCGAGCGCGCTGTGTTCCCGCCCGGCGATGCGCGGGAGGACTGGACGATTATCCGGGCGCTTTCGGAGCATCTTGGTGCGAAACTTGGCTTCGACAATCTCAGAGATTTGCGCGCCGCTATGTACAGCGATCATCCGCACCTTGCCGCGATCGACACTGTGAAGGCGGAGGGATTGCCAAAGCTGCAAATTGCGAAGGACCGTCTGGCTCCGCTTCCCGATGCGCCGCTTGCGCCGCTTTTCGAAGACTATTATCAGACGAACCCGATTGCGCGTGCGTCTTCTGTGATGGCCGAGCTATCGGCCGTGAGCCAAGAAACTCAAATTGGGGCGGCGGGCACGCATGGTTGATTGGGGCGCACTCTGGACGGATTACGGTTTTCCCGTCGTTATCATCGTCGGGAAAAGCCTGTTGCTGCTTGTCGCGCTTCTGCTGAGCATCGCCTTTCTGCTTCTTGCAGACCGCAAAATCTGGGCGGCGGTTCAGCTCCGGCGCGGACCGAACGTGGTCGGGGCCTTCGGGCTTCTGCAGTCGTTCGCCGACTTCATAAAATTCGTCATCAAAGAGCCCGTCATTCCAGACGGTTCGGACAAGTTCGTATTCCTGCTAGCGCCGCTCATGACCACCGTGCTTGCGCTATCGGCCTGGGCCGTCATTCCCGTGGCGGATGGCTGGGTTGTCTCCGACCTCAACGTGGGCATTCTCTACATCTTCGCTATTTCGTCTCTGGGCGTTTACGGCGTGATCATGGGCGGATGGGCCTCCAATTCGAAATATCCCTTCCTCGGCTCGCTCCGCTCGGCCGCACAGATGGTCTCCTACGAGGTGTCCATCGGCTTTGTCATTATCACGGTGCTTCTCTGCGCCGGCTCGCTGAACCTCACCGACATCGTAAACGCACAGCGCGGCCCTTACGGCCTGTTTAATTGGTATTGGCTGCCGCTGTTTCCGATGTTCATCGTGTTCTTCATCTCGGCGCTCGCCGAAACGAATAGGCCGCCCTTCGATCTGCCGGAGGCCGAGTCGGAACTCGTGGCAGGGTTCATGGTAGAGTACTCGTCGACACCCTATCTCCTCTTTATGCTTGGCGAGTATGTCTCGATCGTCGTGATGTGCGCGATGACCACGATTCTTTTTCTCGGCGGCTGGCTGCCTCCGGTCAACGTCGTGCCCCTGACCTGGGTGCCCGGTATTATCTGGTTCGCGCTCAAGGTTTGCTTCGTCTTCTTCATGTTTGCGATGGTGAAGGCGATCGTCCCGCGCTACCGTTACGACCAGCTGATGCGGCTTGGCTGGAAGGTTCTTCTCCCGGTTTCGCTCGCCATGGTCGTGGTGGTGGCTGCCGTCTTGCAATTCGGAGGCTTGGCGCGCTAGCGCCTGCTGTCACAGGAGCGTTTGCATGGGCTTCGCACAATCCCTCAGATACGCGGTCTTGGCGGAATTCGTGGCAGCGCTCTGGCTTGCCATGAAATACTTCTTCAGGGCGAAAGCGACGATCAACTACCCTTACGAGAAGAACCCCATCAGCCCGCGGTTCCGCGGCGAGCATGCGCTTAGGCGCTATCCGAACGGCATGGAGCGATGCATCGCCTGCAAGCTGTGCGAGGCGATTTGCCCGGCGCAGGCGATCACCATCGAGGCCGGCCCGCGCCGGAACGATGGCACGCGGCGCACCACCCGCTACGATATCGACATGGTGAAGTGCATCTATTGCGGCTATTGCCAGGAAGCATGCCCGGTCGATGCCATTGTCGAGGGGCCGAACTTCGAGTTCGCGACGGAAACGCGCGAGGAATTGCTCTACGACAAGGAAAAGCTCTTGGCGAACGGCGACCGTTGGGAGCGCGTCCTCGCCAGGAACATCGAACTCGACGCGCCCTACCGCTGACTTTCTTTCGCTTCGCCAAGTTCTCGCGGAACCGGAGAGTCCGGCAGCCGCAGGATCGGCGCGCAGGAGACCGTCTGTAGAAGTCGATGTGGCGAGCCGCCACAAAACCCTTGAATTGCGTGCGTCCTACAGCTAACCGTTAGCGCTAAATGCCTGTGCGCCCGCCGCAAGTTTTTTAGTTGCTGCTTTGCGGCAGGTTCTGCGAGCGCTCACTGCCCGTGTCCTATAGGGTAGCGGACTTAAAAGAGGTTCAAATTCGTCCTTCAACGGCTCACGCCGTATAAATCGGGATCGGCCGCGCATGACCATCGCAGGGTTTTTCTTCTACCTCTTTTCCATCGTGGTGGTGGCTTCCGGACTTATGGTTATCACCGCGCGAAATCCCGTACATTCGGTGCTCTTTTTGATCCTCGCGTTCTTCAATGCCGCGGGGCTCTTCGTTCTGCTCGGCGCTGAGTTCCTCGCCATGATTCTCGTGATCGTGTATGTGGGCGCGGTCGCGGTGCTCTTTCTCTTCGTCGTCATGACGCTGGACGTGGATTTTGCGGAGCTGCGCAAGGGCAGCACGCGCTACCTGCCCGTTGGGCTTGCGATTGGCCTCATTCTGCTCGCAGAGCTGATTTTCGTCGCGGGCAGCTTCGCCGTCGCACCGGGCGCGGTCCAGGCGGTCCCGGCGGAGCAAGTCACCAATGCGGCGGCAATCGGGCGCGTTCTCTACACGAAATATGTCTATTTCTTCGAGCTCTCCGGGGCCGTACTTCTCGTCGCTATGATCGGTACGATCGTGCTGACGCTCAGGCACAAGCGCAGCGCCAAGCGGCAGAATGTAGCCGAGCAAGTGGGCCGCCGGCGCGAGGATGCCATCGAAGTGGTCCAAGTGGAAACTGGGAAAGGGATTTCCTGACCGCCATGCCAAACACTCTCTCTCCCATCGAGGCCGCGACGGGCATCGCCTTGCAACAATACTTAAGCGTGGCGGCGATCCTGTTCACGCTTGGCGTTTTTGGAATTTTCCTGAACCGGAAAAACGTCATCATCATTCTGATGTCGATCGAGCTGATGCTGCTAGCGGTCAACATCAATCTCGTGGCGCTTTCGGCTTATTTAAACGATATCACCGGCCAGATTTATGCGCTGATCGTTCTGACGGTCGCCGCGGCCGAGGCCGCCATAGGGCTTGCCATTGTCGTGATCTACTACCGGAACCGCGGCTCCATCGCCGTTGACGACATCAACTCGATGAAAGGCTGAGGCGCGCCATGTATCCAGCCATCGTATTATTGCCCCTGGCCGGGGCGCTCATCGCAGGTTTCTTCGGCCGCATTCTGGGCAATAAGGCCTCGGGCATTCTGACGAGCGTGCTCGTCGTTGCGGGCGCAGTGCTCTCGTGGATTGCGTTCTATCGTGTAGGCATTCTCGGCGAGGAAGCGCGCATCAGTCTTCTGCCTTGGATCGGGGTTGGCGATTTGCAAGCCTCGTGGGCTTTGAGGATCGACACGCTCACGGCCGTTATGCTCGTCGTTGTGAATACGGTCTCAGCCCTCGTGCACATTTACTCGATCGGCTACATGTCGGAAGACGACCGCCAGCCGCTCTTTTTCGCCGAACTGTCGCTCTTCACCTTCGCGATGCTTTCGCTCGTGACCGCCGACAACTTCGTGCAGATGTTCTTCGGGTGGGAGGGCGTCGGACTTGCATCCTATCTCCTGATCGGCTTCTGGTATCACCGGCCTTCCGCAAATTCGGCAGCGATCAAGGCGTTCGTCGTCAACCGCGTCGGCGATTTCGGCTTCGCGCTCGGCATCTTCGCGGTTTTCTATGTTTTCCGGGACGTCAGCTTCGACACCGTCTTTGCCGCAGCGCGCGAGAAGCAGGCGCTTATGCTGCCGGTCTTCGGCTATCAGGCGGACGCGCTGACCGTAATTTGCCTGCTCCTGTTCATGGGCGCGATGGGCAAGTCGGCGCAGTTTTTGCTGCACACGTGGTTGCCCGACGCCATGGAAGGTCCGACGCCCGTCTCGGCGCTCATCCATGCCGCCACCATGGTGACGGCTGGCGTGTTCATGGTCGCACGGCTGTCCCCGCTCTTCGAGCTTTCGCCAACGGCGCTTTGGGTGGTCACGCTTGTGGGCGCCACCACTGCGTTTTTCGCGGGCACCGTCGGTGTGGCCCAGAACGATATCAAGCGCGTCATCGCCTACTCGACCTGCTCGCAGCTCGGCTACATGTTCGCGGCACTTGGGCTGCGTGCTTATAGCGCCGGCATTTTTCATCTTTTCACCCACGCTTTCTTCAAGGCGCTTCTGTTCCTCGGAGCGGGCTCGGTCATTCATGCGCTTCACGGCGAGCAGGATTTGCGGAATATGGGCGGCTTGCGCAAAGCCATTCCATTCTCCTTCGCGATGATGCTCGTGGGCACGCTATCGCTGACCGGCTTCCCATACACTGCGGGCTATTTCTCGAAAGATACGATCATCGAGGTCGCTCACGCCTCGCATGCGCCGGGTGCCGAATACGCTTACTGGGCCCTGATCGTTGTCGCGTTCCTGACCTCGTTCTACTCATGGCGCCTTGTGTTCATGGCGTTCTTCGGCAAGCCGCACGATCAGCACGCATTCGAGCATGCCCACGAGTCGCCGCCCGTGATGACAGTGCCGCTGCTCGTGCTCGCCATCGGAGCGCTTGGCGCGGGCATCGTGTTTGCGCCTTATTTCGTGGAGGATCTTTACACGAAATTCTGGCGCGGGGCGCTTTTCACACTTCCAGACAATTCGATCCTAAGCGACAGCCACAATACCGAATCCCTTCTCATAAAGTGGATGCCGTCGTTGATGATGCTCGGGGGATTTGTGCTCGCCTACATCGCTTATATCGCGGTGCCGGCGCTGCCCGCGTGGACCGTGCGCAATTTCAAGCCCATTCACGCCTTCCTCTATAACAAGTGGTACTTCGACGAGCTGTACGATCTCATTTTCGTGCGGCCCACCCGCTGGATCGCGCGGATCCTCTGGGTCTATGGCGACGGCATGATTATCGATGGGCTTGGCCCCGATGGCATCGCTGCCCGTGTCACGGGCATGGCTAAACGGGCGGTCCAGTTTCAGACGGGCTATGTCTACCAGTACGCTTTTGTCATGCTGATCGGTGTGGTCGCGCTCGTCAGCTATTTCGCTTATCTCTTCAGCGGGGCGCTGTTAAAGCTATGAAGGACTGGCCAATTCTCACCACCATCATCCTTTTGCCCGTTGCAGGCGCCCTGTTTCTCGCGATCTTGAGAGGCAGCGACGAGGCGGCGAAGCGAAATGCGCGCTGGATCGCCCTGTGGACGACTCTCATCACGTTCGGCGTGTCGCTCGTCCTGCTCGTACAGTTCGATCCGGCAATTGGCGGATTTCAATTCGTTGAGCACCGGCCCTGGCTTTCCGACACGATCACCTACTATGTCGGCGTGGATGGGCTTTCCTTGCCCTTTGTGATCCTCACAACGTTCCTGATGCCGCTCTGCATCCTCGCCAGCTGGCGCTCGATCACCGAACGCGTGAAAGAGTATATGATCGCATTCCTGCTGCTCGAAACGCTGATGATCGGCGTGTTCTGTGCCCTCGACCTCGTACTGTTTTATTTGTTCTTCGAGGGCGGCCTGATCCCGATGTTCATCATCATCGGCGTGTGGGGCGGTGCGCGGCGGGTTTATGCGAGCTTCAAATTCTTCCTATACACCCTGCTTGGCTCGCTCCTGATGCTGCTGGCCATTCTCGCCATGTACGGCCAGGCCGGCACGACCGAGATTCCCACGCTCCTCAAGTTCCATTTCGCCGAAGGCCTGCAAACTTGGCTTTGGTTCGCTTTCCTCGCCTCCTTTGCGGTCAAACTTCCGATGTGGCCCGTTCACACATGGCTGCCCGACGCACATGTGGAGGCGCCAACGGCCGGCTCGGTCGTTCTTGCGGCGATTCTGTTGAAGATGGGCGGATATGGCTTCCTGCGATTTTTACTGCCTATGTTCCCGGCGGCGTCCGTCAGCTATGCACCGCTCATGTATGTGCTGGGCGTGACGGCGATCATCTATACCTCGCTCGTGGCCTTCGCGCAGAAGGACATGAAGAAGCTTATCGCCTATTCGTCCGTTGCGCATATGGGCTTCGTCACCATCGGCGCCTTCTCCGGAACCGAGACGGGCGCTCAGGGCGCGGTATTCCAGATGGTGAGCCACGGCATCGTTTCCGGAGCGCTCTTCTTAAGCGTCGGCGTTGTTTACGATCGCATCCATACGCGTGAGATTTCAGCTTACGGCGGCCTTGCCGACCGCATGCCGGTCTACGCCTTCATGTTCATGGTTTTCACCATGGCGAATGTCGGCTTGCCCGGTACGAGCGGCTTTATCGGAGAGTTTCTGTCGCTGCTCGGCACCTTCCGCGCGAACTCGGTAGCGGCTTTCTTTGCAACCTTCGGCATCATTCTGTCGGCAGTCTATGCGCTTACGCTCTACCGGAGCGTGATTTTCGGCAAGTTAGAAAAGCCATCGCTGGCCGGCATCAAAGATATGACGGCGCGTGAGATTACAATTATGGCGCCGCTCGTGGTGTTGACAGTCCTTCTCGGCTTCTATCCGAAACCCGTGCTCGACACAGCCTCAGGAGCCGTAAACGCGATGATCGCTCCATACCGGGAAGCCATTGCAGCCCGGCAAGCCATGAGCGCGACGCCGCTCATCGCACAACTCCAGAAATAGGGCCGCGCCGATGCTCACCGACTACACGCCCATTTTTCCAGAGCTGTTCATTGTGCTGGCTGCGTTGGTGCTCTTGCTTTGGGGCGTCTATCATCGCTACCAAGCGGGCTTCATCATCAGCATCGTTTCCATCCTGGTCCTGGCGGGAGCCGCACTGCTGATAGCCCGCCAGGAGCAGCCGGCGGAGGAGCTTTTCAACGGAGCGTTCGTAAACGATAGCTTCGCGCGTTTCATGAAGATTCTGACGCTGGCGGGCTCTGCCTTCACGATCATGCTTTCGTTCGACTATATGCGGCGCGAGCGGCTTTTACGCTTCGAATTTCCTGTGCTGATCTTGCTTTCGACAGCTGGGATGCTGCTAACCATCTCGGCAAACGACCTCATCTCGCTTTATCTGGCTCTAGAATTCCAAGCCCTTGCACTTTACGTGGTCGCCGCTTTCCATCGCGACCGTTTGCGCTCGACAGAGGCGGGGCTCAAATATTTCGTGCTCGGCGTTCTATCCTCGGGGCTTTTGCTCTACGGCTCATCGCTCGTCTACGGATACACCGGGGCGACCGGGTTTCCGCAGATCGCCGAAGCGGCGCGGGCACACGGGGCGCCGATCGGCTTCGTCTTCGGTTTGGTCTTCATCTTGGCAGGGCTTGCTTTCAAGATCTCGGCTGTCCCGTTCCATATGTGGACGCCCGATGTCTATGAGGGGGCTCCAACCCCGGTTACGGCCTATTTCGCAGCGGCGGCCAAAATGTCGGCCATGGCGATGGTGATCCGCGTCATCCTTGGCGCTTTCCCGGATTCGGCGGCGCAGTGGCAGCAGGTCGTCATCGCAATTTCCGTGGGCTCGATGGCGCTCGGCGCGTTTGCTGCCATCGGACAGCAGAACATTAAGCGTCTGCTTGCCTATTCCTCCATCGGCCATGTCGGATACGCTCTGATCGGTCTGGCCGCTGCAACACCCGATGGCGCCCCCGTAGAAGGCATATCGAGCGTTCTTATCTATCTCACGATTTATCTTGCCATGACGCTTGGCAGTTTTGCCTGCGTTCTCGCCATGCGCAAAGGCAATAGCATGAGCGAGGCTATCCAGGACCTGGCTGGCATATCGCGCGAGAAACCGCTGTTTGCGTTCTTGTTTGCCATGCTGCTGTTCTCGCTAGCCGGTGTCCCGCCGCTTGCTGGGTTCTTTGCCAAGTTCTACGTTTTCAACGCAGCGATCCAGGCCCATCTTTACTGGCTCGCCATCGTGGGCGTGATTTTGTCGGTGGTCGGCGCCTACTACTATTTGCGCATCGTCAAAATCATGTATTTCGACGAGCCGGGCGCGGTTTTCGAGCCCATACCGGCATCGGTGCAACTGACACTTGGCGTATCGGCGGCCTTTGTGATCCTGTTTTTCCTCAATCCGAGTACGCTTAAGGCCGCCGCCGATGTGGCCTCGCGCTCGCTTTTCTGAGCTGTGAGCCAGGACAAAATAGCCGCGCCCGTCTTGCATTTCGATAGCCTCGACTCGACGAATGAGGAAGCGCTGCGCCGGATTGGTGCCGGCTGCGAGGGGCCGCTCTGGATCGTTGCGGGCGAGCAAAGCCAGGGCCGCGGCCGGGGAGGGCGGCGCTGGCATTCGCCAAAAGGCAATCTCTACGCGAGCCTGATTTTGCGGCTGAGCGTAAGCGCCAGCGTTGCAACCCAGCTTTCTTTCGTTGCCGCGCTCGCGGTGCACGATGCGCTTGCAAGCCAGCTCACTCCAGCGCAAACCGCCGATTTGCGGCTGAAGTGGCCCAACGATGTGATGTTCGGCGGCGCAAAAATCGCGGGCATTTTGATCGAGAGCCTTGCCGCGGTAAAGGGGAACGGCGCCGTTGCAGTCATCGGCACCGGCATTAATACCGGCGTTGCGCCATCCGATACCGGCCGGCCGGCCGCCGGGCTCGGCTTAGGGCCGGCCGGTACCGCTCAAGTCTTCGACGCCCTAGCGGCGGCTTTCGTGACTTGGCTCGGCCGCTGGGAGGAGGGCAAGGGCTTCGCCGCAATCAGGGAAGTTTGGCTTTCCCGCGCGCTTGCGCTCAACGAACCGATTACTGTTAGTTTGAACGGCTCCTCAATTCGAGGTAAGTTCTGCGGCGTCGACCAAGGGGGCGCGCTACAACTCGAAACTGGACTGGGGGTTGTCATAACAGTGAACGCCGGCGAAATATATCCGGAGGGCCTTAGCCGGCGGTAATCCTCGCCTCCAATCCTCAAAAGCAGGACACCAAAAAAAGAATGGCAACGACAGGAACGCCTGCAATACCCGAACTTGTGTTCTTGCCGCTCGGCGGCATCGGGGAAATCGGTCTCAACGTATACCTCTATGGCATCGGCGCGGCCGAGGACCGGCAGTGGCTGATGATCGACTGCGGTATCACATTTCCGGACGCCAACGAGCCGGGTGTGGACGTCGTGCTTCCGGATTTGCGCTTCATCGAAGAGGAGCGCAAAAGCCTTGCCGGTATCCTCATCACCCATGCTCACGAGGATCACATCGGGGCGGTGGCGGAGATGTGGCCGCGGCTTCGTGCCCCCGTCTACGCGACCAAGTTTGCGGCACGGCTGCTCAGAGGAAAGCTGCAAGAGCTTGCCCATTGCAATGAAGTGCCTATCGTCGAAATGGTACAGGGCTCGCGCTTCAATATCGGCCCCTTCGACGTCGACCTTGTAACGGTCGCCCATTCGATACCGGAATCTAACGCGGTTTATTTGCGCACGCCGGCCGGCAATGTGCTCCACACCGGCGATTGGAAGCTCGACGACACTCCTGGCTGGGGCGATCCGACGGACGAGGCCAAGCTCGCGCGGTTAGGCGAGGAAGGGGTGCGCGTGCTCGTCTGCGATAGCACCAACGCGCTGCTCGATGGCACGAGCGCGACCGAGGAAGCCGTCGCTCAAAATTTGAAAGCGGTTATCGGGCGGGCAAAAGGGCGCATCGCAATCACGACATTCGCATCGAATGTCGCCCGCCTCATCGCTATAGGCGAGGCGGCTCGCGCAGCAGGGCGCGAGCTCGTTCTTGTCGGCCGCGCCATGCACCGCATCGTCGAGGCGGCCCGCGAGACCGGGCTTTGGCCGGAGCATCTGACTTACCTCGACCAGGAAAACTTCGGTAGCATACCGCGCGACAAGGTCGCCGCCCTCGTTACCGGCAGCCAAGGCGAGAGCCAGGCGGCGCTTGCCCGGATCGCCAAGGGCGAGCATCCCCTCGTGAAATTCGACCGCGGCGACAGTATCGTCTTCTCCTCGCGAACCATACCCGGCAACGAGGATGCGGTCATCCGCATCCAGAACCAGCTTGCCGAGCGGGGCATCGCGATCGTTACCGAGGCGCCGGACGGAGCGATCCATGCGTCCGGGCATCCCCGCAGGGGCGAGCTCACACGCTTGTACCGGCTCACGCGGCCGCACTACGCGCTGCCGATGCACGGCGAGCCGCGCCATCTCGAAGCGCATGTCGCTTTCGCAGAGGTGCACGGCATAACGCCCATTCGCGGTGTGCGCGATGGCCGCCTATTTCATCTCGGACCGGACGGCCCTCATTTGATCGATGGAGATGTCCCCATCGGCCGCCTCTACCGCGATGGCAATCTCGTGCTTCAGGCCGGCGATCCGGCTGTGGTTGAGCGCAAGCGTCTTTCCTGGAACGGCCACGTTGCCGTTTCGGTGGTGATCCAGCGCAATGGCGAGATGGCCGCCGATCCCGAGGTCGAGGTCATGGGTATCCCGGGCCGCGATGCGAACGGCCTCGATATGGGAGAGCGCGCGCTGAGCGCAGTGTACAATGCGGTGGAGAGCATTCCGAAGGGAAGACGCAAGGACAGGGACACTATCCGGGAAGCCGTTGCCCGCTCCGTTCGCGCCGAAATGAAGCTGGTTTGGGGAAAAAAGCCCCTTTGCTCGGTCTTGGTTTCGATTGTTTAGCTGCCTGGAGGGAGGCTTGCATGATCGGACGTTTGAACCACGTCGCTATTGCCGTGAAAAATTTAGCCGCCGCCGCTGCGGTCTACCGGGATACCTTGGGCGCGAGCGTTTCGGAGGCTGTGCCTCAACCCGAACACGGGGTCTCGACCATTTTCGTCACTTTGCCGAACACCAAGATCGAGCTGCTGGAGCCGCTCGGCGCAGATTCGCCCATTGCGAAATTTCTGGAGCGGAACGCCGAGGGCGGCGTCCACCACATTTGTTATGAGGTCAGCGACATCCTAGCCGCACGCGACCGCCTAATCGAAAAAGGCGCGCGCGTTCTCGGCAGCGGGGAGCCAAAGACCGGAGCCCACGGCAAGCCGGTGCTTTTCCTTCATCCCAAGGATTTTTGCGGTACGCTTGTCGAGTTAGAGCAAGCATAAGGGCGCAGCGAAGCGGCTGTTATCAAATAAGAAAAGCAGCAAGGATTACCTTGCTGCTTAAGTTTTTGGACAACCGCTGCTTTTTAAATCGGCTAGCGTCAATGGGGACTACGCTAGCCTATCCTCCCCAGACTTGGGTGCCTATGACTTCTCGAACGGTGCATATTGAGAGACCCATGTCAATTCGGAATGGCAGCGTAGCGATAATTGCAGGTCTTGTCACGAACTCTTAAAGTTTTTCCGCCAAAAAATTGTGCCGCTTCCCCGAAAAACTTTTAGCGGCCGCCGGAGGGGTTGCGGCGCATAAGTCAGCCTCCGCCATTGCACCGGCCTTTAGAAAACGGTATGTCCCTCCGCCAGGGCCGCACGTTGCACGCGGCGGAGCGGATCATGAAACTTAGCCAATACTTTCTTCCCATTTTGCGGGACGATCCCAAGGAAGCTGAGATCGTTTCCCACCGGCTGATGCTTCGGGCGGGCATGATCCGCCAGTCGAGCGCCGGTATTTATTCATGGCTGCCGCTGGGCCTGCGCGTACTCAAAAAGATGGAGCAGATCGTGCGCGAGGAGCAGGACCGGGCCGGCGCAATCGAAATGCTCATGCCGACCATTCAGCCTGCGGATATCTGGCAAGAAAGCGGCCGGTACGGAGACTACGGCGCCGAGATGCTGCGTATCAAGGACCGCCACGAGCGCGACATGCTCTACGGGCCCACGAACGAGGAGCAGATCACGCAAATCTTCCGGGATTCGGTGAAGTCCTACCGCGACGTGCCGAAGAACCTTTATCACATCCAATGGAAGTTCCGCGACGAGGTGCGGCCGCGGTTCGGTGTAATGCGCGGGCGTGAGTTCCTGATGAAGGACGCCTACTCGTTCGATCTCGATGCCGACAGCGCGCGTCGATCCTATTACCGCATGTTCGTCGCCTATTTGCGGACCTTCGCGCGCATGGGCCTGAAGGCTGTGCCGATGAAGGCGGACACCGGCCCCATCGGCGGCGATCTTTCCCACGAGTTCATCATTCTGGCCGACACCGGCGAGTCGGAGGTGTTCTGCGACCGCGATCTCATCGAGATGCCGGTACCGGACGAGACGACCGATTACAGACAGGATCTCGGCTCCTTGGTGAAGCGCTGGACGGATAAATACGCAGCCACCAGCGAAATGCACGACGCGGCCCGTTTTGAGCGCGAGGTGCCCCCCGAGCGGCGCCTTTCGGCGCGCGGCATCGAGGTTGGGCACATCTTTTTCTTCGGGACGAAATATACCGCGAAAATGAAATGCCAGGTACAGGGGCCGGACGGGCAGCTCGTCACGTTGCAGGGCGGGTCCTACGGCGTTGGCGTATCGCGCCTTGTCGCAGCTATAATCGAGGCAAGCCACGATAGCGCGGGAATTATCTGGCCTGAACCGGTCGCTCCTTTTAGAGTTGGGCTCATCAACTTAAAGCCTGGAGACAAGGCCTGCGACGAGGCCTGCGCGAAACTCTACCCGGCGCTCGGCGGTGCGGATGGCGGCGTTCTCTACGACGATACCGGCGAAAGCGCTGGCGCCAAATTCAAGACCATGGATTTAATCGGCCTGCCATGGCAGGTCATTGCCGGACCTAAAGGCCTCAGCAACGGCGAAGTGGAGCTCAAGCACCGCGCCACGGGTGAAAGAAGCACGCTCGCCCTTGATGCGGCCATAAAGAAACTGCATCAGAGCTTAGGAATGAGCGCGGGCGCAATGGCGGTAACCACCGGACACGTGGCGGCGAGCGCTCCGGCAGCGCCCAAGCCGGCCAAGACGAAAGCACGGGGTAAAGGATGAGACATCAGGCGGCACGGAGCACAGGGGTGTTTGCGCCATTCGAGTGGCTGCTCGCCTTCCGCTATCTGCGCGCACGCCGCAAGAAGGGATCGGTGTCCGTCATTGCCGTCTTTGCCGTGATCGGCATCATGCTGGGCGTGGCCACGCTTATTATCGTGCTTTCGGTCATGAACGGGTTCCGCAAAGAGCTCTTCGACAAAATTCTCGGCCTGAACGGCCATGTGATCGTGCGGCCGTTAGCCCGGTCTTTCACCGATTATGCCGAGACCGCCGAGCGGCTAAACGCCGTTCCGGGCGTGAAGGTATCCCTGCCGGTGGTGGAAGGGCAGGTGATGATCTCCTCGCAATCGAGTTCATCGGGCATCATCGTGCGCGGCCTTCGCGCACAGGATCTGAAAGCGCTCCCATCCATTTCGGATAACATCCGCTACGGCACGCTCGACGGTTTTGACGACTCTGGAGGGATCGCCATAGGCTCGCGCCTCGCCAATTCGCTCAACGTGTTCGTCGGGAACGAAATTTCGCTGCTGGCCCCGCGTGGCGCCTCCACCCCGTTCGGCACGGCCCCGCGCGTGAAGCGGTTCCCCATCAAGGCGATTTTCGAGATGGGTATGTCGGAGTACGACAACACGATCGCCTTCCTGCCGCTCAAAGAAGCGCAGTCTTTCTTTAGCGTGCCGGGTGCCGTGCATGTTTTGGAGCTTGTCGTCGACAATCCAGACAATGTCGATGCCATGCGCGCAAGCCTTCAAGACGCGGCCGGGCCGGACATGCTCATGAACGATTGGCGGCAGCGGAACGCGACCTTCTACAACACGCTTAAAGTCGAGCGGAATGTGATGTTCCTCATCGTCATGCTCATCGTGCTTGTGGCGACGCTGAATATTGTCTCGGGGCTGACCATGCTCGTGAAGAACAAGGGCCGGGACATAGCTGTGTTGCGAACCATGGGGGCGACGCGCGGCGCGATCATGCGCGTCTTCTTCATTAGCGGCACGAGCATCGGCCTCATCGGCACTCTGGCAGGCTTAATTCTTGGCGTTCTTGTGAGCTTGAATATGGAGGAGATCCGCTACTTCTTCTCGATGGTGACGAACACGCGCCTGTTCGATCCGCAGGTCTATTTCCTGTCGAGGCTTCCATCGGAGATGGACCCCGTTGAAGTTGCGGTCATCGTCGTGGTTTCACTGTTGCTCTCCATGGCTGCAACGATTTATCCGGCGCTGCAAGCTGCGCGCCTCGATCCTGTGGAGGCTTTGCGCTACGAATGACGAAGACGCCACGCGAGTTTGCCGGAACGCGGCCGGTTTTGCAGGTCGTATCGCTGGAGCGGACCTATGTCCAAGGAGACCGCGAGCTCCAGGTCTTGCGCGGCGCATCTGCCGAGATCTATGAGGGGGAATCGGTTGCGCTTGTCGGTCCGTCGGGCTCCGGCAAGTCGTCGCTTTTGCACATGGCGGGGCTGCTCGAAAAGCCAGGCGGGGGAAGCGTGCTTCTCAACGGGATCGATTGCACAGCGCTTTCCGATGGCGATCGCACCCGGGTCCGGCGCACACAAATCGGCTTCGTCTACCAGTTTCATAACCTGCTACCCGAGTTTTCGGCGGTCGAAAATGTGATGATGCCGCAGCTATTGGCGGGGGTTAGGAAAAAGCAAGCCAAGACCCGCGCACTTGAGCTTCTTTCGAATTTTGGGCTTTACGAGCGTGCGACGCACCGGCCGGCCGAGCTTTCGGGAGGCGAGCAGCAGCGCGTGGCAATCGCGCGCGCCGTCGCCAATCACCCAGCCGTGCTTTTGGCAGATGAGCCGACCGGCAACCTCGATCCTCACACCGCGGACCGCGTGTTCGAAGAGCTGATCTATTTCATCAAGGCTTCCGGGGTGGCAGCCTTGATGGCAACGCACAATTTTGACCTCGCCGCGAAGATGGACCGGGTTTTGCAGCTCGATGAGGGGCTGCTCGTCGAAGCCACACACCCCCACGCGCCCGCCGCCGCCTATGCCGCGCAGACGCAATCGCGGTACGGTTAACGCCATCGCCCCGCTCTCGCCGGAAAGGGAAAAGCGCTTGGCCCGTATCGAGCGGCGTCTCGATCCCGTCGAAGCATAGGTCTTTGGATAACGCCGCCAGCCCCCTGCCGAATCGCCGCGCGTGCGCTATGTTTAGCCGCGCGCTAGAGCGAACCGCGCAGGGGAGCCTATGACCACGCTTGGCTTTATTCACCTACATCTGCACTCCGCCTACTCGCTGCTCGAAGGCGCGCTGCCCGTCAAGGCGCTGGCCAAGCTTGCGGAGGCGGATGGCCAGCCCGCGCTTGCGATCACCGACCGCAACAATCTCTTCGGCGCTCTCGAATTTTCGGAAGCGCTGGCAGGCGCTGGCATCCAGCCTATCATTGGCTGCGCGCTGAATGTAGCATTCCCTGCTAACGCCGAGGAAACGGCGCGCCCCGGTGCGCGCCCCGCGGTCCATCACGGCCCCATTGTGCTGCTTGCGAAGGATGCGGGCGGCTACGCCAATCTGATGCGGCTTTCCAGCCAGACCTTTCTCGATCACGCCGAGGATGGTGCGCCGCATATCACGTTCGCCGAGGTGGAGAAAAGCGCGGGCGGCCTGATCGCGCTTTCCGGCGGCCCGGACGGTCCGGTGGACCGCGCCTTTGCTGCGGGCAATGCAGCTGCGGCCGAAGCTAGGCTAGAGCTTCTGGCGGGCCTGTTCGGAGACCGCTTCTATGTCGAAATTCAGCGGCACGGGCTTGCGCGTGAGCGCCTCGTGGAACCGCAGCTGCTGCGCTGGGCTTACGATCGTGGCGTGCCGCTTGTGGCAGCCAACGAGGCCTATTTTCCGAAGCGGGACGCTTTCGACGCGCACGACGCGCTTCTCTGCATCGCGGAAGGCCGCTATGTCGCGGAGGACGATAGGCGCCGGCTGTCGCCGGACCATTGGCTGAAACCGCAAGCCGCAATGGCAGCGCTTTTCGTCGATCTTCCCGAAGCGGTAGAGAACACCGTCGAGATTGCCAAGCGTTGCGCATTCAGGCCAAGGCCACGTAAGCCTATCCTTCCGCAATTTGTGCCCGATGCAAAGGATGCGGCCGAAGCGGAGGCAGCCGAGCTGCGCGCCCAAGCCGAAGCGGGTCTCGCGCGCCGCCTTGCCGCGATCCCAGAGCACTTGCGCGCGGCGAGCGAGGAGGACTACAAAAAGCGCCTTTATTTCGAGCTCGATGTCATCACGCGCATGAAGTTTCCGGGCTACTTCCTGATCGTGTCCGACTTCATCAAATGGACGAAGGCGCAAGGCATTCCCGTGGGGCCGGGCCGCGGCTCGGGTGCCGGCTCGGTGGTCGCCTGGGCGCTCACCATCACCGACCTCGATCCAATCCGCTTTGGGCTTCTGTTCGAGCGCTTCTTGAACCCTGAGCGCGTGTCGATGCCGGACTTCGATATCGACTTTTGCCAGGACAGGCGCGACGAGGTCATCGCCTATGTGCGTGGCAAATACGGCGCGGACCGCGTGGCCCAAATCATCACCTTCGGTAAGCTGCAGGCGCGCGCCGTTTTGCGCGACGTCGGCCGCGTCTTACAAATGCCTTACGGCCAGGTCGACCGGCTGTGCAAGATGGTGCCGAACAATCCGGCGAACCCGGTCACGCTCGCCGAGGCCATCGAGGGCGAGCCCAAGCTGCAGGAGGCGCGTGACGCCGAGCCCATCGTGGCGCAGCTCCTCTCCACCGCGCAGAAGCTCGAAGGCCTCTACCGCCATGCGTCGACGCACGCGGCGGGCGTCGTGATCGGCGACCGGCCGCTCGTCGAGCTTGTGCCGCTCTATCGCGATCCGCGCTCGGACATGCTTGTCACCCAATTCAATATGAAATGGGTCGAGCAGGCGGGCCTTGTGAAGTTCGACTTTCTGGGCCTCAAGACGCTCACGGTCCTGCAGAAGGCGTGCAAGCTCCTCGAAAAGGCGGGCAAGCCCATCGATCTTGGCACGCTCCCCTTGGACGATCCGGCGACCTACGAGCTTTTGGCGAAAGGCGACACCGGCGGCGTGTTCCAGCTTGAAAGTACGGGTATGCGCGAGGCCCTGCGCAAGCTGAAGCCGGATCGTTTCGGCGACATCATCGCTATGGTCGCGCTTTACCGGCCGGGCCCGATGGACAACATCGAGACCTATGTCAATCGCAAGCACGGCATCGAAACGACAGATTTTTTGCACCCGCTCGCCAAGCCAATCCTCGAGGAGACCTACGGCGTCATCATCTACCAGGAGCAGGTGATGCAGCTTGCCCAGGTGCTCTCCGGCTATAGCCTTGGCGAAGCCGATCTCCTGCGCCGCGCCATGGGTAAGAAAATCAAGGCGGAGATGGATGCGCAAGGCGCGCGCTTCGTGAAGGGCGCACTGGAGAAAGGTATCGACGAGGCGCGCGCACGTTACATCTTCGAGCTCGTTGCGAAATTCGCGGGCTACGGCTTCAACAAGAGTCACGCCGCCGCCTATGCGCTGATCGCCTATCAAACCGCGTATTTGAAAGCGAACCATCCACAGGAGTTTATCGCTGCGTCCATGACGCTCGACATGGGCAACACCGACAAGCTCTACGGCTTCACGCGCGAAGCCAAGCGGCTCGGCATTTCCATACTTCCGCCATCGGTGAACAAATCCGCGGTGGAATTCGAGCCGGAGGGCAGCGGTATCCGCTACGCTCTGGCGGCGCTCAAAAATATGGGACAGGCCGCGGCCGAGCACATCGTGGCCGAACGCGGTGCCACGCCATTTGCCGATCTGGCCGATTTGATGTCGCGCATCAATCCGAAAACGGTGAACAAGCGCGCGATCGAGGCGCTGAATGCCGCGGGCGCTCTCGATGATCTCGAGAAGAACAGGGCCAAAGTCGCAAAGAACGCCGAGCGGCTCATCGAGTTCGCCGCGCGGCTCGCTCAGGATCGTTCTGCCGGGCAAGGCGATATGTTCGGCGCAAGCGTGGGAGCCGCGTCCCCGCAGCTTGTGCTGGCTGATGGTCCTGCGTGGGGTTTGCTCGAAACGCTCGATGCCGAGCTTGCTGCGGCGGGTTTTTATCTTTCGGGTCATCCGCTCGACGATTTTACGGATCAGCTCGGGCGTCTCAACGTCATGCGCTGGAGCGATTTTGCTGCCCGCGCGCAAGCGCATGGACGCGCCGAGGCGCGTCTTGCCGCAACCGTCACCTATCGCCAAGATCGCAAGGCGAAATCCGGCAACCGCTTTGCCTTTGCCGGCTTCTCGGACCCCACCGGCCAATTCGAGGCCGTGATCTTTGCCGACACTCTGGCTGCGGCGGGCGATAGGCTTGAGGCCGGCAAGAATGTGCTGATCAATGTGGAGGGCGAGGCCGAAGGCGAAGCGGTGAAGGTGCGCGTGCAGTCCGTTCAGACCTTGGACGAAGTGCTCGGCAAGGGCACAAAGCAGATCGCCATCACCGCGACGGAGAAGTTGCAGATCGGCGATCTGAGCAAGCATCTCAGCCGGGAGGGCTCGCTTGAGATCAAGCTTGTCGTCGAGCTGCGGGAGCGGGGCAAGGCTGTCGAATTCAGCCTGGGAACTAACTTCTCCGTATCCGCGCGCCAGCTTTCGGCTTTGAAAACGCTTCCCGGCGTCGTTCAAGTCAGCTGAGGCGCACGCTTATCAAACAGCCGGGACTGCGCTGCCTTCTTTTTCCATTTCTGCGGGCGGCCAGACTCTTGCAAATTTAAGCTTTCGGCTCTATACAGGCCGTATCTCACACGCGGGATTATGCCGGGAGGGCCGTTATGCGGCCCTTTTTGACATTCCGGTGATGGCATCGCCATTCACGCCCGCGGAGGTCTAACCGGAAGCAGGAAAATCCTATGATACCACAATTCACTATGCGTCAGCTCCTTGAGGCTGGCGTGCATTTCGGCCACCAAACGCATCGCTGGAATCCGAAGATGCAAGACTATCTCTTCGGGACGCGCAACAAGATCCACATCATCGATCTTTCGAAAACGGTGCCGCTTTTGCATCAGGCGGTCGTCGTTGCGAGCGACGTCGTCGCCCAGGGAGGCCGGGTTTTGTTTGTCGGCACCAAGCGTCAGGCTTCGGATGCCATCGCGGATGCGGCCAAGCGCTGCGCGCAATATTATGTCAACCACCGCTGGCTGGGCGGCATGCTGACGAATTGGAAAACCATCACCAACTCGATCAAGCGCTTGCGCTATCTCGAAGAGCTGGTGGCAGGCGAGGGCCAAGGGTTCACCAAAAAGGAGCTGCTGCAGCTCACACGCGAGCGCGACCGGCTCGAGCAGGAGCTGGGCGGCATTAAGGATATGGGCGGTGTGCCGGATCTGTTGTTCGTGATCGATACGAACAAGGAGGCCATCGCCATTGCCGAGGCGCTGAAATTGAAGATCCCCGTGATTGCGGTGATCGATAGTAATTCTAATCCCGATGGGGTCACCTATCCCATCCCCGGCAACGACGACGCCGGCCGTGCGATCACGCTATATTGCGATTTGATAGCGAGGGCCGCTATCGACGGAATCGAGCGCGCACAAGGCGTCGCAGGCATCGACATCGGCGAGGCCGAAGTGGTTTCCGAGGCCGCCCTTGAGGAGACCCCTCAGGAGCAGGTTACGAACGGAAAGGGCGGAGAGCATACGCACGCCCCAGATAGCAAGAAGGCGCCCAAGGGCAAGGCCAAAGCAACGGCTGAAGCTCACGAAGAGGTTCAGGCGGAGGAGACCTCGACGCTCGAAGGGCTTGCCGAGCCCCAAGGCGAGAAGGACGACCTTAAGAAAATTCGCGGGATCACCAAAGCCCACGAAAAGAAGCTCAACGAGCGCGGGATTTTCCACTATTGGCAAGTTGCCGCCTTCACCCAAGACAATCTTGATGAAATCGACCGTTTGCTGCATGGAAACGGTCAAATCGCAAAGGGCGATTGGGTCGATCAAGCGCGCGAGCTGACGCACTAAAGGTTTAAGGCCGCGCGAAAGCGCGGCTTATGACGCAAACTTATGAGGTAGCACATGGCTGCGATTACGGCTGGCTTGGTTAAGGAGCTGCGCGACAAGACTGGCGCCGGCATGATGGATTGCAAGACGGCGCTAGCCGAATCCAGCGGCGAAATGGAAGCCGCGATCGATTGGCTCCGTGCGAAGGGCCTGTCCAAGGCGGCAAAGAAGGCCGACCGGGTCGCCGCCGAGGGCCTGATCGGGGTCGCATCGGCTGCGAAGGCTGGCGCTGTGGTCGAGGTCAACTCAGAAACGGACTTCGTAGCGCGCAATGCGGAGTTCCAGAAGACCGTGGCCCAGATCGCCAAGCTCGCGCTGAAGGCCGGAGGCGATGTCGCTAAGCTCGGCGCCATGGAGTACCCGAAGAAGAAGGTATCGGTGAGCGATCATCTGAAAGAGCTTGTCGGAACCATCGGCGAGAATATATCGCTGCGCCGCACAGCCGCACTTAAGGTCAAAGACGGCGTGGTTGCAACCTACGTTCACAATCAGGCCACGCCCGGCATGGGCAAGATCGGCGTGCTCGTCGCTATCGAGTCGGCTGGCGACAAGGAGAAGCTGAACGAAATCGGCCGTCAGGTGGCGATGCACGTCGCTGCGACCAACCCGCTTGCGTTGAAGGATGAGGACGTCGATCCGCAAACCGTCGAGCGTGAGCGTGCGATCTTCACCGAGCAGGCCAAAGAAAGCGGCAAGCCGGAAAAGGTCATCAAGCAAATGATCGAGGGCCGGATTAAAAAGTTTTATCAAGAAGTCGTGCTTTTGAAGCAGGCTTTCGTCATCAATCCCGATCAGACGGTCGAGCAGGCCGTTAAAGAAGCCGAAAAGGCGGCGGGCGCACCCGTCGCGATCAAGTCCTTCGTCCGCTACGAGCTTGGCGAGGGTATCAAGACGGACAAAGGCGATTTCGCAGCCGAGGTTGCGGCCGCGGCCGGTAAGCAGTAGCAGCTCCAACCTTTGTGCGGCTGCCGCGAAAACGGCGCCGCATTGCGCTTTGCCGCGGAGGAAACCATGCCGCCACTGCCCTTCACCCGCCCGTTGATCAAAATCTCAGGCGAGGCGCTCATGGGAAGCGGCCGCTATGGCATCGATGTCGCGACCCTCGATGCTATAGCGCTCGATATTGCCGATGTGTGCCGCCAGGGCGCCCGGCCCGCTGTGGTCGTCGGCGGCGGGAATATCTTCCGGGGCCTGACGGGCGCGGCTGACGGCATGGATCGCGTCAAAAGCGATTACATGGGGATGCTGGCGACCGTCATGAACGGTCTCGCACTGGAGCAAGCGCTGAGGCGCCAAGGCCAAACGGCCACGGTTTACTCTGGGTTGCCTGTGCCAACGGTTTGCAAGACATTCTCGCGGGACGATGCAAAAAGGGATCTCGAGTCCGGTTGTGCCGTCGTGCTCGCCGGCGGCACCGGAAGCCCTTTCTTTACAACAGACACCAACGCCGCGCTCAGGGCCGCGGAACTCGGTTGCGATGCGATCCTGAAGGCAACACAGGTCGACGGGATCTATTCCGAGGACCCGAAGATCAACCCCAATGCGGAACGCTACGAAAGGCTAACCTTTTCCGAGGTGTTGAGCCGCGATCTGAAAGTGATGGACGCGGCAGCCTTCGCGCTTGCGCGGGATAATTCGATACCGGTTGTGGTGTTTTCCTTGCACCAAAAGGGAGCCATTGCAAAAGTAATGCGTGGCGAGGCCATTTGCAGCGTTGTCGGGAACGGCACCGCAGCATAAATCTTGTCCAGATCAACGATCCAACCGCAAAAATAAAAGGGGACGGAGATGGCCACCGGCAACTTCGACAACCACGAAATAGAGAAGCGCATGAAGGGGGCCGTCAATGCCCTGAAACAGGAGTTCGGCGGCTTGCGCACGGGCCGTGCGAGCACAACGCTTCTGGACCCTCTCGTGGTCAATACCTCTTACGGCGCGAAAATGCCGATCAACCAAGTTGCGTCGATTAACACGCCTGAGCCGCGCTTGATTACAGTGCAAGTCTGGGACAAGAGCAACCTTGCTGGGGTCGAGAAGGCGATCCGGGAGTCCGATCTTGGGTTGAACCCTGTGGTCGATGGCCTTACTTTGCGCCTGCCAATTCCGGAGCTTAACCAGGAGCGGCGGCACGAGCTCGTGAAAATCGCCAAGAAATATACCGAGCACGCACGCGTGGCCGTGCGCAATGTCCGCAAGGACGGAATGGATCAGATCAAAAAACTGGAGAAAGACGGCAAGATCAGCGAGGACGAGAGCGGGAAGTTATCGGCTAAAGTACAAGATCTTACCGACCGGACCATAAAAGAAATAGACGGCCTGTTAACCGCCAAAGAACATGAGATTATGCAGGTGTAGGGCTTATCGCCGGCGGAGCGCTGTGCAGGAAATGCGGCATCCGCGGCAACAGCCTTGACCCGCCTATTAAGGAGGGCGAAGACGTGCAGCATAGGTTCCGCTCGCTTTATCGCCTTAAAGCGTTAGGCTATTGGCTGCGGCTGAGCCGCGAGGTGAAAGTGATAGGTAGCTAAGCTGTGAGATTGCCAGAACACGCCGTCGCGCTAGGGCAAGGCCGTCCGTGCCCTAAACATGTTGCCATAATCATGGATGGTAATGGGCGTTGGGCTGCCCAGCGGGGTTTGCCCCGGACGGAGGGTCATCGCAGGGGCGTGGAGAGCACGAAAGAATGCGTGCGCGCGGCCGCCGATCTCGGCATCTCCTATCTCACGCTTTTCAGCTTCTCGTCCGAAAATTGGAAGCGGCCGCCCATCGAGGTCACCTACCTCATGGGGCTGTTAAGGCGCTTTATCCGGCGCGACCTTGCGGAGCTGCACGAAAACAATGTCAAGCTGCGGGTCATTGGCTCGGAGGAGCGGGTGCCGCACGATCTCCTCACGATGCTTCACGAGTCTGTCAGCCTAACCAGCGCAAATACCGGGCTTCAGCTTATAATCGCCTTCAACTATGGATCCCGGGACGAGATTTTGCGTGCGGCAAAGCGGCTGGCGGAGCGTGTAAAATCGGGTGAGCTGGCGCTTGAGGATATAACGGAGGGGAATTTCGCGGAGCATTTCGATACTGCGGGCATTCCCGACCCAGATCTTATAATCCGGACCAGCGGGGAGCAGCGCATTAGCAATTTTCTGCTGTGGCAATGCGCCTACTCCGAATTTTTATTCGTTGATAATTACTGGCCGGACTTTACAAGACAAACTTTAGAAGGTGCGATCGCGGCATACCAGCAGCGTGAACGCCGTTTTGGCGGCCTTGCGGGGTAGCGCAAGGGTCAGCTCAGAACGGACTTATCGGGCGAAGGGACGATGAAACAGCCTATAAGTTCAGAGCTGGTTCTTAGGTTTTATTCCTCCCTTATTCTGGTGGTGCTGAGTGTTACGCTTACTTATGCAGGACCGCGGACGTTTGCAGGGCTCATTTTGGTCTTTGTGGCTTTGATGAGCTGGGAGTGGGGCCGCGTGGTGCGCGGGCGGAGCTTCGACAGCCTGTTCGCGCTGCAGATCGGTGCGATCGTGATTGCCGGCATCCTGACGCTGAAAAATTATCCAGTTCTCGCCTTGGGCACGATCGCTGGCGCCACGTGGGCTTCTTGCTGGCTTCATAGGAGGATTGGGCTAGATAGCGATCCTTGGTGGACCGCTGCCGGAGTTTATTATGCGGGTTTGCCAGCAATTTCTTTGATTGCGATCCGGCAAGACCCCGAATATGGCTTCTACGCGATCCTTTACCTTTTTGTGGTTGTCTGGTCTGCTGACACCGGCGCGTTTTTCACCGGACGGTTGCTTGGCGGCCCGAAGCTTGCGCCGTCTATCTCTCCGAACAAGACTTGGGCGGGGCTCATTGGGGGGGCAGCCGCCGCTTGTTGCGCGGGGGCTTTTTTTGCGCTCTGGCTGGGGAATACGTCGGTGCCGACGCTGGCCGGAATCAGCGTTGTCCTTTCGATTGTCTCCCAGGCGGGCGATTTGGGCGAATCATTCATTAAGCGGGTTTTTGGAGTGAAGCATTCGAGCGGACTAATCCCAGGGCACGGCGGCGTGCTCGACCGGGTGGACGGTCTCGTGTTCGCCGCGATCGGCGCGGGAATGATCGCGGTGATCGTCGATCCCTCAAATCCTGGCCGGGCGTTGTTGATATGGTAAGAAGCCGGCTTCAAGCGGGCTAGGGAGCGATGATGCAAAAAGACAGGCATGCCGCCGGCAACGCGGATCGAATGGGAGAGAAAAGGCGCGTTAGCGTACTTGGGGCCACCGGGACGATCGGGCTCAAAACCTGTGAGCTCCTCGCTCTCAATCCGGATCGCTTCAAAACCGCCGCTCTGACCGCAAATCGCAGCGCAGAGAAGCTTGCGGAGCTTGCCGTCGCGCTCAACGCCGAATATGCCGCACTCGCTGACGGGCGCCTGGAGGGCGATCTTACGCGGCGGCTTGAGGGCACGGGCATCGAATGCGGAGCCGGGCCGCGTGCGCTTATCGAGGCAGCGGAGCGGCAGGCAGACGTCATCATGGCCGCTATCGTCGGTGCGGCTGGGCTTGAGCCGACATTAGCAGCTTTGCGTCAAGGAACGGTTGTCGCGCTCGCCAATAAGGAGTGCCTCGTTTCGGCGGGCAGTCTCTTTATGAGCGAGGCCGCCCGGTACGGGACGGCGCTTCTGCCGGTCGATTCGGAGCATTCGGCCGTCTTTCAGGCTTTGGATACGCCCGACTGCAAACATGTTGAGAGGATTGTGCTTACGGCCTCGGGGGGGCCGTTCCGTACGTGGTCGCAGGAGCAAATCGCAGCGGCGCGCCCCGAGGACGCCCTCAAGCACCCGAATTGGGCGATGGGGCGGAAAATTACGATCGATAGCGCCACGCTTATGAACAAGGGGCTTGAGCTGATAGAAGCCTTTCATCTTTTCGGCGTCAGCGCCGGTCAGCTTTCCGCAATTATCCACCCGCAATCCATCGTTCACGCGCTCGTCTATTATTGCGACGGCTCTGTCATCGCTCAAGCGAGCGTTCCCGATATGCGGACGCCGATTGCTTATAGCCTCGCCTGGCCAGAGCGTCTTAGCGCCGATCTCAAGCGCCTCGATCTTGCTGCCGCTGCAAGCCTGACTTTTGAGGAGCCGGACGAGGCGCGCTTTCCCGCTTTGAAGCTTGCAAAGCAGGCTTTGATGGCAGGGGGGGCGGCGCCCACCGTCCTTAACGCGGCAAATGAGATCGCCGTGGAGGCATTTCTCGATCGGGCCATCCCTTTTCCGGGCATCGCCCATACCGTTGAGCAAGCCATGAGCCGCGCCTTAGCTGAGCTTTCCGGCATCGCGCCCGATAGTCTTGAGGCGGTCATGCACCTCGATAGCCGCGCGCGGGAAATTGCCCGAACCCTTCTTGGCGCGGCGCCTTCGCGCGTCGCCGGCGCTGTAACTGCCCGCCCGGGCTCTTAAATATGCTCTGACGCCTTAAACGCAGGCTTCCAGGCCTGGAAAAGGAAAAGCGTCCGATCCGAAGACCGGCTGGGAATGCCAGGTTTTAGACATCCGGCGCGCAAAAAGGGTTCTTCCGTATGATGCCTCAAGTTTTGTCCTCCGCGATTGTGCAGCTTTTCTGGTGGACGGTGCCGTTTCTCCTCGTGCTTGGCGTTGTGGTCATAGTCCACGAGCTCGGGCATTTTCTTGCCGCGCGCGCACTCGGGGTTACCGTAGAAACCTTTTCGGTGGGGTTCGGGCCGGAAATAGCGGGGTTTCGCGACCGCAGCGGTACGCGCTGGCGGCTCGCGTGGATTCCGCTAGGCGGTTATGTGAAGTTCAAGGGCGACGAAAGCGTTGCGAGCCTGCCGTCTGCAGAGGATCTGGACAAGCTCACTCCAGCCGAGCGTCAAGGCAACTTCCATACGTCTGCGCTTTGGCGGCGCACGCTAATCGTGCTCGCAGGACCGCTCTCCAACTTCGTTTTGGGCCTTGTGATTTTTACTGGGATGGTGCTCGCCACGGGAATCATCTATCAACAAGCGGAAATCCTTTGTGTCGAGCCTGGCACCCCCGCGGCGCAAGCCGGACTAAAAGCTGGAGACAAAATCTTGTCGGTTGGGGGCGCGCCCGTCAGAAGCTTCGAAGATTTTAGCTCCTATGTGGTCCTGAATGCGCGCTCGCCGATCGATATCGCTGTCGAGCGCGATGGTAATGTGGTCGATTTGAGGGCGACCCCGGAGCTTACAGAAGGCGAGTGCGTCGGAAGGCTCGGGGTTCTTGGCACGACGAGTTCAAAAAATGCAAGGGTGGAGAGCGCCGGCCTATTCGAGGCGGCGGGCGAGGGCTTCAGGCGCACCTGGCGGATCGTTGAGGGGCCTTTTCAATTTTTCGGTCAGCTGTTCCGGGGCAACGCTTGCGCGAGCTCGCTTGGAGGACCCGTAAAAATTGCGGAAGTGTCGAAAACGTTCGCCTCGCAGGGGTTTGTTAACCTAATTCCGCTTATTGCCTTTATCTCAGTGAGCGTCGGGCTCTTCAACCTCTTTCCGATCCCGGTTTTAGACGGGGGTCACCTTTTGTTCTATGGCGCAGAAGCCATACTTGGCCGGCCATTAAGCCAAAGAGCGCAGGAAGCGGGATTTCAGTTTGGATTCGTCTTGCTTCTCATGTTAATGGTTTTCGTGACGTGGAATAACGTTGCCGAACTCACGAGAGGCAAGCCGCCAGTCAGTAAGACGGTGAGTGTCTGCCATAGGTAACGTATCGGGGAAGTGAATACATGGCCGCATGGTGCCGGGGGGCAACAGGCGGTCCGCTAAATTGGGTAAAGGGTGGGGTTAGGCCACCTTGGCGTCACAAAGTGCTAGTCTCTAGCGCAGTGACATGCTGAGTTGGGGAACCGGCGTAATAGGGGCAAATAGATCGATGCTGCGCAAGAGCATAATCCGAAGGGTTCGTGCGGCCCTCACAATACTCGCGGCTGTGATGACGGTGACCGTCACGGCGGTGACGGTGCAATCGACGGAGACGTTCGCTCAAAGCGGGCCGGTGATCCGCGACATCCGGGTCGTCGGCAACAGCCGAATCGAGCCGGAGGCCGTACGGTCTTACCTGACCTTCACGGTTGGCCAGCACTACGACGGCTACAAGGCCGACGAGAGCTTGCGGGCTTTGTTCGGAACCGGACTCTTCCAGGACGTTCACATCAACCTGCAAGGAAGCACGGTTGTTGTGACGCTGGTGGAAAACCCAATCATCAACCGCGTTGCCTTCGAAGGAAACAGCGAGGTCAAGAGTGAGACGCTAAGCGAAGAGGTGCAGCTGAAGGCGCGCTCACTTTATACACGCGCCCGCGCCCAAGCCGACGTTCAGCGCGTTCTCGACGTCTACCGGCGGCAAGGTTATTACGCGACGCAGGTGGATGCTCAGCTTATTCAGCTCGATCACAACCGGGTCGACTTGGTATTCGAAATACACGAAGGGCCGGAGACCAAAGTCGCCGGCATTAACTTCATCGGAAACCAAGCGTTCTCCGATACAGAGCTGCGCGGCGTCATCACGACCACCGAGTCAAGCTTCCTCGACTTTCTGAAACCCACCTCCGTCTACGATCCGGACCGCTTTAATCTCGACCGTGAGCTGCTTCGCCGCTATTACATCAAGAATGGCTATGCAGATATGCGGGTCGTCTCGGCAGTCGCGGACGTCGACCGCGAAGGAAAGGGTTTTTTCCTCACATTTACCGTGGACGAAGGGCAGAGATATAATTTCGGTGCCATCAACATCGAATCGACGCTGGCCGCGTTCAACAGCGACGCTGCTACCGGAAAGCTGCTAACCAAGCCGGGCGAAATCTACAACGCGGACGCGGTCGACAAGACGGTCGAAGCGCTCACTGTTGTGGTGGCTCAGCAGGGCTTCGCCTTCGGTCAGGTGCGGACGAGAATCAATCGCGATCCCGTTTCCCGCACGATTTCCGTGGCTTATGTGGTCGAGCAAGGCCGGCGCGTTTATATCGAGCGTATCAACGTAAGCGGCAATTACCGGACGGAAGATTATGTCATCCGGCGGGAGTTCCGCATAGCGGAAGGCGACGCTTACAATAAGGTCATGGTCGATCAAGCTCGTCAGCGCCTCATGGCTCTCGGCTTCTTCAAGGATGTCAAGGTCAACAAAGAGCCTGGCTCTGCTGGCGACCGCGTTGTCCTCGGCGTCGAAGTGACGGAGCAGTCGACCGGCGAGCTCTCGTTCTCCGCAGGCTACTCATCTGCCGAAGGTGTTATCGGCGATATCACCTACAGCGAGCGCAACTTCATGGGCACCGGGCAGTTCGTGCAGGTTAAACTGTCGGCAAGCCAGGTGAGCTATGGTTTGGATACAAGCTGGACGGAACCCAGGTTCCTCGACCGGAACCTTTCGTTCGGCGTCGATGCCTTCGTACGGAACGCCGATTATAAGGCAGACACGGGCCTAACCAACGCCGGTTATGAAGACTTTAGGACGGGCGGCAGCTTGCGGTTCGGCTTCGGACTTCTCGAAAACGTCTGGCTGAACACCAACTACACCTTCATGTACGAGGACATCTATAACCTCGATACGACCGCACCGCTGGCCGTGTACGAGGTTGCCGGTTCGACCATTACCTCTTCGGTCGGTTACTCGCTCATCTGGGATACGCGCAACAATCGCAAGAACCCGTCGCGCGGCTTCTACTTCTCGTTCGCTCAAGACTTTGCAGGCGTGGGCGGCAACGTCGACTACGTCCGCAGCGTCGCGGAAGGCCGGGGCTACTATCCTATAACGAGGGACATCACGCTCGTTGGACGCGCCGTAGGAGGCACGATCACGAACTGGAACGGGGGCGATGTCCGCACCGTGGACGACTTCTACAAAGGCGGCGAGACCATCCGCGGCTTCGCAACGGCCGGCCTCGGACCGCGTGACAACCTCAGCGGCGACGCGCTCGGCGGTAAGAACTTCTACGCCGGTACGACTGAGATACGCTTCCCGATCCCCTTCATTCCCGAGGATATGGGCTTCGGCGGCGCAGTGTTCGCCGATGCCGGCTCTGTCTGGGGTACGGATGCGGACAAGTTGGCTAACGCTTACCTAAATTCGCATGGCGGCGTATGCCCTGGCACGACTACAGTAAACAACGTCAAAACGGGGCCGTGCTTCACCGGAACGCTCGACTCCGATGCGATCCGTGCATCGGTCGGCGCCAGCCTGATCTGGAACTCGCCCATCGGACCGCTCCGCGCAGACTTCGGCTGGGCCGTCCTGAAAGAATCGTTCGATCAGACGCAAATCTTCAGGTTTGGCGCTGCCACGAAGTTTTAAACAGCGGCGGTCAATGGCTGCCAATCCCAATAAAATCGCAAATCATGCTAAGCGGGCGTATGCCCGCTTAGCATTTTCACAGTAAGTCTCATGGATCATCCAGGTTTTTGGGCCCTCTCGGGGCCATTCGCTCTCTCAGAGGTCGCTGCTTACGCGGGCGCGCAGATACCGGAGCCTTTCCAGGCTGAGGCTGGTAAACTGATCGGCACCGTGAAAGCCCTCGACGAAGCGGAAAACGCAGACGTCTCTTTCTTCGAAAACCGGAAGTATATAGCGGCACTCAAGAAAACGCGTGCCGGCGCTGTTTTCGTCGCTCCCAATTCGGCCGAGCGCGTGCCGGCTCACGCCGTGCCTTTGCTTTCGAAAGATCCGTACCGGTCCTTCGCTAAGTCGCTCGAACTGTTCTTCCCCGACGCTGGACATCCGAAAGTGGCGGCCGCGAGCGGGGCTGCGGGGCTCGTAGACGCAAGCGCGCGGATCGAAGAGGGGGTAATTATCGAAGCCGGAGCCATCGTTGGGCCGGAAGCGCAAATTGGACGGGGCACCAGAATCGCTGCCGGGGCGGTGGTAGGCTATAGGGTCGCTCTCGGGCGCGACTGCTTTGTAGGTCCCAGCGCTTCGATCACGCATGCCCTGATCGGCAACCGCGTCATCATCCATGCGGGAGCGCGCATCGGCCAAGACGGCTTTGGATTCGCGATGGGGCCAAGCGGGCACTATAAGGTACGGCAGGTCGGCAGGGTAATCATTCAGGACGATGTCGAGATCGGGGCGAACGCGACCGTCGACAGGGGCGCTCTCAAAGACACGATCATCGGAGATGGCAGCAAGATCGACAATCTCGTTCAAATCGCGCATAACGTAGTAATTGGGAGACACTGTGTTATTGCTGCACAGACCGGGATATCGGGCAGCACGATTTTGGAAGACTTCGTTGCGATGGGCGGGCAATGTGGCACGGTTGGGCATATCCGGATCGGCGCCGGCGCGCAAATCGGTGCGCAAAGCGGTGTGTCCTGCGATATCCCCCGGGGAGAGCGGTGGGGCGGTTATCCCGCCAAGCCGATGATTTCCTGGGCGCGAGAGATCGCGCTGCTTAAACGGCTCACCCGGCGCAAGGCGTCTGGGGACAATGAGGGCGGATTGGACGATTAGTAGTGCTATGTGGAATAAATCTGAGACCAGCGCTGAAAGTGAAATCAAGCCCCAGCAGAAGGAGCTGGGGATCGCCGATATTATGCGGATCATGAAGCTTCTGCCGCATCGCTATCCCTTTCTTCTGGTCGACAAGATTGTCGACATGGACGGCGATAGCTCTGCAGTCGGCATTAAGAACGTAACAATCAACGAGCCTTTCTTTCAAGGCCATTTCCCAAGCTTTCCGGTCATGCCCGGCGTTCTTCTCATCGAAGGCATGGCGCAGACCGCGGGCGCACTTTGCGTGGCGACATTGGGGCAGAATTACGAGCCGCAGCTCGTCTATTTCATGTCGATCGACCGCGCGCGGTTCCGCCGGCCGGTTGTGCCAGGGGATACCATCCATTATCACATGTCCAAGCGCCGCAACCGCGGGCGGGTCTGGCGTTTCGAGGGAAAGGCCATGGTCAACGGCCAACTCGTGGCCGAAGCCGAGATCAGCGCCATGATCGTGGGTCCCAGCCAGCAGCCCGGGCAGGCTGCGGATAACGAGTGAGCCACCCCATGCTGACTGCGACTGTGCATCCTATGGCGGTGGTCGACACGAATGCGAAACTCGGTGAAGGCGTCGAGATCGGTCCATTTGCCGTGATCGGGCCTCAGGTTACTCTCGGCAATCGCGTCAAGGTGCACTCTCACGCGGTCATCACCGGGAAGACCAGCATCGGGGACGCCTGCGAAATCCACCCATTTGCTGTCCTTGGCGGTACGCCTCAGGATAAGAAGTACCGCGGCGAGGACAGCAGTCTGAGCGTCGGAGCGCACACTACCGTTCGCGAGCATGTGACGATGAATGGCGGTACCGAAGGCGGCGGCCACGTTACGCGCGTGGGCAGCCACTGTCTGTTCCTCGCGGGCGCTCACGTCGCCCATGACTGTCAGATCGGCGATCACGTCATCCTCGTCAACAATGCCACGCTTGCAGGTCACGTCACCGTGGAGGAACACGCTATTCTCGGCGGTCTTTCCGCCGTGCATCAGTGGGTGCGTATCGGCGCGCATGCTTTCGCCGGCGGAATGTCGGGCGTAGAAAATGACGTGATCCCCTTCGGAATGGTGCTTGGAAACCGCGCCGCGCTCGCAGGGCTTAATATTGTCGGCCTTAAGCGGCAAGGATTTGAGCGGGAGCAGATCCACGCCCTAAGGCAAGCTTACCGGCTTCTGTTCTCTCAGGAAGGAACGCTGCAGGAGCGCCTCGACGATGTGGACAAAATGTTCCCAGACGAGCCCGCGGTCCAGCGCATCGTCGCATTTATGCGTGCGAGAGCCGACCGGTCCTTCTGTGTTCCCAGAAGCCAGGCCTAATAATGAACGGGCCCGCGCCTGAAGCCGCAGGCAGCCAGCGCGGGGGCGAGGGCGTTTGGCTTCGTGAGGCTAACGCCGGTACTAATAAGCCCCGGATCGGGATTGTCGCTGGCAGCGGAGCGCTTCCCGTAGCTATCGCCGAGGATGCTGCGAAGGCCGGCTACAATCCCTTTATTGCCGGCCTTTCCGGAAGCGCTGGGGCGGACATCGAGCGCTTCCCTCACGCTTACGTGCATATCGGCCAGGTCGGGCGCATGCTGCGCATCCTCAGAAGCGAGGGCTGCAGCCGGCTTGTGTTCGTCGGGGGCTTGCGCAGGCCAAACCTCTTCCGCATCAAGATCGATGCCGGTTTCGTGAGATATTTACCGCAGCTTTTGCGCCTGTTGAAGGGCGGCGACGATAAGGTCTTGAGGGGAGTGGCGCGTTTCTTCGAGGATCGCGGGTTCGAGGTCCTCGCTGCCCATGAGGTGGCGCCGCGCCTTCTCGCGCCGCTAGGTACATTCTCGAACCTTGCGCCGGGGCCGGAAGACTTGGACGACATAAGGCTCGGTTTTAAGGTCACCCACGCGCTCGGTCTGCTCGATATCGGCCAGGCAGCGGTAGTCGCGCGCAATTATGTGCTAGCGGTGGAAGCTGCGGAGGGGACCGACGCGATGTTGCAGCGCTGCCGCGGCCTGAACAGCTGGGGATACACAGCGCGCAAGGGCGTCCTTGTGAAAGGACCGAAACCCGGTCAGGATCTTAGGCTCGATTTGCCGGCGATCGGCCCACGGACGGTCGAGCTCGCTGCGGAAGCGGGGCTTGCGGGCATAGCCGTCGAGGCAGGCGCTGTGCTCTTGGCCGGCTTGGAACCGCTTGTGGAAAAGGCTAACAAATCCGGTCTCTTTCTGTATGGCGTCTCAAGGGCGCAAGCATTGGACCGTTAGGTTGCGCGGCGCGGTTCTGGAAGGCACGGGCTCATGTCTCAGGCGAAACGTATCTTTGTTGTTGCGGGCGAGCATTCGGGCGACGTTCTTGGCGGCAAACTGCTGCAGGCGCTGAAGGAAAGGGAGGGCGCCGCAGAGTTCGAATTCGCGGGCGTTGGCGGCGAGGCTATGGAGGCCGCGGGCGTCCGGTCGATTTTTCCGCTTTCGGATGTGGCGGTCATGGGACCCGCTGCCATCCTTGCGCGGCTTCCGAAGCTCGTCCGGCGCGTGTACCGCACCGTGGACGCGGCACTCGCCTTCAATCCAGACCTGCTCATCGTCATCGACAGCCCTGAATTCACCCATCCTATCGCAAAAAGAGTGCGCCAGCGCCGCCCGGAAATCCCTATCGTAGATTATGTCAGCCCGAGCGTCTGGGCTTGGCGCCCCGGCCGGGCCCGCAAGATGCGGCCCTATGTCGACCATTTGCTCGCACTTCTACCCTTCGAGCCAGACGCGCATGCGCGGCTCGGCGGCCCCGGCTGCACCTATGTTGGGCATCCTCTCATCGAGCGGGCCGCTTGGATCGGCGGCCTCGACACGGCGCGTTTGCGCGCGCGTCTCGGCCTCATGCCCACGCTTCCCGTGCTCGTGGTTTTGCCGGGAAGCCGCCCCTCGGAGGTGTCGCGGCTCATGGAGCCTTTCGGCGAAACCGTAAGACAGCTGAGGCGGGATCTGGGACCGGTGGAGCTGATCCTGCCGGCGGTGCCGTCCGTGCGCCCGTTGATCGAAAAGGCGCTCGCGAGCTGGCCGCAGCAGCCCCACCTCGTCGAAGGAGACGAGGATAAGTTCACCGCTTTCAGGCTTGCCAGTGCAGCGCTTGCGGCGTCGGGCACAGTCACGCTCGAATTGGCAGTCGCGGGCACGCCCATGGCCGTGGCGTACCGCGTCGACCCGGTCGCTGCGCGTTTGCGCTTTCTCCTGAAGGTTCACTCGATTGTGCTTGCAAACCTCGTCCTTGGCGAGAACGCCTTTCCGGAATTCATTCAGGAAGACTGCACGCCTCAAAGGCTGAGCGCAGCGCTTCTGCCGCTTCTCAAGGATACGCCCCAACGCAGCGCGCAGCTCGCAGCGCTTGCCCGGATTCATGAGAAGATGTTCTTGCCGGAAGGAACGCCCAGCGCAAAAGCGGCGGATACGGTTTTGAAGGTCTTGAGCCAAGCCGCAGCTGGAAACCGCGCGGCAGCCTGATAGCGCAGCATCGGCCTCGCTCGCGTAGATAGGGCGCCGCCAAGGCGTGCGGCAGAGATGCCGGCGTCACTCAGGCCCAGCTTTATTCATTAGGCCGCACCCCAAAGTGAGCTAGCCGCTCCGCGGCTGCGATTCCTAATGGAACAAGCCAGCCGCGCAGGTTTTTCGCTCGCCGGTTTGTTTGGCGCGTTTTCCCTTAGCTACAATTGCTTACCGTTCCGTGCTGGCTGGGCATCGCGCGAGGGTTATAACCAGGGTTCTTCTTCCAATGCGGTGTCCTGCCAGCACGATGGTGCACGGCGGGGCGGAAAGGATGGCCGGAATGAGTAATATAGCTCAGGAAACGCCCCCGGAGCTTCAAGCCCAGCCTGGCGGGCAGGTTTTCGCTACGGCTGGAATAGCGCCTTTGGAGCGGCACGGACGGCGGTTCCGGATTTTCGCCGCGATCGTTCAGGGCGCCGAGCGTCTCAACTTGCGGTACTCGAAAGTTGGCAATCCAAGTGTCTACGATAACGCGGTTTTTCCATGGGCCTCGGAAATCGAACGTGAATGGCGCGCGATCCGCAGGGAGCTGGAAAGCGTCTTGATCCGGAAAGAAGACTTACCGGAGTTCCACGACATCGCTTCCGACATCGCTTCCATAAGCAAAGCGCCTGGTTGGAAAACCTTTCTTCTTGCGGCCTATGGCGTGAAATCGGAGCGCAATATCGCGCTGTGCCCGCAAACATGGCGCATCTTGCAGAAGGTGCCCGGTCTTAAAACCGCGATGTTTTCAATTTTCGAGCCGGGCAAGCATTTGCCGGCCCATAGGGGGCCTTATAATGGGCTGCTTCGTTTCCACCTCGGACTTATCGTGCCTGAGCCAAGGGACCAAGTTGCGATCCGGGTGGCAGACCGGATCTGCCATTGGGAAGAGGGCCGGGCGCTCATTTTCGACGATGCCTATGAGCATGAGGCTTGGAACAAAACGGATAAGTTGCGGGTGATCTTATTCGTCGACTTCGTGAAGCCTCTGCGTTTTCCGGCCCGCGCCGTTAATTGGCTCATTTTGAATATCGCCGTTTTCACGCCCTTCATACGGGAGGGCTACGGCAAACATCGCCAGTGGGAGCGGTCCTTTCATAAGGAAAAATGAGTCGATTGAGCTGAGCGGCCTGCGCAAGAGGCCTCCAGAGCTTCGCGTCGGAATCGGGGACGGCGTCACTGCGAGCGAAGCGAGGCAATCCAGGGGCAAGTCACCGATGCTGCTCCGGTTCGCCGCGGCAGCAAATGCCGCCTCGCGATGAGGGGGTTAAGTGCTCGATGCTCTAACCCCCGTTTTGTTTGGCAAACCTCCGCAGCGCCGCGAGCGTTTCGGCGCTGACATGGTGCTCGATGCCTTCCGCATCGCGGCGCGCGGTCTCAGCACTTACACCAAGCGAGAGCAAGAACGCTTCGACGGCCCGGTGTCGTTCGCGTGCCTCTGCCGCAAGGCGCTGTCCAGCTTCGGTTAAAATCGCGCTCCTGTTCGCTTGCTGCGTGACGAGCCCTTCCTCCGACAAACGCTTTAGCATCTTAGCGACGGTCGGTTGCGCGACCCCGAGGCGCCCGGCGATATCCACCTGCCTCGCCGCTCCGTGGGCCGCAATCAGATCGCCGATGAGTTCGACGTAGTCTTCGGCAAGCTCAAGTTTGTGTGCCTGCCGGGTCTGGCGGAAGCTCGCCGACTGGATATCGGGTGCGATTAAACGAACTGGCTCGCTTTTCTTTTCTGCTGTCATGCGGGTTCATTATTTCAAGGTTTGGGCTTGATAAGCAACCTATAATCATTATAGCATAGGCTATATTCCCGCGCAAAAGGGTAGATGATGGCATCCGAAGCATCAGTTCACGGCGAAACCGCTCCCCTCTCCGGGCGTGGCACCTCGGCCGCTCTCAGGGAGGCACTGGCGGGCCGCCGGGGCAGGCTAGCGACCGGCTGGCTGTTCACCGGCCCCGCAGTTGTCGCCTCGATCGCCTATATCGATCCGGGAAATTTCGCTGCGAACATTCAGGCTGGAGCGAAATACGGCTATAGCCTGTTATGGGTCGTGCTTGCTGCCAACCTCATCGCAATGCTGTTTCAGGCTTTGTCCGCAAAGCTCGGTATCGTGACCGGGCAGAACCTCGCCGAGCTATCGCGCGACCGTTTCCGGCCGCCGGTGCCCTTCCTCATGTGGATCGTTAGCGAGATAGCGGCGATGGCTACGGATTTGGCGGAATTTCTTGGAGCCGCAATCGGCCTATCCTTGTTGACGGGCCTTTCCCTTTTGTCCGGAATGGCCGCGACGGCGGTCATCACCTACGGGATCCTCATGTTTGGAGGGGCGAGCTTCCGGCGGATCGAGGTCTGCATCGGCGCCTTTGTGGCCCTTATAGGCATTTGCTACCTGATCGAGCTGTTCATAGCGCCTGTGGGCTGGGGCGCTGCAGCCCGCGGTATCGTTACGCCCAGGATCGCCGATAACGAGGCGTTGATGATCGCGGTCGGTATTGTCGGGGCAACGGTCATGCCCCACGCCATTTATCTTCATTCCGCACTCACGCAATCGCGCACTTTGCTCTACTCGGATGCGCAGCGGGCACGGGTGCTGCGCTTTTCCAACCGGGAGGTGGTTGCCGCGCTGAGTGTAGCCGGTGCGATCAATATGGCCATGGTAATAATGGCGGCAGCAGCCTTCAACGCAGGCTATCCCGAGGTCGCGGAGATCGAAACGGCCTACCACACGCTGACGCCGCTGCTTGGCGCCGGCGCAGCAGCCGCGTTCCTGATTTCGCTGATCGCCTCTGGCATATCGAGTTCGGTAGTTGGCACCATGGGCGGCCAAGTTATCTTGCAGGGCTTTTTCCGGCGCCGGATTCCAATCTGGCTGCGGCGGCTCATCACCATGATCCCCGCCTTTGCCGTTGCGGGTATGGGGGTCGGCGCGACGAAGGCGCTTGTCATGAGCCAGGTCATCCTGAGCCTCGCGCTGCCTGTACCTATGATTGCGCTTTTGGTTCTATCGAGCGATAGACGAGTCATGGGGCGCTTTGCCAACACAATGGCAACGCGCGTTCTCGGCGCTACCTGTGCAGCCGCCGTGCTGATCCTGAATGGAGTTTTGCTCTATGAGACGCTGGCTGGGGCTTAAAAGGGTAGGCCGCTGGCCGCAATAAATGCTTGACGAGTGCACGGCGCTCCGTTGTCTATAGGCAGCGAAGCGCGTGTAGCTCAGCGGTAGAGCATCCGGTTTACACCCGGACGGTCGGGAGTTCGATCCTCTCCGCGCGCACCATCCCTCCTTTCGAGCCGGCCGGGCTAGAGAGTACTCCTGCGGCAACTTCCGTCAAGGTTGTAGCGCTGCAAACAGTCCAGCTCAAGTTGTATTTATCTTTTATTTCTAAGGGGATAGGCGCAGCCACTGCGTATAAACGTCGCGAATAAAATCCCGAATGGGGCTTGTCCTGCACCGGCCTGCGGCGCTATGCTAAACGAAATTTGTATCCACGAACCGCGTTAGAGCGCGCAAGGTTATTACGCAATACGCCGCGTCCCTCGCTTCGGGCACGCGTGGGATCGCGCGCGCAAAGCTGCATGCAAGAGCTGCGGCGTGAAACTATAGGATTGGGGTGACAATAAGATGACACCGGCACAAACACGGGTCTTGGCAGAAAGCTTCGCAAAGCTTGAAAACCGGCTGCCTGAGCTCGGCGCGGCAGTCTACGCGAAGCTATTCGAGATTTCGCCAGAATCCCGGCCGCTCTTCAAAGGCGACATGCAAGAGCAAAACGCGAAGCTGGCGATGGTGTTCGCAGAGTTCATACGGGTCAAGACCCGGTCTCAGCATTTCCTGCCGGTTACGAAAAGCGGCGGGGAAGCTGTTATCCCTGGCGTCGGCGAGTTGGGCTATCGCCATGAGGAACATTATGGCGTAAACAGCAAGCACTACCAATATATGCGCGCCGCGCTGCTGTATGCGATTTCCACTCTGCTTGGGGATGATTTCAACGACGAGATTGGCGAAGCTTGGGCCGAGACTTTCGATATGCTCGCCGAGGCAATGCAAAAGCACGTAGGTGGGAACCCTGAGGCGGTTGCCTTCGCAAGGATTTTCCACGGGAAGCAGGCCGCCGCGTCCGAACCGGTTGTGGAAATGCCTTTCGAGTCCGCAACAGAGCTTGCTCAATACGTCAACGGCTACCGCGCTTAAGTCCGCCCAAAACTAGGCTGCGGCGGGCGCGAGGCCGGGCGGCAGAGCCGCAAAACCATTGGCGGAAGAGGCCGCGGTCGCAAAGGATGGAGTACGGTGTGTGCGGCGCATCCTGCTGACTGGCGCAGCCGGAAAAGTTGGTTCGCGTCTGCGCCTTCTGTTGCAGCCGGCTTACGATCTCGTGCTGAGCGATATCGAGCCGCCCGCGGATCTTGGTGCGTCTGAGACATTCATCGCCGCCGATTTGGCGGAAGCCGCCGCTATCGAACGCGCCACCGCGGGCGTGGAAGGTATCATTCATCTCGGCGGTCAATCGGTTGAGGCACCCTGGGAGACGATCCTGCGCTCCAACATCGTAGGGACCTACAACCTCTTCGAGGCTGCGAGGAAACAGGGGGTGAAGCGTGTGGTCTACGCTTCATCGAACCATGCCGTTGGCTTTTACCCCCGCTCAGAGACGATCGGCACTGCTGTCCTTCCGCTCCCAGATACGCGTTACGGGGTCAGCAAAGCGTTCGGCGAGGCGTTGGGAGCGCTTTATGCTTACAAATACGGCCTCGGCGTCCTGTGTATCCGCATCGGCAATGTATCCGACGCCCCCGCCGATGAGAGGCGCCTTGCCATCTGGCTCAAGCCCGAGGACCTCGTCTCCCTAATTCGCATCGGCCTCGAACGCGAAGACCTGCTCTACGAGGTGGTCTACGGGATGTCGGACAACGCGCGGCGCTGGTGGGACAATTCCCGCGCGCATGAGCTTGGCTACCAGCCGGCTGGACGATCCGGAGACTTCGCAAGCGCGGCGCTGGCGGCCCAGGCGGGACTGCCCGCCGACGAGATTGGCGACCGCTTCCAAGGCGGGTCTTTTTGCTCGGAAGAGTTCCAAGGGCCGTTGAGCCGGATTGTACCTAAAGATTGAACTCAAATCCTTCGAATTGTTCGTTTCGTGCCAAAGGCCGCCTTTCCAAGCCTCTCGATAGTGTGGCATAGTAACGCGGGTTTTTGGGGCGGCCTCACGGACAAGACTGGAAAAATCCAGCGTGCCGCACCGCTCAAGGGAAGCTGGGAGGAAAGCAGACATGCCGGAAATTTCGTTGGAGGTGAACGGCAAGCTGGTGCGCGCCGATGTTGCGCCGAACCTGCTGCTCGCCGATTTCTTGCGGCAGAGACTGGAGCTGACGGGCACGCATGTGGGTTGCGACACCTCGCAGTGCGGAGCCTGCGTTGTGCACGTAAACGGCAACTCGGTGAAATCTTGCACGATGCTTGCCGTGCAGGCGGATGGGGCGCGTGTGACAACCATCGAAGGGCTCTCGGAAGGGGCAAGCCTGCATCCGGTGCAAGCTGCGTTCCGCGAGGCGCACGCGCTGCAATGCGGCTTCTGTACGCCGGGCATGATCATGTCGGCGGCCGACCTCCTGCAAAAACATCCAACTCCCACAGAGGCTCAGATAAGGACCTGGCTCAAAGGCAATATTTGCCGGTGTACTGGCTACCATAACATCGTGAAAGCGGTAGAGACGGCCGCTGCAGCCATGAGAGCGCAAAACACCGCAAAGGCCGCGGAATAAGAGCGGGAGGAAGACATGACGGGACAAGGCATAGGCGCACCGGTTAAGCGGCGCGAGGACTTCCGTTTCATCAAGGGGCTCGGCAAATATACAGACGACATCAATCTTCCACGCCAGCTCTATTGCTATATACTGCGGTCCTCCGTGGCACATGCCAACATCGGTGCGATCGATATTTCAGTGGCGAAGGCAGCGCCTGGCGTGGCGGCGGTCTTCACGGCTTCGGATATCGACGCGTCCGGCGCGGGCGGAGTTCCCTGCGGCTGGATGATAACGAGCCGCGACGGCACTCCCATGAAGGAGCCGAAGCATCCCATCCTCGCGTCCGGAAAAGTCCGGCACGTGGGCGATCCCATCGTCGCGGTCATCGCGGAAAGTCTTGAGCAGGCAAAGGACGCGGCCGAGCTTGTGACGCTCGATTTGCAGGAGCTTCCCGCAGCAGTCGATATGAAACATGCGCTCAATGGCGGCCCGTCGGTGCACACGGAGGCGCCGGACAATCTGTGCTACGACTGGGAGCTTGGCGACAAAGCTGCAACGGATGTGGCCTTCGCACGCGCGGCGCATGTCACGGCAATCGACCTCGTTAATAACAGGCTCATTCCGAATGCGATGGAGCCGCGCGCAGCCATCGGCCACTACGAGCTGGCTTCCGGTGACTATACGCTTTACACCACGAGCCAGAACCCGCATGTGATCCGTCTCTTGATGGGGGCGTTTGTGCTCAACATTCCTGAGCACAAGCTCAGAGTTTACGCGCCCGATGTTGGCGGCGGCTTCGGCTCCAAGATCTACCATTACGCCGAGGAGGCGCTCGTAACCTGGGCGAGTGCGCGGGTTGGACGCCCGGTGAAGTGGGTCGCAGAGCGAAGCGAGTCGTTTATGTCCGACGCCCACGGCCGCGATCACGTCACGCACGCGGAGATGGCCTTCGATGCCAATGGCCGCGCGATTGGCCTGAAATGCGACACGCTTGCCAATATGGGCGCTTATCTTTCGACCTTCGCGCCCTGCATTCCAACTTGGCTGCACGGCACGCTGCTCGCTGGACAATACACGACGCCCGCCATCTACTGCAATGTGAAGGCGGTGTTCACCAACACCGTGCCCGTCGATGCCTACCGGGGGGCGGGACGGCCCGAGGCGACCTACATTCTCGAACGGCTGATGAGCAAGGCCGCGCAAGAAATGGGCGTGGATCAGGCTGAATTGCGCCGGAAGAATTTCATCCAGCCAAACCAGTTCCCCTATCAGACGCCGGTTGCGGTTGTGTACGACACCGGGGATTACGAAGCGGCACTGAACAAGGCGCTCGAACTCTCCGATTACGCGAATTTTCCGCAGAGGCGCGCGGAAGCGAAGAACCGGGGAAAGCTCCGGGGCATCGGAATCGCGAGCTATATCGAGGCTTGCGGCATCGCGCCATCGAGCCTTGTCGGGGCACTGGGCGCCCGCGCCGGTCTCTACGAAGCAGCCACGGTCCGGGTCAATCCTACCGGCAGCGTCACCGTGCTGACAGGCAGCCACAGCCACGGTCAGGGCCACGAGACCACGTTTGCGCAAGTTGTCGCCGATAAGCTCGGGATCGATCCGGGGCAGATCGAGATCGTCCACGGCGACACCGCCAAGGTGCCCTTCGGCATGGGCACCTACGGGTCGCGGTCGCTGGCGGTCGGCGGCTCGGCCATCGTGAAGGCCCTCGATAAGATCGTCGAGAAGGGGCGGAAGATCGCCGCGCATCTGCTCGAAGCCTCCGAGGGCGATATCGTGTTCGAGAACGGCGCCTACACCGTGAAAGGCACCGACAAGTCCAAGGCCTTCGGCGAGATCGCGCTGACTGCCTACGTTCCGCACAAATACCCAATCGAGACCCTCGAGCCCGGCCTTGAGGAGACAGCCTTCTACGACCCGAAAAACTTCACCTTTCCCGCAGGCACTTATATTTGCGAGGTGGAGATCGACCAGGCCACCGGTTTCACCGAAATCGTCTCGTTCTCGGCGGCCGACGACTTCGGCAACGTGGTCAATCCCATGATCGTCGAGGGGCAGGTTCACGGCGGCCTGGCGCAGGGGATCGGCCAGGCGCTCTTGGAGCGGGCCGTTTATGACGGGAACGGACAGCTCCTGACGGGATCTTATATGGATTACTGCATGCCGCGGGCTGACGATCTGCCCCGGTTCAAAGTGGAGACGCTTAAAGGAACGCCGTGCACGCATAATCCGCTTGGGGTGAAGGGCTGCGGCGAGGCGGGCGCGATCGGCTCTCCGCCCGCGGTCATCAACGCGGTTGTCGATGCGCTGAAAGAGTTCGGCATCGACCACATCGACATGCCCGCGACGCCAGAGAAAATCTGGCACGTTATTCATAACGGAATGAAGCAAGCGGCCGAGTAGGAGAAGGCAATGAACAGTTTCGACTATGTACGTCCCGCATCCCTCGCCGATGCCGCGCGTGCCCTCTCCTCAGAAAATGCCACCGCCATCGCCGGCGGGCATACGCTGATCCCAACCCTCAAGCAGAGGCTCGCCAAGCCGGGCGTGCTCGTAGACCTAGGCGGCATCCCCGAATTGAAAGGCATTAGCCGCGACGGCAGCGCGCTCGTGATCGGTGCGGCAACCACCCATGCCGAAGTGGCGTCGAGCGCGGAGGTGCGCTCGTCGATCCCGGCTCTCGCCAAGCTCGCCGAAGGGATCGGCGATCCGCAGGTGCGCCATCGCGGCACGATCGGGGGCTCGGTTGCCAATAACGATCCAGCTGCGGACTACCCGGCCGCGGTGCTGGCGCTCGGCGCAACCGTCGTCACAAACAAGCGCCAGATCGAGGCGGAAAAATATTTCACCAGCCTTTTCTCGACGGCCTTAAACCCCGGTGAGATCGTCGTCGCGATCCGTTTTCCAATCCCAGAGCGCGCGGGCTACGCCAAATTCGAGCAGCGCGCCTCTAGGTACTGTCTTGTCAGCGTCTTCGTGGCCAAGGCCAAGGGCGGCCTGTTTTCCTCCGGCGACGTGCACGTCGCGGTCTCGGGAGCGGGTGCCAACGGCGTGTTCCGGGTTTCCGCGATGGAGCAGGCGCTAAAAGCGACCTTTTCGGCGGAGGCTATTCGAAGCGTTGCCGTTCCTGCCGCGGGTCTGATGAGCGATATGCATGGCAGCGCCGCCTACCGGGCCGCACTTATAACGGTCATGGCTCAGCGGGCTGTCTCAGCGGCATGACGCCGGGCGTTCCGGGAAACGTCGCAGAAACGCGCGCGCTGCTCGCAGAGGGCGGCTATCTCGCCGGCGATTCGCTGGCAGCCTCGGTTTTTCTCGCGCTGAAACTTCAGCGGCCTTTGCTGCTCGAGGGCGAGCCGGGCGTGGGCAAGACCGAGGTGGCCAAGGTGCTTGCAGCCGTGTTGGGACGTCCGCTTGTGCGGCTGCAATGTTACGAAGGGCTCGATCTTTCGAATGCCGCCTACGAGTGGAACTATAGCCGGCAGCTGCTTCACATCCGCGCGTCGGAAGCTGCGGGGCATGTGAGCGCGGCAAGCTTGGAGCGCGATCTTTATAGCGCGGACTACCTTCTCAAGCGGCCGCTGCTTCAGGCGCTGGAGCTCTCGGCGGAGGGGAAGGGGCCGGTTCTTTTGATCGACGAACTCGACCGCGCCGACGAGCCATTCGAGGCCTTCCTGCTCGAGGTTCTTGCCGATTATCAAATCACGATACCGGAGCTCGGCACGATCCGCGCGGCCGAGCCGCCGGTTACGATTCTAACCTCCAACCGGACGCGGGAGGTGCACGATGCTGTGCGCCGCCGCTGCTTTTATTGCTGGATCGACTATCCCACAGCCGCCCGCGAGGCGGAAATTTTGAAGCTCAAGCTGCCGCACGCGCCCGCGGAGCTAACGGCGCAGATCGTGGCCTTCGTGCAGTCCATCCGCCGCATGGACCTTTACAAGAGCCCCGGCATCGCCGAGACCATCAATTGGGCGCAGGCGCTAACCTCGCTCGATTGCGTGGCGCTGGACCTCGAAGCGGTGAACTCGACGCTCGGTACGCTGCTGAAATATCAGGACGACATCGCCCGCATCCAGGGCAGCGAGGCCGCGCGCCTCCTGGAGCAGGTGAAAAGCCGCGCGCGGGAAGCCGCGTTTGCGGCGGAGGCGGATTCCGCTTAAATAGCGGGTGCCGGCAATAGGCGATTGGGAGCGATTGTCATGGACCGGGCTACAGTGATCGAGCAGATCAAGGCCAAAGAGGAAGCAATCCGCAGAGAGGGCATCCTGTGCTGAAGGATAAGATCGAGGCGCAATCCATGTTCTGATGCCGCGGCAGTCGAGGCCTGTTTTGTGGGAGAGTTTCGATGTCAGTAGAGCGCTCGATGCAGCGCGGGCGTCATCGCGAGGCGGCTTTCGCCGGCGTGGCGATCCAGGGGCGGCTTGCACCACCGTTCATATTCACAGCTCTGGATTGCTTCGCTACGCTCGCAATGACGGCGATCACGCACGAGCGCAATGGCGATGGCTAGAGCTCTCGACGCCAATATCGTGACCGCCTCTGCGGATGGCGGGCGCATCGCGGACAACATCCTCGGCTTCGCCCATGTGCTGCGCGCGGCAGGGATGCCGATCGGCTCGCAAAAGGTGCTCGAAGCAACAGAAGCGGTGATGGCCGCCGGCTTGGAGGATCCCAAAGTCTTTTACTGGACTTTGCATGCCGTCTTTGTGAGCCGGCCCTCCGAACGCGAGATCTTCAATCAAGCCTTTCACCTGATTTGGCGCGATCCCGGCTACATTCAGCAGCTCCTGGCCGTCATGGTGCCCAACTTACGCAATTCGGGCGCGCCGCGGGATGCCATGGCCCGGCGGCTTGCGGATAGCCTCTTCCTGCGCCGCGATGCCGAACATGCGGTAGAGCGCGAGATGTTACAGCTCGACGCGCGCGGGACCGCGAGCGATCTCGAGGTGCTGGCCTCGAAGGATTTCGAGCAAATGACGGCGGACGAGCTGCGCTTCGCCCGGCGCGCCATCGCCGACCTGGCGCAGCATTTGGCGCGGCGCTCCACGCGCCGGTTCTCGCCCGCGGGCGGCGGCGGGGGAAGGCGGCTCGATATGCGGCGCATGCTGCGGCGCGCCGGCTCGCGGGGGCTTGCGGGTGTTCAGCCCTTGTACAAAGAGAGGCAGAGGCGCGCGCCGCCGCTTGTCGTGATGTGCGATATTTCAGGCTCGATGGACAGCTATGCGCGCCTTTTTCTGCATTTCCTCTATGCGCTGATCAATGGCGGCGAACGGGTCCATGCCTTTCTATTCGGGACGCGGCTCACAAACGTGACGCGCATCTTGCGGGACCGGGATCCCGACATCGCGATCGCCAAGGCCGCCGGTGCGGTTCAGGACTGGTCCGGCGGCACGCGCATCGGCGAAAGCCTGCACAGCTTCAACAAGATCTGGGCGCGGCGCGTGCTCGGCCAAAACGCCACCGTGCTGCTGTTTACCGACGGGCTCGACCGGTCGGGCGGCGAGGGGATCGCGCGCGAGGCGCGGCGGCTCGCCGCTTCGTGCCGGCGGCTGATCTGGCTCAATCCGCTGCTGCGCTATGAGGGCTATGCGCCGCTCGCGGCGGGGGCGGCGGAACTCGACCGTCATGTGAGCGAGATGCGCCCTTGCCATAATCTGAAAAGCGTCGCTGGTCTTGCCGCGGCTTTGTCGGGCAAGGGCTAAGCGAGGGCGTATCGCTTCACCGGCGGACACGCTCAAGGGGCAAGACCGCAGCACCCCGGAAGCGGCCGCAGAGCCCACATGACGCGATGGACCAAAACCCGCCCTTCCGCGCGTTCCCAAAGCGCCGCTTCCAGAGCTATTTTGCACCGTTGACAAATTTCGGGCATTCCTTCTGCACGAAGCGATTCACTTCCCGAAGGATGTCGCCTTCGAAAATATCGAAATGCCGCTCAAACGCCGCCGCCGTCCAGACCACACCCGTTATCAAGACTGCGCCCTTAATGTCATCGACATGGAGGCCGGCGCCGATATTAACCCCGTTCTTGAATTTCAACTCGGGAGCCATCGTAAGGCTGACGGGATATTTGTTGGAGCCGATCTCGCATGCGATGGACTGCTTTTCGATCTTGAGCGTGTACCGGGGTGAGGTCAAAGCGGCGGCGATATCGGCCCGTTTTGCATAGAGCTTGACGCTGCACCTCGCCGATCCGAGCCCCCAGCTGAGGCTCTTTGCATCGGCGCCCTTTTGAATCTCGTCCTTCTCCCACGTTTTGGTGAGATCGCAGCTAAGATCGGGACCTTTCGGATTCTTCGAGACGATGATGCTGCAAATATCCTTCGCACAGCGCGCGATTTTTTGCTTTTCCTCCACGCTGTCCGCCCGGGCGCTATTCACCATCAAAAGCACGCCAATCGCGCCCGATAACGCGAGTGCTCTCCATGCGCTTTCATTTATACCCAACCGAAACTCCGGTGTCTGAGGCGCGAAAGATTGCCGGATGCCCGCGCCGGTTCAAACTGGCCATCCTTAGCCCGCATTTGCCAACATGCCGGCCCCGCCAGTGCCAAGACTTTAAGTCCCGACGTTTTTGGCAACTCGAAGGCTTTTTTTTATCGAGGTCAGCCTTTTGCTTTGCGTGCCAAGATGACTCGCGATTCTCCAAACGCGTTTGAGTGCAAGGTGATGGACGGCCACAGGTGGAGACAATTTAAAACTTCGATCACGGGATCTGCCTATGCTATGAATCAGCGTCTAAGGCTCAATAGCCTCGCGCTCAAACAGTCGCGTCCACCGCCGGGGCGAGCGGGTTGAAAATGCTCTTGGGCTACACTCGCAGACAGCGAAACGATTCGCTCAAACCGTGCCGTTTCCGGCGAGCGCGGCAAAGCCTTTTTCGAGATCGCGCTTCAAGTCGTCCACGTCCTCAAGCCCGATATGCAGGCGCAGCGCCGGGCCTTGCGGTTTCCAAACCGTGGCAGTGCGCGCCGCCGTGCAATCGAACGGTACGATGAGGCTTTCGAATCCGCCCCAGGAATAGCCCATGCCGAAAATTTGCAGCGCGTTCAGCATGCGCTGCACCGCTTTCTTCGGGTACGGCTTGAGGATGATGGAGAACAATCCAGCCGCCCCCTTAAAATCGCGCTTCCAAAGCTCATAGCCGGGCGCGTCAGGCAGCGCCGGGTGAAGCACCTCGGCGACCTCCGGGCGGGAGCGAAGCCATTCGGCCATGGCAAGCCCAGAACGCCAGTGGCGTTCCATGCGGACGGCGAGCGTGCGCAATCCGCGCAGCGCTAGGAAGCAATCCTCGCTGTTCGCGCACAATCCGAGCGCTTCGTGGGTCGACGCCACGGCCGCTGCGGCCGGTTCGTCGCAGGTGACGGCGCCGAGCAGCGCGTCGGCGTGGCCCACGATGTATTTCGTGGCCGATTGGATCGAGATGTTGACCCCGTGCGCGAAGGCGCGGAAGTATAGCGGCGTACCCCAGGTATTGTCGATTGCAACGGGCACGCCGGCGCCGCGTGCTGCGCGGCAGATTGCGGGAATATCCTGGATTTCGAAGGTCTGCGAGCCGGGGGATTCTGTGAGTACGAGCTTTGTATTTTGGCGGAGCATTGCTGCGATGCCGGAGCCTATGAGCGGATCGTAATATTCGACCTCCACGCCGAGCCGCTTAAGGACGCGCGCTGCGAAGCGCCGGGTTGGCTGATAGACGCTGTCGGAGATCAGCATATGCCCGTCTGTTTCAGCAAAGGTTAGAAGCGTAACCGAGATAGCGCTGAGCCCGGAGGGGGTTAGAAAGGTGCGCGCGCCTCCTTCGAGCGCGGCAAGCGCGGTTTCGAGAGCGCGCGTTGTGGGGTTGGATGGGCGGCCATAGGTATATTCGACGGCGCGCGATTCGAGGGTTTCGGCGTCGGGGAACAGAACCGTCGAGCCGCGCACGATGGGGGTGTTGACAAATCCAGAATAAGCTCGCGGGTTGCGGCCGAGCCGTGTCAGCAATGTTTCTACGCCAAAGCCGCCATCCGCCTCTTCGTCGGTTCCCATATTCGATCTTTCCCGGCAAATCGTTTGCGTTGCGATGTCATGATACATCGTCAAGTATTGACCGCGCACCCAGGTTTCGCGTTTTATCGCGGGGCGGCCAAGCTATAGCGGGTCTTGCGATGCTGCGGAACGGAAAAGCCTGCGGTAGGAGCTGAAATGACGGGGCGCTTCCAAAGCCGGGGGCCGGTATTAGGGGCTTTTGCCCTGCTATTTCTATGCGCGGCCCCAGTATACGCGGGGACCGCTGGCGATGTCAGAGACCGCGGGCACCTCAACTGCGGCGTGACGGAAGGGCAGCCAGGATTTTCCGTAGCGGACGCAGGCGGTAATTGGACTGGGCTCGACACCGATTTCTGCAGGGCTGTGGCTGGTGCGGTGCTCGGCGATGGCACCAAGGTGCGCTTTGTCACGGTTTCGAAGGACGAGCGCTTTAGCGCGTTGCGGGCGGGCGAGATCGATGTGCTGCCTCGTGTCGCGTGGACCATGCAAAACGCCACGGCGTTCGGGATCTCTTTCGCAGGCGTGATCTATTACGAGAACCAGGGCCTGATGGTTCGCAGAAAGCTCGAGGTGCAGAGCGCGCTCGAGCTCTCGGGGGCAGAAGTTTGCATGGCCGCTGGAACAGCAGCCGAAGCGAATATCGGCGATTTTTTCGGCTCGCACGGCATGCCTTACAAGTTTGTGACGTTCGCGAAGCCGGACGAAGCGCTTACTGCTTACGAGGGTGGACGTTGCGATGCTTATGCGGCGAGTGTTTCGAGCCTGGCATCTGAACGGCAAAAGCTAGCAAATCCCGAGGATCATATTGTATTGCCGGAGCCAATCGCGCAGGAGCCGCTAGCGCCAGCGGTACGCGCGAACGATCCGCAGTGGCTGAGTGTTGTCAGCTGGACACTTTTTGCACTGATCGATGCAGAGGAGCTTGGCGTGTCCAAGGATAACGCCGCATCCATGGCGGCGAGCGGCGCCGTGCCGGGTGTAAAGCGGCTTCTCGGTGCGGAAGCCGATTTGGGCAAGCCAATTGGGCTCGGCAAGGATTGGGCGCTTCGGGCTATAGAGGCTGCCGGCAATTACGGCGATATGTTCGAGCGCAATCTTGGGGCGCAAAGCGGTTTGAATATCGATAGGGGCCTGAACCGGCTTTGGAATAAGGGCGGCATCTTGTTTGCGCCGCCGGTTCGCTAAGCGGTTTAACCCGGCGAGGCGATGCACAGCCAGGACCGGATACATATTTACGGCCTGGCGTTTTGGTGCTTATGCTTAAGCCTTTCGCGAAGCTTAAAGACGGAAAGAGCGATCGATGGACCCGGATATGGTGCGCCAGCAGGAAGAGGCCGAGCGTGAGGCTTTGGCGCTCTTACTCAGAAAACCGTTGGGAGCTGAGCGCAAAATTGCGGCAACCGTGCCGCAGCCGGCAGCGAACGCCGGGGGGCAAGGGCACGAACCTATGCTTAGGGCAATAGGTGCAGCACCGCAACATCCAGCCGGCGGAACCGGGGCTCCCCTTTCTCCTGTTGGGCTCGCCCCCGCGCCCTCTTTGGAAGCGCCAGCGCCGCTGCCGCAGCCTATGCCGCACAAGAGGAACTCAGCGCTCGCCCGCTTGGGGCGATTTATTTCTTTCGGCCTGGCTGGGGCAGTACTCGGCGGCGGCCTTGGTATTGCCGCAGAAATTTATTTCCAGCTGCTTGGCGATCAAGCCAAGCTCGCGGTATTCGGCACGGCAGGACTTCTGGCGGCGTTTAGCGCGTTCGCGTCTTTGTTGACCAGCAATTCGAAGGTTAGATAGGGGCGCAAATGAAAACCGCCCTGAAAAGAGCGCTTTAGCGCTCTCCAGGCGGCATCGCGGTTCGTTTGCGGCTTACCTCGAGGCCAAAGGCACGTAATCGCGCGCCTTCTCGCCGATATAGAGCTGCCGCGGGCGGCCGATCTTTTGCTCGGGGTCGGAAATCATTTCCTTCCACTGTGCGATCCAGCCCACGGTGCGCGCGATGGCAAACAGCACCGTGAACATCGAGATCGGGAAACCGAGCGCCTTCAGCGTGATGCCGGAATAGAAGTCTATATTCGGATAGAGCTTCTTCTCGATAAAGTATTCGTCCTCGAGCGCGATGCGCTCCAGCTCCATGGCGACTTGCAGGAGGGGGTCGTTCTTGATGCCGACGATCTCCAACACCTCTTTGCAGGTCTTCTGCATGACGCGGGCGCGCGGATCGTAGTTCTTGTAAACACGATGCCCGAATCCGCTGAGCCGGAAATTATCGTTCTTATCCTTCGCGCGCTTGATGAATTCGGGGATGCGGTCGACGGTGCCGATATCCATCAGCATCTTCAGCGCGGCTTCGTTCGCCCCGCCATGCGCCGGACCCCAGAGGCAGGCTATGCCGGCCGCGATGCAGGCGAAGGGGTTCGCACCCGAAGAGCCGGCAAGCCGAACCGTCGAGGTCGAGGCATTTTGCTCGTGATCGGCGTGCAGGATGAAAATGCGGTCCATCGCGCGGCTGAGCACCGGGTTGACCTTGTACTCCTCGCTCGGCACAGCGAACGTCATGTAGAGGAAGTTCGAGGCGTAATCGAGCTCGTTCCGCGGATAGATGAAGGGCTGGCCGATCGAATATTTGTAAGCCATCGCGGCGATGGTCGGCATCTTGGCGATCATGCGGATGGAGGCGACGTCGCGCTGGATCGGATCGGTAATATCGATGGAGTCGTGATAGAAGGCCGAGAGCGCGCCGACGGTTCCGACCATCACGGCCATAGGATGCGCGTCGCGCCGGAAGCCGGAGAAGAACCGGTTCATCTGCTCATGCGTCATTGTGTGGTAGGTGACGCGGTTGGTGAAATCGAGGTATTGTTGCTTGGTGGGCAGATCGCCGTAAAGCAGGATGTGGCACGTCTCCAGGAAGTTGCCGTACTCGGCCAGCTGATCGATGGGATAGCCCCGGTACAGGAGTATGCCTTGATCGCCATCGATATAGGTGATGTCGGATTTGCACGCGGCTGTAGAGGTAAAGCCGGGATCGTAGGTGAAAACGCCCGACTGGCTGTAAAGCTTTGAAATATCGATAACATCCGGGCCAACCGTGCCCGAGAAGACGGGAAGCTCATACTGCTTGTTATGCAATGTGAGCGTTGCCGAGCCATGGGGCCTCGACGCGTCTTTCTTATGCGAGGTGTTGGGATCGATCGAGCTCATGCTCTTCTCCTGGTGGGGACGCACGGGTGCGCGCAGGGAGGCACCTTTGCCATGAAAGTGACATGGCTCCGCCGAATTTGCTAGCCCCATTTTGCACTGCACTATAAATGTGCACTGCACACGTTCCCGTGAATGGCGGCCTGCACTGGGCGCGGCTCCGGCACGATTGCCCGGGGACGCGCGAGCGCGGGGTTAACTTGCGGCGTTACCGTCGCTAAACAACTGACATAGCGCAAAAGACTTGCGAAAAAAAGATGGGCGCGGCGGTGCCGGGCTGCGCAATTGCTGGTTAAATCTAGGGCTGCAAGTATATTTAATGGGCTTTCTGAACGCTGAAAATGTAAGAAATATGCGAAAATCCGCGCGTTTTCCGGCGCGCAATAATTTGCTTCGCAAGCGCGGGCGGCTCGTCGCGCAGGCAGGCCGCAAAAGCCGGTCAACGCGGTTCGGAGGCAAGCTCCAGCCGCGTCTCCAAGCGCTATTCTGTTGCCCGCTCCGTCACGAAGCCTTGCCTTTAATGCCGGCGCGATCGGCGATGCGTGCAAGGCTTTCGCGTTTGCCGAGCACATGCAGCACGTCGAAGATTGGCGGCGATGTGGTGCGGCCCGTTAGTGCGGCGCGCAACGGCTGGGCGACATTGCCGAGCTTGGCGCCGGTCTCTTCTGCGTAGGCGCGCGTCGCAGCTTCGAGCGTGGCCGGCCTCCACGCTTCAAGCGCGGAGAAGCGCGCATAAAGCGCGGCGAGGTGTTTCAGCGCGTCGCCTTCCAAAAGCTTGGCGGCTTTCTCGTCGATATCGATGGGGCGCTTTACGAATAGATAGCGGGCCGAGACCAGCAGTTCCACCAGGGTCTTCGCGCGCTCCTTAAGCCCCGGCATGGCCTTTTTGAGCTTGGTCCAGCCGGTTTTCGAGATCGCGCCCGAGAACTCCTTTGCCGCCTCTATCTCCGGCGCGATGGCCTCTATTTGCGCCACAAGCTCTTTGTCCGGCGTATTGCGAATGTAAACGCCATTCAGGTTCTCCAGCTTGGCGAAGTCGAAACGCGAGGGAGAGCGGCCGATCGCGTTGAGATCGAACCATTCGATGGCCTCTTCGGTGGAGAAAATCTCATCGTCGCCGTGGCTCCAGCCGAGCCGGGCGAGATAGTTGCGCATCGCGGCCGGCAGATAGCCCATCTCCCGGTAGGCCTCGACGCCGAGCGCGCCGTGGCGCTTCGAAAGCTTGGCACCGTCCGGCCCATGAATCAGCGGGATATGCGCAAAGGCGGGCACGTGCCAGCCCATGGCGTGGTAGATTTGCGTCTGGCGCGCGGCATTGGTTAAATGGTCGTCGCCGCGGATGACGTGCGTAATGCCCATGTCGTGATCGTCGACCACCACGGCCAGCATGTAGGTCGGCGTGCCATCGGAGCGCAGCAGCACCATGTCGTCGAGGTCTTTGTTCGCCCAGGTGACGTGGCCCTGGACGCGGTCGGCGACCACCGTCTCGCCCTCGCGGGGAGCCTTGAGCCGCACGGCATAAGGCTTATCCTCCGGCCAATCTGTGCGGTCGCGCCAAGTGCCATCGTAACCGGGTGCACGCCCCTCCTTCATGGCGCGCTCGCGCATGGCGGCAAGTTCCTCCGGCGTCGCATAGCAACGATAAGCCTTGCCGGCCTCCCAGAGCTCATGGGCGACTTCGGCGTGACGACTTGCGCGTGCAAACTGATAAACCGGTTCGCCATCCCAATCGAGTCCGAGCCATTTCAGCCCGTCGATGATGGCGGTAATCGCGGCATCGGTCGAGCGGGCGCGGTCGGTATCCTCGATGCGCAAAAGGAAGGTGCCGCCGGTGTGCTTTGCGTAAAGCCAGTTGAAAAGCGCAGTGCGCGCGCCGCCAATATGCAGAAAGCCGGTGGGGGAGGGTGCAAAGCGTGTCACCACGCCGGAGGTAGGCGCCATCGGGATACTTTCAATTGAGTGGACTTTTTATTCGCAGAGCGGTGTAACATGCCGCATTTGTAATTGGTAGCGGGTGGGGAAAAGTGAGCGTAGCCGTTGCGGCCGGTCTAGATGCGGTCCCGCGCCGGGGGCTGGCTGGCGTCCTTGTGCGCGCTGGGCGGGCGCTTGCAGCGCAGCTCGACGCCGAGCAGGGGCGCTGGTTCCTGTGGCTGCCGGTGTTTTTCGGCGCCGGCGTTGGCATCTATTTCGAACTCCTGGAAGAGCCGCCTTTCTCGCTTTCGCTTGGGCTTTTCATCGCGGCGCTGGCGCTCAGGATGATGGCGCGGGCGAACCTGTTCGCCTTTCTTTTCACGAGCATTCTTCTTTGTGCGAGCGCAGGCTTTTTTGCGGCGAAAGTCCGCACGGACATCATGGCTGCGCCCGTGCTGGACCGGCATGGCGCCTACGATCTCGAAGGCTTTGTGGAAGGCTTCGACCGGCAGACGCCGAAGCGTGGCCGTGCGGTGATCCGGCTTACGGCGATGAAGCATGACAACGCGGACGTCGCGAACAGGCCGTTCCGCGTGCGAGTCAGCGTGCGCGGCGAGCTAACGCTCATGCCCGGCGCCGCGATAAAGATTCGCGCCATTCTGGGCCCGCCGCCGGAGCCCGTGATGCCGGGCGGCTACGATTTCGCGCGCATGAGCTACTATCAGGGCATCGGCGCGTCGGGCTATTCGCTTTCCAAGCCTGAGCTTCTAGAAGGGCGCGCGCTTCCGCTCGACATGAAATTTAGGGCGCGGCTTGCGGAGTTGAGGGCGCGGATCGGCACGCGGATCACATCCACGCTTCCCGGCCAGACGGGCGAGATCGCCGCAGCGCTCACCGTGGGGCAGACGGCGGGTCTCGACGACACTTCCATGAACGATCTGCGTGGATCGGGCCTGGCTCACGTGATTTCGATCTCGGGCCTGCATATGTCGCTGGTCGCAGGCACGGTGTTCTGGTTCCTGCGCTGGCTGCTTGCGCTGTTTCCGCCCATCGCGCTGCGCTTCTCTGTACGGGCGCTCGCGGGCGGAGCGGCGCTCGTCTGCGTTACGATCTATCTCGCGCTCTCGGGCGCCTCTATCGCGGCGGTGCGCTCCTATCTCATGATTGCGGTGGTGTTTCTCGCTATCCTGCTCAACCGCCAGGCTCTGTCGCTGCGCAACGTGGCGCTGGCCGGTCTCCTTATCCTGATCGTTTTGCCCGATAGCCTGATCGACATCAGCTTCCAAATGTCTTTCGCTGCAACGGCAGCGCTGATCGCGGGCTATGAGCGCTTCGGCCGCTATCTGCATTTCGAGGCGAAAAGCGTGCGTGAACGGCTGACCTGGCAGCCGGTATATATCGTTGGCGGCGTGCTGGTGACGACGGCGACGGCGGGCCTGGCGGTCGAGCCGTTCTCGGCCTACCACTTTCACAATCTTACCGTCTACTCCGCGCTCGGCAATCTGCTTGGTGGCCCGCCGGTCGATTTGCTCACCATGCCCGCGATGATCGTCGCGCTGATCGCGATGCCGTTCGGGCTCGACGAATGGCCGCTGAAATTCATGGGCTATGGGGTGGATGCAATGATGGCGGTGGCGAAGTGGGTGGCCTCGATACCCGGATCGCTGATCCCCGTGCCGGCCTTTCCGTTCGCCGCACTGCTTATCATCATTTTTGGCGGGCTTTGGCTCATCATCTGGCGGCGGCCCTGGCGGCTCTTTGGGCTGGCAGTGATAGGCGCGGGTGTAGCGTTCACCTCGATCCACGATAAACCGGACATCTATGTGGACCGCGATGCGAAGGTGGCCGCCATCCGGGACAAGGACGGCAAGCTCCAAGCGCCGAAATCGCGGCGCGCCTTCTACACCGTAACACAGTGGCTGAAGGCCGATGGCGACGGGCGCGCGGCGAAGGACGCGTCCACCGGTGCGGGCTGGCAATGCGACGCCTATAGCTGCCTCGCTCTGGTGAAGGGCAAACTCGTAAGCTTCGTCGCCAAGCCAGACGCGATCCATGACGATTGCGAGCGGGCGGTGATCATGGTTGCGCCGATGGATATCCGCCAGCCATGCCCTAGCCCGCGGATTATTCTGGATCGGGGCGCGCTGTGGGAGCGGGGTTCGTCGACGATCAAAGTCACTGACGCCGGCCTTATGCTTCATACGGCATCCGAAAGACGCGGCTTGCGGCCCTGGTCGCCTTCGCGACGCCGCCGCGAGATCATTCCGCCAGAGGCGGAGACCGCTAAAACGGGCGAAGACAAACCCGCCGAAGACGGGCAGGAATAGGTAATCGAGTTCTTGGCTTGTCACATTCCGTAACGATTATATCGAGAGGGCGCGCGTGCTGATTGAGACAGCTTCCGGGCTCGATACCGCCTTAGAAAACTGGACCGCGCCGCAGAAGGAGAACGGGCGCCAAGCTCCTACGCGCTGGGGCGTCAACAGACAACAGCTGCAAACTTACTTTAATTTGCAGGTATTTGCCCGGACCTCCTACGTAGAAAGTTTTCCGCGAAGCGAAGAAAGCCGCCACCTCTCCCGCGATACAGCCCAAAATGGCGGCTGAAAACGCAACAGAGTTGGTATCGCCATAAGAATCAGAAAAAGCATAGCCTTCGCGATAGGTGTACTGGGCTTCGCTTTCCTCGGGTCTGCGGCGCTCGCCGAGCCCGTCGCCCAGAACCGTGTAGCGCCCGCGCCGCATCGGGCGGCTGCCGCGCCGCAAAGTACATTCACGCTGATACGCATAGTCCGTGGTGCCCGGGGTGTCCGCGCCGCCGGTATTCGCGGACCTCACAGAGCATCCATAGGCGGACGCCGCGCCGTCGCTGGCGGGGGCGTTGTTGCTGGGCGCCGCTATGCGGGAGCACGCCGGGCAAGGTATTGGCGGAACGGCCGGTGGTGGTATGGCCCTGCGGCGGTTGGCCTTGGCGTTGGCGTAGCCGGGGGCAGCTGCTATTGGAATTGCCGCAATGCGGGTCATGGGCCCGGCTTCTGCAGCACCTATGCGAGCAATTTCTGCTACTAACGGCGCTAAAGATTAAAGGAGCCGCGCTGCGGCCCCCTTTCAGGCTGAGCGGCTCCGATCCCAATTAAGCTTCTGCCTCGCCGCCAGCAGCCCCCGCTTGGCCCCCTCCCTGATAGACGATATGCGTGCGCTCTAATGCGTTGTGGTCGCGGGGGCAGAGGGCTGCATCGCTCCAGAACGGCAGGCCCTCATGAAAGTCCGGCGCGACTTACCCTCCGCTCTATAGGTGGCTTTGTGCGCGCGCCAATCCATTCTGCACTGCCTGTTGCTCATACGTTGAGCGGCATCGGCCACGCCTGCGAAGATCCCGAGACCGAGGGCGGTAACGATGCAAACTCGCAACATCCGCGATGTTTTCTGTGTCATGCTTGTAACCTTTGCTTCCAACTATCCTTGCATTGCTTCGTGCGCCTGTGCACGCAAATGCATGCCGTTTCCCCGGCGGGCCGGAAGGCCGGGCTTGAATAAGAGGAACACGGCTTTGAAACCCGAAGCAATTGGTTCGCTTAAGGATTATTAGGCGTGCGTGTAGGAGGCTCGCACAATTTTAGCTTTCCGCTTCCATGGGTGAAGGAAGGCATCGCTAGGCGCCAAAGAGTCCGGTTAGCAAGGTTCGAGCGCGGCTATTGCGAACGCTTTGCCTTGCCGCAGGTCTTTATTTTTTATGGGCCGTCGCTTATTCTTGATACAAATTGTGAAGGTACCCATTCGATAGAATCCTGTAAGAGTTCCGCCATTAAGGATCTGAGGTTGGAGAGCGGCCAGGGGCAGGTATGGCTTACAAGCAAGCAAAAGGGTTTGCGCGGCGTGCTGTGTGCCGGAACAAGGCAATGCGCCGGGTAGCGCAGGTTGCGGTGGCCGGGATTGCGCTTGCGCTGTGCGCGGGGCTGCCAGCCTGCACGTCGGATCCAACCTGGCCAAGCATGGCCAAGGTCAGCGATCTTACAAACATCCTTACGCCGGAAGAGCGTCAGAAGGCGGTTCAAGACCTGCAAAAGAGCGATCAAGGCCAAAATAGCAACGCTGCCGCCACGACGGCCAAGCCAGCTCAGCAATAGCGTTCAAAGCCGCGCCGCAAGGGAATACGTTACGAGGAGCAGCCTCCAACTTTGTTCGCAAAGCGCAATGCCTCGTAGACACGGGTACGGCTCAAGCCTTATACGTAGAAGGGCGCTTCGCCTCAGCGAGCAGCGCCTATTGTCTATTTGGAAAGCACCCTAACCATGGCTGAAGAATTTCACCGCATCAAACGCCTGCCGCCCTATGTCTTCGAGCAAGTGAATAAGCTCAAGGCCGCGGCACGAGCGCGCGGTGAAGACATTATCGACTTCGGTATGGGCAATCCGGACCTGCCGACGCCCGAGCATATCGTCGAAAAAATGACGGAGACGATAACGAAGCCTCGCACCAACCGGTACTCGGCGTCGCGTGGTATTGCGGGTTTGCGGCGCGCGCAGGCGGCCTATTACGCGCGGCGTTTCGGCGTGAAGCTCAATCCAGAGACGCAAGTGGTCGCGACGCTTGGCTCGAAGGAAGGCTTCGCAAACATGGCGCAGGCCATAACCGCGCCTGGCGACCTTATCTTGGTGCCAAATCCAACCTATCCGATCCACGAGTTCGGCTTCATCATGTCGGGCGCTGCCATCCGCCATCTGCACGCGGGCGTCGATCACGATTTTCTGGTCTCCGTGGATAAGGCGGTGCGTAACAGCATTCCGAAGCCGCTGGCGCTCGTACTTAGCTATCCCTCCAATCCGACCGCGATCATGGCGAGCCTCGACTTCTACAAGGCGGTAGTGGACTACGCCAGAAAGCACGAACTTATCGTGCTGTCCGACGTCGCCTATGCGGAAATCTACTTCGACGATAACCCGCCTCCGTCCATCTTGCAGGTGCCTGGCGCCATGGATGTCGCGGTCGAGTTCACCTCGCTGTCGAAGACCTACTCAATGCCCGGATGGCGCATGGGCTTTTGCGTCGGCAATGAGCGCCTCGTCGCCGCGCTTTCACGCGTGAAATCCTATCTCGACTATGGCGCCTTCACGCCGATCCAAGTCGCCGCCGCCGCCGCGCTTAACGGCCCGCAGGAGTGCATCGAGGAGATGCGCCAAACCTACAAGCGCCGGCGCGATTGCCTCGTCGAATCGCTCGGGCGCGCGGGCTGGGATATCCCTTCGCCGCCCGGCACGATGTTCGCATGGGCGCCCTTGCCTCAGGGTATGGAGCAGGTCGGCTCTCTTGAGTTTTCCAAGCTTCTTCTGGAGAAGGCGGGCGTTGCGGTCTCGCCGGGTGTCGGATTTGGCGAGTATGGCGAAGGCTTCATCCGCATCGCGCTTGTCGAGAACGAGCACCGCATCAGGCAGGCCGCCCGTGCGATCAAGAAGTTTCTGTCGTCGGCGGATGTGACGCTCCACAACGTCATACCCTTTGCACAAGGCCAGACCCGCTAGCGGGCAATACCGGCGGGGAGCAGCATGAAAGCGCACAAACCGCTCAGGCTTGGCATTGCCGGACTCGGGACCGTGGGCTCGGGCCTTTTGTCGCTCTTGGCCGAGCATGGGCAGTCCATTGCCGAAAAGTGCGGCCGTCCGGTCGAGGTCGCGGGCGTGTGTGCGCGCTCGCGCGACAAAAAGCGCGGCGCCGGTGTCGAAGGCATTCCTTGGTTCGATGACCCCGCCGTTCTTGCCGTGGATCCCAGCATCGACGTTTTTGTCGAGCTGATCGGGGGCGACAGCGGGCCTGCGCTGCAAAGTGTGCAGGCGGCACTGTCGGCTGGCAAGCATGTGGTGACCGCCAACAAAGCGCTGCTCGCGCGCCACGGCCCCGAGCTTGCCGCGCTCGCCGAGGAGAACGGCGTGGCACTCAACTTCGAAGCGGCGGTTGCCGGCGGCATCCCGATTGTGAAGGCGCTCAGAGAGAGCCTGCTCGGCAATTCCATCTCCCGCATCTACGGAATCTTGAACGGCACGAGCAATTATATTCTCACGCGCATGCAGCGTGAGGGGTTGCCATTCGCCGAGGTTCTCTCCGAGGCGCAGGCGCTCGGTTATGCCGAGGCGGATCCGAGCTTCGATGTGGACGGCCAGGATGCCGCGCACAAGCTGTGCTTGCTCGCTGCGCTGTCGTTCGGTGTGCGCCCCAATTTCAATGCGGTCCATCTCGAGGGCATCCGCGGCATCACCCCGGCCGACTTCCGCGCCGCAGACGAGCTTGGATACCGCATCAAGCTTCTTGCCGTTGCGGTTCAGACGTCGGCCGGCATTGAGGCGAGGGTGTCGCCGACCATGATCCCCAAGACCAGCACTCTGGCGGGTGTCGACGGTGTTTTGAACTGCGTGGCGGTCGAGGGAGACTTCGCCGGCCTCATTATTCTGGCAGGACCAGGCGCGGGAGCGCGGCCCACCGCTTCCTCGGTCGCAAGCGATATTATCGACATCGCGCGCGGGCATATGCGCCCGCCTTTCATTCTGCCGGCGGCAAAGCTTAAAAGTCACAGCCGCTCGCAGATGCGTACCCACGAAGGCGGCTATTACATCCGGCTTTCCGTCTTCGACCGGCCCGGCGCGATTGCGGCCATCGCGACGCGCATGGCCGAGCAGCGCATATCGCTTGAAAGCGTCGTGCAGAAGCGCGAAGCGCCCGACCTGCCGGGGTTCGGCCGGCCTGGGCACGAGGGAGACCCGACGCCCGTTGTTATGATCACGCACCGCACGCGCGAGGATTTATTGCGGAGCGCACTCGAGCTGATCGTCAAGGACGGACATGTCGAAGGCGCTGCGCAAATGATCCGGATTGAGGCCCTCTAAATCCCTGTGTTACAGCTTTTCAGGCGTAATCGTTAGGAACGGCTCATGGAACGGCAATCTGCACCGGCAAACGAACTCATGCGCACGCTATCGCTGGAGATCGCGCGGGTGACCGAAGCGGCGGCCGTAGCCGCGGCGCTTTTCAGGGGCCGGGGAGATGAGAGGAAGGCGGACATCGCCGCCGCCTCCGCCATGCGGCGCGAGGTGCACGAGCTGCCGGTATCGGGCCGTGTCGTGATTGGCGAAGGCGAGCAGGACGAAGTGCCGGTGCTTTATATCGGAGAGGAGATCGGCCGGGGCGGCTCGGAGGTCGACATCGCCGTCGATCCCCTCGAAGGGGCAACCTTATGCGCGAAATCGCTGCCGGGCGCGCTTGCAGTGCTTGCCGTGGCCCAGCGCGGAGGCCTCCTTAAGACGCCAGACATGTATATGGAGAAGATCGCGATCGGACCGGGTTTCGAGGCGGGCCTCGTGAGGTTGGATTATTCGATATCCGAGAACCTTCACAGGCTGGCGGAGGCGAAGGGCGTCCAGATTCACGAAATAACCGCTTGTGTTCTCGACCGCCCCCGCCATGCGAAATTGATCGGTGAGATCCGGGCGGCGGGCGCGGCCGTGAACCTGATCGGGGACGGGGATATTGCTGGCGTTATACAAACCTGCGAGCCGGAGGAGACCGGCATCGATATCTATCTCGGTACGGGCGGCGCGCCCGAGGGCGTGCTTGCGGCGGCAGCTCTTCGCTGCACCGGCGGACAAATAGAGGGCAGGCTGAGCCCGCTGAACGATGAGCACGTCCGCCGCGCGGCGTTGCTCGGCATTACGGACCTGAGCCGCAAATACTCCACAGCCGATATGGCGTCGGGCGACATTATCTTCGCGGCGACGGGCATAACCGAAGGGCCTCTCCTCAGCGGCGTCAAGTTTTACGAGGGGCAGATCGAAACGCATACGGTCATCATGCGGTCCGCCACACGGACGGTACGATGGGTCTATGCCGAGCATATGGATCTGCAAAAGTTCGATTCTATTGGCGAAAATCAAATAAGCGCCTTAAAGTAAGGCGTATCGTGGCCCCGGGGCGTAATCTAAGCGTTGAGGCAACGGCCAAGTGGAAGCTTTGTCCGCTGTTTTCTTCCAGGGGCTACGATGTACATTCGAGCGTTTTGGGTGGTTATTCTCTCTTTATTCTGCCAAGCCAGTTATGCGGCCCAATGCAACTATGACGCGCAGAACAGCTTTCTTTCGCGCGTTGTGGCGATCGACTCCACAGGCGGATCGGTGTACCGCCCAGCTAAGGACGATGGGGCTGCTTTAAGCGCGCCCGCGCCGCTTCAGCTGCATGAGAAGGAAGTGGTGCTAACCTTCGACCAGGGTCCGCACGCGGCGTATACCGGTTACATTCTCGACATCCTCGACCATCACTGCGCCAAGGCTACCTTTTTCTTCACGGGAAGCGCGGCGTTGGCAAAACCGGCTGACGTTCAGACCACGGCGCAACGCGGCCACACGCTGGCGGCTGGACCATGGTCGGGCCCGTCCGCCGAAGGTGCGCAAGCCGGGATCGAAAAGAGTTTTGCGGCAATCGCAAAGAGCGCCAATGCGCCCGTTGCGCCCTTTTATCGAACGGGCTCAAGCAACTTGCCGGCCGAAAGCCTCGATTATTTTAAGGAGCGGGGCATAAGCCTTTGGTACACGGACATTGCGTCCGGCGACACCGAGCCCGATCTCACGGCGTCGAAACTCGCTAACAGGACGCTGGAGAGAATCCGTGAAGCCGGCAAGGGCGTCGTGCAATTTCATGACACGCGCAAAGTCACCGTCGACGCGCTCGACAGCATCCTCACCGGTTTAAAGCTCAGCGGTTTTAAAGTCGTTCAAATCGTTCCAGCGGAAAATTTTAGCCCGAAGGCCGACTATTTGGGCGCGCTCCCGATGCCGGCGGAGGGACCGGGCTCATCGGCCCGGGTGAGCCGGACGCTCCTCGAAGTGGCGCGGCGGCGGGTCCAGCAAAACGACCTGGAGCGGGCCGGGAGGCGGCGGATGGCTCAGCAGCGCGAAGTTGCCCTGAAGCGCCGGGTGCGGCAGAGCGAGCTGGAACAGGCGGAACGGCGGCGCAGGAGTCCCCGGCGCGACGATGCGCAATAGGTGGATGCGCCGTCCGTCAGGTGGCGTGCTAATCTTCAGCGCCGGCGCTGTGCCAATGCTGGATGCCGTCCCAGATCTCCGCGGCCGTTTCCGCGAACCAGAATAGCTCGCGGTCCTCGCGGTCGATGACGCCTTCATCGGCGAGAAAATCGAAATCGATAGCCCGGCGCCAATAGCTCTCCCCCACGAGCACGACCGGGATCGGCTTGATCTTGCGCGTTTGCACAAGCGTCAGCACCTCGAACAGTTCGTCCAGCGTGCCGTACCCGCCGGGAAATGCAACCAGCGCTTTGGCGCGTAAGAGGAAGTGGAGCTTGCGCATCGCAAAATAATGGAAGGTGAAGCAAAGATCTGGCGTGATGTAGGGGTTCGGATATTGCTCGTGAGGCAGGTGGATATTGAGGCCCACGGACTTGGCCCCCGCATCGAACGCGCCCCGGTTGGCGGCCTCCATAATGCCCGGTCCGCCGCCGGTCATGATCACGCCATACTGCTCGCCCCCTTGTGTATTTGCCCGGCTTACAAGGCGGCCGAATTCGCGGGCGGCCTCATAGTAGTGGCTCTTTGCGAGGATGCGCTCGGCCAGCGCAAGCTGGCGCGCGAGTTCGCTATTATTGGGGCTAGCAGCCAGCTCAGCAGCGAGCGCATCCACTTTGCGGCGCGCGGCATAGGGCTCGCAGATGCGTGTGCTGCCAAAAACGACGATCGTGTGCTGGACCTGGTGCTGTTCGAGCAGTAGCTCAGGTTTCAGGTAGTCGACTTGCAGGCGTACGCCCCGCATTCCCTCTGCGGCTAGAAAAGCGGGGTCGTCGTCGGCGGGCCGGTAACTTGGGCTCGACATGATCGCTGAAACGCGCTCAAGGGCCTGCGGGTCTTCGTCGGGCGATTTCGGACGGTACCAGGGAAGAGGCTCGCACCTGTGCAGGGGATGGGCCCGCTTGGGCATACTCGGTTCGCCTTCGATGGCTTCTTTCGTTTTCGTCAAGGGCTTAAACTCCATGGTAGCTTGCGGGGTGCCGCGGAGGTCTAGGGCGATGCTAACCGAATGCGGCGGCGGCGTATATCGCCCGGCGGCACGCCCGCGATCACAATATGCGCTCGACGATCCAAGCGCAGACAAGCCCGTGCAAAACATCGTGGCTGCTCGCCCGCGCCGCGTGACTGGGGTGAAGACCTTGAAGCATGAGAGCGGAGCGGAAAGGGTTATTGGGTGCCCGATATCCGCAGAATTTTTTGCAAGCTTTCACGAAGAGGCCCACGCAAGGCGAATCAGATAAGCTGAGGCTCCAATTGTTATGGAGCCCCGGTTTGCGTTCCTTGTCCTTATCCCTGCAACAGCCGCCGCGCGCCAATGCGGCGTTTCTCGGCGTGGAGCGGTCCGCGCGCGGCTTGAAATGGGTCGAGCGGCTTTCGCCTTCCGAGGCCTATCTCGGCGCAGCCATCGCACAGCGTCATAATTTGCCGGAGATCATCGGCCGGCTTCTCGCCGCGCGGGAGGTTTCGCTGGACGATGTGCCCGACGTGTTGAACCCGACCATTCGCGCGCTTTGCCCCGATCCCGCGTCTCTCACCGATATGGATAAGGCCGCGGAACGCTTGGCGCGCGCCATCGCCGCGGGCGAGCAAATCGCGATTTTCGGCGATTACGATGTGGACGGCGCCTCGTCGTCGGCCTTGCTTTACCGCTTCTTGGCGTGGCACGGTCTCGCGCCCCGCATTTATATCCCGGATCGCATCACCGAGGGCTATGGCCCGAACCCGGCCGCGATCGATGGGCTGATTGAGGATGGCGCGAGCCTGATCGTTACGGTGGACTGCGGCTCGACGAGCTTCGAACCGCTTGAAGTGGCCGCGCGGCGCGGCGTCGATGTTGTCGTTATCGATCATCACCAAGTGGGTCAGGATCTCCCTCCCGCCCATGCGATCGTCAACCCCAACCGGCAGGATTGCTTGAGCGGGCAGGGGCATCTTTGTGCGGCGGGCGTCGTTTTCTTGCTTTGCGTCGCGCTGCAGCGCCGTTTGCGCGCCAAAGGGTTTTACGCCAAAGCCAAGGCGCCCGATCTCCTTTCATGGCTGGACATGGTCGCGCTTGCCACCGTTTGCGACGTGGTGCCGCTGAAGGGCATCAACCGCGCCTTCGTCGTACAAGGCCTGAAGGTGCTGCGTAGCCGGCAAAATCCCGGACTGAAGGCGCTTTGCGACGCGGCCGGCGTGAACAAGCCGCCAACGCCTTACACACTCGGCTTCGTGCTCGGCCCAAGGATCAATGCGGGGGGGCGCATCGGCGATGCGGGCCTTGGCGCGCGCCTTCTCGCTATGGACGCCGGCGGCGAAGCTGGAGAAATTGCGCAAACGCTGGATAGGCTAAACCGCGAACGCCGCGAGATCGAGCTGAAAACGGTAGAGGAGGCGGCGGCCTATGCGGATCGCACGCTTCTGGACGACCCGGATTGCCCGATCATCGTGGCTGGCTCGCCGGAGTGGCACAAGGGGCTCGTCGGCCTCGCGGCAAGCCGGCTGACCGACCGTTTTCAACGCCCCAGTCTGATCTTCTCGTATGACGAAGGCGCCGACGAGGCGACCGGCTCGGCGCGTTCGGTCGCAGGCGTCGATATCGGGGCCGCCGTGCGCGGCGCGGTCGAGGCCGGGGTTGCGAAAAAGGGCGGCGGGCATGCCATGGCCGCCGGTGTCACGGTCTGCCAAGATAGGCTACCGGAGCTTACCGCTTACTTGCGCGAGGCGCTCAGCCATTCCTACAGGGCGGCGTCTGCGTCGGCCACGCTCGCCGTCGACGGCGCGCTGACGCCGCGGGCGGCCACGCTGGAATTTGCCGAGCAGCTGGAGCATGCCGGCCCGTTCGGCCAAGGTAACCCCGCGCCGCGCTTTTGCTTGCCGTCGGTGCGTCTCACCATGCTGAAGGAGTTTTCCGGCGGCCATCTTCGCTGCGCGCTGCAATCGGCGGATGGGAGCCAAATCAGCGCGGTGGCGTTCCGGTCCGCTCAATCGGAGCTTGGCGAAGCCCTTAAGCGCGGGCGCGATCTTGCTTGCCATATCGCGGGCCGCCTAACGCGCGACGAATGGGGCGGACGTAACCGCGTCGAGTTTCAGATCGAGGACGCCGCTGCGGCTTCGGCTGGCCGGTGAAAGCCCGGGATCGCCGGACAGCCGGTGCGCTGCCTAGGCGGGGCAAGCCATTGCGGGCTACAAGCTGGGAAAGAGGCTCTTGCAAAGAGCGTCGAACCGGCTTTATATCCACGCCTTGCTGGGTTTTCCGGCTGCGCTCCCTTCGTCTATCGGTTAGGACGCGAGATTTTCAATCTTGAAAGAGGGGTTCGACTCCCCTAGGGAGCGCCATGTGCCTTTTTAGTCATTGATTTTGCTGGAGTTTTTTCTTTGGTGTGGCAATCTGTGTGGCGGCTCGAGTTGATCCGTTGCAGAAGTGTCGCATTTTTCGATCTTCCAGCGCTTTTGGGCGCTCGCCAAGCGCGCGAGAGCATTCAGCCTCCGTCCCGGCGGCAAGTGCTGCCGCTCTTGTGGTTGCGGGTACAACCTCGTAGCCCATATTTCCATCATGTCCGGTGCGATGCTGCTTCGAAAGCTTAAGCATGCCTGGCAGAACGCCGTCAGCGCGGCCGTTCGCCTCCGAAGGCTTCTTGTCTTCGGGTTCAATCTGATGCTCTGGTCTAAGGTATTCAAACCTGACAGCTTCCTGACGCCGGCCGGAGAAGCCTTGCTCGCCACGAAAGGCATCCATCGCCTGCCGCCAACGCTGGACGTCCGGGACGGGGCGGGTCCGGTCGAGAGGTGGTCGCGCGGCTTTGCCGGCGCTAATGCCGCTCTGTTTCTCAACCTGCATAATCCGGACGCGCTATCGCCTGCACGGTATGCCCAGCCAGCCCCCCCCTTCCGCGCGATCTATCTCTGGGATTCGGCCTTCATCGCTCAGATCTGGAAAGTGTGGGATCCAGAGGTGGCGTGGGATATCTTGCGTTCGGTCGTCGCGGTGCGGCAAGGCGACCGGCTCCAGCACTACGCGTCGGATCTTGGCGGCTCAAGGCTTACTCAGCCGCCGCTTCTGGCGTGGTCGTTCGTTCAATTGGAGCCTCTTGTTGAGCGCGAGCGCTTCCTGCGCTGGGCGGTGGCCATCTACGAGCCTCTGCGCGCCTATCATCTCTGGCTTTACGGCCATAGGCGCTTACCGAACGGGCTGTTCGCATGGGCGCACCCTTACGAGTCCGGCGTTGAGAATGCGCCGCGCTTTAGCTCGCGCGATGAACGCCGGTTGTTGGACACCCGTAGCCTGGGGGCACCGGACTTCTGCACCTATGTCGTGCTGCAATGTGAGGCGCTTGAAACCATCGCGCGGCTCTTGGGCCGGGATGACGATGTGGCCATGTACCGGGACCAGGCGAACACGCTCAAGGCCGCGGTCAAGGAACAGCTTTGGCATGAGGAAGAAGGCCTTTATTTCGACCGCGACGTTAACAGCGGTGCATTCGTGCGCAGCCGGACGATCGCCTCGCTGCTTCCTCTTTGGGCGGGAATACCGGACGGCCGGCAGGCCGCGCTGCTGCGCGATCACATCGTCGATCCCAAGGCATTCAACACGGTGATCCCGCTGCCTTCTGTGGCACTCAACGACGCCGCCTTCGAGAAAGATATGTGGCGCGGGCCGGTCTGGGTGAACCTGGCCTTTGCCGTGATCGCGGGCCTCAAGCGCTACGGCTTCCACCCTGAGGCGGCCGACCTCGCATTCCGGCTTTGCGAAGGGGTCTATCGCACGTTTGAGCACACCGGCCGCTTTCACGAGTTCTATGATCCAGAGCGCCCTGATGTCGAGCAATTGCACCGCAAACGCGGTAATCTGTGGAAGCGCCTGACCCTCGGCTCGCTGCCGGTTACAGAATTTGTCGGCTGGTCCGGATTGGTCAACACGCTCGCCGTTGAAACGCTGTTCGGCTTGCAGTGCTCGCCGGAGGCAGCGAGAATACAGCCCTGCTTCCCGCCGCGCGCCGAGGGACTCCGTTTCTCCTTGAACCTGCCAAGCGATAGCCTTTCGATCGAGCTAGAGGTCCATGCAGGCGGTGCAGTGAGAGGCCAGTGCCGGGCGGGAACAGGCTGCATCGCCATAGAAGCCGGGTTCAACGAGCCGGTTGAATTGCTGACGCCTGCATCGGCAGAGGAGGCGAAATGAAATTCTGCGACATTACCATTGCCTACAATGAAAGTAGCGGCGGCATCCGCACCTATATCGATGAGAAGCGCCGCTTCCTCAGGGACCGCACCGGGCATGAACATCTTCTTATCGTGCCTGGTAAGGAAGACAGGGTCGAACGGCAGGACCGGTCGGCGACCGTATACATCCGCAGCCCTCTTCTGCCGGGCCAAGACAGCTATCGCTGTTTCATCTCGCCGGAGAGAATCAAGCATGTCTTGCGTGTGTACAGGCCCGATATCATAGAGCTTGGGAGCTACTACGTCGAGCCGTGGGCTGTGTTCGCCTATCGCGGCGACCTGCAGCAGAAAGGCAGGAATTGCTTGATCGGCTGCTATTTTCATACCGATGTCGCCGAAGCCTATGTCGGCGCGCCCTTGCATGAGCTGGCTCAAGAATGGTCACACACCGTCCCCTCACTTGCCAGGCTTGCGGACAAGTTCGCGCACCTTGCCGAGGCGCGCGCGGAGAAATATGTCAGCAGGCTCTTCGAACACTGCGATCTGGCCTTCGCCTCTTCTCCGGCCGAGGCTGCCCGGCTGCGGGAGTACGGCGTGCGGGAGCCTCAAACCGTGCCCTTAGGCGTCGATCTCGAGCTGTTCAAGCCTTCGCGCCGCAGTGAGGAGATCCGCGCCCGCTACGGCGCCACACCCGAAAATCTGGTCCTGTTCTATGCCGGGCGGCTTTCGGCTGAAAAGGAGGTGCTGGTGCTCGTGGACGCGCTAAAGAAGCTGCCCGCCCGCTTGCAGGCGCTGTTATGGATGGCGGGCCACGGCCCGCTTTACGACGAGCTGCAGGAGATGAGCAGGTCTATCGAAACACTCCATCTTATGCCCTACGAGAACGATCGGGAGAGTTTCGCCCGCCTGCTGGCCTCAGCCGACATTTATGTGACGGCCGGGCCGCACGAGACCTTCGGCCTTTCTGTCATCGAAGCTCAGGCTTCGGGCCTGCCGGTGGTAGGGGTTGACGCCGGGGCACTCAGAGATCGGGTCGTTCCCGGTACCGGCTATCTCGGACCGCCCGGCGACGCCGCGGCGATGGCATCCAATATTGTTCAGACGGCGGCTGAGCGCGCGGCACTTGGGGCGCGGGCGCGCCAGCACGTCGCGGAGAACTTTAGCTGGAGCAGCACGTTCAGTAAGCTCCTGGCCTGCTATGCGGCAGAATTTGGGAGATTTTCGCCATCCCGGAGCTAAGTGCGGAAGCTTCTGCAGTGAAGCGGCGCCGGTACAGGGTGGCGAGGCTTGCAGCCGGGTGGCGCGCCAAACGTGTTTTTTCTTTGAAAGAATTATGCCAAGCGGCGGAAGTCTTGACCGGTCCCGGCGCCGTCCCCGCGCAGGCGGGGACCCGGTAAACGCTTCGCTGTGTCATCGATTTCGTCATTCTTTACGGTGCCGATTACTGGATTCCGCTCCTGCGAGGGAATGATGCCGCAATACCGGCCATAGCCCTCTTGGACGTCCCGGCCGCCTAAGCGTCAGGCGGCGGCTCGGCACAAGAGTGTTGCTGAAAGTCGCCACAAGCCCGGAGCTTTTTCTGATAGGCTCGCCGTGTTGGATCGGTAAGCTGCGGCCTTCGAGTGCGGCACAATGGGGCACAATGGATAGGGATCGATTGGATTTGCGCCGGCTGCATGGCGCCGCTGCCTTTGCATTCAGGCTGACTGCAGCGGCGTTGCTCGCCCTCTGGCTCGCCTATCGTCTAGGGGTTACCTTGCCGCTCTGGTCAGTCTTGACGGCCCTGGTGGTAACGCAGATCAGCCTGGGGCGATCGCTGAGAGCAACCTTCGACTACTTCGCCGCGACCATCGGCGGGGTTCTATGGGGCGGACTCATTGCTGTCCTCGTGCCACACACCGGCGAGACCGCAACTCTATTCGTACTCTTGCTTGCGCTTGCGCCCCTTGCGTTCGTCGCAGCGCTCTATCCTCGCCTCAGTGTTGGTCCGGTCACGGCCGCCATTGTGGTTCTTATCCCCGAAATGATGCACACAACCCCGATTGCTTCGGCGCTCGACCGGGTCATCGAGGTATCCCTTGGCGGCCTGACCGGCCTGTTCGTCTCATTCGTCCTCGTGCCATCGAGCGCGTTCGAGCACACCCGCGAGATCGCCGCCCAGGCACTCGAGGGCATGGCTCAAGCCGTTCCCCAACTTTTTGAGGGCTTCGTGCAAGGCATGGGCGATGCGGAGGCGCACCGCATCCAGGACGGGATTGGCCGGCAGTTGAACGAGCTTTCATCGGCCGCCGCCGAGGCCGAGCGCGAGCGCCCTCTGCGGCTAGCGGACGATCCACTCACGGGGCCGCTCTTCCGCACCCTTTTGAGATTGCGCCACGATTTGGTTATTATCGGCAGAGCCGCTCAATCGCCGCTACCGGCTTGCTTGGAACCGGTGCTTCAGCCTCTGCTTATGACCGTGGGGAACGAAACTGGAGGCCACCTGCAAGCGTGCGCTGCCGCTCTTTTGTCCAAACAGGGGGCTCCTCCGAGCGAGCCATTGGATTCGGCGCTCAGCCGCTACACGGCCGAAATCGAGACTCTGAGGCGGGCTGGCCAGCTGCGCGAACTGCCGGGTGAGGCGGTAGAACGGTTGTTCGCCACCGGCTTCGCCCTGGAGCAGATGCGGCGGAACATTCAGGACCTGGAGCGTTGCATTGGGGAATGGGCGGCTCGCCGGGGATAGTATATGCG
>JBKQQS010000021.1:0-71287 GCA_052144215.1 Rhodomicrobium sp.
CCGGCTGGTCGAAGGCGCGCTGCAAAGCGAGCCGCTGCCAGCCAAGACCCTAACACACAACATCTAGAGGCACGGGAGTTAACTGCATAGCCCAGGAATCTTGCGCTCGTTAACCTTGAAATCCAATCCAAGATTGTTGTGGCGCGTTGCTACTACTTTGCTGTTTTCTGAGCCGCAAGAAGCTTTTCTTCCGTATTATTAGCGTGTTAGCCAGCCTGGTGCCGCCGCTTAAGGCTCCGGAAAGGCGTTTCGCCTATAATGACGCCTTAAAGGAAATCGCATCAGGCCGGACCCGCCGGAGCGAAAAGGCGAAAGAACGAGGTTAACGGCAGGTCAATTCAAGCGAGTGCGCCAGGCCGCATGCGGGGCGATCCCAAGCCGGGCGCCGGCCTCAGCGTTCCGCCGCAACGTTCGGCCCTGCAATCTCGGGATGCGTGCCGGTGACACGATTTTTTTCGTCGACCCGCACCACGATGGGCGCCGGCGCATCTTCCGCGCGTGCGACCAGCTGATACGTCGTAATGATGATGAGGTCATTAACATGCACCAAATGCGCGGCAGCGCCGTTGACGCAGATGATGCCGCTTCCGCGCTCCGCCTCGATGGCGTAGGTCGAAAGCCTCGTGCCGCGCGTCACGTTCCAAACGTGCACCTCCTCGAACTCGGCGATATCGGCCGCGTCCATGAGATCGCGGTCGATCGACAAGCTTCCCTCGTAATTCAGGTCTGCCTGGGTGACCGTTGCACGATGAATTTTCGCCCGGAAGAAGGATCGCATCTATATTCTCCAAGAAAAGATGCCGCAATTGTCTCGATCAAGCCAAAGCATCGATGGGCCGCGCGGTCAAGCTGCGCCCTCGCGAAGGCACAATCTGCGAGGATGGTTCATGACATGCGGCCACCGGCGCAATGTAATGCTGCGCCGTCCTTGCACAATCCCAGAGCGGTCCAGCTTGTGCTACGGGCTTGCCTCTTCGGTGTTTACATCCTAACTTCCAGCTCTCGGGGTAATGCCTCAGGGCCAGCACGTTCTTTTATGCGTGATTGAGACCTTCGAAGGCATGCGCGTCTTCAAGTTGCGGCGCGGCAAAGTTTGCGACGAATCAAAGAGCGTAACCTTCGTGTCTTTCTGATAGCATTCCTCGAAAGGGGCAACAGAGGTTCCGGTATGATTGCAAGGATAGCGTTTCGCTTGGGTCTGGCGGCATGCTTCGCGGGAATTCCCGCATTCGCCATTGCGCAGGAAGCTGCAAAGCCGGATGCGCCCGCAAGCGCAGCTTTGAACGCGGCGCCAGAAGCCGCCATCCCACCCAGCGCGCAGGAAGCGAACGCTCCTGCAATGATGGCGCAGGACACGTCAAAACCGGGCGCACCGGCGAGCGCAGGTTTAGATGCTGCCCCGAACGGCGTAGCACCCGATCCCCTCACTCCGCCAGAGCCGAACGGCCCCGCTCCGAAAGCGCCAGGCGCTCCGCTAACAAAACCTGCCGAAACGGCGCAGGCAGTAGCGCCAGAGCCCGATCCCCTCGCAACGCAAATTCTAGCGCGCCTTGCCAAGGCAGCTGGAAAATCGGACGCCCGCGAGGACGCGGCAGCAGTGACGGCGTTCTATACCGAGAGCAAGGGACGTCCCATTTGGACAGCAAAAGACGGCTTCGTCCCGAACGCGCTCAAGGCGATGCACGAAATCCGCAACGCCGGCGATTGGGGTTTGGACGCGTCCGCCTTTCAGCTCCCGGCAAATCCTGGCAGCCAGCCAACGCCTGAGGCTCTAGCCGACGCGGAGATCAAGCTAAGCTTGGCCGTACTGAAATATGCCCGCTACGCGCGCGGCGGCCGCATGGACCCCACCTCGCTCAGCCCGGTTATCGACCGGCATCCACACCTCTACGAGCCGAAGTCCGTGCTGGAAGCGATTGCAGCGGCCGAATCCGCTGACGCTTATCTTCGCGGTCTGCACCCCAAGCACGAGCAATTCAAGCGTCTGCGGCAAGCGCTAATCGCGCTGAACAAATCGGGGAGCAACAGTGCCTCCGTGCGCATCCCGGCTGGAGCGGACTTCAGACCGGGCGACGATAATCCGCAAATTGCACTCATCCGTAAGCGCTTGGGGGTTGCCGCGGAAGGCCCCCGCGACACAACCTACGACACAGCGCTCCTTGAAGCGGTGAACCGTTTCCAAAAGGAGCACGCCCTCGAGGTTACAGGTATCATCGACCGCAAGCTACGCGCCCTGCTCAACGACACGGGCGGGGGTAGCACAGACGATAAAAAGCTCCGCATCCTGGTCAATATGGAGCGGTGGCGCTGGATGCCCGAAAGCCTGGGCGAGTTCTATGTCTGGGATAGCATCACCGAGCAGTTCACCCGGGTCTTCGATCACGGAAAGGTGACGCTCATGGAGAAGATTGTGGTCGGAAAGCCTTCGACGCCGACACCAACCTTCTCGGCCAATATGCAATTCGTCATTTTTAATCCTGAATGGGGCGTACCCGACGGGATCAAGGTCAACGAGATCGCTCCGAGGCTCCGCCAAACGGGCGGCGGCGGTTTCCTATTCTTTGGCGGAGGAAGCAGCGATGTCCTCCAGCGGCTCGGCGGTCTTAGAGTCAGCATGAACGGCCATCCCGTCGACCCAAATTCCGTCGATTGGTCCAGTGTGGACATCCGCAGATATCAGTTCATTCAGGGTGCCGGCGGCAAGAACGTGCTTGGCGTCGTGAAGTTCCGCTTTCCCAACAAGCACGACGTCTACATGCACGATACGCCGGACCGTCATTTGTTCGGGAACGCTCCGCGCGCGTTCAGCCATGGCTGCATGCGCACGCAAAACCCCCTTCATCTCGCAGAGGTGCTGCTCGCTCACGATAAAGGTTATTCCGCCGCACAGGTTCATGAGATGGTTGCATCGGGTGCGACGACCGAAATCAAGCTGACGAGCCAAATCCCGGTTCACGTTGCTTACTTTACCGCCGACGTGGATGAAAAAGGGCAGGTTCGCTATTATCCAGATCTGTATGGGCTTGATAGCCGTGTCGCAAGCGCACTGCACGGGCAGCCCGTGCATTTCTCATCGGATCCTGTCATTTCTGCGGAAGATGATGGCGAGGCCAGAGCAGGGCCTGCGTCCCGCTCGCGCAACCGTCCGCGCCGCCCCTATGCCGAGCGGCGGCCGTGGAATCCATTCGAGGACTGGAATTGAGGCCATCCCCGTCTTCACGGGGACATGCTTTTGGGAACTCTGCTTAGTGCGGAAATGGCGACTGCCGCACGCTTCGCCGAATGCGGCGAAGCGGCTCACAAGAGCGCTGCATCTTGACGCTTTCGCTCGCGCTTCCTTACTTTGCTCGTAGCAACCATGCGGCGCGCTGCCGCGCAAACACAGGGGTTTCCATGGCGATCACAGCCGTATCAGAGGCAACGTTCAACAACGAAGTTAAAATGTCCGATAAGCCGGTTCTGGTCGACTTTTGGGCTGAATGGTGCGGCCCCTGCCGCAGCGTGGCTCCGATTCTTGAGGAACTGTCCAAAGAGTTTGCCGGCAAGCTCAAGGTTGTTAAACTAGATGTGGACGCCAACCCAGGCATCGCTCAGGCCTACAATATCCGGGGTATACCGTCGCTTCTGCTCTTCAAGAACGGTCAAGTCGCAGGCCAAAAGGTTGGTGCGCTTCCAAAACAGCAACTGAAGGCGTGGCTTTCCGAGGCCGTTGCCTAAAGTTGCCTGCTGCATGGAATGATCCCGGCTGGGCAGAAGAAGCTGCCCAGTCAATGACTTTCGGAAGAACGAAGCTGCCCAAAGCGCTCTGCCGCGGCATTCAATGAGTCGACGGTCAAGCTGCCGTCTTGAACGGCTTGGGACAAGGCCAGCGCAACCTGATCGCGAATGGCAGCCGGACTTTCTGTGCCGCCATCCAGGACTAGAACGTCGCATCCGCTCTTGAAGCCGTTCAAAGCGCCGGCGCCCCCGTCTCCAGCAGCAAGAGCAGCAAAACAAAACCGCACTCCCCAACCTAGACCTTCATAGGCCGAAAAGGGCGCCCCGCTGTTTAGCGCCGAGCTAATCGGGGTGGCCGGATCGGCAACGAGAAGCGCTTTTAGCGCGCGGACCGAATGGCCGCTCCGGTCGACAATGGGAACGGCTACAACATTCTCCTCGCGGTGGCCGAGAATGAAGGTTTTGGCGAAAACTCCGGTTTGAAGCGGGTTGCTGCCGAAGCTGGCGCTGGGATCCTGACCGTCTCCGGGCACAGTGAGAACCGGCCCGAAGTTCATGTTAAAGCCGAGGACCGCGAGGCTGGCGCCCATAGAACGGTAAGTCGAATAGGCATACTGCGGATCGCCCTTTGCGGCGACGTCGCTTTCTGAAGGCCATCGTTCGAAGTCTTTCACGGGCGGCAGCGCATCCGAGTCACCGCCGATCTCTTGAAGGGCGAAAATAGGCCTGTTCGGCGTGCCGGCAGGCCAAAGGAACTTCATAAGCTCCTTAAGCTGCGCCCTGGATGAAATGTTTTCCCGGCCGAATACCGCTCCTGCAATAAGCCCGGATTGAAGGAGCGAGCGGATCGCCCTCGGACCCGCATCGCTTGGCTGGCTGCCCCTGAAATTCATGAGCAAAAGCTGTCCGGTCAGCCGGTCGGTTTGCGGATCGGCGGAATGCGCGGCTGGGTCTGCCGCGTCCGGCACGTTCTGGCCAACCTTCTTGCGCACGGGTAATGGCGGATCGAAAGAGGAGGGGCCGTTCTCGGCTGCAGTTTGTGCCCGGATAAGATCCAGCTCTCCTTTTAGCTTTTTCCGGGCCTCGCTCGTGTCGTCTTCAACCGGGGTGCCCGCTTGCGCTGTACGGATCGAGCCGCCCCCAGCATTGGAGCCCGGGGCGTCACGCGATGCTAGCTCGCTCGCGACGAGACCGCTATACTCCGGCGCAACGCCGCTCTGCGCGGCCGCAGCGGTTGGCTGCGGCACGAGAAAGGCAAGGCCTAGAGCAAGTCCGCTCAAGATAGGATATATTGGATGCACCATAGGCTGGAAGGTCGCTGGTTTTTTCGATTTGTTACCGGAATGCGGACCGCGGGTAAAGGAGCCTCTTTAGCCCATGGCCGTTTGTCTCTCGCGCAGAGCCCCGGATCGCTGCTCACGGCCTTGCCGCTGTTCCTGGCAGCCGTGGGATTTGCCGTTTCCGCACATGCGGCGGTCGACAAGGCAATCCTCAAATCTCAGGAAGGAAGCTCCGCACTTCTTCGCGGGCGTTTCGATTTGGCTATCGCCGCTTATGACGATGCGCTGAAAGATACGAGCCTCTCGACTGCCAGGCAGGCCCCCCTCTACACCGATCGCGGCGTTGCCAAATGGCGTCTGAAACAGCTTGACGGCGCAGTGGAGGATTTCACCAAAGCGGTTTCGCTCAACCCGGACTATGCCCCCGCCTACAACAATCGCGGGGCCGCTTATATGGACATGAACCGGACAGAAGAGGCTTACCGGGATTTCGACAAAGCTATCGCCTTGTCGCCAGGGTTTGGCCCTGCCTACAGTAACAGGGCGAATGCGAACCAGAAGCTCTCGCGCCTCGAAGCGGCGGAAAACGACTTCCGCAAAGCGATCGAGCTCATGCCGTCGAACGCAGTTCCTCTCAACGGGCGGGGAAAAATAGCGAGCATTCTGGGCCGCTATTACACCGGGCTGCGCTATCTAAACCGTGCAATTACATTGAACGGACAATATGCATCCGCCTATCAAAACCGTGCCTTCGTCTACGGGCTTTTGAAGCGGAACGAGGATGCCGCTCAAGACTTGGATAAGGTGATCGCGCTCGCTTCGGACAAAGCGGAACTCTACGTGTCGCGCGGCCGGCTTTACGCACGCGAAAAACACGACGCTCAAGCTTTCCGGGATTTTTCCAAGGCGCTGGAGCTCTCTCCTGAAAACGTCCAAGCCTTGATAGGCCGCGCGGCGCAGAACCTCGATTGGAGGCGTCCCGATCTGGCCCTGCAAGATCTAGACCGGGCGATGTCCCTCGATCCCAAGGCACCCGAAGCCTATTTCTGGCGAGCCCAAGTCCGTCTGAGCACAGGCGATGTTGACGGCGCCGAAGCGGATTTGAGCAAGGCGATTGAGCTGGATGGGGCTTATTCGGAAGCTTACCGCGTTCGGGGGAGCATCCGGGACCGGGCAGGAAAACACGACGATGCGGTTGCGGATTATCGCCGCGCTCTGGAGGCGGACCCATTTTCATCCGAAGCGCGCGACGCCTACAAAAAGGCGAGCGGCGACACACCGGACAGCGTGGTCAAGCCGATTGCGCCGGCCGTCGATGGCTGGGAGATATTCCGTTCCGGGTCCGGTCAGTTCACCGCAGTGAATGAACGCTATCCCAAGATGCCAGTTCTGCTTGAGGTTCAAGGCGATGGCGCCCCCGAGATCGTCGAGTGGACGCCCCTTAGGGACAGCCTCGCCGGTATCGGGCTGCTTCGATACCGGGTACCCGATCAGAAGGCGGCGTACGAGTATGTCGCGATCGTCGACCTTTCCCGTGCCCTCGTCGTGAGCATTGAGCCTTACATCGCAGGTGGCGCAAAATCGAAATGGGCTTGGACACAAAATGCGGTCACGGTCACAGATATCGATGGCTTGGCGAGCTATTACGAGCTCCGCAAGCCGAAGGAGACGCCGGTATACCGCCGCGAAGAACCGTTTTCATTTTTTGGCGGCGGCCGCAGCCACGGAGGGGGAGGAGGAGGGCCCGGGCTTTTCGGCTGGTTCCTGCGATGATGGCATGGAGGAAACCGCATTACGCTCTCCTGGTCTTATGCGTTTTGGCGCTCATTCCGGGGTGCCGGTCTAACGCGAACAAGCTGCCTGCGCTGAAGGCGGACCTGTCTCAGACCTCCGTGTCCGGCCTTTCCTCCGGCGGCTACATGGCCGGCCAATTTCAAGTGGCCCATTCCCGCACCGTAATCGGAGCCGCTATTCTTGCGGCTGGCCCTTTCGGTTGCGCACAGAGCGCAAGCGCAGACGCATTCCCTTATTTCCCCGCGGCCCTCGTCTCTAATTTGACGCAGGCGCAGAACGGCTGCATGGCAGACCGCCTTTCGGAGCTCGGCGTCCTGAACGCAGGCAAGCTCCTGCGGCGCGCATCGGCACTCGCCGATGAAGGCAAAATCGATCCCCTTTCCAACCTGAAGCGCTCCAAGATTTATCTTTATTCCGGAGCTGACGACCGCACCGTCGCCAAGCCGGTCGTGGAGGCGGCTCGCGACTTCTATCTCGCTGCAGGTGTGCCGCCGGAAAACATCGAGTTCGTAACGAAAGACCCAGGCGGCCACGCCTTCTTAACCAGCGGCAAGGGCGAAACCTGCGGCAAAAGCGATCCGCCTTATGTAAGCAATTGCCAGTACGATCAAGCCGGAGAGATCTTGCGCTTTATCTACGGTACGCTCGCGCCCAAAGGTGCAGCAAAATCCGAAAACTTCCTAGCCTTCGGCCAAGAGTCCTATGCGCCGGCGAGCGCAACGCTTGCGGACGAAGGCGTTGTGTACATTCCATCTGCCTGCCGGGCGGAGGGGCGTTGCCGCGTGCATATCGTCTTCCACGGCTGCAAGCAATCGCGCGCCGATGTGGGCGACGTTCTCATCCGCGAGTCCGGTTTCGCGGATTGGGCAGAAACGAACAAGATCGTCATCCTGTTTCCGCAGGCCGCAGCTTCAACGCTCAATCCCAGCACATGCTGGGATTGGTGGGGCTATACGGGGCTGGATTTTCTGACGCGGGATGCGCCGCAGATAAAAGCGATGGAGGCGATGCTGTCGCGCCTCGCAGAAACTCCGGCGGCCAATCCACCCGGTTAAGCCATCGCCTTAAATTAACGGTAAACTAAGAATCGATTCGGCATATGTCCGGATTGCGAGGGCGTCTCAGGCAGGAGAATCCGATGAAAGCTGCGCGAGAGTTATACCGGCCTGCCATGGCGGCTGCGGCTCTCACAATCGCCTCGCCCGCTCTCGCAGCTGCACCGGCAAAAGCTTCCGGCGGCTGGCTCGCTTCAGCTTGCGGCTTTACCGGAGCCGATTCCGCTCTTCTCATCGCGGTGCTTGCGGGCTTAAGCGCAGCCTTTGCGGCGCTCGCCATAAGTTTCCGGCAGAGAGCCAGGTCCTTCGAGCAGCAATCGCTGTGGACCGCGGCGCGGCTCGACACGCTCTCGACGGCCGAGGCCAACTACCGTTCGCTTGCGGCTCTCGAGACGCAAGCATGCGTGATCTGGAGCGCTGGCCAACCCCGCCTTGCTCTGCACACGCTGCAAGGCACTCTCGGCGTGCCTGCTAAGCTCACCCAACTGTTGCGATTCGGCTCCTGGCTCCATCCCGACGACGCGGGCGGAGCGTCAGCCAGCCTGAATCGCCTGCAAACTCGCGGCGAGGCATTTGTTTCCAATGCCAGCACACTGGAAGGCCATGTCATCGAACTGGCTGGCGCGGTATGCGGCGCAGATACGGTGTTGCGCATCAGGCCTTTTTCACCGGTGAACAAAGAACTTGTCCGCTTGATCGGCGAGAACAAGCGCCTCAAACAGGAGGTATACGATCGCGAGAAGCTTCTCGACAGCTTACCCGTGCCGGTGTGGCTTCGCGATGCCAAAAGCGCGCTGAGCTGGGTCAATTTGGCCTATGTGAGCGCGATCAGCGCGAACTCCAGAGAAGAAGCGCTTGAAAAGCAAATCGAGCTCTTCGAGACGAGGCAAAGGTCGGAGCTTCACCGGCTGAGCCAGACCAAGAAATCAGGACGCATTAAGCTTCAGACCGTCGTCAACGGCCGCGTGCAGATTTACGAAGCTATTGCCGCGCCGCTTGAACGGGGCAGCGCGGGAGCAGCCTTCGACGTAGCGCCTTTGGTCATTGCCAAGGATGAGCTAGAGCGCCAGATGGCTGCCCACAGCCGCACGCTCGACAAGGTCTCGACCGGCGTTGCCATATTCGGCGCCGACAGAAAACTCGTTTATGGCAACGATGCCTTCGCCCGGATTTGGGCGCTCGAAGATAACTGGCTCCAGGAGAAGCCGGGCGCTTCGGAATTTTTCGATCTGCTTCGCCAGCGAAGGCTGCTCCCGGAGCAACCGAACTACCGCAGATGGAGGGATGACCGGGTTCTCAACTGGGACCGGAACCGCGCCCTCGACGAGCTTTGGCACCGGCCGGACGGCAAAACGGTGCATGTCGTCACCGATTGCCGGAGCGATGGCGGCGTCACATTTCTATTCGATGATGTGACGGAGAAACTTTCCCTTGAGCGTCAATATCATAGCCTCATCGAAGGCCAGCGGGAAACGCTCGATCACTTGAGCGAAGGCATTGCCGTTTTCGGCGCCGACGGACGCCTCGCTCTCTTCAATCCGGCGTTTCAAACCATGTGGAATCTGGCGGGCGAAGCGCTTCACGAGACGCCGCACCTCGAAGCGATCATCGCTCAAAGCGAACCGCTGGCCCCGGATCCCCAGTTTTGGCAAACGCTGCGCGATGCCATAACCGGCATGCCGGATGCCCGGGACACATTCAGGGCCACTATCGGAAGGCGGGATGCGACCTATCTCGCCTATACGGTCACGCCGCTGCCCGATGGCGGCACTCTCGTCACCTTCGCCGATGTGACAGACAGCAAGCGCTTCGAAGACGTCCTATTGGAGCGCAACGAAGCGCTGGAAGCCTCGGACCGGTTGAAAACCGCCTTCCTATCGCACGTGTCCTACGAGCTGCGCACGCCGCTCACGAGCATCATCGGCTTCACCGATCTTCTGGCCGAACCCGTAATAGGGCCCTTGAACAGCAGGCAGCACGACTATCTGAACGACATCAAGACCTCAAGCCAGGCGCTCCTCAACATCATCAACGACATTCTCGATCTCGCGGTGATCGACGCGGGCGCGCTCGATTTGAAGCTGTCGCCGGTCGATCTCATGCACGCCGTCGAAGCCGCCGAGCTTGGCGTGCGCGAGCGCCTGTCGCGGGCCAAGGTTCATCTCGAAGTCCACGTCGCCAAGGACGCGGCGACGGTGATGGCAGACGAGAATCGCCTCATTCAAGTGCTCTACAACCTGCTCTCGAACGCCATCGGCTTTTCGCCGGAAGACGGAACCATCACACTTTCTTGCCGCAGCGAAAAGAACGGCATCGCCATCAGCGTGCAGGACACCGGGCTCGGTATCCCCGAGGAGGAGCAGGCGACCGTGTTCGAACGCTTCGAATCGCGCAGCAAGGGCTCGCGCCACCGCGGCGCGGGCCTCGGCCTCTCGCTCGTCAAGAGCATCGTCGAGCTGCACAAGGGCCGCATCGATTTGCGCTCCTCGCCTGGAGCCGGAACAACCGTCACCGTTGTCCTGCCCCGCAGCCACCTTGCCTTGCAGCAAAAGACGCAGCCGGCCTTAGAAAATTCCGTTGCGAATGCGGCACCGCAATCTTAGCGGATTCCGCATCCGCCGGCCGTTACCCTTGCAATTGCTGGATCCCCGCTTGCAGGCATCCATTTCTATCGTAAAAACAACACGCAAGCGCTTGCTGGCGCACTTGATCCTTAAGCTCTCTTCTGGCCGAGCAGGGCTTTGTGGATGGTCTCGAATTGCTCCATGCTCTTGTAGCGAACGACAACCTCCCCAGCCTCGCCGCTACTGGGATTGATAACCACCGAAAGACCGAGCGCATCGGACATCTGCCGTTCGGCAGCTCGCGTGTCCGGGTCCTTCTGCGGCGCGGGCTTCGCTGAGCCCGCTGGGGCGGCGGGCTTGCGCCCCATCACCAGCGCCTCGACGTCGCGGACGTTCAAGCCCTTATCCACGATTTCCTTGGCTATCGCCTCTGCCTCTTCGTGCCCGACAAGCGCACGCGCATGTCCCGCGCTTAGCGAGCCGTTGCGCACGAGAGCCTGCACGCCCTCCGGCAACTTCAAAAGCCGCATCGTATTGGCAAGATGGCTGCGGCTTTTGCCAATAATCTGGCCTAGCTCCTCTTGTGTGTAGCCGCGCCGCTCGACAAGCTCCCGGTATCCGCCGGCCTCTTCGATTGCGTTCAGATCGGAGCGCTGAACGTTCTCGATGATCGCAAGTTCCAGCGCCTCTTCATCCGACAGCGAACGTATAATGACCGGGATCGTCCGCAGCGACGCAAGTTGGGCAGCGCGCCACCGTCTCTCCCCAGCCACAATTTCGTAATGGCCCGGCGCATTCTTTATTGGGCGCACAACGAGGGGCTGAACCAATCCTTTTTCACGGATCGAATCGGCGAGCTCTTTAAGCTCTTTTTCCGCAAAATCCTTGCGAGGGTTTAATTCACTGCGCCGCACACGATCTATCGGCACGTCCCGCGAATCGCCCCCCGCTGGAATTATCCTCTCGTTGAACGGCACGCTGTTTCCAGTCAGCGACTCCAAGCCACGGCCAAGCCGCTTATTTGTGACGGGTGATGGCCCCATTGCCATGGTGCCCGATCTTGATTCCATCTCGCTTCTCCAGCTCAGAAATTGCAATGGCCGTAAACTCTACCGGGACATCATCGCGAGGCGGCTCGCCGCCGTGGCGATCCAGAGCAGCATGGGAGACCGGACCCTGGATTGCTTCGCTACGCCCGCAATGACACTGACCCTATGCTGCCGCAGCAGCCGCAGCCCGCTCCCGGTTGATCATCTCCGCCGCGAGATCCATATAGGCGCGGCTACCGGCGCTCTTGTGATCGTAAAGGAGAAGCGGCTTGCCATGCGATGGCGCTTCGGCGACGCGCACATTGCGCGGGATGACCGTCTCGTAAACCTTCTGCCCGAAGAATTCGCGCACTTCGTGAGCAACCTCGTCGGCGAGTTTGGTCCGGCTGTCGTGCATGGTCAGCACCACGCCATGGATTTCGAGGGACGGATTGAGGCTCGACCGGACGAAATCGATGGTCTCTTTGAGCTGGGTGATCCCTTCGAGCGCGAAGAACTCGCATTGCACGGGCACTAGCGCCGCGTCCGCCGCTGCGAGCGCATTCAGCGTCAGGATGCTAAGCGATGGCGGGCAATCGATCAGCACATAGCCGAGCCGCTCTTCGGGGGGCCGATCCCGCTCGGAGGCGCGCAACGAGTTAATCGCGTCACGCAGGAAGTAAGCGCGGTTCGGCGCGGCCGAGATCTCCGGCTCAAGGCCCGCAAGGTCCCGCGTCGAGGGTGCCACGAAAAGCCCCGGAACCGCCGCGGGCGTCATGGCCTGTTCGAGGGCTGCGGCGCCCGCGAGAACGTCGTACGTCGAGACATGCCGCGCCTCTTCCGGCACGCCAAGCCCCGTGCTGGCATTGCCTTGGGGATCGAGGTCGATCACGAGCACGCGCTCGCCAACCGCCGCCAAAGCCGTGCCCAGATTGATTGCTGTCGTCGTTTTGCCCACGCCGCCCTTTTGATTGGCGACCGCGAACACTCGAAGTTCTCTATGGTTTCTGTTTGTCACTGCTCGCCACCCCGTATGAGCACCGGTCTCCCGATTTCCAAAATCTGTCCTTGCGGATCGCTGATGCTGGGATGGATTTTCAAATCGAAAACCCAGCGTTTCCGGGCGTCAGCGATTTCTACTCCAGCCTCACGGCCTTTCAAAAACAACCCGGCTGACGCAGTACCGAAAAACGGCAGGGCTAGCTCCAAGAGCGCATCGAGCGGTGCCAGCGCCCTAGCGGTCACCACATCGGCGGCCGGAACCGCGCCTGAGGCCGCGGCATCGGCGATGCGCGCGTTGTGCACGCGCGCGGGAGCGCCTGTCTGACGCGCCACCTCCGCGAGAAAGGCGCATTTGCGGGCGTTGCTCTCGATGAGGTGCACGAAGCACTCTTTCTGATTCGCAAGCATAATAGCAATTACAAGCGCTGGGAATCCCCCACCGGATCCGAGATCCAGCCAAATCTTCGCTTGAGGAGCGAGCGCCAAGAGCTGCGCAGAATCCGCAAAATGCCTTTGCCAGAGTTGGGGAATTGCCGACGGCGCGACGAGATTGACAGCCTTTTGCCACTGGATCAGCAGGCGCTCGTAAAGCTCAAGCTTTTCCACTGTTTCATGTGAAACGGCAAAGGCTCGAGCAAAATCCTCCGGACTTTCTATTTTCCCTGGTCTCCGCAATCGCTTTCCGCCTTTGACTGGCCGCTTACCTGGGCGCGCCTTCTTAGCTATAATGCCGAAGTCATCTGCACAGCGACGCGGCATAGCGCAGTTCGCTCATTCATAGATAGGGGGCACCATGCCAATTTCCCGCGGATTCAAAGCCTGCCTACTCGCCATGACTGTTCTTCCCGCCTTGAGCGCCGCCCCGGCCGCCGCCCAAGATTTTTGGTCTCTCTCCTGCGGCGATCTCTGGTATCAGCGCAACGCGATCTTCGCCCGCAATGGCTATTGTTTCAAGACGGACCGCGGCCTCCGGGTGTTCGGCAACGCGAATTGCCGCTTCTGGGTCGAGGCCGATGTCCCCATGTCGCGCGGCGAGCGCCAGCAGGTGGAAATCATCCGTGACGTCGAACGGCAGAAGGGCTGCCAGAATTGACGATGCGCGCATTTTGGCTTTGCCTGTGCTTCTGGCTTGCCGCGCCGGCCGGTGCGCAAACGCTGGAGCAAAAAGCCCAGGCGCTCATAGACGCCTATCCCGATTGGCTCGCGGGTTACGACGGCGCGGACCTGATCTGGAAGGACGGGACCAAGATGCGCTTCGGCGAAGGCCGCGAGGACAAACCGCTGGAGGAGCTGCTCGACCGGCCCGACATCGCCGACATGTTCCGCTGGCCCTATACGTTCGGCGCGGGCGGATTTCCGGCTGCACCCGAAGCCGATCCCGGCCGCGTTCGCAACGAAGCCTTCTTCGAGAAGATGTACGGCCAATGCCAGAAGCGCCCGGCTGGCGGCTGCGCGAGCGTGACCTGCTCCGGCGCGCATCTAGAGCGCGTCGCCTGGCTGCCGAAATCCGGCGGCGAGGTCATGCAAGCCTCGTCCGTGAACGGCGCCGCCGCCAAGCTACGCCTCGTAGCGGCCGAGCTCGAAGCGCTCGGCCCCGAATTCTCGCGCTACCTCGCTCCCAGCGGCGGCAGCTATGTCCCGCGCTGCATCGCCAGGACCACGCGGCTCAGCGTGCATTCCTTCGGCATCGCCTTCGACATCAACCCGCAATACGGCCAATATTGGCAATACGGCTTGCCGGGAGCGCTCAACGAGCGTCAGGTGCGCGAGCGGAACATACAGCTCGTTTATAAGAACAAAGTCCCTATCGAGATCGTGAAGGTCTTCGAGAGGCGCGGCTTCATCTGGGGCGGTAAGTGGTATCACTTCGACGGTATGCATTTCGAATACCGCCCAGAATTCTTGGCACTGAAGGCGATCATGGAGAAATGAGCCGCTGGCCGGGCAAACCCGGCCAAGGTGAGCGAGCCGCTCAATCCTTCCAGATATAGGTGGTGATTGCGTCGGGCATGATGGCCGGCTTGCCTCCAAAGGCTGCGTTCCACTCTGGAGGAACCACGGGGATCTTTTCGGGCTTGGCCCCAGCGATGGTGAACCTAATGGCAAACGCAACCGGCCCCTCCCGCACCTCGGGCACGGGCAGCGCCGCAAAGCGTGCCATAAGAGCGGTGCGGTCCGGCGGGGTTTGCAGCGAGCTGACGATCCAAAGACGCGCTTTCCGCCCCGGCTTCACCGCGACGACCGCGCTGATCGTCTCAGGCGTGTCGATTTTCTCATAGGCTTGGGCGAAGGCCTCGCGCACCGCCTTCAAATAGAGGCCCATTTCGGCGTTGCTCGCGACGCGCCTGCCCAGCATGGCATCGTTCTGCAACATGATGATCGCTTCGGTTTTCACATGGGGCGCCGGTTGCTGCGCTCGTTGCGGCGGCGGGGACTGCTGAGCGCCGGCCGGCAGGGCGGATAGGTTTAACGCGATGGCGGCGGCGGCGGCGACTGCCATTGTCTGCTTCGTGAACATGAACGTCTCCGGAATGATTTGAATGCATCGAGTGGCATAATGATTTGTTGCCCGTTTTGTCCAAAGGTTCAATGGAAGGCGGCTTTTTTGCGCGCTTGCCCTTGTTTCATGTGAAACGCAAACGAGGCATCGCCACGCATTCGCGCTTCCCAAAAGCCCCTCGCTTAAGTATTTTTAGCCGTCGTACGATCCGGGGGCATAATCGTGAGCGTTGTTCGCGCCTTTTTCGCTGCAGCGGTTTTTCTTATAGCGAACGCGTGCGCGGTGTTGGCAGACGCCCCCAAGCTCGCCCTGATTGTCACCAACAAGGCCTATCCCGCCAGCATCGGCGCGCTGGAAAAAACGCACCGCGACGGCGAGCGCATGGCGGCGGCGCTGACGGCGCTCGGCTTTACGGTTGTCCACAAGCGCGATCTCGACAAAGCCGCCATGCTGTCCGAGGTCTCCGACTATGTGGTGCGGCTTGAGAAGGCCGGGCCGGAGGCAATTGGCTTCTTCTACTATTCAGGCCACGGCGCCGCGAACAGCAAATATGGAGAGAACTACCTCATTCCGGTCGCGGCCCCGATCACCTCGGATGCGCAATTGCCGCTGCAAGCCGTGAAGCTCGGCGAAATCATCGATTCTATCGCCGCGACCTCCGCCAAGGCGAATTTCCTGGTATTCGATGCGTGCCGGAATGTGCCGATCACCTTTGCCGCAAAATCTCAAGACAAGGGCCTGCGCACAGTGCAGCAGCGACGCGGCATCCTCGTCGCATTTGCAACCGATCCAGGCAAAACCGCCGCCGATGAAGGGGTTTATGCAGAGGCGCTTGCTGAGGAGATGCAGAAGCCCGGTGTGCCTGCTACGGAGGTGTTTCGGTCCGTACGTAGCCGGGTACTTGCCGCAACGGAGAACCGCCAATTTCCCTGGATCGAGGACGGGCTCATCGAAAACATTTATTTCGCGCAACCCCAAGCAGAAAATCCACCACCTACGCTCATCACGCCTCTTCTTTCTAAGAGATTTATCGAGGATTGCGATCATTATGCTGCCTCGCCGAAAGACCCGGGTCGCAGCCGCTACGGGGTCGAATTTGAGGAAATCGATATAGCAAAGGCTCTCCCTGCTTGTGAAGCCGCATCAACGGCCCAGCCTCTGGAAAAGAGGTTCCGCTACCAGCTAGCCCGGACTCTCCACGCCGCCGGGGACTTCGTCAGAGCAAGAGAATTATACAGGGAGCTATCCAAAGAGGGCCACGTGGCCGCAACGTTCAATCTCGGATACATGTTCTACAACGGCGACGGTGGGGATCAAGACAAGGTCGAGGCGGCGCGACTTTTCCGAAAAGCAGCAGACCTTGGCGACGGATCCGCGATGGATGGTCTCGCCGTTTTGTATGATAATGGAGAAGGCGTAAAGGAAGATGCTCACGTAGCTGCCGAGCTTATCTTTTCAGCAATTAAGAAAGGAAATGACATTACCCTTAAACGATCGCCTTTTGCTGATTGGAGCTTACCCTTTCGGAGAGAGCTTGAGAGGCTTCTGAAGGAAGAAGGCGTTTACAGTGGTCCTATTGATGGCAACGCCAACAACGAGCTTAAGAAAGCGGTCGAGATTCTGGCGAATAGGAAGAGACCTTCGCCAATTATGCAAATGCCAAGACGGGCGTCGCAAGGCGAAGCTCCAGCGCATCACCGGAATGGCGGTAGTGTCGGCGGTGCACCGCCTGGGCTTGGCGGCGGCGTAGGCGTCGGCGGCCTTTAGGCTTAAGCCGCTTAAGCCGCGCGGGTGGCCTTGCGCATATTTGCGAGCACAATCATGGGGCGGCGAGCGTCATTGGGCAGGGGGTTCGAGCTTCTGAAGATTTTGTTCGCCAATCTCGCATGGCCCCTTCTTGTTTCCCGAGAAACGCAAAATGGTGGGGTGTCTTTCCGGAGCTGGGCGCGTAGCTTAACTTGAAGCTATGAATGCGCTCACCAAGCAAAAGATGACGGTGGACGAGTTCCTTGCCTGGGCCGATGGCCGCGAAGGGCGCTGAGAACTTGTGGAGGCGTGCCGGTCTGCATGTCGCCGGAGCGCGTGATCCACGGGGAGACGAAATTCTCGGCGGGAAGTGCGTTCAAGGCTGCGATAAAGAGGGTCGGTCTTCCTTGCGAAGCCTTTATCGATTGCCTCGCAATCCGCGTCGATCAATACAGGACCTTCCAACCCGGCGTGGTCATCAATTGCGGCGACAGGCTGCAGGCGGATACGATGGAAGCACCCAATCCGGTTGTTGTTGTAGAAATTCTTTCCCCATCCACGCGGGCGGTAGACATGGGCCTAAAGGTCCGGCGCTATTTCGAGCTGCCGCGCATCCAACATTATCTTACTCTCGACGCGGACAATCGCTCCGTCATTCATCACGCGAGGGGCCGGAGCCATGCACTTTTGATAAGGATCGTAAGCGAGGGTGAATTGCGGCTCGATCCTCCCGGCTTTAGCGTCGAGGTGCAGGCGCTCTTCCCGGAGCCCTACGAAGCTTAATTCAGTTCCCCCCTCATCCCAACCCTCTCCCGCCAGGGGAGAGGGAGCAGGCTGCGCTTAAGCCGCGCGGCTCGTCTTGCGGATATGCGCGAGCACGAGCATCAGCGCGGCGGGCGTCATGCCGTCGATCCGCGAGGCCTGTGCGAGCGTCGTGGGCCGGTGGCGTTCGAGCTTTTGCCGGATCTCGTTCGAAAGGCCCGATATCGCCGCGAAATCGAGCGCGGCGGGGATGGCAACCGCCTCGTCCTTTTTGAACGCAACAATGCTCGCTTCCTGGCGGTCCATATAGACAGCATAGCGTGCATCCACTTGCAGCCGCTCAGCCGCCGGCGCCGGGATCGCGGATAGCTCGGGCCAGACGCGGGCGAGCGCGGCGACGCTCATATCCGGGAAGGCGAGCAGGTCGAAAGCCGAACGGCGGCGGCCGTCTCGGTTGAGCGCGATGCCGTGGCCCGCGGCCTCATCCGGCGTCAGCGTCAGGCTTTCGAGGAGGCTGCGCGCCGAAGCCAGCGCGTCCGCTTTGCGGGCGAAAGCCGCCCCGCGCTCCGCGCCGACACAGCCCGCGCGCTGCCCGAGCGGCGTCAGCCGCTCATCCGCATTGTCCGCGCGAAGCCGCAGCCGGTACTCGGAGCGGCTCGTGAACATGCGATAGGGCTCGGACACGCCGCGCGTCACAAGGTCGTCGATCATCACGCCGATATAGGCTTCGGTGCGCGAGACCACAAAATCGGCGCGTCCCCCGCCGGCCTTCAACGCGGCGTTAATGCCCGCCACCAACCCCTGGCCGCCGGCCTCCTCATAGCCCGTCGTCCCGTTGATCTGCCCCGCGAGGAACAGCCCCGGCAGGCGCTTCGCTTCGAGCGTGGGCAGAAGCTCGCGCGGATCGACGTAATCGTATTCGATGGCATAGCCGGGCCGGATTACGGCGGCGTTCTCAAGGCCGGGGATGGTCTTCAGGAAGGCGCGCTGAACCTCCTCCGGCAGCGAGGTCGAGATACCGTTGGGGTAAACCGTGTGGTCGTCGAGGCCCTCCGGCTCCAGGAAGATCTGGTGGCTGCCGCGATCCTTGAAGCGAACGACTTTGTCCTCGATGGACGGGCAATAGCGTGGCCCCACGCTGGCGATCTGGCCGGAATACATCGGCGCGCGATGGATGTTCGCCGCGATGATCGCGTGTGTCTCCGCCGTTGTGTAGGTGATGTGGCAGGCAACCTGCGGCGTCGCGATCCGTTCGCTCAAGAACGAGAACGGCACGGGCGGCTCGTCGCCCGGCTGCGCCTCAAGCTGCGAATAGTCGATAGTGCGCCCGTCGAGCCGCGCAGGCGTCCCGGTCTTGAGGCGGCCCATCGCCAAACCCTGCGCATAAAGCCGGTCGCTGAGCCCGATCGCGGGCGCCTCGCCCACGCGCCCCGCCGGGATGCGCGTCTCGCCCATGTGGATGAGGCCTTTTAGGAAGGTACCCGTCGTGATAACCACGGCGCCACAGCGCAGCTCGCGCCCGCTGCCAGTGACCGCTCCCGCGACCCTGCCGTCCTCAAGCAGCAAATCCTCGACCGGCTCGACGATGACCTCTAGATTGGCCTGAGCGCGGATCGCCGCCTGCATGTGCCGGCGGTAGAGCTTGCGGTCGGCTTGCGCGCGCGGCCCCTGCACAGCCGGCCCCTTGGAGCGGTTCAGCATGCGGAACTGGATGCCGGCCTCGTCGATGACGCGCCCCATCAGCCCGTCGAGCGCATCGATCTCGCGCACGAGATGGCCCTTGCCGAGGCCGCCGATGGCGGGGTTGCACGACATCTCGCCGACGGTCTCGAATTTATGCGTGACGAGCGCCGTGCGCGCGCCCATGCGGGCGGCCGCCGCGGCTGCCTCGCAGCCCGCGTGCCCGCCTCCCACAACGATGACGTCGAAAGCAACGCGATCCAAGCTCGTCTCCATAAGATGCGCAATATGCGTGCGAGCCCCGGCGATGTCAAAGCAAGTGGCCTAGCAGTGCGACCTTTGCCGCCTTTAAAAAAAGTCCGCTAAGAACTTTATTTGAGCAGAAGCTGCGTAAGATCGCAGCCGCACTTCGGACAAGGTAGCTTTTGCCCCTTAATCTCACACTTTGAACATTCAGGAGTTTTTGCCGCTGAAAACTTCAAGCTCTTGTTACCGCAATTCGAACAAGCAATGTCCTTCAAGGTGCTTGCAGCAAAGCATTTCGGGCACTTCACCTCTCCCGGCGAGGGACTCTTCTTGGGCGGGACCTTTAGCAGGATCAACCCGGTCACCCCCATAATCACGAGGATGAAGAACGCAATAACTGCACCCATGGTTGCTCGATCGGACGGTTTGGCAGGTTTAAGAAGCAATAATCCACTTATCGGCTTAACATGAGGCGGTTTTATGCTGGCCGCTGTCCGCCATCGCGCCCGCCCAAAGCTCAGCCCCAAGCGCGCCAAACAGCACAACAATAAGCGGCTTGAATAGCGGCTGGGATAGGATGAGCTGCCCCGTCCGGCCGAAGAGCAGGAACGAGGCGGCGAGGAGGTTGAGCCAGAAGACGAGGCCTAGGATCGTGGTGCGGCGCGTGATAGTTTTCCCTTGAGAAACGCCTAACATAAACCGAAGGCTGAGTTTAGCTTCGCGTGAGCTACCTCACCTATCTTTCTCGCCGCACAAAGCTGGAAGGGGCACGAAAATGGACGCTTTCGACGTCATGACAACCACGGTGGTCACGGTGAACCCGGAGACGCCGATGCGCAAGATTGCCGAGCTACTGCTCGAACACAGCATCAGCGCCGTCCCCGTTGTGGATGAGGCGGGCGCGGTCATCGGCATGGTCAGCGAGGGCGATCTCTTGCGGTTCAGCGCCGAGGACCGCGGAGCGCGCCGGGATTGGTGGCTGGCCATGCTGGCCCAGGGCGAGAGCTTAAACCCGGAGTTCCTCGCTAGCTTGCGCACGCCCAACCGTACCGCGCGCGAGATCATGTCTGCGCCGGTCGTGACCGTAAGCGACCACACGGACGTCGCTGAAATCGGACAGCTTCTCGCCACACACCGGATCAAGCGCGTGCCCGTTATCCGCGACGGGCGCATCGCCGGCATCGTGAGCCGCGCCGACCTTATCCGTGCACTGGCGATGCAGGAACCCGCGCCGGGAGAGTCTCACGCGGGCGGGCTCTTTCATTGGCGCACCCACCATGAGAACGACAACGCCCACGCAGATGCGAAGGAGCAGCGCCCCGAAACGGCTCCCGCAGTGAAAGAGAAAGCTTTCACGGCGTCGGCCTTCCGTTCGCTCGTTGGCGACGCAGTCTCGAAAAAAGCCGCCGAGGTGGAAGCCGCGCGAAGGAGCGAAGCCGGCCAGCGGGCGACGATGATGAAGGAATCCATCGATCACCACATCACCGATGAACTTTGGCGCGGGCTCCTGCATCAGGCGCAGCATGCGGCCGAGCATGGCGAGACCGAACTTTTGGTGCTGCAGTTCCCGGCGGCGCTTTGCAGCGATGGCGGCCGCGCAATCAACGTGCCGGAGCCCGATTGGCCGTCCACGCTTCGAGGCGAAGCGGCGGAAGCCTTTTTGCGCTTCGAGCGCGAGCTGAAGCCGCTCGGATTTCATCTGATCGCACGGGTGATGAATTTCCCCGGCGGGTTCATCGGCGATATCGGCCTATTCCTGCATTGGGGCGGTACGGTCTGAATCGAATTGCGTCATCGCGAGGCGGCTTCAGCCGCCGTGGCGATCCAGGGAAGTTTGCGCCACGCCTGTCGCCCTGGATTGCTCTGCTCGCAATGACGGCTACTCCCGAATTACAACCAGGGGCGCATGTTTCATGTGAAACAGCGCCGGCCTCGCACAGCAGAGTGCTACACTGAGACATGACAGACCTCGACGAGAAAGCGTTTCGCGGACTTCTGTGGCTGCTCGCCATCATGGCCGCGTCGATCTTCATCCCGGCCGGCACGCTCGCTTACTGGCAGGCCTGGCTATTCCTGACCGTCTATTTCACGCTCTCCTTCGCCATAACGCTCTATCTCATGAAATTCGACCGGGAGCTGCTGGCGCGGCGCCTGCGGGGCGGCCCTGGCGCCGAGAAGGAGAAGACGCAGAAGATCGTGATGGCCTTGGCCTCGGCGGGGTTTATCGCGCTCATCGTTGTCTCGGGGCTCGATCGCCGCTTTCATTGGTCCTCGCTGCCGCCCTTCGTCACGCTCGCCGGAGACGCACTGGTGGGTCTCGGCTTCCTCGTCATTTTCCTCGTGTTCAGGGAGAACAGCTTCAGCGCAGGCACCATCGAGATCGCCCCGGACCACGAGGTGATATCGACGGGCCCTTACGCGCATGTGCGCCATCCCATGTATGCCGGCGCCCTGCTCATGCTGTGCGGCATCCCGCTCGCCCTCGGCTCGTGGTGGGGATTGCTCGCGATGATCCCGCTGCTGCCCGTGCTGCTGTGGCGGCTTTTCGACGAGGAGAAGTTTCTCGCGATCAATCTGCCGGGCTATGCGGAGTATAAAGCCAAGGTGCGATACCGCCTGCTCCCGTTCGTTTGGTGAGTTTCGATTTAGCGTCCCCTCTCCCATTGGGAGAGGGACAGGGTGAGGGGCGTTACCTTCATTATCGAGCGCTTACCCCTCACCCGGACCGCAAGCGGTCCGACCTCTCCCACAGGGAGAGGTTAAGGCTGCGGGGTGCATAGTTATGTGCTAAGGTCCGCGCAATGTTGTGCGTGGGGCGATTTCGATGCGGCGGATTGCGGTTTTCCTGTTTTGGCTGGCTCTGGGTTGCGGGGCGGCGGGCGCGGAGGAACAGGCCAAGGGCTTCCTCGGCGCGCAGCTCGCCGATGTCACCCAGGAGGAGGCGGCCAAGCTTGGCTGGGAGGCGCCGCGCGGGGCGAGGGTGGTGAAGCCCGTGGAGGGTTCGCCTGCCGCGGCCGCGGGGCTCCAGCCAGGGGATATCGTTGTCACGCTGAACGGTGTGGAAATCGAGAACGCGGCCGGGTTCGATGCGGCCATCGGCGGCAAGGCGCCGGGGGCGGCGGTGAAGCTGCGGCTGCTGCGCGCCGGCAAGGAGAAGACGGTTAGCGTGACGCTCGCCGCGAGGCCCGCCGAACCGAAGATTGCGGCGGACGGCCCGCTGCCGATGCTCGACACCGGCGGGCATATGGCGACGATCCGCGGCATCGCGTTTACGCCGGACGGCAGGCAGCTCGTCTCGGCCTCCGAGGACAAGACCATCCGCGTGTGGGATCTGGCGAGCGGCAAGACAGTGCGTACGATCCGGGGCGAGAGCACGCCGGGGCCAGCGGGCAAGGTCTACGCCATGGCGCTGTCGCCGGATGGCAAATGGCTGGCGGCGGGGGGGTGGCTTCCTGGCACGAGAGAAGAAAGCGATGCTATCCGCCTCTACGAGTTCGCGAGCGGCAAGCTCGTGGCGCCGTTGAAGGGACATAGGAATGTGGTCAATCGCCTCGCCTTCTCGTCCGACGGCAGCAGGCTCATATCGGGCAGCAGCGACTGCACCGCCATCCTCTGGGACACTGGCATACGAGCCGGCGCTCGCGGGACGGAGCCGAAGCTGCTGCACCGGCTGGAAGGGCATAAGGACGATATCTACGCCGTGGGCTTCAGCCCCGATGGCAGCCGCGCGGTGACGGGCTCCCTCGACCACGATCTGAGGCTCTGGCGCGTGGACGATGGCAAAGAGATCGCGCACATGACCGGTCATGGCGACAAGGTGCGAAGCCTTGCCGTGGCCCCGGATGGCACCATCGCCAGCGGCGATGTATCCGGCGAAATCCGGCTGTGGGACAGGCGCGATGGGCGCTTTTTGCGCGTGCTGGCCAGGCAGGGGATGATGGTAGGCTCCTTGAGCTTCAGCCCGGATGGCAAGCTCTTGCTGTCGAGCTGCGGGCAACACTGCAATGGCGTCTACGGCGGCAAGGTTTACGACGTCGCCAGCGGCAAGGAGATCGTCACCTATATCGGCCACGACAATGTCGTGATCGCCACGGCCTTCAGCCCAGACGGGCGCTGGGTGGCGACCGGCGGCGGCGATGGCTTCCCGATCCACCTCTGGGACCCGCATTCGGGCAAGCCCCGGCCCGGACCCGATGGCAAGCCGGTGCGGCTCGCTGGCCAGGGGCAGCCGGTGTGGGCGGCGGGGTTCTCGGCCGATGGGCGGCGCATCGGCTGGGGAAACTTGTTTGGCTACAAAGGTCATAACGAGCGCGGCCCGCTTGAGCAGGCATTGACCCTGCCGCTGGGCGAGGGCGCGCTTGGCGCGCCTGTTGCGCTGGGCGAGGCAGAGGCCGGCGCCTTCCGCCGCGCGCAGGCCAGCTTTGGCGGCTTCTCGCTTGGCCATAGAAAGGGCGGCGCCTATGGCGTGGACGCCATTCTCGACATCTTGAAGGACGGGCGCGCGGTTGCCTCTATTACCCGCGACGCCACGAGTGGCTACGACCACCGGTCCTATAGTTTCACGCCCGATGGCAAAACCGTCGTCTCGGGCGGCATGAATGGCGTGCTCACCGCCTACGGCCGCGCGGGCAACGAGCTCGGCGAGTTCGTGAGCCATGAAGGCGATATCTGGGCCGTCGCGCCCTCGCCCGATGGCCGCTTCCTCGTCTCGGGCTCGGCCGACCAGACCGTGCGGCTGTGGAACCTGAAAACCCGCGAGCTGCTCGTCACCCTGTTCCGCGGGGCGGACGGCGAATGGGTGATGTGGACGCCGCAGGGCTATTACGCCGCCTCCGGTCCCGGCAGCGAGCTGATCGGCTGGCAGATCAACCACGGCCCGGAGCATGAGGCGGAGTATGTCACCGCCGCTCAGCTTCGCAAAACGCTGAACCGGCCCGATATTGTCGCCCGCGCCATTCAGCTCGCCTCCGCTGAGCAAGCGGTGAAGGAGGCCTATGGCACGAACTTCAAGCTTTCCGATCTACTCGCCAAGCCCGTGCCGCGCTTGCGCATCGTCTCGCCCGCGCCGAACACCGCTTTGCGCGGCGGCAGCGCCAGTCTTGAGATCGCGCTGGAGGCGACGCCCGATCCGGTGAAGGCGATCCGCATCCAGGTGAACGGCCGCCAGGTGGCCGAGCATCAGCCCGATAAGGGCGGAGGGTTTACGCCGGGCGCGCTGACGTTCACCGTGCCGCTCGCCAAGGGCCGCAACACCATCCGCGTCGTCGCCGTCAACGAAACCGGCGAAACCCCCGCCGAGGTCGCGGTGACCCATGACGGCGACGGCGCCCTCGACAAGCGCGGCGTGCTTTACATTCTCGCCATCGGCGTCGATAAATATCCGCATCTGGGCAAAGCCTGCGTCGCGCTCGACGGCAAGACGCCGAGGGACTGCGATCTCACCGTGGCCGGCGCCGACGCCAAGGCCTTCGCCGAGACCATGGCCGCCCGCCTCGGCCCGCTGCATGAGAGCGTGGAATCGCGCGTCCTCGTCAACGGCGCGAGCCCTTTGGACACGCCCACCGCCGCCCATGTCCTCGATGCACTTGGCGCGCTGAGCCACAGCCAGCCCAACGACACGATTGTGCTGTTCGTCTCGGGTCATGGCTTCAACGAGGGGCAGAACTACCGGTTTCTTCCCACCGACGCCGCTTTCAGCGAGGGCGCGCTGCGCAGATCGACCGTGGTGCCTTGGGTGGTTTTCCAGGAGACCGTCGAGGCCGCCAATGGCCGGCGCATCCTGTTCCTAGACACCTGCCATTCCGGCAACAGCTACAATCAGCGGCTCAGCAACGACAGCTACGCGGCCAATATCATCGTCTATTCCGCCGCGCGCTGGGATCAGGAGGCGTTGGAGCGCGGCGATCTCGGGCACGGGCTCTTCACCTACGCCGTGGTCGAGGGGGTGAACGGCGCGGCCAAAAATCCGGCCGGCGAGGTGAAGACGGAGAGCCTGCGCGATTTCTTAAGCAAGCGCGTGCCGGAGATGGCCAAAGCGCTGAAGCGCGAGCAGGAGCCGCAATATTTCCGCGGCCGCGATGCGCAGGATTACCTGCTGGCGGCGGGCAAATGATATCAGCCCGCATAATGCGCTGCTTACCCCTCATCCTGCCCTTCTCCCGCAAGGGGAGAAGGGACGATGTTGCACGCGCGAGCTACTCCCTCTCCCCGTCCGCACCCGCTCGCGGGTGCGGCAGCGAAAAGTTGCAAGCTCGCCGAGGCGAGCTTGCCGGGAGAGGGCTGGGGTGAGGGGGCCTTGCAACGCCGTGTTTCATGTGAAACAGCCGCGCCTTCATTTCCCGATGCAGAACTCGGAGAAGATTTGCCCGAGCACATCCTCCACGTCGAGCCGGCCGGTGAGCCGGCCGAGCGCATCGGCGGCCTCGCGCAGGTGCTCGGCCGCAAGCTCGGTGTGTTCGCCCGCATCCGCGCAGGCAAGGAACGAAGCAAGCGCGCCGCTCGCGCGCTCGATCTCCTGGCGGTGCCGGGCGCGGGTGATGAGCGGGGCTTCAGCGGCGCCGAAATTGTCGCGGGCGAAAGCGACGAGCGCGGCTTTGAGGGCGTCGAGTCCCTCACCGGTTTTGGCGGAAATGGCGATGGCGGGCGCGCCGGCTTCTGCCTCCCGTGAAGGCGCGAGATCGATCTTGTTGAGCACGGCGATCACAGCTTTTGCCCGGGCCTCGCTCCCCTCACCCCAGCCCTCTCCCCATGGGAGAGGGGGCGCTGTTACTCGCACCGTGCCTTGTTCAGGCGTCCCCTCTCCCAGAGGGAGAGGGATAGGGTGAGGGGCGGAGGCGTCGATCATGGCGAGCACAACATCCGCATCCTCCGCGGCCGCCAGCGCGCGCCGGATGCCTTCGCGCTCGACGGCGCCGGCGGCCTCGCGCAAGCCCGCGGTATCGCGCAGGACGAAGGGGAAGCCGTCGAGATCGAGCGTCACCTCGATAATATCGCGCGTGGTGCCCGGCTCATCGAAGACGATGGCAGCCTCGCGGCCGAGAAGGGCATTCAGCAAGCTCGACTTACCCACATTCGGCGCGCCCACGATCGCCACCTGAACGCCTTCGCGCACGATCTCGCCGCGGCGCCCATCGGCAAGCACGCGGTCAAGCTCCGCGATCAGCGCGCGCACCTCCGGCAGCGCCGCATTGAAGGCGTCTTCCGCAATATCGCCTTCGTCCCCAAAGTCGAGGCTCGCTTCCACGTAAGCCATGGCCCGCAATAAAGAGCCGCGCCAATGTTCGTAGCGCTCGCGCAGTGCGCCGCCCGATTGGGCAACCGCCTGCTGGCGCTGTGCCGCCGTTTCGGCATTGATGAGATCGGCAAGGCCCTCCACCTCCGTCAGGTCGAGCTTACCGTTCTCGAAAGCGCGCTTCGTGAACTCGCCGGGCTCCGCCATCCGGAGCCCCAGCCGCCTCAGCGCGTCGAGCACGCCCGCGATCACAGCCCGCCCGCCATGCAGATGCAGCTCGGCCATATCCTCGCCGGTGAAGCTCGAAGGACCCGGAAACCAAAGCACAAGCGCCCGGTCCAGCACCTCGCCGGTCTGCGGGTCCCGCAACGCGCGCAAGCCCGCCCTGCGCGGCGGGGGCACCTTCCCCCCGCACAAACGACGCAGAATCCCGTGCGCGGCCTTGCCCGAGAGTCTCACAACGGCGATACCTGCCCGCGCATGCGCGGTCGAAAGGGCGTAGATCGTCATACGGCGCATTTCCCAATTCAAATGTCTTGCATGATAAGGTGCAAGGCACATATGCGTAAAAAACGTATAATTAAGCCGGACGGTTTCCGTGCAGCCGGCGCGTCCATTCTTAAGCACGGTTTCGAGCAAGGTTGCCTCATGGCCTCAAATCGTTTGAGCGAAGAAACCAGTCCGTATCTTCAGCAGCACAAAGACAACCCCGTGCACTGGTGGCCCTGGTGTCAGGAGGCTTTCCAGGAGGCCCAAAGGCTCGACAAGCCCGTGCTCCTATCCATCGGCTATGCGGCTTGCCATTGGTGCCATGTGATGGCGCATGAAAGCTTTGAAAAGGAGGATACGGCGGCCCTCATGAACGAGCTGTTCGTGAACATCAAGGTCGACCGCGAGGAGCGGCCCGATGTCGACACGCTCTACATGACCGCGCTGCAGGAGCTTGGCGAGCAAGGCGGCTGGCCGCTCACCATGTTCCTCACGCCGGACGGCATGCCATTTTTCGGCGGCACCTATTTCCCGGACGCACCGCGCTTCGGACGTCCGAGCTTCAAACAGGTGCTTGAGAACGTCGCCCGCGTTTACGCTCAGGAAAAGGAGACCATCGAGCAGAATACGGCCTATCTCAAAACCAGGCTGACGCCCCGGCTCAATTACGGCGCAGCGCCGGAGTTTTCTGAGGAGCAGCTCGCCGCGGTCGCCAGCAAATTCATCGGCGCAATCGACCCGACAAACGGAGGGCTTCGCGGCGCGCCGAAATTCCCCAACACAGCCATCTTCCATTTTCTTTGGAAGGCCGGCCTGCGCTATGGGCTCAAGACCTGTATCGAAGAAGTCAAGAACACGCTCCTGCACATTTGCCAGGGCGGGATCTACGACCATATCGGCGGCGGGTTTGCGCGCTACTCCGTCGACGAGCGCTGGCTCGTGCCGCATTTCGAGAAAATGCTTTACGACAATGCGCTTCTGATCGAGCTTATGACCGAGGTGTGGAAGGAGACGCAGTCGGAGCGGTTGAGTGCGCGGATCGGCGAAACCATTGCGTGGATCGAGCGGGACATGCTCGTGCCCGGCGGCGGCTTTGCGGCCTCTTACGATGCGGACTCTGAAGGCGAGGAAGGCAAGTTCTACGTCTGGGCAGCGGCTGAGATTACCGATGTGCTCGGCAATGGCGAGCAAGCCGCGATCTTTGCGCAAGTTTACGATGTAACCGAGGGCGGCAACTGGGAAGGCAAGACGATCCTCAACCGGCTCAACGCGCTCGCTCTTCTCAACCGCGACGAGGAGCAGGCTCTCGACGATTGCCGTAAGAAGCTTTTCGAGGTGCGCGAAAAGCGCACGAAGCCCGGCTGGGACGATAAGGTGCTCGCGGATTGGAATGGCCTCGCCATCCGCGCGATTGCAAAGGCCGGTGACGCTTTTCGCCGTCCGGAATGGATCGCGCTAGCCGCCAAAGCCTACACCTTCGTTGTGAGTCAGATGTTTCGCGACGGAAGGCTTTTTCACTCTTTCAGGCACAGCAAGTTGAAAGCGCCGGCGACCTCGGCCGATTATGCTAACATGATCTCGGCCGCGCTGGCCCTGTACCAAGTTACCGGCGAAAAGCGCTATCTCGACGATGGCATCAGCTGGACCGGGATCATGAACCGGCATTACAGCGCCGATAACGGCGGCTACTACCTCGCGGCGGACGACACCAGCGATCTCATTTTGCGGCCACTCTCGGCGAGCGACGATGCCGTCCCGAACTCGAACGCGACCATGCTGCAGAACCTTGCCGATCTCTACACACTTACCGGCGATACCGCCTATTTGAACCGCGCCGACGGGCTTTTGGAAGCTTTCCAAGGCGCTGCTCAATCGATGGCGATCGCTTACGCCGGCCTTTTGTCCGGCGCCCTAACCTTGATCGCGCCTCAGCACATCGTCATTGCAGGCGATAGGTCGTCCGGGGAGGCAGCCGCCTGGCGCAGGGCCCTATTCGAGGTTTCGATGCCGGATGCCCTCGTTCAATGGGTGGGTGACGGCGAGACGATCCCAGCTTCCTCTCCCGCAACCGGGAAAGGCCAGATCGAGGGCAAGACGGCCGCTTATGTTTGTATAGGCCAGCGCTGCTCGCTGCCTATAATCGAACCGGAACTCCTCAAAGAAAAGCTGAAAGAGGAGAGGAACGTGACCGTGCAAGTTGCTGCCTCGCCGATCTAAAACGCCGTGCGCTTAATCGGATGGCGCGGAGCGCGTGCGAAACCTAACAATTGCTGCGAGCGGAGAGGATGTGAGACAGGCGCTTGAGCTCGCACCGTTCGTGCCAGCCCGCCGCTTGCCAGAAGCGCAAGCCTTCTTCGTTACCGGCAAAGACATCGATGTGGAATTTCTCGATCCCGTCTGCGGAGACCGCAGCCAGAGCATGCGCAACGAGGGAGCGTCCGATGCCTCGCCGCCTGAATTCAGGCGCAACGGCTAAGTGATGCAGATAGCCGCGCCGCCCGTCGTGGCCGCCGAAAACACACCCGGTCACGCTGCCGCCGGCCCATGCTACAAAACTCATACCGGGATTGCGCGCAAGATAGCGGGCGATTCCCTCAAAAGAGTCCGCATCGCGAAGCTGGATTCCCGATGTCCTTTCAAGGAGGCGCCGCACCGCGCCGTAATCGTCCAAAAGCATCGGCCGGATAACGGTAACCGGGGTGGCAGTCATCCTTTTGCGCTTGTCCGTCGATGACTAGGTGTTCATGGAATCGAAGAAATCGCCATTCGTCTTGGTCTGGCGTAGTTTGTCGAGCAGGAACTCGATCCCATCCATCGGCCCCATCGGATTGAGAATCCGGCGCAGCACATACATCTTGCGGAGTTGCGCTTGCGGCACGAGCAGCTCTTCCTTGCGGGTGCCGGACTTGGCGATATCCATGGCAGGGAACACGCGCTTGTCGGCCACCTTGCGGTCGAGAACAAGCTCGGAATTGCCGGTGCCCTTGAATTCTTCGAAGATCACCTCATCCATGCGGCTGCCGGTTTCGACAAGCGCGGTGGCGATGATCGTGAGCGAGCCGCCTTCCTCGATATTGCGGGCCGCGCCGAAAAAGCGCTTGGGACGCTGTAGCGCGTTGGCGTCGACGCCACCGGTGAGAACCTTACCGGAAGACGGCACTACCGTATTATAGGCCCGGCCGAGGCGCGTAATCGAATCGAGCAGGATCACAACATCGAGCTTGTGCTCGACAAGCCGCTTCGCCTTCTCGATCACCATCTCCGCCACTTGAACGTGCCGCGAGGCGGGTTCGTCGAAGGTCGAGCTGATCACCTCGCCGCGAACCGAGCGCTGCATATCCGTCACCTCTTCCGGCCGCTCGTCGATTAGAAGCACGATCAGATAGCATTCAGGGTGGTTCGCAGTGATGGAATGGGCGATATTTTGCAGGAGAACGGTTTTACCGGTGCGGGGCGGAGCCACGATCAAGCCGCGCTGCCCTTTTCCAAGCGGCGCCACGATATCGATGACGCGAGGGCTGAGATCCTTGGAGTCCAGCCGTTCGGTTTCCATCTTCAGCCACTTATTCGGATAGAGTGGCGTCAGATTGTCGAAGTGAACCTTGTGACGGATTTTTTCCGGATCGTCGAAATTGATTTTATTGACCTTGAGCAGAGCGAAGTAGCGCTCGCCCTCCTTGGGCCCGCGGATCTGGCCTTCGACAGTATCGCCTGTGCGCAGGCCGAAACGGCGGATTTGGCTTGGGCTCACATAAATATCGTCCGGCCCAGGCAAATAATTCGAATCGGGCGAACGAAGGAAACCGAAGCCGTCTTGAAGGACTTCCACAACACCGTTTCCGGTAATCTCAATCTCGCGCGCTGCAAGCTGCTTCAATATCGCAAACATAAGCTCTTGTTTGCGCAAAGCGCTCGCGTTCTCGACGGCGAATTCCTCAGCAACGCTCAAGAGTTCGGTCGGCGACTTAACTTTAAGGTCCTGCAGTTTCATTTCTTGCATGTGTGGGGGACTTCTTGGGGATTATGAGGATAGCGCAGGGAGAACCCTGCTAGCTGGACGGGATTAGCTAGAACTGTCGCTCTGCCGCTTGTCTTGGAGGGTAGAGGGCGGCTTATTCACTAGAATTCGCGTGAACCGGTATCCAACCGCAAAGCGGGTCTCCCGGGAATGTACGACGCGCTAACTATAGCAGGTTTTTTGATTTGGAAAAGACACCGGCGCGGCAAAAACAGCTTTTTCTAGTGGGTAGAAGATCAAAAAGGCTTCACCACAGCCAAAATAACGATCCCAATCAAGAGCGCCGTCGGCACTTCATTGACGATACGGAAAAAACGCGAGCTGTGTGGAATGCGATCCGCTTCGAAATCCCTGCGCCATTTGGCAAGGAACATGTGGAGCGTCGCCATCGAGAGAACCAGCACGATCTTCACATGCAGCCAGCCTGCGGTTTTCCAGTCTACGCCTTCAGCACCGAAGGCAAGCCAAAGCCCCAAAGCAATGGTGACGATCATGGCTGGGTTCATGATGACCTTCAAAAGCCGCCGCTCCATGACTTTGAACGTTGCGGCCTGCGGCGTGTGAGTGCCTGCATCAGCATGGTATACGTACAACCTCGGCAAATAGAACATGCCGGCCATCCAAGCAAAAGCAGCAATCAGATGGATCGCCTTCAAATACTGGTACATGCTGTTCATGAGGCCGATCATAGACTACTCAATCATGTTTGAGCGTTAAGTTCTAGTATGGACGAGATTTACGAGCCGTTCGACATTTTCAATCGGTGTTTCAGGAAGAATTCCATGGCCAAGATTGAACACGAAGGGTTTAGGAGAAAGCTGCTGCAGAATCGTTTTCACCCTTCGCTCCATAGCATCCCCGCCGGCGAGCAGCAACAACGGATCGAGGTTACCCTGAACGGGCAGCCGGGATTGCAACTGCGCCATGAGATCGAGCGGCGCCGCCGTGTCGCAGCCGAGCGCGTCGATGCCCGTCCCGTCTACATACCTTTCGAAATAGGCCGAGCTTCCCCTCGGAAAGCCAATGACCGGGATCGCGGGATGAGCGGCTTTCACGCGCTTGACGATTTCTGCGGTGGGCTCGATCGCGAACGATAAGAAATCGTTATCGGCCAGGCTGCCTGCCCAACTATCGAAGATTTGCAGGGCGCGGACGCCTGCGTCGATTTGCCCGATGAGATAGGCACTCGACGTCTCAACCAAAAGTTCGAGCAAAGCTTTGAAGGTTTGCGGATCGCGATAGGCTAGAAGCTTTGCGGCCCGCTGATCGGGCGAGCCGCCCCCGCCCGCCATGTAGCTCGCCACCGTCCAAGGCGCACCGCAAAAACCTATCAAAGGCGTTTGGCCGCCAAGACAGGACACGATTCGCTCTATCGCCTCGTATACCAAGCCGAAGCGCTCGCTCGCGTTCCCTGCGGAGAGTTTCGCAAGATCCGCCGCGTTTGCGATGGGGTTGAGCTTTGGACCTTCGCCTTCCAAAAACTCGACATGCTGGCCGAGCGCATGCGGTACGACCAAAATGTCGGAGAACACGATGGCCGCATCGAACCCGAAGCGCCTGATGGGTTGAAGCGTCACCTCTGCCGCGAGTTTGGGATTGTAGCAAAGATCGAGAAACGATCCTGCCCGCTCGCGAACTTGGCGATATTCGGGAAGATACCGGCCCGCTTGGCGCATCAGCCAGAGCGGCGGGGTGCTTTGCGTCTTCCCTGCCAACACCTCCATGAACGGCGGAGCGGCTTGTCCGGCTCGTGTCTGGTGAGACTTCTGTTCGCCGCTTGAGGATCGCTTTTTCATCAAAAAATAAGTCCACTTAAGATCTGTTATTTCTATAGGCGGTGCAACACTGGGAAACTTGGCAGTGTTCCTTCGCTATCCCCCGGTTCCAAATTTGGGCCGGTCCGGAATACGGCGGCACGGCTGCCAATGTTGAAAATCCCGTTTGCACCGGCTCCAGCCCTTGCTGTTTAATCTTGCTTTGCCACTTCCCGCAATGAATAACATGGGGACAAAGTGTGAAGACTCAGGCTTTGCCGGAGCTGAGGGAGGACCAAGCGCTTTCTTTCCACGGCGTCTTTAGCTGTGCGTTCTTTTTTAATTGGCGTGGAGGACTCAATGAAGCACGATGGAGGCAACCCGCGCCAAGGCGGCGAAGGGGCACAGCTCTCCCCTGAATCCACAGCAATCCACACCCCGAAACACTTCCACCTTCATCTTGTTTCGGACGCTTCCGGCGAGACTTTGACCACCATGGCGAAGGCAGCGCTCGTGCAGCTTTCCGGAGCCAAGCCCAACCGGCACATGCATCCCTTGGTGCGAAACCCGAAACACCTGGCAACGGTAATGCAGCAGATAGAGGCTTCGCCTGGAATTGTGCTTTACACGCTCATGAATCCTAATCTCTGCGCGGCTCTTGAAACCCGGTGCGCCGATCTCGGCGTGCCGTGCGTCGCGGTGCTGAAACCGGTTATTCAGGCCTTCGAGAGCTATTTGAAAATGCCCGCGCGCGCGATAGTGGCCGGGCAGCATACGCTCGATGCCGAGTACTTCCGGCGGATCGAGGCTATGAATTTCACGCTAAGCCACGACGATAGCCAGCTTACCGAGGATCTGGAAAAGGCCGATATTGTACTCATCGGCGCGAGCCGCACCTCCAAGACGCCAACAAGTATCTACCTTGCACACCGGGGATATAAGACGGCGAATGTCTCTCTCGTGCCGAATATTCCACCGCCGCCTAACTTGCAGGGCTTAAAGGGACCCTTCGTCGTAGGTTTAATAGCAAGCCCCGAACGCGTTTCCGAAATCCGGCGCAATCGTATGCTTTCTCTCAATAGCAGCAAATTCGATAATTATATCGACGCAGACCTCATCAAAGAGGAGATGACTTTCACGAAAAAGCTTTGCTTACAAAACCGGTGGCAAGTTGTCGATGTCACCCGGAGGTCGATTGAGGAGACTGCGGCTTTCATCATCTCTCTCTATGAGGAGCGCCGCAGATAAGCGAAGCGGTGCTTTTGGTCTGAGTTCAAGAAGGTTATACTGCCACCCATGCAAGCCGATTATCCTGAAGTCATCCTCGCATCCGCGAGCGGAGCGCGTGCGGCTATCCTTGCGAGCGCGGGGATTCGATTCCGCCAGCAGCCACCGACGCTAGACGAGGCGGAGGAGCACAAGCGTTTCGCGCCAGGCACCGCACCCAGCGAAGTTGCCGTCTCTTTGGCACGGCTCAAGGCCGCCAGCGTGCTGGAAAGGGAGCCGGGCGCGATCGTCATTGGCGCCGATCAGGTGCTGGCGATCGGCAATGAGATCCTGCAAAAGCCGTGCAATCTGCAGGAAGCGCGCGAGCAGCTGCACAAGCTGCGCGGCCGCACTCATGAGCTGTATTCGGCGGCCGTGGTGCTTCACAAGACGCACGCGGCGAGTTTTACCGACGCAGCAAACCTGACGGTGCGCGATTTCTCGGACAAGTTCATCGAATGGTACATGGAAACTGTGGGCGAAGGCCTTCTCACCTCGGTTGGCGCCTATCATATCGAGGGTCTCGGCATTCATCTCTTCTCTGAAATAAAAGGCGATTACTTTACTATTCTCGGTTTGCCCGTACTGGCTGTTCTTGAAGAATTGCGCCGTCTTTCGATTATTGAGAGGTAAGCAGCCGGCATGAAGCGCGCTTGTGTCATTGGATGGCCGGTTTCCCATTCGCTGTCACCGGTAATCCATGGCTATTGGCTGGAAGAGCACGGCCTGGAAGGCGAATACGTTAAGGCAGCCGTCGAACCGAAGGACTTCGAAGGCTTTCTAACGAGCCTTGCTGCGAGAGGGTTTTGCGGCGCCAACATTACTGTACCTCATAAGATCGAGGCCTACCGCTTGTGTGAGCTTCGCGATGGCGCAGCCGAAGCCATAGGTGCAGTAAACACGGTGTGGCTCGATGCCGGCAGGCTCGCCGGCTCGAACACCGACGCCTATGGATTCACGGCAAATCTCGATAGCGAAAGCCCGGGCTGGGACCTGAGCGGCGGGCCTGCCGTAGTCGTTGGCGCAGGCGGCGCGGCGCGGGCTATCGTCTGGGCGCTGATCCAACGCGGCTTTGAGGATATCCGGATCGTCAATCGAACCGGAAAGAGGGCCGCGGAGCTGGCGGCTTCGTTTCCGCCGGCACGGGCGTTCGGTTTTGAAAGTTTGGGACGTGTGCTTGAAGGCGCCGGGCTGGTCGTCAACACCTCGACCCTCGGCATGACCGGTGCGCCGGTGCTCGAGATCGATCTTTCCGCCATCGGTCTAAATGCGACGGTCTCAGATATCGTCTATCATCCGCTTGAAACAGCCTTGCTAAGGCAAGCGAAGGAGGGAGGATGGAAGACGGTGGACGGACTGGGCATGCTCCTTCATCAGGCGGTGCCAGGCTTCGAGAAGTGGTTCGGCTTGAGGCCCACGGTCTCAGCTGGCCTTCGCGAACGGGTACTTGCCGCAGTAACGGCGAGGGAGAGAACCGCGGCATGATTGTCGCCGGGCTGACTGGCTCGATTGGCATGGGTAAAAGCACGGTTGCGCGCTACCTTCGCGGCAACGGCGTTTGCGTGCTCGATGCCGATCAGATTGTGCACGAGCTTTATTCAGGCGAGGCTGTTCCGCTCATAGAGGCCGTTTTTCCGGGAACGACGCGCGATGGCATCGTCGACCGGCAGGCGCTTGCGCAAAGGGCCCTCTCGTCGGAGGAAGAGCTGAAAAAGCTGGAGGCTCTCGTTCATCCCCTTGTGCGGCGCACGGAATGGCGGCTTCTTCTCGCCGAGCAGGATAAAGGCGCCGATCTTGTCATTGTCGAAGTGCCGCTGCTCTTCGAAACCGCGGCTCACCACCTTTTCGACGCGATCATCGTCGTGAGCGCGCCCGCCGAAGCTCAGCGCGAGCGGGTGGCGGCGAGGCCCAGCATGACGCCTGAGAAGTTCGAGGCCATCGTCGCGCGCCAATGGCCCGATGCCGTAAAGCGCGAGAAGGCCGATTTCGTTGTGGATACCGGCGTGCCGCTGGAAGACACTTACCGCCAAATCGATGCAGTTGTAGAGGAGATTTCAAAAAGGCAGCCGCTGGCTTATCAGCGCTGGGCCGATCTTCACGACGGCTGAACGCATCGATTTGGGGCCAATGAATGTCGCGCGAACTTGTTCTCGACACCGAGACGACGGGGCTCGACCCCAAAGACAATCACCGCGTCATCGAGCTCGCTTGCGTGGAGCTTATTAACTACATCCCCACGGGCACATCCTGGCATTGGTATTTCAACCCTGAGCGCGACGTGCCGAAAGCCGCGACCGATGTGCACGGTTTGACGGCGGCTTTTCTGAGCGATAAGCCCCTTTTCAGCGCCGTTGCCGATGAGGTTCTCAACGTACTCGGCGATGCCCGGCTGATCATTCACAACGCGCCTTTCGACGTCGGCTTTCTCAACCACGAGTTCGGGCGCCTGGGCCACCCGCCGCTCAGCATGGAGCGGGTGACCGACACCTTAGCTCTTGCGCGCCGCAAGCACCCTGGCAGTCCAAACAATCTCGATGCGTTGTGCCGCCGCTACGGAATCGACAATTCGACGCGCACGAAACATGGCGCGCTCCTCGACAGCGAGCTTTTGGCCGATGTCTATCTTCGCCTCATCGGAGCTGAGCAGGCTGGGCTCGATTTTGCGCCTAAGGGTGCAGGCGCGAAGATCGAAGGCGAGACCGCCGTACAAATCCGGGCCAAACCGCTGGCGCCCCGCTTATCTCCTGAGGAGGAGGCAGCTCATGCGGCTTTTGCCGCTTCGCTCGGGCAAAACGCGATTTGGCGCCGCTACCTGCCGGGACAGGGCGAGCCCGGGCAATCCGGAGCGTAGAGTCCGTTCAGCTCTACGGACTCGCCGGGAAGTCCCTCCTCACCCCAACCCTCTCCCCCTGGGGAGAGGGAGCAAGCTGCGGCCCTTTCCCCTGGGAAGAGGGCATTTCAGGCGTCCTCTTTCTCCTTGGGGAGAGGGGTGGGGTGATACAGGATCCGGCTGAATACCTCGCGGCTGTCATCCCGGATACCGCCTGCGGCGGTTCCGGGATCTTGCAAGATTCACAGCGCCCGTAAAGATCCCGGATACGGCGCGAAGGGCGCCGTTCCGGGATGACAACAGGGGCCGGCGCAAGCGATTGGCCGGATTTGGTATGAGGGGGGCTTGAAGCTACTTCTGGATGAATAGGACAGTCTCTAACCGGTAATGGTAGGCTGCTGCCCCATCTCGATGCGGCGCCGGTATAGGCTGCCAAAATCGATGGGATCGAGCAGCAGCGGCGGGAACCCGCCTTCGCGAGAGAGATCGGCCACAATCCGCCGGGCGAACGGAAAGAGAAGGGCGGGACATTCGATGAAGAGCACCGGTTGGATCGCTTCCTGCGGCAGGTTCCTCAAAAGGAATGCGCCGGCGTAAACGAGCTCGATTTTATACAGCACACCTTCGTCGCTGCGAGCCTCGCCTTCGAGGGATAGGGCGGCTTCATAGGCGTCTTCTTGCAGCCTGCGAACCTGCACGTTGAAGTTCAGCTGCAGGTTCGGGTTCTTGCCCGGCCCGCGAAAGAAGCGATCCGTATCGGGGGACTCGAAAGAAAGGTCCTTGATATATTGACCGAGCACATTGACCTGCGGATGAAGAGAGGTTTCCCCCGATTGAGGGATGTTGCCGCCATTCGTTCCATTGTTTTCGGCCATGGTCTCTAACTCCGCCTGATTGTGATGAGGTTTTCGCTTGCGCGACGGTGCGCGGCCGCGCTTGGCGCGCTGTTACGATGCGAGCTACCATGGCACACGCTGAACTGCAACGTCTTCGGAGGCTTCCGTGCCATCTAGCCCCAGGAAAGGTGCTTTGGGCCCTCTTGCGAGCGGGCGCTAGATGCACAAACAGAAACGGCGCCTGGAGGGCGCCGCTCCGACGGCCAGATGGGGCTGGCTATTTCAAAGGCTCAGGGGCCGTAAAGGGAAAGTAGTTAACTCCGACACGGAGGGTATGGTATGCGTCGTCGCGAAGCGTGCCGCCCGAAGCCGCGTAGGATCCAGCCGAGGGATCCACAGGGTCGTTCTTTCCAAGATCGATGAATTGATACTCGGCCTTGAACGACACCCAGCGGCTAAACCTGTATTCCACACCGCCGCCAAGAACATAACCGGTGGCGGCGGGCTCGGTTAGGAAATCGCCGAGGGCCGTAATCGCTTCATTGTGCACGTTGCCGTAAGCGAGACCGCCAGTGAAATAGAGAAGTGTGCGATCTATCGCATAGCCGGCGCGGCCGCGGACGGTCCCGAACTCTTGCAGCCGCGATCTAAAGACGTCGCCAGCAGCGTCGCTTCCCTGTCCATAGGCTGCGGAAGCTTGAATATCGGCCTCAAGACCAAGAACGAGAGGAGCGATCCCGAATAGGCCCTGCCGGTTATAGCCAATCTGGGCGCCTCCGAACGCGCCGGAAGGTGACAATCCGCCGAATGAGTCGGGGGCATAGGCGAGTTGATCGCTTTCGGCGCCCCAAGCTCCGCCAACGTTGACGCCGACGTAGAAGCCCGTCCAATTTACGGCTACATAAGGCACATCCTTATAGCCGCCGCCATACATGTCAGCTGCATTTGCCGAAATCGCCAACGCGCTTGTCAATGCCACGCCCAAAAGGCCAGCATAAAGTTTCTTCATTGGTGGTTTCCCCCTGGTCTAACGATAGCAGCTTCGCCCCGGCGCATCGTAGCAGTTTATTCACGCGGTGCAATGCAGGCCCTGCTCAGTTGGCGCTAGCTTAAAATCGCAGGCAGTTTGGTATTAAGTATAAAAAAGATGGGCAATATCAATATGTTGGTGTCGAATTAGGCGGCCTAGGCGGTCTGTGCCCTTTTTGTTACAGGCTATTTAAAATTGCGGCTCGCCGCAACAACGGCATTGTTTTTTCGGGCTAATGGTCTCCTTCGGTCCCGAAGCCTCATCATTCCGCTGGCACTGCGTGTTGTTGCAGCCTGCCGCGCGTCAGCGCCCAGGTTGCAAGCGCGCTTACGAAAATAACAGCGCCGATCGCGCTAGAAACGAAAAGCACAGCCTGAAAGCCTCCATCGCGGTGGAGCGCGCCGATGATCGGAACGGCAAGGGAACCCACAGTGAAGGCGAGGAAAAAGCGCAAGGAATAGACGCGGTTGCGATATTCGTCCGGCACGTAGCGTCCGACCATGGCGTCGTTGATGACAACTTGTCCGTAAATGGCTGCCGTCACCAGAATGAGACCGATGGCCATGGGCACGCCCGCCGTGCGCGCCGCAAGCAGGAGCCCGGCAGGCTGCAACACCGAAAGCCAGATAAAAAGCGTTGTGAGTTCGAAGCGGGCGATGAGACGGCCGATCAGGATTTGCGTAAGAGCGCCGCAAACGAAAATCCCGGTGGTGATCCAGCCGGTCGCGGCAAGCGGAAGTGCAAGGCCGAGCCGTTCGTCGACAACCTTCGGCATAGCGACGGTCACGATGTTGAAGGTAAGGCCGCCCGCAAGAATCGCTGTCATGAACACCACTAGAAGCGTAATAAGATGGCCGCGGCCCGCACGAAGCGTATGGCTGACAGTCTGCTTCTTGCCGCGCACGCTGTGGTCCTTGACCAGCAAAACGAAGGCAATGCCCGAGGCGATCAGGACAGCGCCGGGCACAACAAATGCCGCGCGCCAGCCGAACGCTCCCGCTAGCGCTGCGGTTATTCCCGGCGCCAGCGCCGCGCCCATATTGCCCCATACGCCGTTGATGCCCAGCGCGCGCCCAAGCTGCGAGGTGTTGGCCACGATGATCGCGCTGCCGATCGGATGGTAGATGGCGCTGAATATGCCGAGCGCAAACAGCGATATGGCCAGCATTGGCACACTCGCCGAAGCTGCGACGAGAAAACAAGCCGCGCCATAGCCAAAAAAGAACGAGCTCAGCAAAGCCCGGCGCCCAAAGCGGTCCGCTAGCCAGCCAACGGGCAGCGCGAACAAGCCGAAAGCTAAAAACGCGCCGGTCGAAAGCGAAATCAGGCCGCTATAATCGCGTTGAAGATCGGCTGCGATGGCTATGACCGCGGTCGGATAGATCAGAAGCGCAAAGTGATCCAGCGCGTGCGCCCAATTCACGAACAGGATCGTCCGGTTCGCTTCCTTAGCCCCTGTTGTCATGATCGCCGTTTTCCGCTTCTTGCCGTTTCCTTTCGCAGACATTAACCTGGCCTGAAAACGCGTTGGGGCCGAAAAATGTTGCGAACGGGCCAAAACCGAAGCACGAACCCGTGCGATTATCAGGATGTGGATCGCGCGGTGGCCGCGATGGCGAAGGAGTTCGCCGGCGGGACGAGCACGCTGGCGCATTCCCACCGGCGAGGCCAGCTTCTTCACGCTGTGAAGGGGATCATGATGGCTAGGACCGCCGAAGGCGCCTGGATCGTCCCGCCCCGCCATGCACTCTGGATCCCCCCGCGAACTGTACATTCGGTCGAGATGCGGGCGGCGGTAGCCATGCGAACGGTTTATATTCGCGAAGGCGAGGCACGCGAAATTCCGGCGAGCTGCAAAGTTATAGCCGTCTCGCCGCTGTTGCGGGAAGCGATCCTGGCGCTAATGGAGGAACCGGTGCTCTACGCCGAGGATGGTAGAGGCGGCGCGCTGGCGAAGCTTGTCGTCGATGAGATCGCCCGCGCGGCAGCAGCCGAGTTCGAATTGCCGCTTCCTGCCAATAAGAGACTGGGGGCGATCTGCGAAGCTTTGATCGATGACCCTTCGCTCGCGCTCGATATCGACGGCTGGGCGGACCGGGCCGGTCTTTCGCGCCGCACGCTTACACGGAAGTTCCGGGAGGAGACCGGCCTATCGTTTGGGACCTGGCGGCGGCGGCTGAGGGCCTTAAGTGCAGCGGCCCATTTAAGCGAGGGCGCCAGCCGGGTTGCTGCCGCGCGGAAAGCCGGTTATCGAAGCGCGAGCGCGCTCATGTCCATGATGCGCCGGGCATAAGCAGAAAAATTATCTGCGCCGGGGCAAGACGGGCGGGCTAGAATACAGGTTAACTCCGTCCTGGCCGCTAAAGGCGGAATATCAGTACGTCGAACTTGGTCGCGGCAACGCAACAGACAGTCTGGGCGGATACGTGGACGCTAGACACCGAGTTGAATACGGTCCGGGGCGGTATTAACTACCATTTCAATTCACCCTTGGAACCCTTGAAATAGCTCGATTTCATTCACCGGCAAAAAGAGCGCCTCCGCGCGCCCTCTTTGTTGAATCCACTGCCAGGCGAGCCCGATTGCACATCGCCAGATGCGTGCCGGTCCAGGCCCTTGCAGTTAGGCGGCCCAAGAATGACATTACCCTGTGCGCAGACAGTTGCTTAAGCTACCGCGAGAACGTGCGTTGTGTTACCTAAGCGGCGGCATCGATCTAGGCTAATGCAAGCGCTACAGAAATCTCTAAGACGTTTCTCCTGCTTCTGAACAGAAATTTGCCTTGATTGGAAGGCGCCGGTCGATGATTATGGCGGCGGATAACGGGTGCCCGAGGGGCTATCGCATGAGTGAAGACACTCTGGCACGGTTGGCTGCGACCATATCCGCGCGCCGCAGCGCTACCGCCTCAACATCCTACACAAAATCGCTTCTGGATAAGGGCATCGCAACCTGCGCGAAAAAGCTTGCCGAGGAGGCAGCCGAAACCGTCATCGCCGCGGTAAGCGAAAGCGACGAAAGGCTGTGCAGCGAGGCGGCCGATCTTATCTATCATCTTCTCGTGCTACTTGAAGCGCGCAACGTTCCCTTGGAGGCGGTGTTGAGCGAGCTGGATCGAAGAACGTCGCTGTCGGGTCACGCCGAGAAGGCTTCGCGGCCTGAAAGCGGGGGAGCATCATGAGTATGCAAGGCCAAGTGCTCGATTTCGATCTGCGTCCGGCCGTAGAGCCCACGCCCTACCGCACGTTCAGCCGCAGCGAGTGGTCCGAGCTGCGCAACGGCGTTCAGCTGACGCTGACCGACGAGGATTTAGCGCGCCTGTCCGGCCTGATCGAGCGCATCAGCCACGACGAGGTGACGGACATCTACCTGCCCATCTCCAAACTTGTGAATTATTATGTCCGCGCGGCGCAGCTCCTGCATTCCGCCACAACGAAGTTTTTCAACAAAGGCGGAGACAAGGTGCCGTTCATCGTCGGCATAGCGGGCAGCGTCGCCGTAGGCAAAAGCACCTCGGCTCGTGTGCTCCGGGAGCTTCTCGCGCGCTGGCCTGCCCATCAGCGGGTGGATTTGGTGCCGACCGATGGCTTCCTGCTGCCTAATGCCGAGCTCGAACGGCGGGGCATCTTGCACCGGAAGGGCTTTCCCGAAAGCTTCGACAAGGCGCGGCTTTTACGTTTTGTGGCCGATGTCAAGGCGGGCCGCGCCAATGTTGAGGCGCCGGTTTATTCCCACTTCTCCTACGACATCGTTCCTGACGAGAAGATCGTGGTCGACCGGCCTGACATTCTTATCGTCGAGGGATTGAATGTCTTGCAGCCGGCCAAGCTGCCAAAACACGGAGAAGCGGTTCCGTTCGTTTCGGACTTCTTCGATTTCTCGATCTACATCGATGCCGATCCGGCGCTGATCGAGGAATGGTACGTGACGCGTTTTCTGCGGCTATGCCAAACAGCGTTCCGTCATGAGAACTCCTATTTCTACCGCTATTCGAAACTGACGCGCGAGCAGGCCGTCGAACAGGCTCTCAAGTTGTGGCGGACGATCAACCTCGTTAATTTGAAGAAGAACATCTTACCCACCCGCCAGCGCGCAAATCTGATATTGCGAAAAGGCGATGCGCACCGCGTCGAAACCGTATCTTTGCGGAAGCTTTGATTATAAGCTGTGAGCCCCTCAACATTTTGTCCGCCGGCCAGCCTCATGCAACAATCGATCACGCCGCCCAAACTCACAGCAGAGACCGGCTTGAAGCGCCACAGCGAAAAGCGCACCGATGCCAATTTCATCGGCGCCGCCCGCGCGAATCCGGATGCGAAAGTGCTCGCGCTATTCGATCTCAGAGTTCCGATCGTCCCTTCGGCTGACCGGAGCACAGCGCAGCTGCGCTGGCTCTCCTTTCACGAAGTGCAGGCCATCGCAAAGCCTGGCGAGTTTGTATATCTGGGAGAGGAGCAAGCCGGTGCGCCGGTTTTCACCTGCAATTTCCAGCCGTTGCAAACGATGCACGCCGTGGCCGCGCTTGAAGAGATGAAGCCGCTTGTGGACCTGCGTTCGCTTGCGATGCAGGGCGTTCTCAGCGAGACGGAGCTGCTGATCGCGTCGCAGGCGCGCGCGCTCATGGCTTGGCATGCGGTCAACCGGTGTTGCACGCGATGCGGAGGCCAAGTCCGCTCTCACGACGGCGGGTGGCGCCGCCATTGCGGAGCTTGCAGCCTCGACGCTTATCCGCGCATGGACCCAGCCGTGATTATGCTCGTCACGCGCGGCGATCGCTGCCTTTTGGGACACGAGCACCGCTTTCCCGAGAAGCTCTATTCCACGCTGGCGGGCTATGTCGAGCCCGGCGATGACATCGAGCACGCCGTCCGGCGCGAGATCGAGGAGGAGACCGGCATCGGTGTAGGCCAAGTGCGCTACATCGCCAGCCAGCCCTGGCCGTTCCCGCATTCGCTGATGATCGGCTGTTGGGGCGAGGCCCTGAGCGAAGAGATTTCGCTCGACAAAACCGAGCTTGCGGATGCGCGCTGGGTTACCCGGGAGGAGGCGGCGAGCATGCTCGAAAACCGGCATCCGGAGGGTCTGGAAGTGCCGCCGCCCATCTCGATTGCGCATTCGCTGATTAAGAGTTTCGTTGACGGCGCTCTCGGCAGCTAAACACTTCCGCAGTAGACTCCCTCTCCCCTTGGGGAGAGGGCTGGGGTGGGGGGTCTAGGCAAAAATCCCGCCGATCCCGAAAAAGCTGGACACACTCTAAAACGGCTGCGGCCGGCCGTTGTACCGGCCGTCAGTTTTCAGCCTCGGCGGCGCGCCCTACTCTGAAGCGCGGCGGGAGTTGTGGCCCTGCATTCCCCGATCGCGGTACTTCCGCAGCTCGAGCTTAGCGATTTGGTTGCGGTGCACCTCGTCCGGCCCATCGGCGATGCGCAAGCAGCGGATCCACGCGTAATCGTAAGGAAGGCCGAAATCGTCGCAAATGCCGGCCCCGCCATGCGCTTGGATCGCCCAATCGATGACCTTGAGAGCCATGTTCGGCGCTATCACCTTGATCATTGCGATCTCGGCGCGCGCCGCCTTGTTGCCAACCGTATCCATCATATGCGCCGCTTTCAGCGTTAAGAGCCGCGCCTGGTCGATCATCATCCGGCTTTCGGCGATGCGCTCCAGCCAGACGCCGTGCTCCGCAACGCGCTTGCCGAAGGCGGTGCGGGCTTGCAGCCTAAGGCACATCCGCTCCAGCGCGCGCTCGGCCCGCCCGATAGTGCGCATGCAGTGATGGATGCGGCCGGGTCCGAGGCGGCCCTGCGCGATCTCGAAGCCGCGCCCCTCGCCGAGCAGCACGCTATCGGCCGGCACGCGCACATTCGTAAAGCTCAGCTCCCCGTGACCGTGCGGCGCGTCGAGATAGCCGAACACGGGAAGCATCCGCTCCTTGACCACGCCCGGCGTGTCTACCGGCACCAGGAGCATGGATTGCTGCTTATGCGGATCGGGATTGTCCGGATCGGTCTTGCCCATCAGGATCAGGATCTTGCAGCGCTTGTCGCCCGCGCCCGATGTCCACCATTTGCGGCCGTCGATGACGTAATCGCCGCCATCCTTCTTGATCGAGATCGCGATATTGGTGGCGTCCGACGAGGCCGCATCCGGCTCGGTCATGGCGAAGCCCGAGCGGATCTCGCCGGCGAGCAGCGGCTTCAGCCAGCGCTCCTTCTGGGCCTCGCTGCCATAGCGGACCAGCACCTCCATATTGCCGGTGTCCGGCGCCGAGCAGTTGAACACCTCCGGCCCCCAATGCGAGCGGCCCATCACCTCCGCGAGCGGCGCATATTCGAGATTGGTGAGCCCCGCGCCGTGCTCGCTATCGGGCAGGAACAGGTTCCAAAGCCCTTGCGCCTTCGCCTTTTCCTTGATCTCTTGCAAAAGCGCGAGCGGCTCCCAGCGGTCGGGCTGATGGTCCGCTGTGTGGAACAGCGCCGCTTCGTTCGGATAGATGTGCTCGTCCATGAAGCGCTCGACGCGCGCCTTATAATCGGCTGCCTTCGGGGAGAGCTGAAATATATCGGACATTGTGGCCTCTTCCTGCTGCGCCTCCACGGGCGCTAACATGAACCTTGCCACGCCGTCCGGGCCGACGCCATAATTTATGCTTGGAACAAGAACCTGACCATCGATGCAGCATTGCTTGCTGGAATCGAAAACGAAGCAAACTGCCTGACACGACCCGCTTTCCTTGCCAGCCCGCGCTGGACGAGGCTATGCGGGTTAGGACGGCGTCTTGAACGGAATTGACCCGGCGTCTGGCAACCAGCCGGCCTGCCGCAGCGCTTCATCCTCCGATTCCACGATTTCGAAGGCCGATCGCACCTTGTCAGGTATCGGTATTGCCCGTCCGCGCCGGATATCCACGAAGGTCCACCGGGTCTCTGCCCGCGCCAGGATCTGGCGGCGGCTGGCGTTGCGCAGGAACAAAGTGCGGCGCGGCGATTCCCGCTCTGTCATCGCTGCCACCCAAGTGCATACCGTGATCTCGTCGCCTAGCTGTGCCGGCCGCAGATATTCGATGAAATGGGAGCGGACGTACCAGGATACCCCGCTGTCAAGATAGCGTTCCATCGGCCAGCCTTGGGCGGAGGAATGCTCGATGGCGACCTCCTCCATCCAGCGCAGATATTCCTGGTTATTGACGTGGCCGTGAAGGTCGATGGCGTCCTCGCCCACCCGGAGTTGCTTGACGTGGATTCTAGGCATGAAGGCACGGGTCCTTGACAGCGCTGCGTGGGATCCAATGGCGATAGGTGTTAATGGTCTGCATCCCACGGGCCATCGCGCCGGTCTTGGATCGTTCGATAAACTCGTGGAAAGCGGCAATCAGGCTTTAAAGATATCGCGGCCAGGAAGCAAAGCTTTCACCAAATCTGCGTTTCCATTGGGACATTTCATATAGCCGTTTTCTCTGAAGAACTCGCATTTGAACTCAGGGCGGACCTCGTCAAGCCAGCGGCTGGTAGCAGGAGGCGGTGCTGGGTTGCGGGCAATCGCTAGAACCATTTGCGCCGGCAGCGGAGATTCGAACCTTGCCGCGCCGCGCCCGCGTCATCGCCCTTTCCAGCGCGGGCGAAACTCGTGTAAATCGCGGCATGGGCGATTTGAACAATGCGCGCGAAACGCTGCGGAAGACCTTCGGCTTCGCGGATTTTAGGGCGGGCCAAGCCGATATTATCGGCGCGATCCTCGATGGGAGCGACGTGCTCGCGGTGATGCCGACGGGCGGGGGCAAGTCGCTCTGCTATCAATTGCCCGCTCTCTTGCGGGACGGATTGACCATCGTGGTCTCGCCGCTGATTGCGCTGATGCGCAATCAGGTCGCGCAATTGCAAGCCTTTGGGATTGCGGCGGGGGCGCTCAATTCTTCGAACAGCCGCGAAGAAGCAGCGGCCCTGCTCGATGCGGTTTCCAATCGCGCTTTGCGTCTGCTTTACGTCGCGCCCGAGAGACTGGCGCTCGGCGATACGAAAGCGATGCTGCAGCGGGCAGGCGTCAGCCTGCTTGCCATCGACGAGGCTCACTGCGTTTCTCAGTGGGGGCACGATTTCCGCCCCGACTACCTCAATCTCGGAGAGGTCGCGGCCCAGCTTCCGGGCGTGCAGATTTTGGCACTTACGGCGACGGCCGACGCGGCCACGCGCGGGGATATTCTCAGCCGTCTCTTCGCCCGGCCGCCAGAGGTCTTCGTCCATGGCTTCGACAGACCGAACCTGCACCTTGCCATGCGCGCGAAAAGCGATGCCCGCCGTCAGCTGCTGGACTTCATCGCCGGGCACAAAGGCGAAAGCGGCATCGTTTATTGCAGCGCACGCAGGCAGACCGAAGAGCTGGCGGAGTTTCTTTGCGAGAAAGGCATTACGGCGCTCGCCTATCATGCCGGAATGGACAGCGCCGCGCGCTCGCAAAATCAAGACCGCTTCCTGCAGGACGATGGCCTTGTCATGGTGGCGACGGTCGCTTTCGGCATGGGCATCGACAAGCCGGATGTGCGGTTCGTGGCCCACGCCAATCTGCCAAAATCCATCGAGGCCTATTATCAGGAAATCGGGCGCGCGGGACGCGACGGTTTGCCGGCGTCGACGCTGACGCTTTATGGCCTCGACGACATGCGCCTGCGCCGCCAGCAGATCGAGGAAAGCGAGGCCGCGGACGAACAAAAGCGGGTCGAACGCCGGCGGCTCGACGCGCTCATCGCGCTGTGCGAGGCCCCGCGCTGCCGGCGGCAGACACTGCTCGCTTATTTCGGGGAGACCACCGCGCCTTGCGGCAATTGCGATCTGTGCGAGGAGGGCGTCGAGCTTATCGACGGCACGATTCTGGCGCAAAAAGCGCTCTCCGCCATCGCCCGCACCGGCGAACGGTTCGGCGCCGAGCATCTGATCGCCTTGCTCCGTGGCCAGACGACGGACCGCATCGCTCAGCTCAACCATCACACATTGCCGACATTCGGTGTCGGCAGCGACCTCAGCGCCAACGCATGGCGCGCGATTTTCCGCCAGCTTTATGCGGGTGGCGTCATCAATCTCGATGTCGCTGGCTACGGCTCTTGGACCATCACCGCGCATGGCAGGGAGGTTTTGCGGGGGAAGGCCGCGGTGGAGCTCAGGAAGGAAGCGCTGGTGGAGCGCGGAGACAAACGGACCCGCCGCGCTCCATCGGCTACGGCCGTTAGCGGCCAGGCTTTATCGGGTGCAGACGCCGCATTGTTCGAAGCCTTGAAAGCGGTCCGGCGCGCGCTTGCTACCGCAAAGAAAGTCCCTGCTTATGTCGTGTTCCCCGACAAAACGCTGCTCGACATGGTGCACCTCAAGCCGCAAACGCGCGAGCAAATGGCGATGGTCCATGGCGTCGGCGCAGCCAAGCTCGAACAATATGGCGAGGCGTTTCTCGCCGCCGTCATCAAGCATCTCTCAGGCGATGTGCCGGGGTGAACCTCCGCTTGCCGCCGGTTGCCGGCCAACCATCTGGACCCGCTCCAATCGAAAAGTGTGCGCATTTGAGCGTGCGGATTTATGCTTGATAGAACGCCCCAGCGTGCGCATAATAATAAGCATCGACCGGGATGCGATGTGCCGAAGATTGAGGCCAATACCCGCAAAATCGTTGCCCGGTTAGAAAAGGACGGGTGGGTCAACATCGGGGGCGGTAGCCATGATCGCTTTGTCAACGATGCGCAGCCAGGCGTTATGATCACAGTCCGCCGGCATAAAGTGCTTTCGCCGGGCGTGGCTCGATCGATCGCCAAGGCGGCAGGTTGGGTATAGGAGGCCGCAATGGTTCACTATGTTGGAGTTCTTGACGGCTCCGGCGAAGTTTGGGGTGTTCGTTTTCCCGACGTTCCTGGATGCGTTGGCGGGGGCGCGAGCCCCGAGGAGGCGATAGAAGATGCGACAACCGCGCTGCGCGATGTCATGGCCTATAAGCGGGGTGAGCGATCCGAGCTTCCCAAAGCCAGCACCGTTGCCGAGGTGATCGCTTCCGGAGAAATCGGTCCTGGCGAAACGGCCGTTCTGATCCCCCTCGTTCTCGATGCAGGCCGGACCATTCGCGCCAATCTGACCTTCGATGCGGGATTGCTCGCGGCCATCGACGGCGAAGCCCATCGCCGGGGCCTGACACGCTCGGCCTTCCTCGCCAGTGCCGCGCGCGAAAAACTTGAGGGGCGCCGGTAATTTCCGGCGCGCGCCGCGCGTTGAACGGCTGCTTTCTGAACAGGAAGCGCCTTTGCCTCGTCCGCGAGTTGACCTAAGTCCTGACTTAGACGCTGCCTCATCTGTTCTTCAATTCCGATGCTGGCGAAGCCCCCTGCCCGCTCGGCTGCCAGCGCGTCAATGACGCTTTTCTTGCCAAGCGTCGCGGCAATAGACTCGACCATCCTGACCGCTTTGTCTCGTTTGTCCCAGAGTCGCATCAATGCCAACAACATCTCTCGTCGAAGCGCTGATTGCACCACATTGAACGCGTTCGTAGCGAGAGACACTCCCATTCGCTCGTGCAGGTTCTCGTCATATGCGGTAGGTTTCCATACCTCGTGGAACATGATCGCCAAATCAAATTCCTGAACAGCGGCCTGCACCTCCGTGCGTAGCGATTTTATTTTTGAGTCGTCAATGTTCATCACCGTATATAAGCGCCTAGAAGTTTAGAAATCAATCGAAGGACAGGGGCCGAAGTTCCGGGAAGACAGGATTACACTTAGATTGGGCAAAGCTTAGGCGATGAATGTGCCTGATTCTCCAGTTTTGGGCCTTTCTAGTTTTTGTCCGCAGCCGGACACGGGCGTGCGATTCAAGCGAAGTCCGCTGCCCCGGCGATGCGCCCGCGACGCATCTTAATTAGCCCGCCGCCTCCGCGATGCGCCAGCCCTCTTCGGCAAGTACGATTGCCGCCTCCCCCGCAAGGTTCGCGCGCTTATCGGCGGCGTTGCCTTGCAGCGAACGCGCATAAACCCCTTGCGCGATGGAGGCATAGCGGAAGAACGACAGCGCAATGAAGAAAGTGAGGTCCGGCACGTCATCGCGGCCCGCGCGGTTGCAATACGTGGCGACGAGCTCGTCCTCGGTTGGGATGCCGAGCGCCGGCAAATCGAGGCCGCGCAGCCCGCTCAGCAGCGTCATGCTGGCCGGGATGCGATAGGACATGCAGACATAGCCGAGATCGGCGAGCGGGTGGCCAAGCGTCGACAGCTCCCAATCGAGTACCGCGATGATGTGAGGCTCCTTCAGCTCGAACATGATGTTGCCGATGCGGTAATCGCCATGCGTAATCGCTGCCTCGTCATGGACCGGAATGGAAGCCTTCAGCCAAGCGATCAGCTTGTCCATGGCCTCGATAGGGGCGGTTTTCGCGGCCTCGTATTGCTCGGACCAGCGTTTGAGCTGCCGCGCCGCGTAGCCTTCGGTGCGTCCATAGTCGCCAAGCCCGATGGCGCGGAAATCGACCTCATGCAAGGCTGCCAGCGTTTCTGCGAACGCCGTGTAAGCCGCTTTTCGTTGCATATGATTGAGCTCGGGCAGCTCCGGCTTCGTGAAAATACGCCCCGGGATGTAGTCCATCAGATAGAAGGGCGTGCCGATAATCGAGGCGTCCTCGCAATAAAGCCGCATAGGCACCACGGGAACGGGCGAGCCCTTCAGCGCGGATTGCACCCGGTATTCGCGGTCGACGGCGTGCGCGCTCGGCAGCAGCTTCCCCGGCGGCTGCTTGCGCAGCACATATTTGCGGGCGGGCGTGCTGAGCAGAAAAGTCGGGTTCGACTGGCCGCCCTGAAATTGCTGTACCGTGGGCTGCGCGCCGAAATCTTCCAGGCGATCCCGCAGATAATGCCAGAGCTTCTTTTCGTTGAAGCGATGGTGTGGAGCGACGTCAATGAGTTCAACCACGATGCTTTACCCAATCGGTGAGAAGATGGAGGTGCCGCCGTCGACGAGGAGGAGCTGGCCGGTGATGTAGCGCGCGGCGTCCGACGCGAGAAAGACCGCGACGCCCGCAATGTCCTCAGGCTCGCCGAGCCGCTTCAAGCAGGTCAAGTTCGCGATGGTAGCTGCCGTCTTCGGATTTTCGTAGAGCGCTTTGGCGAAATCGGTTTTCACCACCCCGGGGGCAATCGAATTCACCCGGATGCCGCGCGCGCCCCACTCCACCGCGAGATTGCGGGCGAGCTGCGCTTCGGCTGCCTTCGAGATAGCATAGATGCCGAGATTGGCTGCGCCAAAGACCGACACGATGGACGAAAGCAAAATTACCGAGCCGCCGCCGCGCTCCGCCATTCCGGGCAAAACCATCTGGCACAGCCAATGGGTCGCGGTGAGGTTCGAGGTTAGGACCTTGTTCCAAATCTCGTCGGAGACCCCGGAGGATGGGCCGTAAGACGGATTGATCGCCGCATTCGGGATTAAGATGTCGATGCGGCCATATTCGCGCATCGCATGGGCAACGAGCCCTTCGAGGTCGGATTTAACCCCCACATTGCAGGCAAACGCAGTCGCTTTGCCACCGGCGGCCTCGATTTCGGAGACAACGGCCTCGCAGGCCTCGATTTTGCGCGAGGAGACCACAATGCTCGCGCCCATCTTCGCGCATTCGAGCGCGATGGCGCGTCCGATGCCCCTGGAGGAGCCGGTAATGACCGCGACGCGGCCCGTGAGATCGAATAGGCTCATCACACTACCTCGAATAAACCGGCCGCGCCCTTGCCTGCGCCAACGCACAGGGTCACGATGACATGTTTTGCGCCGCGGCGCTTCCCCTCAATGAGACTATGGCCGGCAAGGCGAGTACAGCCGATACCGTAGGGGCGGCCGGCCGGAGTGCGTGCCGCCGGGACGATCGCGGCTTCTTTCATGGCTTCCTCCCGGAATTCGTTCGTCCGGTTCACGACCCCGTCTTATGATAGATAGAATGTCATACGGCGCCGCTAGTCAACCGCCGGCCGGTCTTGGCTCCGCTGGCATCTGCAGATTTTCGCACATCGGCGCCTGGGCTTGCCCCAGGGGATAGAGCGCGCGACGACAAAAAACCCCGCCAAAGCGGCGGGGCTCGAAGCGCGTTGAAGCCGCAGATGCGGCGTATGCGATTTCTAGTCTAGCAGTGTTGATCTTCAACGCACCTGAGATATTCCCTCTCATGGTCGCCGTGACGCTCGCGGCACTCGCGGCGCACGCGCTCGCAGCGCTCCCGGTGCTCACGCTCCTCGCGCTCGTCGACCTTCGTGACGTTGCTTTGCACGGTTGCCTTAACCGCTGGAGCCTCCACAGCCGAGACCGGCACGCTGGCCAATCCGAATGCTGCGATGGCAAGTGTGAGACCGAAGCCAGCTGACAGAATAATCGTTCGCATATAAAACCTTTCTCTCTTGGGCACCCCATATGGGGCTACGCTGAGATTCGATTGAGCAGAAACTGTGGCGGCTCGAGCGCTTTATTTTGGCCACTTCCACTTGCGCGCCGTCACGAGCGAGACGAGTAGCGGCGCCGGCTTCCAGCGCTCGCCGAAGCGGGCGTAGCACACGTCGATGTCGGCGAGCACGTCGGCGAGGCCACGTAGCTCGGCATATTTCATTGGGCCGCCGCGCCAAGCCGGGAAGCCGTATCCATAAATATAGATGATATCGAGGTCGCCGGGGCGGTACACGATCCCTTCCTGAAGAATGTTCGCGCCCTCGTTTATGAGCGCGCAGATCGTCCGCTTCACGATCTCTTGATCTGGCACCGGCGCGATCCGTGTGCCCAATTCCTCGCGGTAGGTATCGATGATCGCATCCGCGTGCGGGTCTTGAAGTGCCGCGCGGCTACCAGGCTCGTACCGGTAGAAGCCAGCCGATGTTTTCTGCCCATAACGGCCGGCCTCGTAGAACCGGTCCAAAAGCGGCGAGCCATAGCGCATGCCCTCTTTCACGCGCCGCTGCCGGATATGCCAATTCACGTCGATGCCAGCGAGATCGAGTACTGCAAAAGGCCCCATGGCCATGCCCCAGCGGGTAAGCGCGGTATCCACATCGGAAGGCGATGCACCTTCCTCGACGAGGAGAATGGCCTCGGTGATGTATCTCTCCAGCATGCGATTGCCGGCGAAACCGTCGCAATTGCCGACGACGGCGCCGATCTTTCCAATTTTGCGCGACGCAGCCATGGCGGTGGCGATCGCATCCATGGCCGTCTTCTCGCCGCGGACGATTTCGAGAAGGCGCATGACATTGGCGGGCGAGAAAAAGTGCATGCCGAGCACATCGGATGGCCGCGAGGTGAACCCCGCGATTTTGTCGATGTCGAGCGTCGAGGTGTTGGTTGCGAGCAGCGCGCCCTTCTTGCAAACGCGGTCCAGCTCGCGGAACACTTGCTCCTTCACGCCCATATCCTCGAAAGCCGCCTCGATGACGAGATCTGCATCGGAGAGTGCGTTGTAATCGACCGAACTTGTAATCGCGCCCATGCGCTTGGCCAGGCCCGGTTGATCGAGGCGCCCGCGCTGCACCATGCTTTCGTAATTCTTCGCCACCACGCCGAGACCGCGGCTGAGCGCGGCTTGATCGCGGTCGAGGATTACGACGGGAATGCCGGCATTGACGAAGGACATGGCGATGCCGCCGCCCATCGTACCTGCGCCGACGATGCCGGCGCTTTTGATTTCGCGCGGCTTCACATCGGGTGAAATACCCGGAATCTTGGCCGCTTCGCGTTCGGCGAAAAAGACATGGATGAGCGCTTGGCCCTGGTTGTCCAAGAGCGCTTCGCCGAACAGCTCGCGCTCGCGCTGCAGGCCTTCGTCGAAGGGAAGATTGAACGCGTTTTCGACCGAATCCACGCAACGCAGCGGCGCATGCTGGTAGGGCTGGCGCTTTTTAATCTCCGCGCGCCTCTCATCGAAGATGGGAGAGCCCCGCTCCGCTTCGATTTTATCGGTCCGTTCGCGCGTCTTGGGCAGAGCGCCGGTGCCGATTTTCGACTTTGCAAAGGCGATGGCGGCGGCAAGAGTATTGCCATCGGCAATTTCATCGATAAGGCCGGCTTTCTTCGCCGCCGCGGCTGTTACTTGCTCGCCGGTTGTGATCATGCCGAGTGCAAACTGGGCTCCGGTCAGCCGGGGCAAGCGCTGCGTGCCGCCGCCGCCAGGCAAAAGCCCAAGCTTCACCTCCGGCAGGCCCAGCCGTGCATTCGCTGCGGCCACGCGATAATGGCAAGCGAGCGCAAGCTCGACGCCGCCGCCAAGGGGCATGCCATGCAGCGAGGCCACCACCGGCTTTTCCATGTCCTCGATCGCCGCGCAGATACCGTTGATGTCGGCGCCTTGGAATGTCGCCCCGAATTCCTTGATGTCGGCCCCAGCGGTGAAGCTGCGCCCGGCTCCGGTAAGAACCACCGCGTTCGCCGCGCTATCGGCCGATGCTTGACGCACCGCCAGCATCAGGCCGTCGCGGACGGCTCTCGACAGCACATTCAGCGGGGGATTATCGACCGTTATAATGCCGATGCCGTCCTTGTTCTCGTATGTGACGAGGTTCGCGGGCATGTATCCTCCGGATGCGGGTTATGGGGGGTCTATTTTTAAGAACAATACGGTGTGCTAGCGGCAACCGTCAACGGCTCGCGTCTGCAGGTAATGTCTCGGTTTGACCCGGACCTGAAGTCGCGGCACGCCGCTGCCAATGCTATTGCAGTGTCCGGTTCGAAAAAATTCGGACGAACTGGAAATTGTGAAGAGCCCAGGCGCGGTGGGCGGAGGACCTCGCAATCCTGCGGCCAGGCTGTGCCAGCTTAGCCTCTTCACAGCACGCAGCAATCGATTGTTGTGTGCTGTCGAATAATCATGTGCTGGATTGGGGTGAAGCGGGGGCAATTATCACCTTGACATAGTAACATACTAGAGCTAGTATCCTTTGTATCAACGAGGGAACGTGTCATGTCTGACCTTTCAAACCCGATCTTTTTCGATGAAGACAAAGCCCGCGAATGGCTTGAGGCGCGGGTTTGGCCGAATGGTCCAGTGTGCCCGCATTGCGGCGCAATCGATGAAGCAACCCTTATGCAGGGCAAAAGCCATCGTCCAGGCCTCTATCAGTGCAACGCTTGCCGCGAGCCGTTCACGGTTACGGTTGGAACGCTCTATGAGCGCTCGAAAGTGCCGTTGAACGTATGGCTGCACATCACGCACTTGATGATGGCTTCCAAGAAGGGAATGTCCGCCCTTCAAATCAGCCGCATGTTGAACATGCCTTACAAAACCGCTTGGTTCGTGTGCCATCGCATCCGCGAAAGCCTCAAGGCTTCGCTCGACGCTCCGCAACTCGGCGGCGCAAACAAAGTTGTTGAGGGCGACGAAAGCTATGTTGGCGGCAAAGCCAAGAACCGCGCCTTCCGCGAGCCGGCGCCCAAGAAGGCCGTCTTTTCCTTGGTCGAGCGCGAAGGCAACGTCCGCACCTTCCATGTCGCCACGGTCTCCGGCAAAACCCTTGGCCCGATCATCGAGGCGCAGGTGCAGAAGGCGACGATGGTGATGACCGACGAAAGCCCGATCTATCCGGGGATCACCAAGCGCCTAGAACTGACGCACGGCACCGTGAACCACAGCGCTAACGAATATGTCCGAGCCTATTTCTGGCACACGAACACGGTCGAGAATTACTTCTCAATCCTCAAGCGCGGCATTATCGGGACATTCCATCACGTCTCTGAAGCGCACCTGCACCGCTATACGGCCGAATTCGATTTCCGCTACAATACCCGCAAAATGACCGATGCGGAGCGCATGGCGCTTTCCATCCCTGGAATCGTCGGCAAGAGGCTGACCTATCGGCGGACTGACCGAACCGTCCAGGCTTAAGAAAAAGGCCAAGCGCAAGAAGTGAAGCGCTTGGCCTTAGCTCCGTGTAAACTGCTTTTGCGAGAATCACTTAGCACGGAAAACAAACTATGCCCGTTTCAAAGAATCTAGAAGAGCTACAAGGTCAGGTTTCGTTGGCAATGGCAGCCCTTGGGATTGCCTTCGCAAAATCTCTCCTCGAATGCAAGCAACAACCCCTAAATCTGGAAAACCTTCGCGAACACGCACAGGCAAATTATGAGCAGCTTCGAGAGCTTGGCGCTCTTGATGCGATGGTAATGTTTGGGTCATTCGTCACTGCCCTTCATGATCGAAAGCTTTTTCCAACTGCCGAGAACGACAGGAACTTGTTGGTTTGATAAGTCCTACCCAATGAAACTTGGACAAAGCGTAGCTTCAGGCTAAGGTGGTTCAAAAGCTTAGGGGCGTTATCATGCGTATTTTTTTACTTTTCTTGATGCTTTCGCTTTCGGGATGCCGCTATGAAGAAGAAATGCTCGCAAAGCAGAATGCGACAGATGAGGCCACCTGCAAATCATATGGCCTCCAATTCGGAACGCAGCCTTATGCCCAATGCCGTCTAACGCTGCTTCAAATGCGTCAGGCTCAGGATGCGCAAGCCGCAGCTCAACTACAGCAAACGCTAGGGCAGATTCAGCAAAACTACGCGGCTTCAAAGCCCGTCACAATAAACTGCACCTCGAATGGGACTGCGACGGCCTCTACCTCGTTCTGCACATCGCAGTGAGGTCATTTTCCTTTTTCGACTTTCTTGGACTTTTCGCTGGCAGCTTTCGATGATTTACCGGTGCGATGCTTTGGCCCGCTCGCAATCGCGGCGTCCACAGCCTTCTCGAACCGTTCCCAGCCGTCAGGCCGGAGTTCGTGTTCGCCTTCTTGTTTCTTTAAGACTCTTGCCATGCGTGACGACCTCTTAGACGCCCAAGCCGTAATCGATTGGGCCATATCCCAGTGTGACGTGTTCGAAGCCGAGGTCAATGCTTGGATCGATAGTCACCCTCGCGTCATAGCGGAAGAGACCAACGCTCACGGCGGAATGAAGACGTTCGAGGTCAGCGTCTCCGATCTGCCCTCGCTTATGGATGTTCAAGCCGGCATCATCATTCATGCCTTCCGAAGCGCCCTGGATATTCTGGCCGTGGCTCTTGCCCGCCGGAACGGCCAAACGTCCGTGGATCACATCCACTTCCCAGTATCTGGGAGCCTTGACATCTTCAAGACTGGCGGAATGAAGAAGGTAAAGGGGATTTCTACGGCCAACATTGCCACAATAGAAGGTCTCAACCCTTACAAAGGAGGGAATAAGCTGCTTTTTGCCCTCCATAACATGGATCTGCGACGAAAGCATACCAGACTGATTAAGGTCAGTGGCAAACCGCGCCTGGATGCCATCGCAGGGTGGGGTGAAGCGCCTGAGGTTGTCAGTTACAAAGAAGGTGGCAACCCTAAAAACAAGACCTTTACTTTGATAATGCGCGGTGGAGACCCCAACTACAAGCTCTATATCTCCCCAGAGATAACGATCTCGGAGACAGACCTCCTCCCAAGCCAACCTGCCGTTGCACTTCTCCGTAAGTTCGCGAGCCTGACGGAGACCATCGTTGATCTCTTCGACACTTAAAAAAGAGGGCGCACTCATAACGAAGCGCCTTGATCTTGGCTGCACGCCTGGAACGCAGGCGCAGCTATACCACATTTAGTGGCTACTATGTCAAGGTGATGATTGCCGAAGCGGGTTTGTGTGCATTCTCCTGAATCGGATGGCCAGAATGTAGCTTATTGGCGTATTTTCTGGACAATGACTTGATTGTCTTCAAATGCTAACACCGTTATATAAGGTTTATATAATTTCACGAAGGCATCTATTGCTTCATGAGGCCCAGGATCATTAGGCTGCAGTTCTAAATCCTTTCTTAGACCGGCATTCAAAGGATATCTGTTACAAATGATTATGCCATTAACTTTCGTAAGATTCCACGTGCTGACTAGGTCCGATAGCATGACGATACCTTTGCCGGAACCATCTATATAAGAAAGATCAATCGAGTTGAAAGGCACCTCTTTTATCTTTTCGGTCGAAAGCCCAATAAGAATCTTAAACTTATTTGCCTCACCTGAAAGGTTAATGTTCGCTGTAAAGGTCCGATAAGTGTTTTCTTGGAATGCATCGATAATTGTGATTTTTGCGGTCGGGTGGGTCGCGATATTTTCAAGCATCCACAACGCGGAACGCCCCTCAAAAGTACCTATTTCAAGGTAATTGATATCGGGTTTTCCTTTTAACTCTTTTAGTAGTTTCGCCCAAGCCGGTATCTTGTGAGTAAACCAGTTCGTTGTAAAAGTATATTTCTTATTATACTCTGTTGTCGATGCGTCCTCGTTATTCGCATGCAGCGATGCCGGTGCGAAACTCAGCAGCGAAATAAATATCAGGATTTTGTACACAAACGTTCTTTTCTTCATTTTAGGACGACCCCCGATTTAGCTGCTTTTTTCAAGCAGCGTCATATTCCGCAAAGCACCACAAAACCGTCCCGTCTGCCGGCCGTTGACGAGCTTGAGGTAGCATAGCGAGCGTTCTTTAATCGGCGACTTCAAGCGCTTTGGCAAAGAACCTACGAGAAAGGCATCAAGGTGAGCAATGCCGAGATGAAAGCACTCAACATCAGCGGCGACAAGTTCCACCGGGAATGGAACTATACGATCAATCCGCGAACTGGAGAATCGTGGCGGTTATTTTTGCGTATGTTCTTAATTTTCGCTTCGGTATTCGGTAAGCGGCCATTTGAGGAATGCCGATTCAAGCGTGCCGCCAATTCCGCAAATGGCCCGCTGCAGAATTTCAAACTGGGACGCCACCCGTCTGCGGCAAGGCGGATTGGGGATGCAATTACACTCCCCGCCTTGTCCTCGCGCCGCTGGGCGACGAGGGCGCTATACGCATGTAACTGTGGGCCGGCGATGAAATTACTTGAATGAGGCACGGGAGCGGCTTAGACCGCGTTGGGAAACTCTGGCGAGGGGGCTTACGTTGCGAAACTTTAGATGGGGCGTGTTTGGCGGCGCAGTCGCGGCTGCCTTGCTGGCGGTGACGGCGATGACCGGCGGCGCGCGGGCCGAGGACTATTGCGACACGATCTCGATTATGGAAAAGACGCTCGGAGGGCGCGAAGCCATCGAGAAGAAGGTGCGGGAAAAATGCAAGGCCGGCGATATTATATTTGTCGATACGGGGCTTTTGATTCCACGGCTGTGCGATCTACACCAGCCAATCGTCCGCTGCGGTAGTATTTGCCCAGGCGGCGATCAGGCCAACTTCTGTTTTCTCGCGCCGCCACACAAGACATACTGATACGCAGACCTTTGTTGTCGTTCCTCCGAAAGCGCGGCCGGCAAAAGAGCACGCGGTGCCGCGCCATGGTTAATATTGGAATGGTAAACTGGGCCGGATTTTTTTTCTTCCCGCCGCAAAACTCGCGATTTTCGCGCGTTTTCACCTCGAAAAGTGCATTTCAAAAAGTCCGTTAAATATCTTTTCAGCCTGAAATTAACCCTATAAGGGCGCCCGGAGCGTGGGCGGGTGCGCCGCCGGAATTGGTTTTCAAGCGTGTTATCAAAGCCTTAGAGAGCTTAAACCTTTGGCAAGGCGCTTTCGCCCATGATGGCGTCTTAAGAAAACCCCGGTGCAGCGGGCAGATGCGAAGCTTGACATTACTTGAATGGGCCCCGGATGCAAGCCCAGCGCGGAAAACTGGCGTTTCCTGGATCGCCACGGCGGCTAAAGCCGCCTCGCGATGACGTTCCGGCCGTTCATGCATTCCGGTCTAAGCCGCGTGAATGTTTAGCGTGCGGTGATCGAGCGCGGCGGCGATGAGCGCCTTGGTGTAATCGGTCCGCGGGTGCTCGAAGATTTCGGCGGTCGGGCCTTCCTCGACGACGACGCCGTTCTTCATCACCATTACATAGCTCGCGAGCGCGCGCATGACTTTGAGGTCGTGGCTGATGAAGAGATAGGCGAGGCTGCGCTTTTTCTGCAGGTCGCGCAACAGGTCTACAATCTGCGCCTGCACGGAAACGTCGAGCGCGCTGGTCGGCTCGTCGAGCATCAGGAATTTCGGCTGCAAAATCATCGCCCGTGCAATGGCGATGCGCTGGCGCTGGCCGCCCGAGAACTCATGCGGATAGCGGTCCTGCCAATCCGGGTCGAGCCCCACCTCGGTCAAGGCGGCGGAGACGCGTTTCCGCCGCTCCTCGCGGGTCAGGTCCGGGCTTTGGATGAGCAGCCCCTCCTCGATGATTTGCCCGATGGAAAGCCGCGGGGAGAGCGAGCCGTAAGGGTCTTGAAACACGACCTGCATCTCGCGCCGGAGCGGCCGCATCTCGTTCGATTTCAGACCGTCGAGGCGCTTGCCCACATAGGCGATGGGGCCTTCGCTGGAGATGAGCCGCAACAGCGCAAGCCCGAGCGTGGTTTTGCCAGAGCCGGATTCGCCAACGATGCCAAGCGTTTGGCTGCTGCGTAGCTTGAACGAGACGCCGTCCACGGCTTTGATGTGGGAGACGGTGCGGCGAAGGAGGCCTTGCTTCACCGGAAACCAGACCTTTAGGCCATCGGCCTCCAGGATTACCGGCGCCTTGTCGTCGATGCGCGGCGGCTCGCCCTTCGGCTGCGCTTCCAGAAGACGCTTGGTGTAAGGATGCTTCGGCGCGGTGAAAACTTCCTCAGCGGGCCCATGCTCGACAACCTCGCCGTCCTTCATGACGAAGGTGCGGCTCGCCATTTTCCGCACGATGCCCAGATCGTGCGTGATGAGCAGCATCGCCATATGAAGCTCGCGCTGAAGGTCTTTCAGAAGATCGAGGATTTGCGCCTGGATGGTCACGTCGAGCGCGGTCGTCGGCTCGTCGGCGATGAGGAGGTCCGGCTCGTTCGCGAGCGCCATGGCGATCATCACGCGCTGGCGCTGGCCGCCCGAGAGCTGATGCGGGTAGGCGGAAAGCCGGGACTCCGCGTCGCGGATGCCAACCTTGTCCAGAAGCTCAAGCGTGCGCGCCCGCGCCGCGCCGTTCGACATGCCGCGGTGGATCTTCAGCACCTCGCTGACCTGCTTCTCGACCGTGTGCAGCGGGTTGAGCGAGGTCATCGGCTCTTGGAAAATGATGGAGATCCGGTTGCCGCGCACATGCCGGATTTCGGATTCCTTCGCGCGGAGAAGGTCCCGGCCTTCGAATAAAATCTGCCCCGACGGGTGATGCGCGCCGGGCGGCAGGAGCCGCAGGATAGAGAGCGCCGAGACGGTTTTGCCGGAGCCGGACTCGCCGACAAGCGCGACCGTCTCGCCCTTCGCGATGTCGAAAGAGACGTTCCGCGCGGCGAGCACGCCCGGCGGGCTTCCTGCAAAGCGCACGCTTAAGTTTTTAACTTCGATCAAAGGGGCCATTGCAGGCGAATCCTCTTAAACATTGGCCACGGTGACCTCCGGGTCGTACATGGTCTTGCGCGGATCGAGCGCGTCGCGGACGGCCTCGCCCACGAACACAAGCAGGCTCAGCATAAGGGCGATCACGAAGAAGGCGGTCAGACCGAGCCAGGGCGCTTGCAAATTCTGCTTGCCTTGCTGGAGGAGCTCGCCGAGCGAAGGCGAGCCGGGCGGCAGGCCGAAGCCGAGATAGTCGAGCGCGGTGAGCGCGGTGATCGCGCCGCTGAGGATGAAAGGCGCGAAGGTCACCGTCGCGACCATCGCATTCGGCAGGAGATGCTTGAACATGATCTGCGCGTTGGAAAGCCCCAGCGCCCGCGCCGCCCGCACATATTCGAAGTTCCGGCCGCGCAGGAATTCGGCCCGGACCGGCCCCACAAAGGCGGTCCATTCGAAGAAGAGCAAAATTGCGAGCAAGAGCCAGAAGCTCGGCGACAGCATGGAGGACATAATCAGCAGGAGGTAAAGCTCTGGCAGCGATCTTAGGATTTCGATGAAACGCTGCAGCAAAAGATCGGTCCAGCCGCCGAAGAAGCCCTGCACGGCGCCGGCCGTCACGCCAATGAGCGCCGAAGCGATGGTCAGGATCAAGCCGAATAGCACCGAGATACGGAAGCCGTAGATCGCGCGCGCAGCCACATCGCGGCCTTGATCGTCGGTCCCGAGCAGATTGGACCAGGACGGGGGGGCGGGCGCCGGGACCGGCAGATCGAGCTTGATCGTGCGATAGCTGTAAGGGATGAGCGGCCAAACCATCCAACCGCCTTTTTCGTGGATGAATTGCTGCACGGCCGGATCGCGGTAATCGGCTTCGGTTTCGAACTCGCCGCCGAACTGTTTCTCGGTATACATCTTGAAGATCGGCATATAGAGCGAGCCGTCGTATTTCACGAGGAACGGCTTGTCGTTCGCGATGAACTCGGCGAAGAGCGTGACGAAGAAGAGCACGGTGAAGATAAGGAAGCTGTAATAGCCGCGCCGGTTCGATTTGAACGTATGCCAGCGCCTTCTGCTCATGGGCGAAAGCTTGAACCAAGGCCGGCTCTGCACGGCCTCTGCCGCCGGTATAGCGGTCTCGATGGGCGCGGCGGCGCGGTCTACCTTTGCGTCCATGGCTTAGACCTCCCGCGTCTCGAAATCGATCCTGGGATCGACCCAGGTATAGATGAGGTCGGACAAAAGATTGAGCAGCAGCCCCATCGCCGAGAAGATGTAAAGCGTTGCGAATACGACCGCGTAATCGCGGTTGACGACCGACTCGAAGGACAGGCGCCCAAGCCCATCCAGCGAGAAAATCGTCTCGATCAGAAGTGCATTCGTGAAGAACGCGCTGATGAACGCCGCCGGGAAGCCAGAGATCACGAGCAGCATCGCATTTCTGAACACATGCCCGTAAAGAACGCGCGTTTCGCTGAGCCCCTTCGCCCGCGCCGTCATGACGTATTGCTTGCGGATTTCGTCGAGAAACGAATTCTTGGTTAAAAAAGTGATGGTGGCAAAGGAGGAAATCCCCATCGCTGCGATTGGCAAGGCGAGATGCCAGAAATAATCCGCGATCTTGGCGGGCCAGCTCAGCTGATGGAAACTGTCCGAAACCAATCCCCTGAGCGGGAACCAATCGAGGAACGAGCCGCCGGCAAAGAGCACAATGAGAAGGATGGCGAAGATAAAGCTTGGAATGGCATGCCCGATAATGACAGCGGTGCTGGTCCAGATGTCGAATTTCGAGCCGTCCTTGACCGCCTTGCGCACGCCGAGCGGGATCGAGATCGTGTAGGTTAGAAGCGTCAGCCAAAGGCCGAGCGAGATCGAGACCGGCAACTTCTCCTTGATAAGCTTCAAAACGCTCACATCGCGGAAATAGCTCTGGCCGAAATTGAAGGTGAGATAATTCTTCATCATCAGGAGGAAGCGCTCAACCGGCGGCTTGTCGAAGCCGAACTGCTTTTCGAGGCTCTTGATAAGCTCAGGGTCGAGGCCGCGGGCGCCGCGATAGCGAGAGTTCGCAGCCACGTCGGCGGCGCCGGGCTGCACCACGCGCGAGAAGTCGCCGCTTCCGCCGTTGATGCGCGATGTGGCATCGACGTTGGTACCGTTTAGCTGCGCGATGATCCGTTCGATGGGGCCGCCCGGCGCGAATTGAATAATCATGAAGCTAATCAGCATGATCCCGATCAGGGTGGGGATCATCAGGGCTACGCGGCGAATTATATAGGCTGTCATATCTTTCGGGTTCGGCTAAGGCGCTTCGGTTTGAGGCTAACCATTTTCGCCCGGCTTCATGGCCGGTATTGGGCGGCCATCCAACGCAAAAAAGGGCACGAATTCAGGCCGGCGCCGCCGCGCGCCCTTGCTAACTCGGAATAGAGTTAAGCGATCGCGGCGTAAATGCCAGTTACACATCGGTAATGCCGGCGGGGAGTAACATAATGTCCCCCTTTATCCTATCCTTCTCCCCAAGGGGAGAAGGAACGCTTAACTTAGCCTTGTGGAGAGTTCTGGCTTGAGGGGGGACTTAAACCCAAGCGGTAACTCTGCGTTATGCTTTACCCGCCAAGCTTTGCGGCTTTATCCCTATCGTACCACCAAGTGTCGAGGATGCCGTTATCGTACTTGGCCTGGACCGCGGGCCTGGAATATTTGTCCCATGCCGCGATGGTGTGGACCGGCTTAAACCACTCCGGCACCCAGTAATGCCCGGCGCGCAAGACGCGGTCGATGGCATGGCAGGCGGTGCGAAGCTCGCCGCGGCTTTTCGCGGCGATGATTTTGTCCATAAGCGCGTCGATAGCGGGATGGGCGATACCGGAAAGATTATCGCTGCCATCCTGACTGCCCGCCTCGCTGCTCCAATAGTTGCGGATTTCAGGTCCGGGTGTCGGCGGAAGCGTGAGCCGCTCGGTTAGGACGTCGAAGTCGTAGCGCTTCATCCGTTCCTGCTCCTGGGCCGGGTCGACCTTGCGCAGCGAGGTTCTGATGCCGAGGTCGGTGAGTCTTCCGGCATAGGGGCCGAGAATGCGCTCGCTTACCGGATCGTCGATTAGAAACTCGATATCGAGCGTCTCGCCTTTGGCATTCTTGCGCACGCCGTCTTGAAGCCGCCAGCCTGCATCGTTGAGGAGCTGGGATGCGATGCGGACGCTCGGGCGGTAACGCCCGGATGCGTCAGTGACGGGTGGTTTGTAGGGGTCTTCGAAGACTTCCGGCGGCAGGATGTTCCGGTATGGCTCAAGCAGTTCGAGCTCTTCCGGGGTTGGCAGGCCCTCGGCTTTCAGGTCCGAATTTTCGAAGTAGCTGGCCGTGCGCGTATAAAGACCGTAAAAAAGCGTTTTATTGGTCCACTCGAAGTCGAAAGCGTAATCGAGGGCTTTGCGCACGCGCGCGTCAGCGAATTTCGTGCGCCGCGTGTTGATGAACATGCCCTGCGCGCCGGAGGGCCGGCCGTCCGGCAACGTCAGCTTGACGATTTGGCCAGACCGGACCGCTGGAATATCGTACTCCGTCATCCAGCTCTTCGAGGTGAACTCCTCGCGCAAATCGTAGGCCTTGGCCTTGAAGGCTTCGAGGCCTACGGCGCGATCGCGGTAATATTCGAAGCGGATTTCATCGAAATTATAGCGCCCGCGATTGACGGGCAGATTGGCGGCCCAATAATCCGGCCGCCGCTTGTAGGTTACAAACGTGCCCGGCCGGAACCCCCCGATTTCGTAGGGCCCCGAGCCAAGCGGCGGGTCTAAGCTCTCTTTCATGAAATCGTTGGCCGTGTAATAGGCCTTCGAGAGAATGGGAAGCGTCGCGACGATCAGCGGCAGGTCGCGCACATGCTCGCCTTTGAACTGGTATCGAACCGTTTCAGGTCCCATGGCCGTTGCGCTGACGACATCCTTCAAGGCGATTTGAAGCTTCGGATGGCCGTTTTTTTTCAGCGTATCGAAGGTGAAGACAACGTCTTCAGCCGTGACGGGCGTTCCGTCGCGGAACCGCGCCTCGGATCTCAGGAAAAATGTCACCGACATCTTATCGTCAGCCAGTTCGGCAGACGAGGCGGCGAGGCCGTAAACCGCGTCGGCCTCGTCGGAAGCGCGGGCCATGAGCGAATCGAAAAGCAGGCCGGTTCCCTCGGCAGGATCGCCCCGCAAGATAAAGCCGTTGAAGTGGTTGAATGTGTTGATAGAGCTTGTAGGCATCGTCGCCAGCCGGCCGCCCTTTGGCGCGTCCGGGTTGACGTAGTCGAAATGCTTGAAGTCTGCGGGGTATTTCAGGTCGCCGAATGCCGATAGCCCGTGCCGGCGATCTGCGGCGGACGCTTCGGACGCGCCGCAGCAGGTTGCAGCAAACACGGCGAGCAATATCAGGCTTAAGCCCGCGAACCGCTGCATCATTTCAGGCCGTTCTTCGCCGCGAGCGCCGCGTCGAACCACCACACATCCGGGAATCCAACGGCGATCTTTGGCCCAGGGTCCGGTGCTCCGAACTTGTTCCAATAGGCGATGCGTTCGTTCGCTGAATGCCATTGAGGAACGATAAAGGCCTCCCATTGCAGCACGCGATCGAGCGCGCGGCAGGCCGTCACCAGCGCTTCGCGGTCCGGCGCGAAGATGATTTTATCGACGAGCGCATCGACGGCCGGGTTTTTGATCCCCATTATGTTCCGGCTGCCGGGCTGATCGGCGGCGGCTGAGTTCCAAAAATCGCGCTGCTCGTTTCCAGGCGAGTCCGATTGGGCGAACACGCCTACGACGATATCGAAATCGAAAGTGTCCTCGCGCCGCTTTTGCTCGGTGGAATCGACCTGGCGCACGCCGGCGGCAATGCCCAGCCGCTTGAGGTTTTCGACATAGGGCAGGATCACGCGCTGGAAGGATTCCTCGTCGATGAGGAATTCGACCGAGAGCTGTTCTCCGGCGCTATTAATAAGCTTGCTGCCGTCGATTGTGTAGCCCGCTTCTTTCAGAAGGCGAGCTGCCTCGCGAAGGTGGGTCCGGAAGTCTTGAGGTGTGGCATTGACCGGGTTCTTAAATTCCTCGGTGAAGACCTCGGAAGGTATCTTGTCGCGGAGCGGCTCCAGGAGGGCGAGCTCCGCGGGCGAGGGCAAGCCTTTCGCCGCGAGCTCCTGCCCCTCGAAAAAGCTCGATGTTCTCTTGTATTGGCCATAGAAGAGGCTTTGGTTCGCCCATTCGAAATCGTAGGCGAGATTGAAGGCGCGCCGCACTCTTACATCCTGGAATTTCGGCCGCCGCAGATTGAATACGAAGCCCTGGGTGGGGCGGGGTCTTTCGAGAGTGACCTCGCGCTTTACGACCTTTCCCTCCGCGATGGCAGGAAAATCGTAGGCCGTGGCCCAAGCCTTGGCGGCGCCTTCGGCTCTGAAATCGTACTGACCCGCTTTGAACGCTTCCATAGAGACGCTGCGGTCGCCGTAATATTGGTACTCTATCCTGTCGAAGTTGTTCTGGCCGCGGCGGACTGGAAGGTCTCTGCCCCAATAGTCCGGCACGCGCTCGAACGCGATCCACTCGCCCGGCCGGAGCGCCGCGATTTTATAGGGCCCGGAGCCTAGCGGCGGTTCTAGCGTCGTTTTTGCGATATCGCGCGGTTTGCCGCTTGCGTCCGTTCCGGTCCAGTAATGCTTTGGAAATACGGCCAATTCGCCGACGATCTGAGGCAACTCACGGTTTCCCTTCATATCGAAGGTGAACGTCACCTCTCTCTCGCCAGTCTTTTCGCCCTTCACGACGTTATGATAATATTGCGCGATCTGCGGTTGATGGGGCAGTCCAGTGTCTGGGTGTTTGCCTTTCACCACATCCATGCTGAAGATGACGTCCTCGACGGTAATCGGCTGGTCGTCGTGCCATTTCGCGCCGTCGCGCAGCTTGAATGTGACTGAGCTGAAATCCGGCGGATAGCTCACCCATTCGCAGATGAGGCAATACTCGGTCGAACCTTCCTCCTCAGATCGCAACATCAGCGTGTCTTGGACGATTGGCGTTCCGCCCAAGATATTGAGGCCGGGTGCGAGGTTTCCGCGAAAAACCGCCGGGTTCAGATTGTCGTATGTCGCCCCCGATGCGAGCTTGACGGTCCCGCCCTTGGGCGCGTTCGGATTGACATAGCCGAAATGCTGGAAACCGGCTGGATATTTTGGCGTGCGGATTAGCGAAAGCGCGTGATGCCTCTCGGGCTCGGCGCGCGCCGGCGCAAAGGACGCCAGCGCCAGTAAGGCTATGAAAGCAGCTCTGAAGGGGGATGACATTGGCCGGCACCGGTGTGGGTTAAACGCTCCGTGCGAACCTAATGGCGCGCCAGCCTCTGTTCCACTTAAAGATCATTCATGCTTAAGCGAGGTTAACAGAATGCCCGGCGTATTTGAGGCGGCCGCCTCGTGCTAAATTCCGGCGCTGTTTGGCGCGCCCGTGAGCCAGACTGGGAGTGCGGCGTTCTTCTTGAATCGATAGAGGCAAAGCTCTGCGAACAGGGCTTTGCAAACATAATATCGATGGGGTTAGCCGGATGCTAAAGCAGTGGGTGCAGCCGGCTATCAGAGGAAGGTTTACTTCCTTGTATCTGCGGCGCTAGCCACTGTCTGGCCCGGCGCGGAAGCAATCCTTTCCTTGCCGCTTGGATAAAGCGAGTCGATTGCGATGTGCATACCGCCCATAAAGAGGATACCGGCAAGCACTGCTATGGCGATCTTGTTAAACGTATTCATTTCCGTTCCTTCCCCAATTTCAATTTGTTGAGCCGTCTAGGGCGTCAATGCGCCATCGAGGGCGCGATGCTTTTTGAGTTAATTGCAGCAAGGCTCTGCGAACAAAAACCTGCCTCGCTAGCATTAAACTATCTGCAAGGCCTCGTGTCAATATGTCGCGGCTGTTTCTTATTTAACGGAAGGTTACTTCTCCACTGCGGCGACCCGCGTTTTCACCGGCGCGCGGTGCATGAGATCGTCGATGCGCGCTTTTTCCTTGCGGAACTCGGTCAGCAATCGGCCTTGAAGCTGGCGGCTGCGCGGGATTTTGATCGACAGCGGGTTTGTGAAGCGGCTATTCACGAGAACTTCGTAGTGAAGATGCGGACCGGTCGATAAGCCGGAATTGCCAAGATAGCCGATAATTTGGCCTTGACGCACTTTCACACCTTTAGCGACGCCTTCCGCGAATCGGAGCATATGGCCGTAAGCCGTCTTGTAGCCGTTCGCGTGCCGGATGCGGATGTAGTTGCCGTATCCGCCTTCCCGCCCTGCGACTTCGATCGTGCCGTTGCCCGCGGCCATGATAGGCGTGCCGACCGGCCCAGCCCAGTCTACGCCCGAGTGCAAGCGCAAAGTTTTCAGCAGCGGGTGCCTGCGATAGCCGAAAGGCGACGTTAGCCGCGCGGCCTTGACAGGCGTTCTCATAAGAAACTTTTTAGAGTTGGATCCCTTGTCGTCGTAGTAATCGACAACGCCGTCGGGAGTGCGGAACCGGTAATAACCGTGCGTTTCGCCGCCGATGTTCACAGAGGCGTAGAGAAGCTCGCCCGGACGCTCCGCCCCGCCTTCGTCCTGCAATATGTCGTAGAAGAGCTCGAAGCTGTCGCCGGCTTTCACGCGCTGTTTGAAATCCACGTCGTAGGAATGGATTTTCAGGAACTTCGTGATGAAGTCGTCCGGCAGGCCTTGCGCTTTGGCGGCGCGATAGGTGCTGAGATAAACGCTCGCGCGCTCGCCTATGTTTTCATCCGAGTCCGACTCCGGCTGAACCGGTTTATCGCTCGCAACGTATCCGCCTTCGCTGCTGCGCGCCAATGTGACCTCAGGCGCTTTCTGATAGAATAGGCTGATTTTGGCGACATCGAGCGAGCCTTCCTCGACCGACGAGGGGGTTAGCGCGAGCCTAAGCTCCTCGCCCGCTCGCAGCTTTTTCGTTTTCGTCACCTTTGCGACCGCTTCGGCGACAAGGTTGGACTGCACAGCGTCGACGCCGGTGCCCTTGATGAGAACCTCTAGCGACTCGCCGCCTCGCGCTATGATCGTACGCCGGTCGAATGCGTCGGCGTTCTCATCGTCGTCCGCCTTTTTATATAGGATTGTTGTGTTTTTCTCCGGCTTGGCCGGGGCTTGTCCCGCACTGTCGATTTCCGATTTTGCATCCTGCAGGCCGGTTTCCGACAAGCTCGCCTCGCTTTCGGCGTAGACGGCATCCGCTTCGGCTACGAGCTTCTCGGCCTCGCTGTCGGAGAGCTCTTGATTGTCCTCGCCGGGAAGGAAGCCGCCAAGCACCTCGATAACGCGCACGGAAATGCGCGGATCGGAGGTCAATTCGCCGCCGGACTGATCCTTCCTCGCTATGGGCGTGTCGTTGCCGAAAAGATCGATAGGATTGAAAGCCGGCACCGCGATCTCTTCCTCGGGCCGCTCCGTTGCGAGTGTGGCTAGGAGCCTTCCGTAAGGCTTTGTTGTAATGAAATCCCGGGTGCCGCGGCGCTGTTCGATCCGGTCGTAGATAAGGTTCCGCGTGGTCAAGCCCTTGGACGAAACGACAAGCCTGTCGGTTTTCAACCCGACCAAGATCGACTTGGCCGCGCCAGGCTTGGCTGCATTGCGAGGCCTAAGCGTCGCATCCTTCACGTGCTGCACGGTATCGAACCAGCTACCGCCGCCCTCGGTGTGCATCGATGCATAAATGACAACGCCGATGATCGTGAGCCCCGAGACCGCGACGATAATTGTGGAAACGAACCATTTGAGCTGCATCACGACGCGACGCGGGCCCAGCTCGCTCAGATAAATGGAGGGCTGCTTGCGGCCGCCCTTCGATACGGCGCGCGTTTGCTGCACGCGTACGAGATCCGTCCCTCGCCGGCGGGATTCTCCGCGGTCAGTACGATCGAGCAAGCTCAACTCTCCATCAGCCCCATTCCCGGTTGTACACTTGCGCCACGGTTGGGGCGAAGATTGGGCGAAATATGTGCATGCACGACGATTTGACGGAGCCGCTTTCGCCGCGCGCGTCTACTCCAGCCGCCTTGCGCGAAGCCAGTTCTCCAAAAATTTTCCCCAGATTAAAAAAAATGCGTTTTTCAGCGTTTTTTTAACGTTGCATTCACCGATTATGGGGTTATATAGGCCCATCGAGACGCGGCACTGGTGCCGGTTTCGAGTTCCCACCGAAGATGCAAAGACTGAAAGCCTTGGCGGAGGCGGCGGGGTTTTTTTGGAAATTGGAGCTTTCGGTTCCTGAAATCTTTGAAGGACTGAGGCGCCGGTTTCTGAAGTTCGCCGACGAAACCAAGAAAAAACTCTTGACGGAAGCGGTGGAATTGTTTAAAGATGGTAGTCTGCGGTTTTGAAAGGTTCTTTACGAACCGATGACACCGATGACTAAATCCTGCCAACTGAAGCCAAGAAAAAAGCTCTTGACGGAGGCGGTAGGGTTGTTTAGAGACGACGTTCTGCGGTTTTGAAAGGTTATCTTTATAAACCTAAGACGTTGATTTCTAAGACCTTCTGGCGAAGTCAAGAAAAAAAACGCTTGACGGAGACGGTTGGATGGTTTAGAAGTGATGGTCTGCGGCTTCGATGAAAAATCAACGGGCCGTTAGCATTATCTCTTGGATTTGAGGGTTGCTCATTGATCGCTTCGATCATTAGTCCTCAATTGCTGACTAAAATGTGGGGCTCGCTCCCTGCCGATGAAAGGGTTATCTCTGGATTCGGGCTCTTTGACAAGTTAATTATAGAGGAAAGAGAAACGTGGACGGCGGAGCTCTGGCGCTCTTGCGAAAACGCAAGAGACAAAGACTTCGGCGGTCCTGTTTCGAGTCGCTCTGTGAAATCTCAGATCCTCCACCGGATCTGAGTCGAGCGACTTTTTAGGACTCTCAAAATTCCTAAAAATTGACAGTGACCACCGGTTATCAATGATGACCGGTATGCCAGATGATCTTCTTTCAATCTGAGAGTTTGATCCTGGCTCAGAACGAACGCTGGCGGCAGGCCTAACACATGCAAGTCGAACGCACCGCAAGGTGAGTGGCAGACGGGTGAGTAACGCGTGGGAACCTTCCCTGTGGTACGGAATAACTTCGGGAAACCGAAGCTAATACCGA
>JBKQQS010000022.1:0-99081 GCA_052144215.1 Rhodomicrobium sp.
GGCGAACCTGTGGACGGCATGGACAAGTCTGAAACTTGCCCACCCGCCCACAGCAGAACAAAAGCAGAAGCAGCGGACATTTGATGCGCTACCTAAACCGGCCAACTTAATTAGCTATCGACAGGCCAGCCGCGGCACAACGATTTCCTCCGTCGTGGTGCCGTCCGGATTGACGAGTAAGTTAGGCAAATTGCCCAGGTGGCTTTTGCAGATGAGCGTCACCGGCTCGATTCCTCCGGTCTTGTACTCTGCGAAGAGATGCGCGCCGGCCGCCAAGCCGGGGACCATGACGCCGTCCTTCGCCTTCGGTCCGCAATCGGGATTTTCATGGATATGAAAGGCGTGCGGGCCGGGCGTCAAATTGACGAGGTTCGCTTTGATGATGAGCGCCGGCTCGTCGCGGCCTCCCACTTTTATGAAGGAATTCCGCACAAGGATCGTACCGATGTGAGGGCCGAGACCCGTCGCGCTGGTTCGATAGACGCTCACTGTAAATTCCACGGGCAAATCGCCGCGGCGCATGAAAGTATCGAAAAGCTGATCGACTTTAGCCGTGTTTGCGTCCTGCCTTTGCGCCATGCCCCCGGAAATACTGCAAAATCCCAATAAGATTACAAGAGAGGGTGCAAAGAAACGCTGGTTGAACATGATAGCTCCTTGCAATTAGAAGTTGGCTTTTGCAGACTAGTTAACAACGCCGAAGCTGCAGTGTTCCAATCTTGATTAAACCTTTCAGCGATTTTTAACGCTCGCGAAACTGGTCAGCCCCACGAAAGCTAGGAAGGGCCCTATAAATGACGATCCGGACGTGCAGAACGTCTAAAATCGTCTAGCCGCGTACATGGGGCTGGGGACAACCAACTCCACTGCTTTTGTCCGCACCCGGTCAGCACCTTTTCGCTTGGCAGGGTTTCATTGCAGGCCGCGCTTTCACCGCACAATCCAGCCTCTTGCGCAACCGCGGCAAATCAGGCGAACTATCACTTAAGAAAGCTGGGGATAACGGAAGGTTTCCGATGGCAAGCAAGGATGGCAACAAACCGGGCAGCGGAAGCGGCGGCGGGCGCGTGCCCATTTTGCCGCTTCCGCTGCCATCCAACATCGCGCGGTTGCCTTCGGCCGACCGGCGCGAGAAGCTGCGCATCCTGGAAGCGCTGCTCTTCGCCGCGGCCGAGCCGCTCGATCAGGCCTCGCTCGCCAAGCATCTTGGAGCCAAGGACGATGTGAGCCAGCTTCTCGACGAGCTGCAGAGCCTTTATTCCGGCCGCGGCGTCAATCTCGTGCGCGTCGCGGGCAAATGGGCCTTTCGCACGGCGGAGGATCTCTCCTTCCTGCTCGAGCATTATTCGGTCGAGCAGCGTAAGCTCTCCAAGGCGGCGCTCGAAACCCTGGCAATCATCGCCTACCACCAGCCGGTCACGCGCGCTGAGATCGAGGAAATCCGCGGCGTCAGCACCTCGAAAGGCTCGCTCGACGTTCTTCTGGAAATCAGCTGGGTTCGCTTGCGGGGACGCAGGCGCGCGCCGGGGCGCCCTGTCACCTACGGCACGACAGAGGCCTTCCTCGAGCATTTCGGCTTCGATTCCGTTCGCGACCTGCCTGGCCTTGCCGAGCTGAAAGGCGCGGGGCTGCTCGACAGCAACCTGCCGCCAGGCTTCAGCGTGCCCGAGCCCGACGATAGCGTGACGCTACGGGAGGACGAGGAGCCGCTTGAGGATGAGCCTTCAGGCGAGCATGCGCCCGAGGAGGACGAGCCGCTCGATGCCGGAGAGCCGGAAACGGCAGACGAAGAGGAGCCGGAAACGCCGGTGCGGGCCGTTTCGGCCGGCTAGCGTGCGCCCGCTAACGCTCAAATCCTGCTGCATTCCGGCCGGTTTGCGCCGTGATACGCTTTGCTAAGCTCAGCGCGCTTGACATGCCGTGTCCTTGCGGCCACGTTCAGAGCAGTCGCGATGAAAAGAATTGCTTAGCGCCCGTCAGGGCGCGGCATAGGGAGTGAGCATGGACACGATGCCCCAAGACCTCATGTTCGGAGCTGCATGGAGCCCATTGCAGCTTATGCTTGTATTACTCGTGGTCGTGCTCTTGTTCGGAAAAGGCAAGGTGTCGGACCTCATGGGAGACGTGGCGAAGGGGATAAAGGCCTTTAAAAAGGGCATGTCCGACGACGAAACGGCGGCGCCGCCTCCGCAAGCTCCGGCCGCTCCGAAGCCGCTGGATCATGAGCCCGCGCGGACCGAGGCGGGCACGCACACCGAGACCGGAACGAAGGTTTGAGACGCCGGCCGGCTCACCGCCGTTAGGCTCAACGTAAGGCAGCACTCCAACAATGTTCGATATTGCGTGGTCGGAGCTTCTTTTGATTGTCGTGGTGGCGCTGATCTTTATCGGCCCGAAAGAGCTGCCCGCCGTGCTACAGAATTTGGGCCGCATGACCGCGAAACTCCGGCGTTCGGCCGACGATTTCCGCCGCCATTTCGAGGAGTCGATGCGCGAGTCCGGCTACGAGGATCTGCATAAGAATATCCAAGATATCCGGGCGCTGAACCCCAGGACCCAGCTTCGCGAGAGCCTCGATCGCGCGATCGGCCAAGATTATAAATCCGTGCCTCTACCTCCGCGGGAGCCCGTCTCCGTGCAGGTGCCGCCGGCGGAGACCGCCTCCCCGGCACAAATGAACGGCGGGCAGGCCGTGGACGCTGCCCCGGCTTCCGCAACCGGAGCGCCGCTCACCGGAAATCCTTCGGACGGGGCCGTTCCCGCAGAGCACATTGCTGTGCCGCCGGCAGCGCAAAAGCCAGTGGACGAGCCCTCAAAAGATCGCGCCGCAACGGTGGCCTGAGCTAAAATCCATGGCTGTGGCAAACCCCGACGAGGAAATCGAACAGACCAAGGCGCCGCTGCTCGAGCATTTGATCGAGCTGAGGCGGCGGCTCATCTATTGCATCGTCACCGTCCTTGCTTGCTTTCTTTTCTGCTACATGTTCGCGCAGGACATCTTTAATTTCCTGCTCATCCCTTACCAGCTCGCTGTGGGCGGCGAGAGCCGCATCGATTTGATCTACACAGCCCCGCAGGAATTCTTCTTCACGCAGCTGCGCGTCGCCTTTTTCGGAGCGATTGTGCTTTCGTTCCCGATGCTGGCGGCGCAGCTTTACATGTTCGTCGCCCCTGGCCTCTATAAGAACGAGCGCCGGGCGTTTTTGCCCTTTCTGATCGCCACGCCCATCCTCTTCCTGATCGGCGGCGCCCTTGTTTTCTTCGTCGTCATGCCGCTCGCCATGCGCTTCTTTCTGTCCATGCAGCAGGTGGGAACGGGCCCCGTTCAAATTCAGCTCACCGCCAAGGTCAGCGAATATCTGCACCTCATCACGACGTTCATCCTGGCCGTCGGGCTTTGCTTTCAATTGCCGGTGCTGCTCACCCTTTTGGCGCGTGTGGGCATGGTCTCCTCGCAATGGCTGCGTCAGCAATGGCGCTACGCCGTCGTCATCATTTTCGCGGTCGCTGCCGTGCTTGCGCCTCCAGACGTCATAAGCCAGATCGGCCTCGCCATTCCGACGCTGCTGCTTTACGAGCTCTCGATTTTCGCGGTGAAGATCGTCGAGCGGAAGCGTGCGGCCGAACAGACAGTCCGAGCCGGGGACGCAGGCGGCGAGTAGCGCGCGAGAGCCCTTGCGGCCGCCAATACCCGGACTGTCATCCGCGCCACCTGTTTACGGGTGCCGTACAAGATCATGGTTGCTTCGCCTGCTCCGGTGGCTTTTCCTCGAACCGCGATGATAGGAAAAAGCGCCTTGCTAAAGCATTAAGCGAGGTACGCACAGATATCGCAGGAGAAAGTCTGTTGGACAGGCAAAACAACTCAAGTAGCGGCGGCGGGCTATCGCAACCAGAGGTCACGTTTTGCGGTTAATGCGCGCAATTATCTATCTATTCCGCTGCGACCGGCCTCATCTCGTGCACCTTCGCGTCCTTGCTTGCCGCCTTCAAGTCGCCGGCTCGCAGGGCCTTCTCGACACGTTCCAGCTTCAAGGCATCGTCAAGGGAAAGGTAAGGTCCCCAGGCACCGTCGTCGGGGATGCTTTCGACCGTGACTTCGGCCACATATTTGCCCGCGTGCACCAATCGCGTGACCTTGCGGCTCATCGCGGTCTCCTTGAGCACGCGATTATGTCTTCCGGCTCAAGCATGGGGAACTGCCGGAGGATCTCCTCCTGGCTTTCGTTCGCGCCCAAATATTCCAGCACGGTTTGCACGGTGATGCGCATGCCGCGGATCGTGGGCTTACCGTTGCAGACGGCGGGGTCGATGGTGATGCGGTTCTGGGACATAAGCTAGTTATAGCGCGCGGTGGCGGATTTAGAAACCCTAGGCGCAACCTGTTTCGTTCGGCGTGTTTTATTCGTCTATTTATCGAGGATGCCCGAATCTGCTATTTCTAATCATCATAAGCTTTTCGAGGCTTCTATGTTTAAATCAAGAACCCTCCTAGTTTTAGGAGCAGGAGCCAGCAACGAAGTAAATATGCCGCTTGGTGTAAAGCTGCTATCGGATATAGGCGAGCGTTTGGATCTGCGGTTTGGTTCCAACGGCATGCAGCAAAGTGGCAGCCTGAATATTTTAGATGCGCTTAGGTCGCATGTTTATAGAACTTCTAATGGCAAGAGCCAAGATATTAGGCCGTACATAGAGGCTGCTTGGGCTATCAGAGATGTGGCGCCAATGGCTAAGTCAATTGATGATGTTATCGATCGTCGAGACGACGCTCGGATCAGTCTCTGCGGAAAGTTGGCCATCGCGGAGTGCATTCTAAGCGCAGAAAGAGCAAGCGCACTTTTCATCCCGCCCCCACACGAGCAACCAGATCAGGTTCTCAATCACAAAGCGCTAAAAAGTACTTGGTTCTATTCGTTTATAAATATGCTAATTGAAGGCGTGCCGCGTGGCCACTTGAGTGACCTATTTAATAATGTTTCCGTTATTAGCTTCAACTATGATAGATGTTTTAAGCATTTTCTAACTCAAGCCCTCAAGCTGCAATATGGGCTAAGGCTCGATGAAGCCCAAGAGATTGTGTGCAGACTAAAAACAATATATCCCTATGGTACAATTTCCCCATTGGAATTCGAGGATGGGTTGGGCTTAAGCTTTGGTGCTCGGATTAACGGCGAGAAGTTGTTGGACATATCAAGCCAGATAAGAACCTTCACAGAACAGACATCTGATGACGAGTTAACGTCTGATATTAAAAGAGAAATTTATGCAGCGAGGCGTATTATTTTTCTTGGGTTCGCTTTTCATCCTCAGAATTTACGGATATTGTCTGCCAACGATCTGGAAAGAATGCAGATAATTGGTACAGCATTCGGCATTTCAAGACAAAATACTGATGCTATTAGGGCAGAATTGAAAAGTACGCTCAATATAATGGGAATGACTGGCCATGAACTTACCTTACCTTCTGCTGAACACGTTATCTTGGAGTCGATCTCTTGTGCCTGTCTTCTTCAAGATTACTCAAGAATACTTGTAAGTTAAGACCACCTGGCAGGAGGCTGCTACTCCGCAGCCTGCGCCGCAGCCGCCGCCCGCTTCACCGACCGCCGCTTCAGCATCCCCGCCAAAAACTGCCCCGTATAGCTCTCCGCCACCTTGGCGATATCCTCCGGCCGGCCCTCCGCCACGACTCGCCCGCCGCCATCGCCGCCCTCGGGCCCCAGATCGATCACCCAATCCGCCGTCTTGATCACCTCAAGATTGTGCTCGATCACGGCCACGGTGTTGCCCGCATCCACAAGCTGATGCAGCACCTCCAAGAGCTTGGCCACATCGTGGAAATGCAGCCCCGTCGTCGGCTCGTCGAGGATATACAGCGTCTTGCCGGTCGCGCGCTTCGACAGCTCCTTCGAAAGCTTCACGCGCTGCGCCTCGCCGCCCGATAGCGTGGTCGCCTGCTGGCCCACCTTGATATAGCCGAGCCCCACGCGCTGCAGCGTCTCCATCTTGTCGCGCACGGCGGGGACGGCTTTGAAGAACTCGGCCGCCTCGTCCACGGTCATCTCCAGCACGTCCGCGATGGACTTGCCCTTGAAATGGATCTCCAGCGTCTCGCGATTGTAGCGGTGGCCCTTGCAGACGTCGCAGGTGACATAGACGTCGGGCAGAAAGTGCATCTCGATCTTGATGACGCCGTCGCCCTGGCAGGCCTCGCAGCGTCCGCCCTTCACGTTGAAGGAGAAGCGGCCGGGAAGATAGCCGCGCGCCTTGGCTTCGGGCAGGCCGGCGAACCAGTCGCGGATATGGCCGAAGGCACCGGTGTAGGTGGCGGGGTTCGAGCGCGGCGTGCGGCCGATGGGCGATTGGTCGATGTCGATGACCTTGTCGAGGAATTCGATGCCGTCGAGCGCGTCGAAGGGCTTGGGCGTATCGCCGCCGCCGTTAAGCCGGCGCGAGGCGGCTTTCTGGATGGTCTCGATCAGGAGCGTGGATTTGCCGCCGCCGGAGACGCCCGTGACCGCGGTGAAGCAGCCGAGCGGGATCGAGGCGGTGACGTTCTTAAGGTTGTTGCCGCGCGCGCCGCGCACGGTGAGCTGGCGGCGCTTGTCGATTTTGCGACGTTCGGCCGGCAGCGGGATCGCGCGCTTGCCGGTGAGATATTGCCCGGTGAGGCTTTCGGGATGCGCCATGATTTCGGCGGGCGTTCCTTCGGCGATGATGTGTCCGCCATGCACGCCGGCGCCAGGCCCGATATCGACGACATGGTCGGCCTCTAAAATCGCCTCCTCGTCATGCTCGACCACCAGCACCGAATTGCCGAGGTCGCGCAAATGCTTCAGCGTGACGAGCAGCCGCGCATTGTCGCGCTGGTGCAGCCCGATGGACGGCTCGTCGAGCACATAAAGCACGCCGGTCAGCCCCGAGCCGATCTGCGAGGCGAGCCGGATGCGCTGGCTTTCGCCGCCGGACAGCGTGCCGGAATTGCGGGAAAGCGCGAGATAATCGAGGCCGACATCGTTGAGGAAGCGCAGCCGCTCGCGGATTTCTTTCAGGATGCGCGAGGCGATCTCGTTCTGCTTGGCGGTGAGCGTGTCCGGCAGCGTGGCGAACCAGTCGTTGGCGGCCCGGATCGAAAGCCGCGACGCCTCGCCGATATGCAGGCGGCCGATCTTCACGGCGAGCGCCTGCGGTTTCAGCCGGAAGCCCTTGCATTCCTCGCAAGGCGCGTCGGATTGGTAACGCGACAGCTCCTCGCGCACCCATTGGCTATCGGTTTCCTTCCAGCGCCGCTCGATATTGGTGATGACGCCCTCGAAGGCTTTGCGCGTGGTGTAGCTGCGCATCCCGTCGTCGTAGGTGAACGCAATGATCTCGCCGCCCGAGCCGAACAGGATCGTGTCCTGCACCTTTTTCGGCAGCTTGCTCCAGGGCGTGTCCATCGAGACGTTATAATGGTCCGCGAGCGCTTGGAGCGTCTGCGTGTAATAAGGCGAGGTGTTGCCCGTGCGCGCCCAGGGCACGACGGCTCCCTTGCGAAGCGAGAGCGAGGCATCGGGCACGGTGAGGGCGGGCTCGAATTTCAGCTCGGTGCCGAGGCCGTCGCATTTCGGGCAAGCGCCGAACGGGTTGTTGAACGAGAACAGCCGCGGTTCGATCTCGTCGATGGTGAAGCCCGAGACCGGGCAGGCGAAGCGCTGCGAGAAGACGATGCGCTCCGGTTCTGGCGCCTTCTCTGCCCTCGCTCCCCTCACCCCAGCCCTCTCCCCATGGGAGAGGGAGTCAGGCTGCGGCCCGCTTTCGGGCGTTCCCTCTCCCATTGGGAGAGGGACAGGGTGAGGGGTTGTGCCCTTGGGCTTATCCGCAAACTCCACCACTGCGATGCCGTCCGCCAGCTCCAGTGCGGTTTCAAAACTATCCGCGAGCCGGCTCGCAATATCGCCGCGCACCACGATACGGTCGACCACCACGTCGATGTCATGCTTGAATTTCTTGTCGAGCGCCGGCACATCGGCGATCTCGTAGAACGTCCCGTCCACCTTCACGCGCTGGAAGCCGCGCTTTTGCAAGTCCGCGAACTCCTTGCGGTATTCGCCCTTGCGGCCGCGGATCATCGGCGCCAGCAGATAAAGCCGGGTGCCCTCCGGCAGCGCCAGCACGCGGTCCACCATCTGGCTCACGGTCTGGCTTTCGATGGGCAGCCCCGTCGCCGGCGAATAGGGCACGCCCACGCGCGCCCATAAGAGGCGCATATAATCGTAAATCTCGGTGACGGTCGCCACCGTCGAGCGCGGGTTGCGGCTGGTCGTCTTCTGCTCGATGGAGATGGCCGGCGACAACCCGTCGATGTGGTCCACATCGGGCTTCTGCATCAGCTCCAAGAATTGGCGTGCATAGGCCGACAGGCTCTCGACATAGCGGCGCTGGCCCTCGGCATAGATCGTGTCGAAGGCGAGGCTCGATTTGCCCGAGCCGGAAAGCCCCGTGATCACGACAAGCTTCTCGCGCGGGATGTCGAGCGAAATGTTCTTGAGATTGTGCTCGCGCGCGCCGCGCACCGCGATGTGTGTTTGTGTCAAAGGCTTACTGGCCCCAGCCTGCCGCCGAAGGTTACTTGCCCCTTACCTTAGGGCGATCCTGGGGATTTTAAAGGCCGGCCGCCACGTTACGCACGGGGATTCGCTGCCTTTGGCGCCGAGGCCGGTTGTGTTATGTTGAAATAGAAAAGGATGAAACTCATGCAGCTACCCGACCCGCTCATCACAGTATCGCCGGAGCGTCTCTCTGGAACGCCAGTCTTCGCTGGCACACGCGTGCCCGTGCAAACCCTTTTCGATCACCTGGAAGCGGGTGACCCTCTCGACGTTTTCTTGGAAGATTTTCCCGATGTCACGCGCGAACACGCGACAGCGGTTCTCAAAGCGTCCAAGGCTGCGGTCATCCTTCGCACCATTGAGGAGGAGAGTTATCGCGCCACCCCAGAAGAGCTTGAGGCGGTCGACGAAGCGCTCGAACAAATCGCACGCGGCCAGCGCGCCAGCGAAAGCGAAGTGGAGGCTGCCTTTGCCTGCTTCCGGAAATGAAAATCAGCTATAGCCCGCGAGCTGTGGCAGACCTTGCCTCTATTGCCGGCTACCTCGTGGAGCGCAATCCGCGAGCGGCTGTAACGGTCGAACTTCGCATTCGCGAAGTCGTGGATCGCTTGGCCGAGTTCCCCCGGATGGGGCGCGCGCTCGCGCAAAGGCCCGCGGTGCGCATGATGCCTCTCGGTAGGTACCCGTATATCTTATTTTATACGGCGGCCGGGGATGAGTTGATTGTGCTCCACATTCGTCATGGCTCCAGAAGGCCATCTGCAGCCGATGAAATGTAGAGCAGTGGTTGGGCGCGAGTCCCGAACCGTAGTGCTCGCGCGCGCCATGCCTCGCGAGGCGTGTGGCACTCAAGATCAAGACCTTGCTTTGTTGCAATTGAGGCGCTAGCTGAGCGGCATGGATAAAGAGACCATACTTCAAGAGATCAAACGAACCGCTCAAGCCAATGACGGGAAGCCTCTTGGTGTTCGCCGGTTTGAGCGCGAAACGGGGAGTGGTTTGCGCTTAGCGTCGAAGATGTTTCGGCCTTCCGTAGGAGGAAGTTCATGTAACCCGGGGCGTTACCGGACGGTAGACATTCAAATGCACGCTATCGGCGCGGGCGCGGGCCTGCGCGAGATCGTAATTGAGCTGCATCCGCATTAGATGCTCCATTTTCGGGCCGAAATCAGCCTGGACGCATTAAAACAGCGCTATCCTATAACACTGCAGGATATGCCGCCGGCTGATCTCGTCGTAGAGCGGCTGCTGCTCCGGATCGATCTCCAGCTCGCGCTTTTTGTACTTGTTCCAACCGATAGTCTCGTATTCGAGCTTTGCGAAGGCGGCGTCGCAAGGATCGATATGGCCCGTGCGCGCAAGCAGATAGAAATGCACGAGGAAAATAAAGAGGAGCAGCAAGCCTAGCGCCTTCAGCATTTTGGCCCTACCCCCGCCAAGGATTGATAAGCGCCACGCCGCTCGCGACGAAGTCCTTCATGTTGCGCGTCACGACCGTCAGCCCGTGCACGAGCGCCGTCGCCGCAATCAGCATATCGATCACCGGTGCGCGCCCTCCCGCGCTGAACTCGCCCCATAGCCGCGCGACCGCCACGTCGACCTCAAGGATGCGGTCCGCGAAATCGGTCTCGATGCGATCCGCCCAGGCGGCGATCTGGCCGGCGGCGTCCGCATCGGTGAGCCGCTTTTTCTCGATGCCTTTGCGCATCTCGCCGACGGTTAGCACGCTTAAGTAAAGCTGCACCGCATCCGCGTCAGCAAGGAATTGCACAACGCCCGCGTCGGGCCGCCGCTTGCGTGTCTCCGACAGCACGCAGGTGTCGATAAGAAAGCCCGCCATGCTCAGAAATCGATGTCCCGGCCCAAATCGCGGTCGCGCTCGATTTCGAACTCGTCCACCTTGGGGCCGCCCAGCAGATGCGCCTTGAAGTCCGCATGCGGCGCCGTCAGCTTGCGGTAGTCCTCGATGGACAAAAGCACGGCGCGCTCGGCCCCATGCCGCGTGATGGTTTGCGGGCCTTCACTGCGGGCGCGCTCCATCAGCTCGCTAAAGTGCGTCTTTGCGTCCTGTACTTGCCAGTTTGTCATCTCTGCGCTCCGTTCCGACCATAATATAGTAAATTCTGGTCAGGCCGGCAAGCCGCACGCTCACGTCTTAAGCCGGTAGCCGGTCTTGAAAATCCGCCAAACGAGGATCGCGCAGATCCCCAGAAATACCGCCGTCATGGCAAGGCTCACGCCTACGCTGACATCGGCGATATTGTAGAAGCTCCAGCGGAAGCCGCTGATGAGGTAAACCACAGGATTGAACAGCGTCACCTTCTGCCAGAACGGCGGCAGCACGTGGATGGAATAGAAGCTTCCGCCGAGGAAGGTGAGCGGCGTGATGACGAGCAGCGGGATCACCTGCAGTTTCTCGAAATTATCGGCCCAGATGCCGATCAAGAAACCGAACAGGCTGAAGGTGACCGCCGTCAAAAGCAAAAACACCAGCATCCAGATCGGGTGGGCGATCTCAAGCGGCACGAAAAAGCCGGCGGTTGCTAGGATGATAAGCCCGAGAATGACCGATTTCGTCGCCGCCGCGCCGACATAGCCGAGCACCACCTCGAAGGAGGAGACCGGCGCCGACAGGATCTCGTAGATTGTGCCGATGAAGCGCGGGAAATAGATGCCGAAGGAGGCGTTCGCGATGCTGTTGGTGAGCAGCGTCAGCATGATAAGGCCTGGCACGATGAAGGCACCATAGCTCACGCCGTCGATGCTCGTGATACGCGAGCCGATGGCCGAGCCGAACACCACGAAATAAAGCGAGGTCGAGATCACCGGCGACACGACGCTTTGCAAAAGCGTGCGGCGCCAGCGCGCCATCTCGAATTTGTAGATCGCCCAAACGCCGCGCCAGTTCATTCCGCTTTCCTCCAACCCCAAAACGTCATCGCGGAAAGCGCTTCAGCGCTTATCCGCGATCTTTCCACAAACCGGCAAGATGCCGGATAGCCCGCAAGCGGGCTTCCGGCATGACAAGGGATTTTCATTTTTTGCTCACCAAACCGACGAAGATGTCTTCGAGAGAGGTTTGCTGCGTGCTCAGGTCCTTGAACTGGATGCCCGCAGCGTTGAGATCGTTCAAGAGCGCGGTGATGCCGGTGCGTTCGCCCTGCGTATCGTAGGTGTAGACGAGCTTGTATCCATCGGCGGCAAGAGTGAGCCGGTGGCCGTTCAGTCCGGCGGGCAGTGCATCGAGCTTGTGCTGCAGCTCCAGCGTAAGCTGCTTCTGCCCGAGCTTGCGGATCAGCTCGGCCTTTTCCTCGACGATGACGATCTCGCCCTTGTTGATGACGCCGATGCGGTCGGCCATCTCCTCGGCTTCCTCGATATAGTGCGTCGTGAGGATGATGGTCACGCCGGCCGCGCGCAGCTCGCGGACGATCTCCCACATGCCTTTTCGCAATTCAACGTCGACGCCGGCGGTCGGCTCGTCGAGAAACAGGATTTGCGGCTCATGGGCGAGCGCCTTTGCGATCATGACGCGCCGCTTCATGCCGCCCGACAGCGTGAGAATCCTGCTGTTGCGGCGCTCCAGGAGCGACAGGTCCTTCAACACCTTCGTGATATGCGCGGGGCTTGAGCGTAGCCCGAAAAGCCCGCGGCTGAAGGAAACGGTGTTCCAAACGGTCTCGAAGGTGTCGGTCGCAAGCTCTTGCGGAACAAGCCCGATCAGCGAGCGCGCGGCCCGGTAATCCCTATCGATATCGTGCCCATCGACGGTGACGGTGCCGGAGGTTGCGTTCACGGTGCCGCAGATGACGCCGATCAGCGTCGTCTTGCCGGCGCCATTCGGTCCCAGCAGCGCAAAAATCTCGCCGCGTTCGATGTCGAGGCTCACGCCTTTGAGCGCCTGGAGCCCGGATGCGTATGTCTTGGTGAGGTTCGAGACGGAGATGATGGGATGCATGAAGCTGATTGAGAGGAGCGCGGCGAAAGGTCCGGTCTTAGAGAGCAGAAAATGCCCGCGCTGTCATCCGGCAAGAGGGGCTGGCGAAATCGCACGGTCTGCGCTCCTGCGGGGACTTGATGACCCCAATGTCTCCGTCCGGGCCTTGCCGGGTGCTCAGCTACCGGATGCGGCCATGATCGGGGAAGCACGCTCACAGGTAAATACCTCCATCGGGCGGCGCTTGTTTGCGGATAGGGGCCGGGCATATTTACGCCATAGAAATCAACGGCCTGCCACGCCGCCGGCGATAAAAAAAGGGGAACCGATAAAAGTTTAACTACCGGCTTAGGCGCCCTGAAACGCTGCCGGCAATAATTATGGGCATGGCACACTTGTAGGCGCGTTTAACCACATTCTGAACAGGCTAGACAAATGATCCCTGCTGACATGAGAGTCACGGGCCGGTTCGATGACGGCTTCGCAGCCGGCGCAAGGCCCATAATCGAAAAACTGGTTAGAGAGGCGCGAGACATCACGGTCGATATGTCGGAAGCGGCCGGTATCGACGCCGCCGGGCTCGGCACCTTGGTCTATCTTCACAAGCGGCTCGCACCGCTCGGCTGCAAGGTCCGGGTGCTCGGTGCGAACGATAACCATCTTCGCCTTTTTGAAAGTTACCAAATCGCAGACCTTTTTATCGAAGGCGCGGCTAAGGCGGCCAATACCGCGCTGCGTACCTGCTTTTTTGGCGTTCAGCCGCCGGCGCGCGCCCCGAGCGGCGTCCCCGCAAATAGCTCGGTTGTGTGGAGAGCAACGAAGCTTGAAGCTTTAAGAGATGGCGGCATCGAGCAACCCGCCATAGAACCCGCCCCGCTTGCCGATGCGAAGCAAAGCGTGCGGGCTTGGCTCGACATAGCAACCATACCCGGCAGCGCTCTGCGCGGCGGCGATGCCTTGAAGAGCTACAAGCGCTGGGCGGGTAGAGTGGCTAACGACTTTAATGCCACCATTCTGCGGCGCGCTCTCGCCGGCATCCTGGGCGCCGATCGCGTCGTTTCGCGCACCAGCGGCTACGTGGTTCAAGGCATTCAGCTGTCCCGGTACGCAAGGGCAGCGGCACACTGAAACAGGCGCCTTTCTCAGAGCCCGCTATTTCAGGATAACCCCGAGCTTAACGAGGCGGGCGCGGACGCCGCCATCTTGCCGGCCGAGAGCCGCGGCAATAGCCCTCACGCTCTCGCCGCGCTTGTAGCGGGCCGAGGCGTCTGCATCCTCCTCTGCGCTCCACTTCTTATAGGCATTGCCGGCCGCGCCGTTCCCTTTTGCTGGCGCGTTGGCGGGCGGGGCTTGCGCGTCCTTCGGCTCGCGCGCGAAAGCGGTTTGCAGGGCTTCGTTCCCGGCGCGGCGAGCGGCCAGGCGCTCGGACTCGGTTTCGGAGGCGCGCCGGAAATCGGCGTCCTTCTCCAAGGCCAGAGGATGAACGCGTAGCGCGCGCTCGTTCCAGCCGAGAAGGTGCAGGCCGGAGAGGCTTCGCACACGCGATAGCGCCACATAGCCCTGGCCGTATTCGAAAGCATGGCTGAGGTCCATCACGGCGGCATCGAGCGACATGCCCTGACTTTTGTGCACGGTGATGGCCCAGGCGAGCCGCAGCGGAACTTGCGCGATGCCTGCCTTCACAGTCTCGTCCTCGTTCACCTTCCACTCTGCGGGTTTTGTAAAGACCGTGAGGCCGCTTTTCGTGACAACCACCGGATTGCCGTCCTCGCGGTCGAAGTCCGAGACCACACCGAGCGTGCCGTTCACGAAGCGGCCATCGGGGTCGTTCTTGGTGAACATCACCACCGCGCCCTTCTTCAAGTCCAGGCGCTCGGGCGAAAGGCAGCCGCGCTTGAGGCTGTCTGCCAGCAGCTTGTCCCCCGTCGAGGTCATGAAATAGCTGTTGGGCTCGCCAGGTAGCTTAAGAAGCTCGGCCTGGTTGATGCGGTCGACGTCCATGTTGTGGGTGAAAAGCCGCGTGACGCTGCGCGGGAGGCTATCGTGTTCGATCCGCCGGCCGGCCAGCAGGCCTAGATCGGCTTTGCCGCAGCGGTTCGAGCGAATGGCCGCGAGCAGTTGCGAGAACTCCGCGTCGGTCTGGCGATGCTGCTCGGTCAAATAACAGATCGTAGGGTCCAAATCCCGCCATGCGCGCGAGCCATAAGCGAAGGGCGAGTTATCCTCCTCGTCCTGGCTGTCCATCTCGGGGCCCGCGCGCTCGTCGCGGCGGACAACTGGCGGAAGCTGAAAGAAGTCTCCCACGAGCACGACCTGGAGGCCGCCAAAGGGCTCGTTGGATTTGCGGACATATTGGCAGACCTGTCCCACCGCCGACAAGGTTTGGCCGGAGAGCATCGAGACCTCGTCGACGATCAGCACTCGCGTTTTCTTGATGCGGTCGGTCACGCGGCGGTTTTTCGATATAAGGTCCAAATCCGAGCGTGTGACGTGCGACCGGGTGCCTATGCCGCTCCAGGCGTGGACTGTCGTGCCGCCGAGCTGCGCAGCCGCTATGCCTGTCGATGCGGTCATGCTTACGGGCACGTTCTCGCGGCGCAGATAGCTGACGTAGCGCGAGGCGGCGTAACTTTTGCCGCTTCCCGGCTCGCCGGTCAGAAAGACGCTGGCGCCGGTCTTTAAGATTTGCAGAGCTTCGTCTTGTGTCATAATGCGGGAGCTGCGCCGGACATAGCTTGGCACAATCGGTCAAGAGGAAAGCTGGAAACACGCCCAGCGGGTCGCCGCCCGCAGGAGCCTTACCTCCACCTTAGCTTCCAGGCACGCCCTTTAGCAACCGGTCAGCGGACCTGACCGGCTGTAGCCCATCCGCTCGCGGTATACAATGGCGCTGTTTGCGGTGCAGTTTGGACCTCGGTGCGCGGCCGCGCTGGCGCTCCGCCCGTTCCGGCGGTGAGCTTTTCATTCGCTATCTGGAGGTCTAACCATTCGGTATGCATGAAATCGACGCTGCCGTCTTTCACCTGCTCTTTCGCGGTAGCTAGCCAGCGTCCTGTAATCGTTGCCGTTTCAGGCGAGTTGCGAAACACGTCGGAGCGCGCAATCAGCTCCGGATCGGGCTGATAATTGGTATTCGAGACGACGTGGACGAACTTATATCCTTCCTTCTCAAGCTCGGTAAGGATGCCATCGAGCGCTTCCGCCGTCGGTTTCTTGATGTCGTGGAAAAGGACGATTCCTTTTCCAAGCGGGTGAAGGCGTGCAATCACGTCCTTCGTGACGCGGGCTGGGTTCGCACCAGGATCGGTATCGCCGGAAATGACGTCTGCCGCCCACACGCTAATGTTGCGGCTGGCGAGATAGGTAACCGCCGCGCGGGAGTCTCGAAAGCCGGGGAAGCGGAAGAACGGCGCGATCGGCTTGCCGACCGCCTGACCGACAGCGGCAAACCCCTTCTCGATTTCAAGCTTGTTGTCGTCCAGTGACAATTGGTGCATGGCGCGGGGGTGAGACCAGGTATGCGAGCCGATGGTGTGCCCGCGGCGCTCGGCCTCCTGAATAAGCTTTGGGTTCGCCATGGCCATCCGGCCAACGGAGAAGAATATCGCCTTTACGCAATGTTTTTGCAGCGTGTCCAGAACCGTTTGCGTATTCGCCCCGAGCGGTCCGTCGTCAAATGTCAGGACAACCTCATGGTCATGCAGATCGAGAGTCCGGCTCTGAGACTTGTTTTCAGGGTCGTTCAGCGATGCTCCATAGACCGGACCACCGGTCGAATCGGCAGCAATGATTCTAGAAAGATGTGAAACCTTTGGATCGTAGGCGCAATCGTACTCGCTCGCAGCAGCCTCTCCGGCGGCCGCTCCTAAGACAAACAGCGCGAAAACGATTCGCAGCATGAAGCACCTACGCCATTAGAGAAAGCACAATCTACTATAGCGTCAAAATGGGGCAACCCAGAAGGGCAAACAACGGTCCGGGTGCAGAATTCGTTGGCAATGTTGATTCAATGCGACAGATGCTGCGTCAATCCTTTGCATACGCTTTCCCGCTGCTCCTCCCGGCTCAAGAGGACGGTCCGAGCTTTTGCGTCAGGTTTTCAAACTCGCGTTTCAAGCTCTCGTTCTTGAAAATTTGCTCGAAACCAGGAGCTTCCAAGCGATGCAAGGCATCGAACGACGTTCTGGCGTCGTCCATCAGTGCCTTCAGCTGAAAGCTCTCCTCAACCGTTTCAAAGGTGTTGTCGGCAACGCGTAAATCGAAGAGCGTCTTATTCCTGGTTTCGGCGAGAAGCCGCCGCTGCTTCTGCAGATAGTCTTTGTAAAGTGCCGAAACTTTTTGCGAAGCTTCCTGAGCCTTGAGGTTCGCTTCGAGCACCTTGCGCTGATCCTCCCGGGTCTGAGACTGCAAGAGCTGCCTCGTCTGGGCCCCTGTTTTGGCGATGTCGCCGATAATTCCATCGAGGCGAACGAGGTAAACCGTGTCGATGCGCTCGATCAGAAGCTCTTGCGCTTCCACAAGCATGGCGAAGAGCGCTGCGTGCATGGCGAAGTAGCGCCGTGCGGCCTTGAGGTCCTCGCTCGATTGGCCAACCAAAGTGGCGAGCCTTTGGTCGGCTATCTTCGACACCTCGAAGGCTGTCACCAATTTCAGAAGATCGCTGCCAAGCACGCTATCGAGAAGCAGATCGAGCTGGTCGTCCGAGAGGCCGATGCCTGCGGCGGTGAGAGACTTGCCGATGTCCTGCTTGATGCGCGCAATATCGGCTTCCCTGCTCTTCATATCGTCTTGCAGGGTCGCGATGGTCTTGTCGATCGAGCCTTGCGTGTCGGTCAAAATGCCGGGCATCAGGCCCGATTGAGGCGCCTCCAAGCGCTTTTCGCGTAAGCTGGCGATCCGTTCCTTCGAGGCCGCGATCTTCTCGCGCTGCCGTCTGATTTGGTCCTGGAGCTGAAGGATCGGAGCATCGGTAACGATGGCGAGCGCGCTGTCGAGAAGCTGGCGCACAGAGGACTCGCGCTCCTCGCGCGTCTCCGTCCAGATGGGCGGGAACAAAAACTTGTCGCGTTCGGGCAGGGTCTTTGCGCCCTCGCGCTCAGCGGCAGCGCGTTTCAAGATTTTGTCGATGGCAGACAGCAACGCTTGAGACTGCAGGCCGCTCGTATCGGGCGGCGGCCGGTTCTGCTTTGCTTGACCATCGGGTGTCTGCGGCGAGGGCGCGGCGTTGCCCTGCGCATCCTCCGCGGATGCAGGAATTGCCTGCAACAGGAGAGCCACCAAAAGGAGCCGCAAAAGGGCGCCTGTGCGTTCGAACGTCATGGTGGCTTACCTCCGCTTGCGCGTTAACAGCAGCGTGCCGGATAAATAAGAGGTGAATATTCCATTTCCAAACTTCCAGCGTTTTATCCATGCCGGTTGAAATAAGTTCCGTCAGGGCGCACCAGCCGTGGCGCGGTGCCCGCGGGAAATTCCTTGTATGGCTTTTTGGAGGCAAAATGCTGGGCTTGCTTAAAAAGGCTTTTATGGATGAGCCGCGCTTTTCGCTTGCGGCGAAGGCCCTGTGGCTCTAACCAGAAGGTGGGGCAGGAGAAGTTATTTCCGGTAAGGGAAACCGGGAGTACCGCTAGTTTTAGAGAATGGCGCCTATGGCCACCGATCAAATTGCCGTTTCCAGTCATGCCTTTAGCCTCGACGATGCCCAAATCAAGGAACAAAAAGAAAAGGTGCGCCGCTTCCGCAAGCGGTTGCAAGCCCGTGAGACTTTTATACTTCCCGAGATTTGGGATGTCGTGTCGGCTCGTATCATGGCGGACGCCGGATTCGATTTGATAGGCGTTTCCGCAATTTCAGTAGCTTGGGCCGAGGGCCTTAAGCGGGATGAGCGCCTGTCAACCGCTGCGCTCGTCGCTGCGGCCCAGAAAATCGCGCGTAATTCCGCGGTACCGATCAATGCGGACTTAGAGGGGATCGCTGGGCGGGACCCTGAAGAGATCGGGCGCGCGGCCGAAGCGGTTATATCGGCTGGATGCATCGGCGTTGTAATCGGCGATGGCGGCCGTGGCGGCGCTCACGGCATCGTTCCAGCGAAAGAGATGGCCGCGGCTATTCACGCGGCAAGGGCGGCAGCGCATGAAGCGAAGGTCCCAGCCGTCATCACGGCTCGCACCGAGGCCTTTCTTATCGAGCCGCCGCAGCAGTCTCCATTCGAGACGGCCGTGGAGCGCGCCGAAGTCTATTTTGCAGCCGGCGCCGATTGCATCTCGGTGCCCGGAGCGCAGCACATTCAACTGATCGAGCGGCTCTCCGGGCAAATCGATGGACCGCTTTGCGTGACCGTCGGGCTGACGCCTGCACCGGACGTCAAAGCGCTTGCCGGAGCGGGCGCGGCATGCGTGGCGCTCGGATCGGCGCTTATGCGGTCTCTCCTCGGAACGCTGCGCTATAAGGCGGAGGAATTGCTGGCGTTCGGCCAGTTCAATAATCTCGATAAAGCCATACCGGAGGACGCGCTCAATGATCTTCTGCGCTGAGCAGAGTTTCCCGAAAGCGGCTGCCGGCGCATGCCGGTCGAGGGCCTGCATACGCGTGCGCTCCTTCGTCTTGTGATGTTCTACCTATCTAAAATACTTTGGGGGCTGTTTCAACCCTCGTCTCTGATCACCCTTCTCCTCGCCGCGGGAGTGGTATTGACAATCGCCGGCCGGAAGCGGCCTGCTTTGCGCTTCTTTACAAGCGGCGCCGTTCTTTACGCGATTTTCGGCTTCTCCCCTTTGGCTATCTGGCTGCTCGCGCCCCTTGAGATTCATGCGAGCGCCGTGGCTGCAAAGAGTCTCGATGGCGCCTCCGGCATTATCGTGCTCGGTGGAGCGATCGAGGGCAATTCGATGCTCGGGGACGGGGCTCCGCATTTGAACGAGTCTGCCGACAGGATGATCGAGGCCGTCCATCTCGCGGCGCGCTATCCATCCATGCCGGTGCTTTTTACTGGCGGAAAGGCCGAACTGTCCGAACGGCAGGATACCGAAACGGAGGCGGAGCTTGCCCGAAGGTTCTTCGAGGCGTTCAATATTATGCCGCCGCGCGTCATGCTTGAGAGCCAATCGCGGAACACCCTTGAGAACGCAGTCCTGTCCGCGAAGCTTTTGCGGCCGGAACCGGAGCAAAAATGGATCCTCGTCACCTCGGCTTTCCACATGCCAAGAGCCAAGGCGCTTTTTGAAGCGCAAGGGTTCGCCGTTCTGGCGCGGCCCGTAGATTTCAAGACGAACGGCATCGAAAGCTGGTGGTACTTTTTTCCCAAAGCCTCCGACGGTCTCAGACGTCTCGATATGGCCGCCAAAGAATGGGTAGGGCTCGGGGTGTCGTGGCTGCGGGGAGATATTTCAAGGCGCTAAGACAGCTTTCCGGGCGCGTTGAAAAATTTAAGAGCTGGATTAAGCCACAATTTTTTATTAACCGGGGTGCCGTCACGCCGTTTTCGCTCTAAGTTCCACTCGGAACGAACTGAAACAATTCTCTGGCTTAGGCTCCGCCCGATGATCGCACATGATCCAAGCTTGGTGATTCTCTCCGTCACGATTGCTATTCTCGGTGCATTCACAGCCTGTGTCATGACCTCCAATATCGGCTCGCTTTCGCGGAGCGACGGGCGGATGCGTATCGTCATGGCGGCCCTGACGCTTGGAGGCTCGATCTGGGCTACCGACTTCGTCGGCCTGCTGTCGATAGAGGCGCCGGTGAACTTCGCGTATCGGCCGCTGCTGCTTGCGCTTTCTGCTGCGGCAGCGTTTGCCGGCACAGCGGCCGGGCTATTTATGCTAGCGCAAAAGCAGAACACCGCACGGCTGCCGCTCGCCGCTGCCGTCTTCGGCATCGCGATAGCGGCTGCCAACTATCTTAGCCTGGGTGCGGTCACCGGCGGCGGCCTGCAGCTTTCATGGTTCCTCACCTCGATTTGCGTCGCGTTCTCGGTGCAGGCCGGGCTGACGGTCCTGTGGTTCCTCTTTTGGCCGCGCGGCGTTATTCTGAGCTTGGCCGGAGCGATTGCGCTCGGCTTGCTCATCAGCTCTGCGCACTACCTCGCGATTGCGTCCGCGCACGACCTCGACCTGACATTGCTTGCCGTCCCGCGAAACACCAGCGGAGTTTCCGCGCGCTATTTGGCGTGGGCCGCAACGATTATGATGTATCTAATATGCAGCATTTGCTTAAGCGTTTTTGTGATTATGCAATTCCGCGAGGAAATGGAATAGAACCTCGCGCCGGGAGCTGGCAAGGCTGCTCGCCAATTGCCTGCCTCGCATTTCAGCCCGTGTGCCGGCTAAAATACTTAGGGCTCTAAGCTGGCGCTTTACATATTCACACATCGTGATATGGCAATGCATTAGGCCGTTTCATCCTATGATGCGGCCTTCGGCAAATGACATGCTATCGCCGGCTGGCTGCGGGCCTCCGCCAGATCGCTGCATCCAAAAAGGAGCACCATAACATGGTCGAGCGGATCGAAAGCGCGTGGAGCCGGGGCCGCGCAGCCCTGCAGCCTTACGCACCCGGAGTCTTGCTGAGTGCGGTTCTGGCCATGTCCGCGACATTCGTTTCAGCCGGCTATGGGGGACCGACCGTCCTGTTCGCCCTCCTTTTCGGCATGGCTTTTAATTTCGTTACCGAAGATGTGCGCTATGGCCCGGGGCTGCAATTTACCGCCAAAGAGGTGCTCCGCATCGGGGTGGCGCTGCTTGGTGCGCGCATCACGTCTTCGCAGATCACCGGGCTCGGCTGGTCCACGCTTGGAGGCCTTGGAGCCTCCGTCCTGCTGACCATCGTTTTTGGCGTGCTGCTGGCGCAGCTTGCCGGAATGACGCGCCGTTTCGGCGTTCTAACCGCCGGTGCGGTCGCCATTTGCGGAGCCTCCGCCGCAGCGGCGATCGCCGCTGTCTTAAGGCGGGAAGAAAATCACGAGCGCGACACCGCCTTCACCATCATCGGCGTGACAACCCTTAGTACGATCAGCATGGTCCTATACCCGCTGATCGCGAAGCTTTTCGAGCTCAGCCACGTACAGTCCGGCGTCTTCCTCGGCGGTACGATCCACGATGTGGCTCAAGTGGTCGGCGCCGGTTACAGCGTTTCTCCCGAGACAGGAGACGTGGCAACCATTGTGAAACTTCTGCGCGTTGCGCTTTTGCTCCCCGTGGTTCTGATTATCTCGTTGATCGAAAGAAGGAAGACCAACGGAAAGGGAGAAGCTGCGAGCCGTGAGCGCCTCATTCCGAATTTTCTGCTCGTCTTCATTCTCATCGTGGCCCTCAACAGTCTCGGTCTCATCCCGGCTAGCGTCCAGACGGCAATGAGCAACGCATCGCGCTGGTGCATTGTCATCTCCATCGCGGCGCTGGGCGTCAAAACGTCTCTGGCAGCGCTGGCCAAGGTCGGCCACCGTGCGGTGTTAATGATGGTTCTGGAGACCGTCTTTATCGCCGTTCTCGTGATGGCGCTCGTGCGGCTGGGCTAATACCAGCCGTCACCGATTTTGACCGGGGGTCTTGAGTTAGCGAAGATTGGTATAACTTTGCGGGTGCGCTGGAAGTTTGGCGTCACTCCTCGGCAGCGCCGGCGGTGACGCCGCCGATAAGGTTGCTGCTCAACAGCTGCTCGGTAGAAAGGCCGCCGGCCGGGGCGTGCTTGAGCGCCGCGGGGAGCGAGGCCAGCCATTCCCGCTGCGCTTTCAGCAAGAGCACAGCCTCCTCGCGGCCCACTTCCTTGAAACGCACGCTCATACCTGAGACGAGCCGGCCCGCCGCGGCGATATCGGCGCTAATCACGGTCGCGATGCGCGGATAGCCTCCTGTGGTTTGCCGGTCCGCCAAGAGCAGGATCGGCTGGCCGCCGGACGGCACCTGCATGCCGCCTGGCGTGGTACCCTGCGATGGCAGCTCGCCTTCGATGGCCCGTTCGAGCCGGGGGCCTTGCAGCCGCAACCCCATACGGTCGGAGGCCGGTGTGACCGTATAGCTGGCGGCGAACAGCGTCTCGAAAGCGCTTGGGCTAAAATACGCCTCGTTGGGGCCGCGCATCGCGCGCAGAACCTCGGGCGAGCGGATGTCCACGTCGAGAGCTAGAGGCTCGCGGGCGGACGAAGCCTGCCTCAGGCGCAGGCGGTCGCCGGCGCGCAGTTCGCGTCCTAAGTAGCCGCCGAGCGCCGCGCGCCGGTAGGTGGAGAGGCTGCCAAGCGCGGGCTTGAAATCGAAACCGCCCTCCACCGCAAGATAGGAGGCCGCGCCGCTCTTTGGGGGTGCGATGCGCACGATGCTGCCGCGCTCAACGGTTACGCTGCGGAAGGGTGGCACGCGGATAACCGCTTTCCCGTCGTCTATCGTAAGCGGCGCAGCCGTGCCGGCGAGCGCGAGTGCGGCACTTTCCGCTTCCACCTCGAGCGCGAGACCCGCGCCTAGGATTTCGATCGCAGCGGTGCAGGGCGGATTTCCGGCGAGGATATTGGCGACCGCCAAGCTGACCGCGTCGAGCGCACCCGAAACAGGAACGCCATAGCGCTGATAGCCGGTTCGCCCGCAATCCTGTAAGGTTGCAGCCAGGCCGGGTTCGAGGATTCGCAAAGCGGGCGTCACGATGCCTCCACCGGCTTAGGCTCCCAGCCATCAGCGGCGCGCTTTTTAAGATCGTCCGCTTCGCGGGCGCTCGCTTGCCGGAACCGCACTGCGTCGCCGGGCTTCAACAGCGGCTCGTCGCGTCGGCTTGTGTCCCAGAGCACTATGGGCGTCGTCCCGATCAGATGCCAGCCGCCTGGGCTTTCCAGCGGATAAACAGCGGTCATATCGGCGGCAATCGCGACCGATCCGGCCGGCACGCGGGCGCGCGGCGTGGGACGGCGCGGAAGGCGCAACGCTTGCGGAAGATCGCCGAGATAGGCAAAGCCCGGCAGGAAGCCCAGCATATAGACGTGGTAGAGCTGCGAGGCGTGCAGCTCTATCGCCCCCGCTTCGGTCAGCCCGGCGCGCTCTGCTGCATCCTTGAGATCGGGGCCGCCTTCACCGCCATAAACAACGGGGATCTCCCAAGTCCGTCCGGCTTCGGGACTGGCGCGCTCCGCATCGCACAGCGCGCCAATTTCCGATAGCAGCCGCTCTTTCGGAAGGAGCAAAGGATCGTAAAACACGGTTAGCGACGAGAGGGCTGGAACGCTCTCGCTGACTCCGGGCAGCGCCGCGGCGGCGAGCCGGCCGCTTACGTCCAAGATCGCGAGGCTGAGAGCTTTGCTGTAACTTGGACCGAAATCCACAAGCAAGGCACTTTCTGCACAGTCGAAGAATGTGAAAGAGAGTCGCATTGCGGACCGGCATCCTAAGTTATACAGGTACAGGTAAGCCTAAGACTGCAGAGTTACGGCCTCTCCGGCGATCCGGGAGGCCGCTTCTTTGCGCTAAGTTGCTTGGCTTTTGGCGGGACGTAAAGAGGGAGCGGGCCGCGCAGTGAAAGCCGCGCTTTTTGCATAGCTCGAATGCGCCAGCCGCTTATCGTTCAGCGAAGACGTCAATCGAGGTTTCCGGGGATACGAGAAGCTTAGCCTTTTTTTATATTGTGGTGCGCGCCGGGCCGCGCGCGCCTATTCCTCAGCTGCCGTCCCGCGAAGGAAGCAAGCTGCAACTATAGGACCATATCGACCTCGACAGGAATGCGCTGCTTTCCGCTCGCACGCGTGCGATTTTTGCCATGGGTGAATTGGCCCGGTGCTCGCTATGAATATATGCGCGCGCTATACGTCGGGCTTCTTATGAAGAAAGCAGAAATTCCGAATGCGCAAAAGAGACCATGTCTTTTAGGAGACACCTTGCCCTTCGAACTAAAGTAACACGGTTTTTTGTCAACAGATTTCTTGAGAAGTTGCGCACTTGTGATATATGGGATGTATTCCCTCCCAGACTCCGAAAGGCAAAGGATTGTGAAGCAAGCAAATAAGGTCAAGGATCTCGCTGGAAAGCGCAAAAGCGATGCGCGCTGGCTTGACAAAACAGAGATCCAAGGCAATTCCTACAAGGCTTTGGAAAGTTCAGCTCAAGGCCGTTCTAGGAGCCCGCAAATGATAGAAGATAAATTTGAAAATAACGAGCTTGTAGAGTTCACCACTCACATCGTTTCCGCCTATGTTAGCAATAACGCTGTAGTAGCGGGCGATCTGCCGAGCTTGATTGGCGATGTGCATGCTGCGCTTACCCGCGCCTCGTCGAACTTGATCCAAGCCCCGAAGGAAGAGCTTAAGCCAGCCGTGGCGGTGAAGAAGTCGCTGACACCCGAGTACATCATTTGCTTGGAAGATGGCAAGAAGTTTAAGTCGCTGAAGCGGCACCTGCGCACCCATTACAATATGTCGCCGGAGGAATATCGCGAAAAGTGGGGGCTGGAACCGAATTACCCCATGGTTGCCCCAAAATATGCCGAAGCCCGCTCCAATCTAGCCAAGAAGATGGGCCTTGGGCAACGCAAGGGACGGTAGCGCGCCAGTCTCTGGTATGACGGATAGCCGGCCGCCTTCACGATACTGGCGGCGGCGTTTCTTTCCGATGCAAGTTTTGCACCTGCAGGTGCGGGAACTGCTTGCGTTCTTTCACCCAAATCACCCATAGTTCCGATCTCATGCGTTATGCCGAAGGCGGATCGGCACGCGGACTTCGGAGGGGGGAATGCCATCGGAACTCGCTATGCGCGCACAGCTCATATTGCGCGAGCAGCGGGATTTGTATGGCTATTGGCGCTCGTGCGCGCAGTCGAAGCCAATCCCTTCACGCTACGATATCGACCCCGTCGATATTCCTCATTTGCTTCCAGGATTAAGCCTGCTCGATGCTGGAGAGGACTTGGAAGCGCTGCGGTACCGGTTGGCCGGAACCCGGGTTCGTGAAATTTACGGGACGGAAATAACTGGGCGCACAGTCTTCGGTGGCGGGCTGCAGCACAAGAGGGACTATTGGCTCGCGGTCTACCGTAAGGTGATCGAGGAGCAAATCCCGATGCAGGGCGCCGTGCGCGGTCCCGTTTCCGGCCGGGAACATCTTCTCTTAATTTGGATGCGGCTTCCGCTCACCGGCCTCGGCGGCGCTGTTGAGCGCGTGCTGGGGTACGACGCAGCACTACCCGTGAGTTTTCTATATTCGCCGCCGGCGTCGGAAGCGGAGGAAGATGCTATGCGCCCGGCATCCGGGATTGAAAAGTACCGCGCTCACGGCTAACAGCGCTTGCGTAGGACAGGCGCTAATATCTGCGCGAAGTTCGCAGAAAGCCCCGGTGGAGAAAGGTCCGGCGCGGGGTTACCGTGACCTTTCTCCGGAGGTTATATAGCTTCGCCTCCACCCAACAGAATCATGCGCATGTGTGACATATCTGTGGCAAGCAGTGGGGCGCCTATTCAAAAAGAATTTTTTTATTAGGAACCGGCTATTAAAACTAGAAGGGTCTTCGGTCCGTGCGCGCCCATGACAATGGTTTGCTCAATATCGGCTGTACGCGAGGGGCCGCTGATGAGATTGACCGTGCGCGGCATTTTGCCGCCGCCATAGATGGATCGCAGCTTTGCCCACCCTTCCTCGTAAGATCCGGCGATATCGCTCGCTAAAATCACGACCGCATGGGTTTCAGGCAAAAAGTTAAGCGTCGAGGGATTGCCGGGGCCGGAAACAAGAAAGAGCGTGCCCGTCTCGGCCGCGCCGGCGATGGCGTGGCTTAGCCCAACGGTGTCGTTCGCCCCGGCCGGCCCCGGTAGAAGCTCCAAAAGGCCAGGCTCCGCCCGCAAGCCGTCGAAAAGCGGGTCTTCGCCGAGCCGGACGCGCGACGGCAGATTGTTCTCGCGAAGTGCCGCGGCAATCGCCTCGGGCAGCCCCTTCAGCGAGCGGACACGGCTGACCTTCGCGCCGCTCTTCTCCAGCATGGTTTGGAACAGCTTGATGAGCTCGGCCCTCGGCTTTTGGGCGCGCTCCGGGATGAGATTGGCTTTCGGGTTTCGCAACCGCGATTGCACAAGGCCGCGCCGGCCCGGCTCATCGCCGCGGACGCCAAGGTGAGCGCGCACCTGGGCCAGCACATCCTCGCGGCCGCTCTTCGGCATGTCAGACATCGAAGCGTCCCTCTTGGCGCGCCTTCTCCCGCTCGCGCTGTTGCCAAAGCGATTGAAACGTCCGCGGCGCGGGCGCGGCCAAATCGCGATATTGGGTCCAAGCGCCGGCAAGCGGCAAATACGAGAACCGGCGTTTGCGCCCGGCCGCGAGCGAGAGCATCCGCGCGCCCGTGCTGGCCGCGAGCCTATAAAGCGCGGGCCGTTTTGCGAAGAAGGCCCACGTGCGCAAGGCAAGCTTTGGGATCGAGGCCGGCGATTTATTGAGATAGTCGCGCTCGCGCCAATGCCGCATCATCTTCGGCAGCGGAATGTGCATCGGGCAGACCGACTGGCAGCGCCCGCAAAAAGTCGAAGCATTGGGCAAATGCGCGCCCTCCGCGATGCCGATCAGCTGCGGCGTCAGGACCGCGCCCATCGGGCCGGGATAGACCCAGCCATAGGCGTGGCCGCCGACCGCCGCATAGACGGGGCAATGGTTCATGCAGGCGCCGCAGCGAATGCAGCGGAGCATATCCTGGAATTCGGTGCCGAGCATGCCGGAGCGGCCATTGTCGAGCAGCACCACGTGATACGCCTCAGGACCGTCCGGATCGCCCTCCCGGCGCGGGCCGGTCGAAAACGTCGTGTAGGTCGAAATCTCCTGGCCGGTCGCCGAGCGCGCCAGCACGCGGATGATCGTGGACGCGTCTTCTAGCGTCGGCACAAGCTTCTCGATGCTGGCGATCACGATATGCGTGCGCGGCAAAAGCTGGGTGAGGTCGCCGTTGCCCTCATTGGTGACGATTACCGAGGTGCCCGTCTCCGCGATCAGGAAATTCGCGCCCGTAATGCCAACGTCCGCGGCCAGGAACCGCTGCCGCAGCATGGTGCGCGCCTCGCCCACGAGCTCCGGGATTTGCGTGAGGTCGCGCTCGGGCGGCAGGCTCTTATGCGTGGCGCGGAAATCCTGCTCGACCTGGTCGCGGCTTAAGTGAATGGCCGGGGCGATGATGTGGCTCGGCGTCTCATGGCGCAGCTGGATGATATATTCGCCAAGATCGGTTTCGACCGGCTCGATGCCCGCCGACTCCAGCGCGGGATTGAGCCCAATCTCCTCCGACACCATCGACTTGCCCTTGGTGACGGTTTTCGCGCCCGCCTCCTGGCACAGCCTGATAATGATCTCGCGCGCCTCGCCAGCGTCGCGCGCCCAATGCACATGCCCGCCGGATTCGACCACGCGGCGCTCATACTCTTCGAGATAGATGTCGAGATGGGCGAGCACGTGGTTCTTGATGTCCCGCGAGGCATCGCGCAGCGCATCGAACTCCGGCAGCGCTGCGCGTGCCTGCGCCCGCTTGACCATGAAGCCGGTCTTGACGTTGCCGAGCGCGCGCTGAAGCTGCGGATCGTGCAGCGCGCGCGCGGCGTTTTCCTTGAAGTTGAGCGAGGTGGATTGCATGGGGTGTCACGCGTGCTGTGAAATCCCAGTAAGCCGGAAACGGGAGGCGGATACAAGGGGCAAACCGGAGCGGCTTTGCGGGGCGGCGCAAATCCGGTACAGTAGCGGCATGACACCTATGAATTTGCGCGACAAAAATCTGGACCGTCCAACGCAAGCCGCGGAAGGGCTGCCCCGGCGGCGCTTTACCGTGGCGGAGCTTGAGGCGATGGTCGCGGCGGGAATTCTCGATGAGGACGAACGGATCGAACTGATCGGCGGGGAGGTCGTTCCGATGTCGCCCAAGGGCAATCATCATGAGATTTTGAAGCGTGCGCTAAACATTTATTGGGCGAAGCGTTTGCCGGACCGTCTCACTTTCGTGCCTGAGACAACGTTCCGGCTGACGCCCGACACCTATCTCGAACCGGATTTTGTCTTCTTTGACAAAGCAACCGGAATAAGGGGCCTGAAAGCTGAGACAGCCCATTTCGTGGTCGAGATCGCCGATTCCAGCTTCGCCTACGACATCGGGCGCAAGGCCGCGCTTTATGCGAGCTTCGGCATCCCGGAGCTGTGGGTGATCCATGCCGTGCGGCTGGAGACGCGCATCCACCGTGAGCCATCGCCGGCGGGTTATCGGGAGACGATCGACCTTGTCCCGGATCAAGCCTTGGTGCCCGCCTTCGCGCCGGAGCTCGCCGTTACGCTTAGCGAGCTTGAGCTGAATTAAGCTTCACGCCTCGACATAGGCGAGCCGGCTTTCACCTTCTGGCACAGGGAGGCCATCCTCACGCAGCCCGTCGATATGAAAGCGGATCGCTTTGCGCAAATTTTCTTCCGTTTCCTCCGGCGTCGCACCGGTTGCGACGCAGCCCGGCAAATCCGGCGCATAGGCGGAGTAGTTCTCTTCTGTCTTTTCAATAACGATGGCGTAGCGCATCAAAGCTGATCCTTCAAACCCGCTTGCTTTGCGAGCGCCAAACTTTCATGCATGCAACGCTGAAACCATCTTAGATGGTTGGGGAATCGGGTTGCCCGCCGCCTTCATAGCCTCGATCCAAGCGGCGATCGCGTCTTCCACCTCGCGCACCGCCTCCACCTGGGTCGCGCCCCAGGCGGAGCAGCCCGGCAAATCGGGAACCGCCGCGATGAAGCCCGCATCCTCTTCGCTCCAAAAAACCTGGATGGGATAGCGGGAAGCGTCAGCCATTGCCGTCTCCATATTTCTCATACATCGCGATCAATTGCCTGGCCTGATATTCCGGGATGCGTCCGTTGCGGTTCTGGAAATTCAGGGCCTCGCGCTCTCCAGGCCGGGCGAAGGCGCGGTGCGAGCCCTTGCCGCCCTTATGCACAAACCCAAGCAGCTCCGCCATCTTGCAAGCGTCTTCGAAGCGGCAATCCTTCGGATTGTTCAACAGCGCTGCGCCGCCGTAACTTTTCTCGCCGCTTCAGGATCCTCGCGCGCAATATAGGACACCGCGCCCTTTAGATCGTCCAGTGCGGCGCGTGACCAGAGCACCGGCCGAGTCACCTGCTTTCTGCCGCCAATTCAATCGCGGCGTCGAGTTCGTCCATGGCCTCATCGTGCGGCACGAGCCGGCCCGCCTTCATATCGGCAAGCCCGCGCGCGATGGCATCCAAAATGCGGCTTTCCCGCTCGACATAGGAGGCCACCGCCTCAGCCGCCAGCGCGGCGGCGGGCTGACGGGTGCGTTCCGAAAGCTCGGAAAGCTTCTGCCCCACCTCGGGCTTGAGTTCGATTGTAAGTGTCGCAGTCATTCGTTCGCATGCCTCGTTACCGGAGCGCATTCTAGCAGATCCAAGGCCAACATCCCAAGAAATGCAGCAGCCGCTCAGCGCCGCGCCTCCTGCGGCTGCGTCCACTCCGACACATCCCACAGCTTCAGCGTTTTGTCTTCACCGCCGGAGAGCGCGAAGCGGCCATCGGGCGAAATCGCGACCGACATGACGTCATCTGTGTGACCCGTGAAGCTGTGCAGCTCGCGGCCTGTCGATACGTTCCAGAGTTTGAGCGAGCCCCTTACGCATTGCGGGAGCACTTTTTTCTCGTCCGATTCATCACAGCTACCCGAAAAAGCGGTACGGCCGTCGGGCAAAAACGCGACCGAATGAACGTAGTTCGCATGGCCTATGAAACTGCGCAGCTCGCGGCCTGAGGCAATGTCCCATAGTTTTAGCGTCTTGTCATAGCTGCCTGAAAGGGCTAAGCGGCCATCGGGCGAAATGGCAACCGATGGTATAATTGCAGTATGGCCCGTGGAGCTGCGAAGCTCCCGGCCGCTCGCGATGTCCCACAGTTTCAGCGTGTTGTCCCCGCCGCCGGAAAGCGCGAAGTGCCCATCGGGCGAAATTGCGACCGAAAAAACGTCGAACGTATGTCTCGTGAAACTGCGCAGCTCACGGCCCGTCGACAGGTTCCAGAGCTTGAGCGAGCCCCTTAAGCAGGGTGGGAACGCCTGTTTCTCGTCGAATTCATCACAGCCACCCGAAAGCGCAGTGTGGCCATCCGGCAGAAACGAGACTGATTGAACAGAACCCGAATATCCCGTGAAGCCGTGCAGCTCACGTCCTGAGGCAATGTCCCAAATTTTTAGTTCGCCGCTCGAACTAAATTCATCTCCACCCCCCGAAAGCGCAAAGCGACCGTCGGACGAAATGGCGACCGAGCGAACATAGTTCGCGTGGCCGGTGAAGTTGCGCAGCACGCGGCCCGAGGCGATGTCCCACAGCTTAAGCGTCTTGTCATAGCTACCCGAAAGAGCGGTGCGGCCATCGGGCGAAAAAGCGACTGAACGGACTGAGCCGGTATGACCCGTGAAGGTGCGGATCAGCCTCTGCCCCACATCCTCGTATTGCCGCACCGGTTGCGCGTCTGATTTAGCCAGGGCAAGTCGTTCCGGCTTTTCAGGGGGATCAGCGGGTGACGCTGCAGCGGCGGGCGGCGCAGTTAGCTTCTCCCCCGCCGGATAAAAATCGCCGGTGAGCGAGGTGGACTCCCACGGCGTCTGCTCGCCCTTCGTCTTCTCGCGCACGGCGATGCGCACCTTCTTGAATACCTCCTCGATCTTGAGCCCCGGCTCGGCCATCGCCTGCGCCAGCGCCGCGGTGTAATAGCTGTTGCCGCCGTCCGGCCCATCCAGCGCCGCCTTGCCGGGCCCGGTGGAGAACGCGACGAGGCTGCCGCTCGGCGCATCCACGCGCGCCAGCCCTCGCAAGCCCCCGCGCGCATAGCCGAACGGATTGTCGCGGCAGGCGTCCAGCACCACGATGGCGAGCCGCGTCTGCGTGTTCTCCAGCATGCTCATGATCGACGACAGGCTCACCGCGTCGATATCGACATCGGCCTCGCTCTTGATCTGCTCGTCCACCGGGATGAGATAGTTCTCGCCCTTCACCTGCACGCCGTGGCCCGCATAGAAGATGAAGGCGATCACGTCCTTGCCGCGCTCGCGCAAGCTTGCGGCGAAGGTCTGGACCGCGCGTTTCATGTCGCGCTGGCCCGCGTCGTAGGAGGCGGAGACCTCGAAGCCTTGCGCTTTCAGCTTTTCCGCCATCAGCCGGGCGTCGTTGACGGGGTTCGCAAGAGCCGAGCGCTTATAGGCGGCGTTGCCGATGACGAGCGCGACGCGGTTTTTGGCACCTTCCGCGAAGGCCGCGCCGGCGAAGATCGAAAGGACGAAGCAAACCGCTGCGCGCGCGAACATATAAAGCAAACCCCCAATGACGCTCCGCCATCTGTCTATCGAGAAACTGTGGCGCCGCCAAGCCAGCTTTGTCATTGCGGCGGAAGTCTTGACCGGTCCCGGCGTCGTTCCCGCGCAGGCGGGAACCCAGTAAACACTTCGCTATATCGTTGATTTCGCCAATCGTTACCGCCGCGATTACTGGATTCCCGCCTTCGCGGGAATGACACCATTCTGGTCAGCACTTATGTTCTTTGGTATGGCAGCGGCACCGGCGAACGAACTCCAAGCTCAATCGAAGAGCATCGAGCAGAATTCGGATACAATTCCTCAGTTGATCGAATCAGCTTAAAGCGGCAAGCAAAGATTGCAAAATCGTTGATGCTAACGCGGAGGCTCTACCATGATCCGTGTTTGTTATTCGATGCTGTTGCTTACGGTGTTGTCCGCTTGCGCAAATAATCAAACGCAGCCGGCTGTGAACGCGCAGCAGGTTAATACACCTTCGTCAGGGCAAAACATTCTAGCCTGCACGGGGCTCCCCGTCGCGGGGCAGGAGTGCGGTCTCAAGCTTCCCAAAATGGTGCTGGCCCCAGGATAGAAAGAGGCCGGTCAAGGCGCCGCCCCCTATGCCACCTCGCCGAAGCCTTTGCCGGGCGCGAGCGGCGCGAGGCGGATGAGCCGCGAATCCGCAACCGCCGCCTGCCGGTGCTTGACCGCCTCGCGGTAAACGGGATCGCGGATCATTTCCACGAAGGCGGATACGGATGGATATTCCGCGATGAAACACAAGTCCCAGCGCTCATCGCTCGGCCCAATCAGCATTAGCTCGAACTTGCCCTGCCAGACGATCCTGCCGCCGGCCTGCGCGAACACGGCTGCGCTCTCGCGGCCGTAAGCGGCATAGGCCTCGGCGCCCGTGGCCGGCCGGCCGTCGGGATAGCCCGCAAGCGCGCGAAGCCGCACGAGGTTGAGCATATGGATGGGGCCTTCGCGGCTGTTCTCGCGGAAGGTTGCGAAGACTTGCTTGGTTGGATCGATGTGCCCTGTCATTGCCATCGCCTCTTCTGACCCGCGCTGCCCGGTTTGCCGGAGCATTTCGTGGCGCTTGCGCCTGCCTTCAATGCGCGCGCACGGGAACGGGGTACAGAAATCGAATTGCGGCGCTACAGACGGCTCGCAACCGTGTTGTCAGCAGATCAACGCACGCGCCTGAGCATGAGCGTGGCCCAACCTTCGAGATCGTGGCGGTGGATCAGGTAAAAGCCCGTCGCGGAATAGCGGGCGAGGACCTCCCGCGCTTGCCCGGTTAGAAGGCCCGACAAGATGAGAACGCCGCCGCGTTCGGTGAGAATGCGCAAGCGGGGTGCGAGCTTCAGGAGCGGCTTTGCCAAGATGTTCGCCATCACGATGCCGAAAGGCGCGCGCGCGTAAGCGGGGCTCGGTTTCAGCCCGTCCCCAACAAAAAGGCTGACGCTTCCGGCCACGCCGTTCTTGCGGCAGTTCTCGCGTGCGACCGCAATCGCGATGGGATCGATATCGGCTGCGGCTATTGCGGTGCGATGGGCGAAGGCCTTTGCCGCCGCAATGGCGAGGACACCGGAGCCGGTGCCGAGGTCCAGAACCGCGCGCGGGGTTATCGCCGCCGGCAGCCGGCCGATGGCGAGCAGGCATCCCTTCGTCGTGCCGTGATGCGCTGTGCCGAAAGCGCGGCCTGCGTCGATCTCGATAGCCCATTGGGACAGGGCTCGGGCGCGGTCGTGGCTGCCGTGGACGATGAAGCGGCCTGCGCGAACCGGGGGCAGCAATCTTTGCGTCTCGGCAACCCAATCGGTATCGGGGACCGTCACGGCGCTTCGAGATGTGGGCGTCACGCCGGCATTTTGCAGCGCACCGGCAGCGGCGTCTCCGTCCAGCGCTCCGTCGTCGTAGCATTCGAGGAACCATTGGCCGTTCTCCTCGAGAACAACCAGCGGGAGACTCTCGAAGCCCGGCATTTCGCCCAACACCGTGCTGGCTTCAATCGCTTCGCGCTCGGACCGGAAGCCAAGGACCGTCTTGCGGGTGACTGCCATGCGCTAAAACGAGGCCGGCACGGCTTGCCACTCGGCAATCATATAGTCGCGCGCGTCCTCGAGGTCGCGAATGCGCGGGGAGCCGTGCTCGTCTGCAACGAGGAGCCCGAGCTTGCGCAGATGCGAGCAGCCATCTTCGATGTCGAAATTGCAATCCACGTCGAACTCGTCCTTCAAGAACCTTTCCGCCTCGTATTTCACGGCGTCGAGGCCGCGATGACCGTGCCGGAGCAGAAGGGCATAGGTAACGACGGCTTCGATGATGTCTTCCTCCTCCGCATCGTCCGTGAGAAGGGTGAGCACGCTTAAATTGCTGCCGATGTTATGGAAATAGAGGCTCTTAGCCAGTTTTGCCATATAGCGCGTGCGTGTGTTGAAAAAGCTCGTGACCGTCCGGAAGATCGCGCCGATGGCGCCCGCGATTGTGAAAAGGACGAAGAACATGCTGATGGCAACCGCGGCAAGGAACTTGAGCGCAGCCATTACGATTGCAACGACGGTGCTGCCGCCGGAGCCGATCCAAAGCCAAAGCTTGTCGAAGAGGGTGAAGCTGATGCGCGCATTTGGGAAAAGAATCTGCAGCTCGCTTCGCGCGATGCGGCGGAAGATCTTGAGATGCAAAGTGTGCTCGGACACGCCCTCCAGCAGCTGGTGATCGCGGGCGCGCCGCACCCAGCGCTCGGCTTTGCGCTTGCTCATCCCCTTTTCCATCAGCTCGGCGACCCTGGCTTCGAAGGGCTTGAGCTTTAGGCCGATAAACAGCCGGCGATAAGCGTCAACCTCGACGGGTCTTTCGACCAGCCAAAGCTGCTTCCAACTGCGGGTAAGAATTCGATCCTTGATCGCGCCACGGTAAAAGAGCAAATTGAAGTCGTATTCTGAAAGATCGACCTCAGCGAGGAAACCAATACCGGACTCTTCCTCAAGGATTTTTTCGAGCGCCGCTTGATCGATCTCCAAATAGTTCGCGCTTGAGACGAGATCGACAACCCTTGCCTTCAAAGTTTCGAGTTGAACCCGCCGCTCGGCGCTGGAGAGCTCTGCTAAATTCACGGTTTCATCGTCGGGATTGAAAGCGTCGTAAAGCTCCACCAGCGAATCGAGCGACTTCGCGGACTCCGCTTGCCGCAAAGCGCACATGTAGCGAAGCACCTCCGTTGCGAGTGCGCGCTGACCTGGCTCGAATATTTTTTCGAGCACCCGGCTAATGATGTCCGTCCGGTCCACAGGGATGAATTTCTCCGGGGCTACAGATTGAATGGGCTGCGTGACGTCGAGGCCGGTGCCGGTCTCGGCCTGGATCGGGGCGGAGGACGCAAAAGATACACGATTGACGGCCGCTTGCTCATTCATCGCCACCCCCTCTGCGTTGTGAACGCATAATGGTGTAGCGTTTTTCCCAGGTCACGGCAACAACGCCAGCGCCGCCGCCGTGCCTGTGCGCGGGCGTTAGCGTCTATCTTAGTATATCGGAACAGCCGGGAAGTCCCCCCTCACCTCGACGCTCTCCAGGCAAGCTCGCCTTGGCGAGCTCGCAACGTAAAGTGTCCGCATTCGCAAGCGAATGCGGATGGGGAGAGGGAGTCCGCAGCGGTTGCGGCAGCGTCCCTTCTCCCCGTCGCGTATGCTTGCAAACGCGATAAATTTGAGATGCAGGCACGCCAAGGCGTGCGTGCGCGGGAGAAGGACAGGATGAGGGGTCCTAAGCTATTCCCGCTTATATCGCACACACGTTCGTCGAACCGGGGCCGGCCCAGAGCCTGAAGCCGCTGCCGCTATTTGGCCTGCAGCGCCTTTTCATGCGCCGCCTTCGCCGCGGCTTTGAAGTCGTAGGTTAGATAGAACTCGGTGCGGTATGGCCCCCACGCCTTCTGCTCGATTGCCCTGTTGACCTCGCGCACCTTTTCCGGCGGCACCCTGAGCGTTACGGCTTGGCCGATCCCCATCATGATATACCAGGACTCGACCTCAACCCCAGCTGGCGGAAAATCGCGCATCCAGTTCCGCTGCTCTAGCTCCTTATTGATCTCGTCGAGCGGCTTCGACTCGTCGTGCTTCAGAAAGATCGTGAGTAGAATGTAGTCCTTGGGCAGGGGCGCTATCGCTTCAGGCGTTCCTTGCGCCCTGACGCCCGGTATGCCAGCGCTCATGCAAAAAGCGATTATTGCGCACGCAAAAAAACAGATACGGCTTCTCATCGTTTTCGAACGCTCCATTGTTCTGCCCCGGCTGTTTGCTTAGCATGCCGTTTTCAATTTGGCGCAAGTTGCTTATCTCAATGGCCGGGTTTTGCCTCGCACAGCGCGGACTCTCTGAGGAGTAAAATGCTTCCAACTCTCTCAACTCTCTTTTTGTCTCATGGTGCGCCGGATCTTGTGATTTCCGATTGTCCGGCGCGCGATTTCTTCCGCCAGCTTGCAACTGCGTTCGGGAGGCCTAAAGCGATCCTTGCGGTCTCCGCGCATTGGGAAACGGCCGAACCTGCGGTGAATGCCGTCGAGGTAAACGCAACCATTCACGATTTCGGCGGCTTCCCGAAGGCGCTTTACGCCATCGAATATCCGGCTCCGGGCTCGCCAGCCCTCGCTCAGAGGGTCTTTGCACTCCTCACGCAAGCCGGGTTCCCGGCCCGGATAGACACGCGCCGCGGCCTCGATCACGGCGCTTGGGTGCCGCTGATCGTGGCGTATCCGGCCGCGGATATCCCGGTGGTGCAGCTTTCGGTGCAGCCCCGGCTCGGGCCGGCCCATCATCTCGCTGTTGGACGCGCCCTCAAGCCGCTTTGCGAGGAAGGCGTCCTCATCATCGGCTCAGGCAGTTTCACCCATAATTTGTATGAATACTTTCATGCACCTGCACCTGCCGGCACCGGGGGCGAGCCGGAGTGGGTTACGGCATTCGCGGCTTGGTTCGGCCGGGCGCTGGCAGAAAATCGTGTGGACGATCTTGTGCGCTACCGCGAGATCGCGCCGTATGCGGAAAAGAACCACCCCACAGAAGAGCATCTTTTGCCGCTCTACGTGGCGCTCGGCGCTGCCGGAGAGCAAGCCCGCGCGCAGTGCCTGCACCAAAGTTCCGCCGGTACGGTGGTGAGGCTCGATGCCTATGCGTTTAACGAAGGCACAACCGGCTGAACTCGCTAACTGAAGAGACGCCGCACGCGCCGACCAAGGCCGCCGCGAGTGCCGGGGCTAGAAGTCTGCATCCAGGCGCCGCGAGCCGCCAACTGCTCGGCCACATCCTATTTGCTTTCGATCCACGAAAGCGCCAGGAAGCAGATGACTGTGCACATCGAACAAAGAATTTCCGATCGAAACAATAAGGCTGCCAGCAATACGCCCGGCTGTCACGTCTGTGTCATAAGTTGTATTTATGTCCAGCAAGGCGATTGTGCCGCCTATACGCGCTTGGTAGGCCGCGAGCCGCAGCCTACCGATGGTTGTTTGTGGGTGTGCAAGTACAAGGTTGTGGGATGAGCATGTTAAGAAAATTGGTTTCGATAGCGGCCGCCATGATGTAGATGCCGGCGAGCGCGCAGGCGGGTTATCTTGAGCCGCTGAAACGAAGCGCCTGCGCATAGCCTAGGCGAGACAGGGTTTGCGCGGGTGAATGGCAGCCGCATCTGACGCGAATTTTACACACTCCTACAACAAACAATTGAAAGTGGGTTCATTCGATATTGTGCAGCCGGCTAAAGTTGGATAGAAGGGGCGTGCAATTTCGATGATGCCAGCCGGGGTGGGGCGGTTTAATGCGTCGATCCGTTTTGTTGATTGTAGATCTTGTGCTCATGCTTGCCGCGACACTGCTGGCAAACGTTTTGCGCTATAATTTTGAGTTTTCCGAAGGCCGGATTCTCGAACATCTGCCTTATCTGGCTTCCACAGCGGTTGCTGCACTGATTGTGTTTCCCGCAGCTGGGCTTAACCGGACTGTTTGGAGATTCAGTAGCTTACCGGACTATTTACGCGTAACGGCTGCGATCGCGGCCGCAATCTTCGCTGCTGTCGCCATAGCTTTTGCCTATAACCGCCTTGAGGGCGTGGCGCGTTCGCTGCCTTTCTTGCAATTGCTGGCGGGCACAGCCTTCCTGATTGGGGCGCGTGTCCTTCACAAGCTCATTCATGTCGCACGGCACGAGCGGAAAGCATCGGCGGCGTTTCTAGACATGACCCACGAAGCGCCCGCGTTGACGGTGCTGATCGCCGGCGTCTCCCGTCTGACGGAGATCTACATCCAAGCTGCCGCCGAGCTGTTTCCCGGGAAGATAAAGATCGCAGGCCTTCTCGGCCGCAGTGACCGCCAGGTTGGGCGTCTTATCGCTGCACATCCTATTCTCGGCGTTCCCGAGGATATCGAGGCCGTGCTCAACAGCCTTGAGGTTCACGGAATAAGCATCGATCGCATCGTCGTCGCATCCGCATTCGGCGAGCTTTCGCAAGAGGTACGCGATGCGCTGCTGTGCGTCGAGCGCTCCCGGAGCATTACGCTCCAATTCCTGGCCGAGGATTTAGGCTTCGATTCCGGTGGCCGCGATCCCAGCGGCGGGGAAGGAAAGCCGAAGCCACCCCGCTCCATGCCCTCCGCCCTCCGGTTCGAAATAGCGCCCGCCGAGCTCGAAATGCTAGCCCAGCGGAGATACTGGATGGTCAAACGGGCCATGGACGCTCTCGCAGCCTTCATATTGCTCGTACTTTGCACGCCCGTTATGCTGATCGCGGCGGCTCTCGTTGCGGCAAGCCTCGGGTTCCCCGTGGTCTTCTGGCAGCAGCGGCCCGGCCTCAGCGGCAGACCGTTCCGCCTATACAAACTCCGCACCATGAATTCCGCTCACGCGCGAGACGGCCGGCGCCTTTCGGACCGGGAACGCACCTCATTTGTTGGAGGCACTCTGCGCAGGCTGCGCGTGGACGAACTCCCGCAGCTTTTCAATATCCTGCGCGGAGACATGTCCTTCGTTGGGCCGCGGCCGCTTCTGCCACGCGATCAATCGGAGGCCTATCGTGCCCGCTTGCTGGTGCGCCCGGGTCTTACGGGCTGGGCGCAGGTCGTTGGCGGCCGCGATATCTCTCCCGAGGACAAAGCGGCGCTCGACGTGTGGTATGTCCGCAACGCAAGCCTAGCCCTGGACGTAGAGATTGCTATTAGGACAGTGCCTATCGTGCTTTTCGGGGAAAGAATTTCTGTAAGCCTTATTGAGCGCGCCTGGCGCGATCTAAGCGAGTCCGGCGTCTTAATAGGAGAGATAGCGGACAAGAGAAAAAATGACTTGTGCTACGTTTCCGCTCGTGTATAGAAACTGTGTGCTTTCCTAAGCAGGGGCTTGCACTCGGTTTTTCTTTCATACAGCTTCAAGATTCCCGGTTTAGTCAGAAGCGCTACAAGATCTAGTCTTGGTTGCACTTCGGGTGCGGTGATTCACCCGAGGTTCCGCAGCTTGAAAATTCCAAAATATCGTTGAGGTGGATCAATGTCCTACGTAAAGGCCGATAAGAGACGTGCAGCATTTGCCGCCGGCGCGGTCTCCCTGGTTGCGCTTCTGCTCCCGGGAGCTTGCGCAGCTCAAACCGCAGCTATATCCCCTGAGCTGGAAGCAAGAATTGCGAAGGAGAAAGAAAGCCGTAAGGCCTGCAAGATCGAGATATGCAATGCCTTCGCAACGCCCTCGGCAGGTGCTCCTATCGCCTGTTCGGTGACAAAGACGTGGCTGGCTTCGGACATCCAGGCTACTTACCTGCGCGATAAGCTTACCTGGCCGTGGGGCCACGCTCAGTGCAGCTCGGATATCGAGCTCGACCGCAAGGCAATCCAAGAAGCCGCTCTCCAGCCTTCTGCGACCATAAAGCTTAAGAAGCACGCGATCACGTGCAAGCTCGAAAGCAAAGACCCAAAAGAAGGCGTAGCCTACGATTTGAAGCTCGCAATTGAGCCTACCGTCACGTTCGAACATGGCAAGGCTACGAAGGTGGATATGGGCTGGGGCGCTATCGAAGCGCCGATTCTCGCTAAAACCGCCATCTGGTCCGCTACCGCAGTGGATGCCAATTTCAACGTGATATCCAGCGGCATCGTGACAGACATCAATGCCTTCCTGACCGACAAATGTAAGGAAGTTGGCATCGAGATTAAGCACTAATTCGATCCTGCAGCCCGAAGACGGCTTAGCGAACAGGAGGGCCGGTTGTCCGGCTCTCCCACTTGCGTGCGCGGTGGAATGAGAGACCGCCCACGGATCGGGACTGCCTCGCCCGGCCGTGCCGCAGCTGAATTGACGCACCCGCCGGTTGGGCTTATTTACTAGGGTCATCGTCCAAAGCCTCCCACAATGACCGGCGAGTACAGCGTCCTTCGCCGGCGAAGCAACGAGCGCTTTGCGGCTGGCGCATTCACCTGAGGATCTTGGCTATGCCCGAATATCGCTCCCGTACGTCCACCCACGGCCGTAACATGGCCGGCGCCCGCGGACTTTGGCGCGCCACCGGAATGAGGGACGAGGATTTCGGCAAGCCCATTATCGCCATCGCCAATTCCTTCACGCAATTCGTGCCCGGACACGTACACTTGAAGGATCTGGGCCAGCTCGTTGCCAGGGAAATCGAGAAAGCGGGCGGCGTCGCCAAGGAATTCAACACCATCGCCATCGACGACGGCATCGCCATGGGCCACGGCGGCATGCTCTATTCGTTGCCGAGCCGCGAGCTGATCGCCGACTCGGTCGAATATATGGTCAACGCCCATTGCGCCGATGCGCTGGTCTGCATCTCCAATTGCGACAAGATCACCCCCGGCATGCTGATGGCGGCACTCCGGCTGAACATCCCGGCGATCTTCGTCTCCGGCGGGCCCATGGAAGCAGGCAAGGTGACGGTGAGGGGCAAGACCTTTGCCGTGGACCTCATCGACGCCATGATCAAGGGCGCCGACAAGTCCGTCAGCGACGAAGAGGCGCTCGCCTATGAGCGCGAAAGCTGCCCCACCTGCGGTTCCTGCTCCGGCATGTTCACCGCCAATTCCATGAATTGCCTGACTGAGGCGTTAGGCCTGTCGCTGCCCGGAAACGGCACGATTGTCGCTACGCACGCAGACCGCAAGGAGCTTTTTCTTGAGGCCGGGCGGCGCATTGTCGACTTGGCTAAGCGTTATTACGAAAAGGGCGATGAAAGCGCGCTACCGCGCTCGATTGCCAATTTCGAGGCGTTCGAGAACGCGATGACCGTGGACATCGCGATGGGCGGCTCGACCAACACGGTGCTGCATTTGCTGGCAGCAGCCGGGGAGGGTGGCGTTCCCTTCACCATGGCAGACATCGACCGGCTGTCGCGCCGCACGCCGTGCCTGTGCAAGGTGGCGCCGAGTAAGTCCGATGTGCACCTTGAAGACGTGCACCGGGCGGGCGGCATCGTGGCCATCCTCGGCGAACTCGACCGCGCCGGCCTCATCAACCGCGAATGCGCCACTGTGCACGCGCGCTCGGTTGCCGAGGCGCTCGATCGATGGGACATCCGCCGCAACGATAGCCCCGCTGTGCAAAGCTTCTATCGCGCGGCACCGGGCGGCGTGCGCACGACGGAAGCTTTTAGCCAAGCCAAGCGCTTCGAAGCGCTCGACTTGGACCGGACCGCAGGCGTGATCCGCTCGGCGCAATACGCCTTCTCGCAAGATGGCGGCCTTGCCGTCTTGTCCGGTAACATTGCCGCCGATGGCTGCATCGTGAAGACCGCCGGCGTCGATGAAAGCTGCCTCAAATTTTCCGGCCCGGCAGTGATCTGCGAAAGCCAGGAGGAGGCGGTAGCCAAAATCCTCGGCGGCGAGGTGAAGGCCGGCGATGTGGTCGTCATCCGCTATGAGGGTCCGATCGGCGGCCCTGGCATGCAGGAAATGCTATATCCCACCAGCTATTTAAAGAGCACCGGCCTCGGCAAGCAATGCGCGCTTATTACCGACGGGAGGTTTTCCGGCGGTACATCCGGCCTCTCGATCGGCCATGTTTCTCCGGAAGCGGCTGAAGGCGGAGCCATCGCGCTGATCGAGGCGGGGGACATCGTCGACATCGACATCCCTGCGCGAACGATCGATGTGCGTTTGAGCGATGCAGAGCTTTCGGCGCGCCGCAAGGCGATGGAAGGCCGGGCGGGCAGCGCATGGAGGCCGGCAGGCCGTGAGCGTCACGTGAGCCAGGCGCTCAAGGTCTATGCCGCCATGGCGACAAGCGCCGCTCGCGGCGCCGTGCGCGACGTGAGCAGGGTGAGCAGCCGCTAAGGCGATGGCGGCTTTGCCGCCGAGCGCTCGCCCGCCCTTTGGGTCATAAGTATCGAAGTGCGGCAACCCGGCGATTTGCCGGGCAGAGCCGCCGTCCATTGCCCCATGGTATCGCTATGGAGCAATGGCTAGAACATCGTGCACCTAACCGGGCGCATCATCGCGAGGCGGCATTTGCCGCCGCGGCGATCCAGACGGGCATCAGTGACTTGGGCCTGGATTGCTTCGCTTCGCTCGCAATGACGTTCGGCGGCCGGTGCTCTCATGCGTTCGCAGGGCCGCGCGCCTGGGTTAATTCTTCGACTTATCGACCAGCGCGCGCTCCGCAATCCAGGGCATCATCGCGCGGAGCCGGCGGCCCGTTTCCTCGATAGGGTGCGCGTCACATTTCGCGCGCATGGCCTTGAAGCTCGTCTGATTTACGCGGTTCTCGAGCATCCAGTCGCGCGTGAACCTGCCGCCCTGAATATCCGCCAAAACGGCCTTCATCGCCTCTTTGACGCGGGCGTCCACGATCCGCGGACCGGTGACATATTCACCGTATTCCGCGGTGTTGGAGACCGAATAGTTCATATTCGCGATGCCGCCTTCATAAATGAGGTCGACGATCAGCTTCACCTCGTGAACGCATTCGAAATAAGCCATTTCCGGCGCATACCCTGCTTCGACGAGCGTCTCGTAACCGGCTCGCATCAGCTCCACGAGGCCGCCGCAGAGCACGGTCTGCTCGCCGAACAGGTCGGTCTCGCATTCCTCCCGGAAACTGGTCTCGATGATCCCTGCGCGGCCGCCGCCGATTGCACTCGCATAGGAGAGGCAAAGCTCGTGGGCATTGCCGCTCGCGTCCTTTGCGACTGCGATAAGGCAGGGCACGCCGGCGCCGCGCAAATATTCGCCGCGGACCGTATGGCCGGGCCCCTTCGGCGCCACCATTCCGACATCGAGATCGGCGCGCGGCTCGATCAAGTTGAAGTGAACGTTGAGACCGTGGGCGAAGAATAGGGCCGCGCCTTCATTCATATTGGCGTGCAGGTGATCGCGGTAGATATCGGCCTGCAGTTCGTCCGGAGTGAGCATCATGACCACGTCAGCCCATTTCGCGGCCTCCGCGGCCTCCATCACCTTCAGATTCTCCTTCTCGGCCTTCTTGGCAGAGCCCGATCCCTTGCGCAATGCGACCGCTATGTCCGCCACGCCCGAATCCCGCAAGTTCAGGGTATGAGCATGGCCCTGGCTGCCATAACCGACGACAGCAACTTTCTTGCCCTTGATGAGATTGATGTCGGCATCGCGATCGTAATAGACGCGCATAGTGATTTCCCCTTTTTAAGGTGTTTATTGGTGACGATCAGGGCGCGGGCGTTGCGCTCGGCTCGAAAGACGCGGGTACGCTCTGAAACTCGAATTCCGGCTTAAGCAGCAAGCGCGCCAAGGTCAATGGAATTACGCAACCTTCCAAGCTGAGCCTTTGCCAGAGGTTGCGGCCGGCACTTCACGCGTCTTGACTTAAGGGCCTTTGAACGTCATAACGCTTGCAATCACGGCGATTGTGCGCTCTCCGCATCTTTTCCGGTTGTACATCAATCGTTGGAGGCCTTTTTCGAGAAGGAGTCGACATGGGCGGCGCCGATCTGCCTCCAGATTACAGGCCGTCGGAAGACGAACCATTTATGAATGAGCGTCAGCGCGCTTACTTTAGAAAAAAACTTCTTGCATGGCGCGAGGAGATCCTTCGGGAAAGCAAAGAAACCCTCGATTATCTACAGGATTCGGAACAGCATCCCGATATAACGGATCGTGCAAGCTACGAATCCGACCGTGGTATTGAGCTTCGCGCGCGCGACCGGCAGAGGAAGCTGATCGCGAAAATCGATGCGGCCCTCGGCCGGATCGAAGACGGCACCTATGGTTATTGCGAGGAAACTGGCGAGCCCATCGGTGTCAAGCGGCTGGATGCGCGGCCCGTGGCGACGTTGAGCCTCGAAGCCCAGGAACGTCACGAGCGCCGCGAGCGCATCTATCGCGACGATTAAGCCGGCGTCATTGCGAACGAGGCGAAGCGGTCGCCATCATCGCTCGTTAGGTAAAGCATAGCGTGGGCAATTTCGTCCTGGCTATCTGCCGGTAGTTAATAGTAGCAAGGGAACGTATCTATCCATTGAGGCCTGCTAATGCGTGGAGTGAATGCTTGAGGTGGTCTCTTACTTTGATAGGGATTTGGGCGGCCATCCTGGGTTTAGGAAGTGGAGCGGCGGCCCGCTGCCTCGAGGCCGGCAAGGCCGAAAGCATCCAAGGAGTCTTGCAAGAGCGTACGTTCCAAAATGCAGCCGGAGAGGATGAGCAGGCGTACATCCTGGCATTGCCGGCTCCAGCTTGCCTTGTTGGTGCCGATGAGGAGGACAACAAGGCGGGCGTGCTCACGATTCATCTCTTCTCCACCGACCCCTCGATAGAGTCACGCCTCCAGCATCTCGCGGGCAGCGCGGTGGATGCTCGTGGCAACCCATTCGGCGCGTTAACAATGCACCATCACGCGCCTATCGTCATGGACGTTCAGAGCGTCGTTGCGGCCACCCCGGCAAAGGCATCGGCCGATGCGGCGGAGTTGATCGGCCCCTCCGGAAACCCGAAACCTGCGTATGCGAAGGAGAGGTATCCAACAGCGCAACAGTTGATTGAGACATGGCGCGCCTCAAACGAGTTTATGCCTGCCAAGAAAGCCGATACGGAGAGTTTCAAGGTCCTCGATAGGCGTGTCGCATGGGGGAAGTCCGGCAGGGCGTTCCTGCAGTTCCAAATTCTTTCTGCCGCGGGCGATGCACGCGCTTTTGCCATCTCGCGGTGCCCTGGGCGGACCGAGCCAGTTGAGATGCAGGTCTATTATCAGTTCAGCAACGATCTTGCCGCATGGGTGCCCCTAAGTACGAGGGGGGATGGTTCCGAAGACCTTTGCTCTCAGGGAAAACTCTGGAACGCGGAGCAGATCGAATATTTGATCAACCCGCCGCCGCTTCCCGTCCCGCCTAAAGTTTCGCTGGGTGAGGCCGTTACGCCGCAACCTGGATCGCCAGAGCGCGCGGCGATCATGGACGCATTGCGTCCGCGCTATGAAGAGCTGTTCGGCAAGCCGGTTATGTTCAAGGTTGAGACGCTGCGCGTTGCTGCTGGATTCGCCTTCCTGAGGGTGCATCCACAGCGTCCGGACGGCTCACCGATAGAGCGGCGGATTTGGGATAAGGCGCTCGGCGAGCCTTGCTTCCAGAATCCCGTCAGTGTCAGTCACGAGTATTGGATGCAAGTGCGGGACGGGGTTTGGACGATCGGCCTGAAAAACAATATGTGCTCAGACGACTCGATTTCCGGTGACGGCGACCTGATAGGGGCGCCGCCGCAGCTCGTTGGCAAGTCCGCGTGGCCCGAACGGGAATCCTTGCCCGAGCCGGAGTGAGCCGCGGGCATACTGGCCTCAGTTCGGACCCGTTCCTGTTTCGAAAAGAGGCGAACACACCATGCCGGTTGCAAATCGCGTATCGAAAGAAACGGTACCTCCTTCTTTTGGAACGGTAGCCGGCGGAAGGCCTCGGGTGAATTGATCGACGTCGACACCCTTGTTTACTTTTGAAGCCCTCAAGGTGGCCGGTTCCAGGACCTTACCTTTACCGTATTCGTTCAGGTCAAGGGCGTAGTATCCACGCTGTCCAGTCTGTATAGCGGCGAAAAAAGCGTCGAATCCGTTATTGCATATACGCTCTGGTGCGTAAATCTCAGCGACGGCCGCATCGTTTTTGCATGATACGATCAGACAATAGGATTCCGGCTCAACTGCACCGGCTGGTTCGCACAGAGTAGCATGTGTGAGTGCAGTGCAAAAAAGCGCTTTGAGCCACACACCGGTCCTGAGCTTCCTGCTACCCATGATCTCCTCCTCCTCTTGCCTGTATCGCTTACGCATCCCGGTGTATCAGGAGCCGGCTTCCTAACGATTGGGATTAGACACTTGGATCGCAACAAAACTGATCGCTGTCACAACCGGATTGCCCGCGGACTGAACCTCCATGATTATGTTGGCGTCTCCAGAACTGGTTACGAGATAGACGTCTTTGCCCGGTTCAGGGCGGTCTGCCAGTTTCAACGCAATGTGCGGCTGCAGCGCCGCAACCAGCGGAGCGGCAGCTGACATTGCATGAACGGTGCAGCGGTTCATCGCGTCACCGCTTCCTCCTTCCCAGTACTTGATTGTGACCGGCAATTTGAAATCGCCGGCCGGTGCGGCCCAGCCCTCGACGATCAGCTTTTGATTGGGCGGCACCTGCTCCACGGCGCCGGGCGGGAGCCGCTCCCAGCCGCCTGAATCGGCCATCTCAAGCACGCGGTTGAGATCGTGGATGTTCTCATAGCAAATCCGAAGCGCGAATTCCGCAATCCGCTGCTCATAGGGGACGGAGTTCGCGGTCCCTCCCCCGGCACTTTGCCCGGCTGTGCCTCCGGCAGAGGCAGCAAGCTCGCTGGCGCGGTTTTGATCCGCAGCAGCCCGGCCGTAGTCGCCCTTTTTCTTATAGGCCAAGGCGCGGTTTTGATAAGCCTCTGCATCGTTCGGATTCAGCCCGATAGCGTGCGTATAATCGGCGATGGCTGCATCGTAATCGCCCTTACGGAAATAGGTGCTGGCGCGATTGTAATAGCCCTGCGCATCGTTCGGGTTCAACTGGAGGGCCCGGGTGTGATCGGCGATGGCAGCGTCATAATCGCCTTTAGCGCCATAGGCGTTGCCGCGGTTGCCATAGGCCTCAGCATAGTCCGGCTTGAGCGCGATAGCCCGGGTGTAATCGGCGATGGCCCGGTCATTATCGCCCTTGTGCCGGTAAGCCAAGCCGCGATCGTAATGAGCGACTGCATCGTTCGGATTGAGCTCGATGGCATGGGTGAAATCCGCGATGGCCCGGTCATGCTCGCCCTTCCCATCATAGGCGTTGCCACGGTTGCCATAGGGCTCCGCATAGTTCGGGTTCAATTCGATGGCGCGGTTGCAGTCCGCAATGGCCCGGTCATACTCGCCCTTGCTGTTATAGGCGTTGCAGCGGTTGTTATAAGCGTTGGGGCGGTTGGCTGCGGTTGTGCCTTCGTCAGCCAGGACTGCGGAACATCCAACGATCGCCCGGTCTGGATCGCCAGCCTGATAGCAATCATCGTGACCGGCGGCCGCAACGGGCGCAGCCACCGCGGCTAGGGAAAGCGGGAGAGCAAGAAAAGCGAGCAGTCTGGACATCGCAGCCCCCATATCACGAGCGAAAGATCTCCAACCTGGAACTTATGCGCATTATCTAAAAAGATTATGCCGCTGCAAACCGGGTTGCCTTGACAAAGGACAATACAAATCAAATAAGTGAACCGCACTCAGCTGGCTCGTGTGACTCGATTGGCCCCGCTCGCCGGCGGCCAATTTAGCCGCGAGCGCGCCACTGCCGCTTCAACCCTAGCCTGCAAGCTTGGGAGCGTCCCTGCTCAGCGCACAAGCCACGTCCCGTCGGCCGGCCCGGCCTCGGCCTGCTCCGGCCTTCTGCCCGCGGGAGGCACAATCATCCTCTTCGGATTGCGCGACGGGACATCCGCGATGCCGGTTGCCTCGGCTGCACGCTGCAGCAGGCTGGGGTCCATTGCCGTTCCAGGCAGCGGTTTCGGCATCTGGCCTTCATGGGCTTTAAGCATGAGCTCTTTCCAAATCTCGGCCGGCAAAGAGCCGCCAGTCACGCCCCGCATGGGACTCGCATTGTCGTTGCCCATCCAAACGCCGCCCACCCATTGCGCCGTGTACCCTATGAACCAGGCGTCCTTGAAGTTCTGGCTCGTGCCCGTCTTCCCAGCCGCCGGATAGAGGTCCAAAGATGCACTGCGCGCGGTGCCGCCCGCGACAACCGCGTTCATCATGTCGTTCATTGCGCTCACGGCGCGAGCGCTCACGACGCGCGGCGCCGGCCGTTTCGAGCGCTCGAACAGAACCCGGCCCCGGTCGTCCACGATGCGCTCCACCACCTCGGGCACAACGGCGAGGCCGCCATTGGCGAAGACGGAGAAAGCCGAAGTAATTTCGAGGAGCGTTGTCTCCGACGTTCCAAGCGCGAGCGTCGGGCCGACATTGCGGGCCGAGAGCACGCCAAGCCTGTTCGCAACCTCGACGATACGATCGGTGCCCACAGCCTGCATCAGCCGGACCGCGGCCATATTGCTCGAATGGGTCATCGCCGTCCGCAAACTGATTTGCCCGCGGTAGTCCTTGCCGAAATTCACGGGCCGCCAGCCTTCGATGTCGACGGGGCTATCGTCGATTGCCGTGTTCGGCGTAAAACCATCCTCGATGGCGGCGAGATAGATGAAAGGCTTGAAAGCCGAGCCCGGCTGCCGCATCGCCCGCACCGCCCGGTTGAATTGGCTTTCCGCGTGATTGCGCCCCCCGTACATCGCCCTCACCGCACCGTCGGGGGTGAGCAAAAGAACTGCGGCTTCCGAAGCGTGCGCGGTGCGGCCCTTGGTGCGCATCACATTTTCCACGGCATTGCGCGCCGCAAGCTGCAGGCCCGTATCTACGGTCGTTTCGACCGTGAGATTGTGGCTCGTCTCGCCGGTGAGCATCGGCGTGACCTCCGCAACCCAATCGGCCACGAAACCGAAGCCGGGCTTCGCAGGCAAAACTTTAAGTTCCGGCGGACTGGCGGCCGCCTCCGCATATTGATTGATGTCGATTTGATCGGTTTCGGCCAGGAGGCGAAGGATTTCCTTGGCGCGCATCCTCGCGCGGTTCATGTTCGCGGTGGGAGAATAATAGGATGGCGCTTTGATAAGGCCTGCCAGCAGGGCCGCTTCCGCCAAGGTGATGTCTTGGGGTGCCTTTCCGAAATACGAATGAGCAGCCGCGCCGATCCCGTAATTGCCTCCGCCGAAATAAACCCGGTTTAGATAAAGCTCCAAAATCTCCCGCTTCGTGAACCGGTGCTCTAACCAGAGTGCCAATATGAACTCCTCAGCCTTGCGTGCCCAATTCCGCCTCGGCTGAAGAAACAAGTTCTTGGCAAGCTGCTGTGTGATCGTCGAGCCGCCCTGCTGCACCTCGCCGGACCGCCAGTTTGCACTTGCCGCCCTGACGAGGCCGATGGGATCGAAGCCGAAATGATAAAAAAACCGGCGGTCCTCGGTCGCGAGCACCGCTTTCACAAGATGCGGCGGGATATCCTTGTAGGGAACATAAGCGCGCCGCATGCCGCGCTCTGCGATGAACTCGCCGCCGCGCGCAAGAATGGTGAGGTTGGGCGGCACGTGCATGATCATGGCTTCGCGCGGATCGGGCACGACCGAGGCGTAGTAGGCGGCGACACAGACGAGCGTGATGGCGATCCAGCCGATTGCGACGATGACCCACGGAATGAGGCGCAGAAGCGGGCGGTGTGCGCTGCGCCTCGGCTCGGCAAGCGGAGACTCGGTAACGACCCAGACGGCCGATCTCTTGAGAATGCGCCAGGTCAAGCGAAGAAGGCTGCGTATCAGGCCGCCCAAGAGCCGCCAGACGCACAGAGCGAGGAAACGCAGATGGGTGGCGGCTGCCGCCCCAAAACGGGAAACAAACTCTGCGCCCCTCCTCGCACGCGACAAGTCCACGCAACGCCTCACAAAAGCTTAAGGCCGCGTACCGCCTAATCTGGCCTTGATTTTCAGAAAATTAGCGGCGCCGGGTTAAGCTTCGGTTAAGAGAGGGTGGCAACAATAATCTGGTATCGGGTTCGCTAATACCCTGCCCATTGCATCGCTGCGGCTTCCGGGGCGGCCCGATGTTTCCGCAGAAAAAGCCGTCCAGTCAATACGTCACCGTTACGGCGACGGTATCGTTATAGTTCCCAGCAGGAACGCTCGCTTGCGGCGGGATCCGCCCATAAACAGTGTAGCTTTGGGTGTTCCCGTTGCCGGTGCCGCCTTGCGTGTTGCCCCCGGTTCCTGCCGTATTGCCCCAGACGGCCGAAAGTCCGGAGTCCTGATAGAGGCCGTAAGTGAGCGTAGCGCCCCCCGCGCCCGTCATCAACCGTGCAGCCGGACCGCTTGCCCCGGAACCTTGTCCATTGTCCAGCCCAATCTGATAGGGAGTCGTATTGGTACATTGAACGGACACAGCACCCTGGCCCTTGCTGGTCACTGAGGGGGACACTGTAACGTTACCGAAATTGACCGCGCTCGTGCTCGTGACGGTACAGCTCACATTGACCGTTAATTGAACGATGAAACTCGTGGTCGCCGTCGTGGTCAGCAGCCCGCAGGATAGTAAGGTGCCAATGCCATACTGGAGTTCTGCACCGATGCCGCTGAAGGTTGAAGAATATGTGCCAGGCGTCGCTTGGTTAGAATAGAAACGGAGATAAATCGGGATATTTGTGGTTGTGGTACCGAGCAAATTCAGTGGAAGCTGAAAAACGTCCGAAGTATTCCAAACCTGGGTCCTGGCACTGTCCTTAAAAAACTGGAACGGCATTGTGTAGCCCGAGGGGCCAGTAAGAAGGCGCTGGCCGCTTCCATTAACCCCGCCGCTGCCGTTCCCGATCGTAAAGCAAAACGAGACGGTTAGATTGATGCCAGTGCACTGCACCTGCAGATTCGCGGTTGTATCGTAGGTGGCCGTACTTAGAGGGTTAATACTAAAAGGGCTTGGCGGAGTAACGGTAGGGGTACAGGTTGCAAGCTGAGCGTGCGCCTTTCCGGCTAGGCCAAACGCGAGAATAAGAATGAGAAGGCGCTTTTTCATTGTTTTGACTTGAGAGTTAGGCGTGTGGCGGGGCTGCGCTCGCAACGGTGGCTGAGGTCTTGCAGACGACATTGTCGATGCGGGCTTGGCCGTCCGCCTTCGCGGCATAGTCGAAGATCGCGTTGCAAGATCCGCCGTGCGGAAGTTTGATGAGCGCGGTGTTAGAAGGCGAGAGATTGGTTATATAGGTTTCGCCATCATAGCCGATGACAAAGGGATCTTGGCCTCCGTTGACCCAGGCTTCGGAGCCGGGCGGAATTACGGCTCCCTTCTCATCCTTGAACACGACGACCGCGGACGCGGGCTGAGCTCTGCCCTTGAAATGCACGCTCGTACCACCCTGCTGTTTCGGAACGATCACTTGCTCGGTGGTATCGATATCGGCCTGAAGGGGAAGTGTCGCTGGATCGATGGTGATCGAGTTTGATTCTCGCGCGCGGACGTTGGGGATAAGGATACGGCCATCGGAATCCGTCTCTCCGATAACGTGATTGTTCTGCGAAACAGCCACCCCAGGGATGCCGGTGTCGACAATCGCGAAGGAATTGTCGATGCGGTTTGCAAAATAGACGGCGTCCATGACCGCAACCGAACCCTCAGCCGACGCGGTGACCTGGGCAGTCTTGCCAATTTGCTGAACGCCTGCATCGAGTCTGGCCTCCTGTGCACGGTAGGAGACGGACGCGGAGTTGACCGGAAGGTTGCCTTCTTGCGCGCGGATATTGTAGCCGTAGCTTCCTGCGTCGTCGCCAAGGGCTCGCGTCAAATAGCCGCCCGCCGAGTAGCCGTCGGGCCCGCTTTGCTCGATCGCCCCCGCCGAATATTTGTCCCAGGAGAACGTTAATCCTGCAAAGACGCCCCAGGAGTTTGCGTGTTCGTAATCCTTAAAGCCGGTGACAGAAAGGTTGCTGCCCCAGAAGAACGGCCGGCTGTAAGAGGCGGACGCGATCTCATAGGCATTCCCGGCGGCGTCCTTGGCATCTGTGAAGCTGAAGTTAACGGAGCCAGCATCAAAAGATACCGGCAGCGAGAGCGAGATTTGGTCCTGGCGCTTGTAAACAGCGCCGGTGACTGCAGCGACGATCGGGCCCAGGATCTGACTAATTTGCTGCTTAGGAGCGGTGACGGACACGAGATCCTGGTAGTCCCCGAAGCTGCGGAGCGAGCTGAGATAGAGGCGCGCAGTCCAAAACCCAGTCTCGAAAGTGCCGGAAACCTGGCCGCCGGTACTGCCGCCAAAATCGCTGGCCGAAGCGGCGGCGGAGGCGATGCCATAGCGCCAAAGGCCGAAAACGGCGCCGGCGCCTGCATTTGCAAGCCCGTCGCCGTCCTCACTATGGGCTTCTAACGTTATCAGGTCCGTCAAACCATAGCGTAAGCTGCCTGAAAGAACGGGATTCTCGTCATAGGAATCCGATTTGATGCCGTAAAAGGTCCGGGCGAAACCGCCTTCGACAGAATAGTCGTAGAAACCGGGGGCAAGCAGCCGGGAGGAGGCATAATAGGCGAATTCCGTCGTAGTCTCCTTGCCAGAAGGGTCGCGGATGACCATGCTGAGCACGCCGGGACCGGAGACCACGGGAAGATTGGATATGGTGAAAGGGCCGCCAGCAACTTGCTGAGAAAAGGTCCGGCTTTGATCGGCGAAGACCTCGACGGTTGAGGGAACGGCGGCGCTGCCCGAGAAAGAAGGCAACGGCTGAGTCACGAGGTCTGGCCGGAGGGCGAAGTCGCGCTTGATTTGGAATCCCGCCAAGCGCATGGATCGCGTCCAGTTCAAGGAGCCCGAGATGACATCGCCTGCCGCGTAGGTCGTGAGCGTGGCGTCGTCATTATAGAACCAGCGCGAGTCCAGGCGCAGAACGTAAGGCTCGATTCCCCCGCCCGCCAAGTCGGTAACGCTGGAGCTGACGCGGCCGGATTGATCGAAGTTGCCATACTCAGTGAAGAAATGGGCATCGACGTATGCGGCAGCCCCCTGATAACTCGGGATGATGTTCCTGGCGTAATCGTCGGTGCCGAAGTTTGCCGTCAGCGCATAATTGAAAATCGCGCTGAAATTGGCGCCAGGATCCGTTTTAACAACGTTAGGCTTCTCGCCGCGTGCGCTGATTTCGAGCGTTTCGCGCAGCTCATCCGGCACAGTCAAATGTATCGATTGAGTTGGCGCGTCGTAGCGGTAGGTCAGACCCGGCATCCGCTCCAAGCAAACGCCGCCGCTGGGGTGCAGCGCATTTTCCGGCGCTTTCAGCCTGTAAAAGCTAAGGTCGCTCCGCTCGATAGTAAGGCATCCGTCTTTATAGCGGCGGAAGCTCGTTATGTTGTTCGTACGGTATTCGTTTATATAGACCTCAAGATACAGTTCTTCCTGAGGCCGCTGGGTGCTGGAGGGAAGGTATGAGCTCGAATTTGCGAATGCAGCACTCCCCCCACTCATCGCCGAGCAAGCGATAAGAAATGCGGCTCCGCCAGCGGCGCTAGCCGCTTCCAGCAACCGCAGACGCATGGATCGGCCCCGCTTCGCTCTGCGCGTCTATGATGAGATTTAACCCAGGCTTAACTGCGCCCGGAGGTATAGGCATTTCCCAGATTTTTGTCTGTCCGCCAAGCACGTAACCGGCCAGGCCGTCGATCGAGATGAGCTGGCGCGCCGCCCCGTCGGTGACGCGCAGTTGTGAAAGCCTTACACGCTTTTGGCCGGAGTTGCTGGCCGTAAGCACGAGCTTGCCCTTGCGGCTTGTGGCAGACCACTTGACACTGCCCGGCGCCAAGTCGAACCCAGCGAAGAAAACCGGAACGGAATGGCGAACCGCCAAGGCGACGGTTCCGGCCTGAAGGCGTTTGCGGTTCGGTATTTCCTCGACGAATACGCGGTAGGTTTCCTCTCCGGCAACGGGCGCTTGCGCGATCCGGATGATCCGGACGACGCTTGCGTCGCCGCGCTTTGCCGTGAGCATAGGCGGGCTGACCACGACGTCCGCAGTCTTTTCAAGCCTGTCCTGTCCGCCGGCAAGCGACCAGCGGAACACGCGCACCTGTACTTGAACGGGCTCGCTTGTATTGTTTCCAACCGTGATGAACGTGCTCTTGGACAGGGGCGGCACGTCAACTATTACAGGAGAGACCCGTAACGATTGAGCGTGTGCCGCGCCAATGCCCGAGCATGCCAGAAGCGCGATAAGCGCGCCGGCTTTTACCCGGTACATTTTCAAGCCTTAGTAGGTCAGCGTAACTGTAATGGAATCGGAATACTGGTCGGTAACAAAGTTCGCCGACGTGGGGATTTGGCCGTAAACGCTGAATGTTTGCGCAATGCCGGTTCCCGTGCTGGATACAGTGGTTCCCCCGGCTTGGCTCCCCCAGATCGTGCTGTAGCTATTGCTGGTATAGAGCTGATAGGTAAGCAAATGGCTGGAGCTTAAAGTGCCGGCCATTTGCCGGTAAGAGCCGCTATAATGGTTACCGTTACCGAGATCGAGGGTGTAGCCATGGCCGGTGTCGCAGGTTACGAGGATCGACCCTGGCACTGCATTGAGGGCGGTGTTGTTGGTCGAAAGAATGGAAGCGAAGGCAACCGGCAGGACCGGGGTAACCTCGCATACGCTGACGACGGTTGCGGTTACGCTGAGTGTGCCCGTTGCAGTACCAGCTTCTGCGCCGGCAACACCAAAAGCGAGCGCTGCGGCGGCAAACGCCGAGCGGAAAATAGAACTTCTCATCTTTTTTTGTCCAGTTTGGGAAGAAAACTTGGTTGCAGAGCCGTTTTTGAGGCTAGCAGGGCTGCAACTTTATCGCGCAAACGGCGTCTCGCATTGATCTATGGCAACGTCCACGCTTTCCCAGAATTTTCTCCGGGATGTGTTGCAAATGTGATGCGCGCATAGGTGGTAACTTACGGATATACAACCGCTACTTCAATGATTAACTTACACCGCAGATGCTTAGCAGACGTTTTTACTTACGGCGGGCTGGGCGAGGGTTAGACCGGCAGCAGCACGTCCGCGGCTTGCAGTATAAGCCCTGGCGGATCGAGCGCGATTTGCCCGTCGCGGATAATCTTGGGCGGGAAAATCCCCTCCGCAGACCGGCCATAGTGATGATGACGGCCTCTTCCGCGTCCGCGATCAAATAATGCCGGATGCTTTCAACCTTGAAATAGCCGGCCACCTTGCGCGTAAGATCGCGCCGCATCGAGCTTGGCGAAAGCACCTCCACCACGATAACTGGGTTCGGCACCTCCAACGCATTCAGCGCAGGCAAGTCGCCGCAATGAACAAGCGCGCCGGGAAATCGCGGCGGCAAGCGCATTGACAACGCGCATTTTGACGGGCGCATGCCCCACCTGCTGGGGGGACATGGAAACGATTTCGCGGTCCTCCAGCTCGAAGCGGCCCTCGCGCCCCTCGGCTCAGGCGAGAAATTCGTCTACTGTCATTTCCGGCCTGGCGGGTTCCCCATTTCTATCCCTGGCACTCCTGTCTGCAAGCGCATCCTGGCTTCATTATGCCCGTTGTAAGGGGCTCTCACAATATGGGATAAGAGGCGGAGGTTTTCATTTCCCTTGGGAGCGCAAAGGCCATGGAAGAAGAGACAGTCCTCGTTATTGGCGACAAAGCGTGGTCGTCCTGGAGCCTGCGCCCATGGCTTGCCGCGAAGGTGGCGGGCGTTGCCTTTCGCGAAGTGCCGGTGCGGCTGCGGCAGCCGGACACGGCGCAGAAGATCGCGCGGCATTCGCCTTCGGGACGCATTCCCGTTCTCAAACGCGGCGGCCTCTCCGTGTGGGACAGCCTTGCGATTTGCGAGTATTTGGCCGAGCTAGCGCCCGGCGCTCAGCTTTGGCCCGCGGATGCGAAAGCGCGGGCCGTTGCGCGTTCGATCTCGGCGGAGATGCATTCCGGCTTTCAGGCGCTGCGCAAGGAATTTCCGATGGACTTCCACGCACGCATCGCTGGGCCTGTTCCATCGGAGCAAGCGCGGGCCGATATCGGCCGCGTTGCGCAAATTTGGCGCGAGACGCGGGCGAGCTTCGGCGCGGGCGGCCCGTTCCTGTTCGGCGCGTTCAGCATCGCCGACGCGATGTATGCGCCGGTCGCAAGCCGGTTCCAGACCTACGGCATCGATCTTGCCGCTTACGGCGGCGGCGCCGCGGCGGCCTATGCGCAAACGGTCCTCGCCATGCCGCAGATGCAGGAATGGGGCGCCGGCGCCGCGCGGGGGTGACGCCACACGCGCAGCCTTCAATCTTTGTGCGGCACAGCGTTGGGCTCAGATTCAGCGAAACTGAGCTCGACGCCATTTTCTTTGCACCAAAGGCGCAGTGCGGCTTCCGTGGCGCGGGCTTCGTACTCGTACCACTTTTCGAGCGCGCCTCTTCGATGCAGAAGGTCCTTGAACCGGCCATACGCGCCCTTCTTGCGGAAGAAGCCCGCCGCCGTATCATAGTCGTCCGGCAGCTCATCTTCGACGAACCACAAGGCGAGCCTGGTGCCGAGATCGAGGTCTCTTTTGGTGGGCACTTGGATATATTTGTCCGAGGTTTCGAGGTCCTCCGGAACCTCTTCGTCGATTTCGCTGGACACATAGTATGTAGCGCCCGTGACGGTGCAGACATAGGCGCTATTATCGAAGCCGCTTATGCTCGCGAACTCGACGGCATTGGCTAAGTCATCGTACTTGACAGCGGCCATGGCGATTTTCCGCAAGCTTGCCGATCCCAGCCGAGTTTAACTCACGAAGCTGTCGCGGGTATAGCCCTGGAAATAGAGCAGCGCCGTGAGATCGGTGTGCTTCACCTGCGCGTCCGCCTCGGCAGCGACCACGGGCTTCGCGCGGTAGGCCACGCCAAGGCCCGCCGCTTTTAGCATCGAGAGGTCATTCGCGCCGTCGCCGGCCGCGATAACATCGGCGGGCGAAAGCCCATGCGTGTCTGCCTCTTCCATCAGCGCGGCGAGCTTGGCCTCGCGGCCCAAGATCGGCTCGGCGACGCCCGAAAGGTGGCCGTTCTCCCACAAGAAAACATTGGCGCGATCCTTCGCAAAGCCCGCTCGCGCGGCGACCGCATGCGTGAAAAAGGTGAAACCGCCCGACACCAGAACCGTGTGTGCGCCGTGCGCTTTCATGGTCTCGACCAGCGTGCGCGCGCCAAAATTGAGCGTGATGTGCTCGTGGAGCACATGCTGCAAATCGGCCGGCGTCAGCCCTTCGAGCATGCGGATGCGCTCGCGCAGCGACGCCTCGAACTCGACCTCGCCGCGCATGGCGCGCTCCGTCAGCGCCGCCACCTCTGCCCTGATGCCTTTCAGCTCGGCCATCTCGTCGAGGCTTTCCTGGCCGATAATGGTGGAATCCATATCGGCGATGAGCATGCGTTTCTTGCGCCCCTCCGCCGGCTGTACGCACCAGTCCACGGGGCGGCCCGCAACCGCCTCCGCAACCATTTGCTTGAGGGCGGGAAGTCCCCCCTCACCCCACCCCTCTCCCCGAGGGGAGAGGGAGTTGGCTGCGGTCCTCTCAACAAAGGAAGAAGTAGTTTCGAGCGTCCCCTCGCCCCTATGGGGAGAGGGACAGGGTGAGGGGGTCTTAGCTTCCGCCAAGATCAAATCCATGGCCTCGCCTGGCGCGAGCCAGCGGAATTCCAGCGCCCCGCCAAAATCGCGTTGCAGCGCCGCCGCGGCATCGAGCAGCAAATCTTCGGACGCCGGAGCGGCGGTAACGGTAATCGCGATATCCATGATGAGCTTCAATCCGGTGATGACCTAGCGCTCAAATAGCCCGGAGGGCGGCCGCGCGCTAGCAGCTTGCGCTCAAGTAGCGCGGAGCGCGATAGCGCATCAAGATGGGATATGGCCCAGTCGCCGCTTTTATTGCAAGTCGCAGGGGCAACAGACGGCGCCCTTCAGCGGTCTGGAAATCTCCCAATCCACGGCCGCTTTTTCGTCGAATCACAACTTCTCGCTCCTCTAATGGAGGCTCATGAGGACCAACATCCGGAATTACATTCGCGAGAAAAATCACGAGACCGTTCAGAGGATGAGCAAGCGAACTTCTGGGTCCCCATCAGCAATCCGCTTTATGCGGCAGTCACCCGTGATCAGCACTAGGTCACGCTCTTTTGCCTGAGCACACATCCACAAATCATTCTCGTCAACCTGGAGTTTTTGTCCGCTCGTCTTATCTACCCAATCCTCTAGCCAGCGAGGTCGATCCCGACGACTTGCCTTAGCCAAGTAATGCTTAGCCAGGTTGGTCTTTAACTCAGCATAAGCAGCCGCAGTGTGATGGGTGACATCTAAGACCGCATAAGACGTTGCATCTATAAGCATTTGCTGGAGGCTGGGCAGAGACGCGCCTCCGAATGCTTCTGCCATCCGCACTCCGAAGGTGAGTTCAGACAGTGAGATTGCCGAGACGAACTGCGCTGATACTTGGTCCAGTGCCCCGATCGCCAAGCGCATATCATTGTGCCGAAGATGTGAGGGATCTAAGTGGGCCGACAAGACAGAGGTGTCGAGAATGTATCCATCCACCGATCATTTCGCTCCATATGTGCGAAGCAGCGTGGCCTCGTTACTCGGCAACGGCTGAAAAACTTTCTGAATCCAGGAGCCATATGGTTGGTAGCGGCCAGAAACTTTCTCAGACAACGTGAGACCCGGCGTTGAGTGAGTGGTATTCCAATGCCGCCACGGATGCACGACAGGACGGTCGGCGCCACTAAAAAACTCTAACAGCTGTCGTTCCAAGCGTGTCGGGAGGTCAAATGAGCCGAGAACTGCCGCATCAATTTGCGTAAGAAGTGCCTGAAGCTGCTCTGCATCCTGATCAAGCGCCGCATACTGACCCAGTAGCCGCAAATACTCCAATACCATTTCCCCTGCTTGGCTTGGTAGGGAAGACGGTACGGGGAGCTTACTGAGGTTTTGAAGGCGTATGCCCCGCGCAGGGGACTTCACGGCCAAGAATGCATTCGCGAGAGGCCCGTTGAGAATTGCCTCAAAGGTTAGAAGCTGTATGTCGGAAAGGGGCTTACAAGGCCAAAGACCAAAGAACTGTTGGGAGCATACCAAACCGTTTTTGTCGAGCGATGCTGCTATGCGCCAGGGACCACGACTGAGACGTGCAGCGTTAACGACTAACTTCGGACGATCCCAAGGCAGGTCAATTGCTTTATAGAGAAGTCTCTCAGGCCGACAGTCAAGCCACACAGGATCTGGCGTTACATATTGTCGTGTTCCCCTGGCCGTGTGGAGGCCCTGCCTATAACCTGCGTGAGGTTGGTCACTCCAGGCTTCATCTTGGCCAGATTTCCACTCTATTCCTCGATGAATGTCAAAGTAAGCGTCCAGGCGAGGAAGCGACCGCACATATTCCCAAAGCGCTTGTAACGGCGGAATCCAAAGATCTCCCGTCGGTGGCACCTCTACAGGCCGAGTGGATTCACGTTGTGAAGTGATCTCGCCGGTTTTTAGGAAGGCTATCCGGCCGCGGTCAGCGACCTCGGTCGACCGCAGACGAATGAACGATGGCGCTGGCGGTCTCGGCTCACGTGCAATCAGAAGAGTGGACTCAATAGTCGAGGCACCGAATATGCGGTCGGGTAACTCCACCAGTTCCACATCGCCATAAAGCTGCTCAACCTTTCGCCGTTGTTCAGAGAACTGCTGATCCAAAATGAACGGTCGCGGCAAGACGAAAGCGAGAGCAAGTGGATGCGCGTCGAGCGCTGCGGTCATTACCGCTGCTGGTTTTGAATAACACTGCCTCGCTATCGCATATTTTGTTCGTTCTAACTCTGTGAAAGCTTCGAACGGTGGGTTACAAAGGATAACGTTGTTGCTGCCCATGCGGCGCTGAAGAACGCCGTCCTCGAAAAGATCGGACTCCGCAACGTGCCACCCATTTTGGTTTGGATAATCAGCAAGAATGAGGGAGAGCGTCGCAACCTCGCACGCAAAGGAGTCGATCTCGTCACCGGAAAGACGACCCACCAGGAAATCATGACGCTTTTGATCACTCCAACTGACTGGGAGCAAATCGCGCACATGCCGTAGAGCGGAAACGAGAAAGGTGCCCGCGCCAGCGAACGGTTCATAGATCCATAAATCTTCCGGTTTGTAGCGGTGTAACTCGAGCCTGCTAACCGCGTATTCAGCGAGTTGTCTTGGAGTACTATGGGTTCCGAAATGCTTGCGGGCCTCAGGTGTAACAAGAGTATTCTCGTAAACGAACGCTAAGTTGTCTGATGAAATATTCGCAAAGCTAATACCGCGTTGTAAGTGGTCCCATGCAGTCGAGAACGCATCTGGAATGTTCTGAGCTCTGATTGGCACAGATGGCAGAGCATAATAGGATTCAATTGCCCTCAACACAGACGAAAGATCGGTAGGATCCCAGCCTTGGGCGTAGGGGTGATGACGATCCTGTAGGACTTTCGCGGCGAGAAGGCGAAACACGACGCGAAACAGCAAGCGCGTATCTGGTACTTTTTCTTTTTGTGCTTCAGATGCAGCTGTTAGCGCATCCACCAACAGACGGTCGAGCTTGAGATTAATCTCACCTTCGACCGCAGGCATTAGTCCAACGTCAACAAAATCTAGCTGGTAATTCCGGTCTATGGCCCCTATCGATTTCGCTCGATGGATCGCATCTGGATGCCATGCGCTCTTGTACCGTTCAAACAATGCAGGTACGTCATCAACAGGCAGCCGCTCCAGCATGCGCGGCGGTGCCTGACCGCGCACCTGCCAAAGTGTGACCTGGTCGCCTTCGATTACGAAAAGAAGCGGCGCGCCCAACGCTCGGTGCGCGTTTACCAGCTCTAGCGCATCCCCTGAACCTGCTGAGACCGCAGCAAGCGCCGCCGATCTGTATGACGGAGGCGTCTGAGTAAACGCGGCCAAAGACACCTTTCTCGTGGTATTTGCTGAGACCAAAACATCGGCGAATGAGTAGTTGTGCACGATTGCTTCGTGGCGATATCCAGTAGACCGCGCAGCCTTGGCAATAATATCTATAGCGTTCATAGCCTCCCTCGCGTCGACGCTGCGGCTATGTTTGAGGGAAGAGGAGTTGGGGGAAAGCGAAGAATTTGTTGGGGATCTTCGGCTACTCCCTCTGTGAGGAGCGCTTCACGAAGACGACCAACCAACGACCGTAATGGAATAATGAAAGCGGGAGATTCAAGAATGACATTTTCAAGTTCCGGTCGGATCTGAAGGCGACCGATTGACAATTCCACAATCAATTTGCTGCGTTCCAGAGTTGGCCAAGACACGCTATTACACGCTTCGAACAAGCCATTCGCAATGACAGAAAGTGCGCCCACGCGAACAGCAAAATCAACTGTTAGAATCCGTACAACGGCCACGCCAAGAATATCGCCTGCCGTGAAGCAGGGGCTATGCCCAACCCCGCGACTCAGCGGAGGTAGCGCCTTTTTCCAATGGCGGTAAGTCTCTTGCGGAATCAATATCGCAGCGCGAAGTTGACCAGGAGTGTAGCGAAGTGTCACGGAGGGCCTGCCATCTTGTTGTTAACGACAAGCTAACAGGTCGTGAGTCGGGACGCAAGGGTTACCGTCTTCTGCGCCACCCCGGCCTATTTTTTCGAGCGACAACTCGCCGGCTTCTTGATGTGAAGCTGCGTGGCTCAATCGCCGAAGATATACAGAAAGTCTCGGATACCCACGAAGACTGGGCGGCCTGCTGCCGCCTATACACCTATTGTACCGGCTATCCCGCCTAGGCGCATATTCATAGGGCCCGGCCTCGTTAATTCGGGAATGGTAAATGGGCCGGATTTTAATATCTACCCGCCGCGTTTTTCGCGAATTTTCGCGATTTGACCCTGTATTCTGCGATTGAAAAAGTCCGTTAATATTATATAATTACATGCGTTAACCACAAACCCCAACCTTTGCTGGCAACGCGCTGCCGCTACACCTTTTTGCGGCAAGAGAAGTTATCACAGTTTATTGCGACATATCAACACGTTAGCGGCGCTTAACGCTTGTGTAGGGCGCTTTTGCCGACAATGGGTGCCAAAGCAGGGGCGGTTCCCCGAAAAGGCGTATCTATGTATTTCGGCGGCAATCGTAAACAGCACGCAGGCCCGGAACGGCCTGAACTGCCTAGAAGGAAGAGCCCAACGCCGGCGAAGCCTGGCGCCTCTGCCGGGTACGCCGATGCGGTGAAGCGGCAGCCCCGTGAAAGGGGTTTCGTTTGACCCGGCGGGGCTCCGGTTCTAAGACGGCTGCAAGCCTCTCAACCAGGAACCTGCCCGATGCCGCTGATCCGCCCATTCCCCGGTCTGCGCCCCCTTCCCGGCAAAGCCGCCGAAGTCGCCGCGCCCCCCTATGACGTCCTCAACAGCGACGAGGCCCGCGAACGCGCCGCCGGCAAGCCCTGGAGCTTCCTCCACATTTCCAAGCCCGAGATCGATCTGCCCGCCGGCACCGATCCCTACAGCCCGGAGGTCTACGCCAAGGGCAAGGAAAACTTCGTTTCCATGCTCAAGGAAGGGGTGCTGAAGCAGGACGCCGCCCCCTGCTACTACCTCTACCGGCTGATCATGGGCGATCACCAGCAGACCGGCCTCGTCGCCGCCGCCAGCGTGGCCGATTACGACACCAATCGCATCCGCAAGCACGAGTTCACCCGCCCCGACAAGGAGGACGATCGGGTGCGTCAGGTGGATGCGCTCAACGCCCAGACCGGGCCGGTTTTCCTCACCTACAAGCACAATGCCGTAATTGATGAGCTGGCGGCCAAGGCAACCGCGGCTGCGCCGGAGATCGACATCGTCGCCGACACCGGCGTGCGCCACTCCCTGTGGAGGTTAAGCGATGCGGCGCAGATCGATCTCATCACCCGCACCTTCGACGCCATGGATTGCCTCTACATCGCGGACGGCCACCACCGCTCCGCCGCCGCCTCGCGCGTGGCCGCGGCGCGCAAGGCCGCCAACCCGCACCATACGGGAGAAGAGGCTTACAGCTATTTCCTGTCGGTGATCTTCCCCGATAACCAGATGCAGATCCTCGACTACAACCGCGTGCTCAAGGATCTGAACGGCAACAGCCCCGAAGAGTTCCTGGCGAAACTTGAGAACGCCTTCACCGTGGAAAAGGTGGCGGGCCAGTGCAAGCCGGGCAAGGCCGGTGAATTCGGCATGTACCTCAGCCGCCAGTGGTACCGGCTCACCATCAAGCCGGAGCTGATCCCGCAAGATCCGGTGAAGCGCCTGGACGTGAGCCTCTTACAGGACAACCTCATCGGCCCCGTTCTCGGCATCGCGGATCAACGGCGCGACAAGCGCATCGATTTCGTGGGCGGCATCCGCGGCCTGAAGGAGCTGGAGCGGCGCGTGGACTCGGGCGAGATGGCGGTGGCCTTCGCTCTTTACGCCACCTCCATGGCGCAGCTGATGGCGGTAGCGGATGCGGGCGAGGTGATGCCGCCCAAGTCCACGTGGTTCGAACCCAAGCTGGCCGACGGCTTGGTTTCCCACCTGCTCTGATCCGAAAGGCCCTTGGTGCGTCAACGCCACGTCAAGGGAGACCTCTTCGTCCGCCGCAAAGCCGGCTACGCCATGCTGAAGGGGAGCCGGATTCGCGGCCGGTTTCGCCTTGCGATATAAGTACGCATCGAATCTCGCGGGACAGGCCGGAACTACTGCGATGGCTGGCACAAGTAAAGGCGCGGTGCTGATCTGCGGGCCGACGGCGAGCGGCAAGTCGGCGCTTGCGCTGGAGCTGGCGCGGGAGTTCGGCGGCGTGGTCGTCAATGCCGACTCGATGCAGGTCTATGCGGAGCTGCGCGTCATCACGAACCGGCCCACGCCGGAGGAGGAAGCTGCGGCCCCGCACCGGCTCTATGGCATCCGGCCCGCGCGCGAGCCCTATTCCGCCGCGCTGTGGCTGGCCGATGTGAAGGCCGTGCTGGCCGAGGCTGAGCGGCAGAGCTGGCTGCCCATCGTCGCGGGCGGGACGGGGCTTTATTTCAAAGCGCTGACCGAGGGCTTGTCCGACATCCCGGACATTCCGCCGGAAATCCGCGCGCGCTACCGGCAGGCGGCGCAAATTCAACCGGCCGGCGAGCTTCATGCCGAGCTTGCCCGCCGCGATCCCCTGACGGCGGCCCGGCTGCGCCCGAGCGATCCGCAGCGCATCGTCCGCGCGCTTGAAGTGCTGGAGGCCACGGGCCGGCCGCTTGCACACTGGCAGGGCCGAAGAGAGCCGCCGTTGCTGCCTTTAAGCCAGGCTTACCCCATCGCGATGACGCCAGGCCGCGACGAATTGTATCGCCGCTGCGATGCGCGTTTCGATGCTATGATCGCAGCTGGGGCCGTAGAGGAGGCACGGGCAATCGCGGCGCTGGGGCTCGATCCCTCTCTGCCCGCCATGCGTGCGGTGGGCTTGCCGCCGCTCATCGCTTACGTGCGCGGAGAGCTGTCTCTGGAAGAGGCGGCGGCAGCCGCAAAAACGAGCACAAGGAATTATGCCAAAAGGCAGCTCACTTGGATACGTGGCAATTTTTCATCATGGAATTGCGTATCGGCGCAATCATCAGAAAGAACACGGCACGAACTCAATATTTTTCTCAGAAATCGCTTGACCTGAGCCCCCTAAAGATTTAGCGCAATCCTGCATAAAAGCATCTATCGTCGAACTGGCAGGCGGCTTAGGAAAGCCGCCGCATTTTTTTGGAGTTCGCCAAATGGCACGCGCGATGACAGGCGCCGAAATCGTTCTGCAAGCTCTCGCCGATCAGGGCGTCGAAGTTATCTTCGGTTATCCTGGGGGAGCCGTGCTTCCCCTCTACGACGAGATCTTCAAGCAGACCGGGATCAAGCACATCCTCGTACGCCACGAGCAAGGCGCGGTGCATGCCGCCGAAGGCTATGCGCGCTCTAGCGGCAAGGTGGGGGTGGTGCTCGTCACCTCGGGGCCCGGCGCAACGAATGCCGTCACGGGGCTGACCGACGCGCTTATGGATTCGATTCCGCTCGTTTGCATCACCGGCCAGGTCTCGACCGCTTTGATCGGCTCGGACGCCTTCCAGGAATGCGACACCGTCGGCATCACGCGGCCCTGCACCAAGCACAATTACCTCGTCAAGGACGTGAACGACCTCGCCCGCATCATGCATGAGGCGTTCTACGTGGCGCAGAACGGCCGGCCGGGACCGGTTCTCATCGATATTCCGAAAGACGTTCAGTTTGCCAAGGGCGCCTATGCCGGCCCGAGCAAAATCGTTCACAAGACTTACCGCCCGCAGGTCAAGGGCAGTGCACAGGCGATCCGCGATGCGGTCGATCTGATGGCGAGCGCAAAAAAGCCGGTCTTCTACACGGGCGGCGGCGTCATCAATTCCGGCCGTAACGCCTCGAAACTCTTGCGCGAGCTCGCGGACCTCACCGGGTTTCCTGTCACCTCGACGCTGATGGGGCTTGGCGCTTTCCCCGCGTCCTCGGCGCAGTGGCTCGGCATGCTCGGCATGCACGGCACCTACGAGGCGAACCTCGCGATGCACGATTGCGACGTCATGATTTGCGTTGGCGCGCGCTTCGACGACCGGATTACCGGCCGGCTCAACGCCTTCTCGCCCGGTTCGAAGAAGATCCACATCGACATCGACCCTTCTTCGATCTCCAAGAATGTGAGAGCCGATATCCCGATCATCGGCGATTGCGGCTATGTGCTCGAAGAGATGGTTCGCGTTTGGCGGGCCCGCGCCCCGCAGGTCGACAAGCGCGCACTCAAAGCCTGGTGGGCGCAGATCGGCACCTGGCGCGAGCGCGATTGCCTGAAGTACAAGAATCGCGACGACGTGATCATGCCGCAATATGCGATCCAGCGGCTCTACGAGCTGACGAAAAACCGGGACACCTACATCACGACCGAGGTCGGCCAGCATCAAATGTGGGCCGCGCAGTTCTATAAGTTCGAGGAGCCGAACCGCTTGATGACCAGCGGCGGGCTTGGCACGATGGGCTACGGCCTTCCCGCTGCGGTGGGCGTCCAGGTCGCTCATCCCGAAAGCCTTGTCATCGACATTGCAGGCGAGTCGTCGGTCATGATGACGATGCAAGAGATGTCGACGGCCGCGCAATACGACCTGCCCATCAAGATTTTCATTCTGAACAACGAATTTATGGGCATGGTGCGGCAGTGGCAGGAGCTTTTGCACGGCGGCCGCTACTCGCACTCCTACGCCGAGGCGCTGCCCGATTTCGTGAAGCTCGCCGAAGCCTATCACGGCGTAGGCCTCCGCGCGGAGAAGCCGGACGAACTCGACGATCTCATCATCCAGATGATCGACACGCCCAAGCCCGTGATTTTGGACTGCCGCGTCTCCAAGCTGGCAAATTGCTTCCCGATGATCCCCTCGGGCGAGGCCCATAACAATATGCTCATGGGCGATGAAATGGCGGGCGACGACATCAGCTTCGAGATTTCCGATGCCGGCAAGGTTATGGTGTAAGGTGCGAACCGATGAGCAAGATGGAATGGGGGCCGGGTATGCCGTTTGAAGAACCGCAGAAGGAGAAGGACGAGCGGCACGCCATCGCGGTGCTCGTGGACAACGAGCCGGGCGTGCTGGCGCGGGTGATCGGGCTATTCTCCGGCCGCGGTTACAACATCGACAGCCTGACCGTCACCGAGGTCAGCCACGAAGCGAACGAGTCGCGCATCACCATCGTAACGCACGGCTCGCCCGCCATCATCGAGCAGATCAAGAGCCAGCTCGGCCGCCTCGTGCCCGTGCATGCCGTCACCGATCTGACGATCAAGGGCGATCCCATCGAGCGCGAGCTTGCCTTGGTCAAGGTTGCGGGAAAGGGCGAGAAGCGCGTCGAGAGCCTGAGGCTCGCAGAGGCGTTCCGCGCCCAGGTGGTCGATGCGACCACGGATCATTTCGTCTTCGAAATCACGGGCCGGACCTCGAAAATCGAGAACTTCATCAACCTGATGAAGCCGCTCGGTCTCGTCGAGGTCGCCCGCACCGGCGCGGCTGCTATCGCCCGGGGGCCGGAGCCGATGTAACCCGGCGGGGCGCGCACAACCCCGGCGATAACGGCTGGGGAAACCGCCTTGCAACGATTGCTGGGAGAGGGCTGGGGTGAAGGGGACTTGGAACCATTCGACCAAACCTTTAGGAATGGCCCGCAAGCGCCGGAATTTGTCCAGGCACGTTTCCAAATCATGCTGGGCGAACGTGAGCGTGAGTGTGGCCGGTCTTTTCTCTCTGGCCCGATCCACCTCCGCCCCCCCCCCCAAAAAAAATTCCCCTAGCACGGGCACGCTAGGGGCTGCCTCTTGGTGGGTGCCGCAACCTACAGTGGCACATTAACGTTCATCAAGCGGCCGCTTGCATCCTGCGAATCGCGGTCGATAAGCTGGCGAAAAGTTTCCCTACTTCACCTTTTCGATCAGCTTGTCCGGCTTAATCATGTTGCAATCGAGGGCGGCGTCCTTCTTGCCGTCCATGCCGAACGCAACCGCCATGATCTGGCTGTAGAACACCACAGGAATGTTGAAGCTGTCGCCGAACTCCTTGTTGATGCGGTCCTGATACATCTCGACGTTCTGCTGGCAGAGCGGGCATGGCGTGGAGATGACGTCGGCCTTGGCGTCCTTCGCCTCCTGCAGGATGTGACGCATCAGGTGCAGCGTCTTTTCGGGGCTGTAGATCGAGACGGAGCCGCCGCAGCAGGCTGTGCGGGCCTTGTCGTAGGGCACCGGCTCGGCGCCGCAGGCCTCGGCGAACTGGTCGAGGAACTTCGGCTGATCGTAGGTGGTGTATTCGCCGCCGGGGGACGTTTGCGCGAAGGGGCGCACCGTCTGGCAGCCGACATAGCCGGCGACCTTGAGCCCCGAAAGCGGGTTGGTCACCTGATCCTTGATCGCGCCGATGCCGATGTCGTTGACCAGCACCTCGCAAACGTGCCGCACCTTGAGGTCGCCCTGATAGCTGAGCCCGCCGGCCCCCAGCGCCTCGTTGACGCGGCCGCGCGCCTTTTCTTCGTTCTTGATGCGCTCGTTGACGAAGTGCGTGTTGAGATAACAGGCGGCGCAGGGCGTCACCACATCGGCCGAGCTTTGCTGGCGCGCGAGGGCGAGGTTGCGCCCCGACAGCGCCATCGAGGGCAGCGCGCCGCCCTTAACATGGCCGACGGAGGCGCCGCAGCAGTTCCAGTCCTTGATGGCCTCGAACTCGATGTCCAGTTTCGTGGAGACGGCGAGCAGCGATTTTTCGAGATGGATGGCCGCGCCCTGCGAGCTGCAACCGGGGTAGTAGGTGAACTTGGTCTTGCTCATTGGCTCGCCCTTTCGCGCGCTTCGATCTCTTCCGCCTTGGCTAGAATGGCCCGCAAATCGCCAGCCCCCTTGGCACGATGCGGCAGGCCGATGCCCATGCGCCCTGCTTTCACCATGTTTTTGGCAATCGGCAGGTTCGCCAGAGCCCGCTTGATGCCTTCCTTGATGCCATATGAGAAGTAATAGAGCACCGTCACCATGCGCTCGTCCGTGCGGCCGAAATAGCGCACCGAGCGCCAGAAGGCCCGCGAGAACTTCGCCGTTGCCTTCGCCGGGGCGTAACCCTCGCGCTCGGCCACGGATGCGAGGCCTTGCAGGATGTAGGTCACCGGAACTTTGCGCGGGCAGCGCACCACGCAGTTGTAACACTGCGTGCAGTTCCAGATGGTCGAGGAGGAGAGCACCTCCTCCTTCATGCCGGCGCGGATCATCATGAACAGCTTGCGCGGCCCGTTGTCCATTTCCGCGCCGATGGGGCATGAGCCCGAGCACATGCCGCACTGCATGCACAGCGAGAGGCGGTCGCCGCCTTCCACGTTCTGATAGACCCAGCGAGCGAAGTTAAGGTCGTACTTGCGCGCCGGAGTGGGGATGGAGGATTGCGTCATGACTTACATCCCCTTGAACGGGTTGGGACCGACGGACTCGACCGTCTCCATGAACGAGCCGATCAAGCCCGGCATGCGGCTTGCGTCTGCGATGGAGACTTCGAGCGTGGTCACGCGCTCCTTCTCCAGCATCATGCTTTTCAGCGTTTCGCCGACCTTCATCATGCGCTCCTGCGCCATGGCGCTGCCCCGGACGAAGTGGCACTGGTAGTCGTCGCCGGATTTGCAGCCCATCATCATGACTCCGTCATAACCGCTCGAAAGCGCATCGTTGACGCACAAGAGGCTGACCGAGCCAAGGCAGCGCACCGGCAGCACGCGGATGTATGGGCTCATCGGCGAGCGCGCGATGCCTGCCATGTCGAGGGCGGGGTAAGCGTCGTTCTGGCAGGCGAGCACCAGCACGCGCGGCTTCTCCTCCGATTCGTCGGGGACCTCCACCGCCTTGATCATCGAGGTCAGCATCTCGACGGAATAGTTGTCGAAGCTGATGGTCCGCACCGGGCAGGCGCCCATGCAGGTGCCGCAGCGGCGGCAGCGCGTGGGGTTCACGATGGGATAGCCCTCATCGGTCTCGTCGATGGCGCCGAATGGGCATTCGACCGTGCAGCGGCGGCACTTGGTGCAAGCGCTAAGCCCGATGCGCGGGAAGGACAGGTCGCCGGAGCGCGGATGCAGCGCCTCGCCTTGGCTCACATTGCGGATCGCCTGGATCGCCTTGAGCGCCGCGCCGGTAGCATCCTCGGCTTCCTCGGCGAGATCCATGGGCCGGCGCATTGGGCCGCACGTATAAATACCGGTCCGCCGCGTCTCGTAGGGGAAGCAGATGAAGTGGCTATCGGAAAAGCCGTCGGCGAGAATCGGCAGATGCGGCCCTTGCCGGTATTGCAGATTGAGGATCGGCGCGCCTTTGTACGTGACGGCGGGCTGCCCGTTGCTCTTCGCCGGGGCGCCATTGCGGTAGCCCGCGACCGGGATCTGCGACAGGGGGTCGATATCGCGGTCGGGCAGCGGCACGTCCTCGCCATCGGCAGGCAAGGCAACCGAATTCGGAACCATGCCGGTCGCGAGCACCACGAGGTCGAGGCCCGAAAGCGGCACCTCCTGCTGCAGAAGCGCGTCATCGACCGTAACAGTCAGGTCCGAGCCGACGCCCTTGACCTTCCCCTTCATGAAGATGACGCCCGCTTCTTGCGCCGCGCGATAGAATTCCTCGGCGACTCCGGGCGTGCGCAGCTCGTCGAAGATGATGTAGACCATCGCCTGCGGGTCCGCCTCGACGATCTGCAGCGCCTGGCGGATCGAGCCGGTGCAGCAGGTCGACGAGCAATAAGGCAGATGGTTCGGATCGCGCGAGCCCGCGCATTGTACGAACGCGACGGCGTTAGCGGCCAAGCCATTGGACTTGCGGCGAACCTGCCCTTTGGCAAGCATCTCCTCCAGCTCCAAGGAGGTGACGACATCGGGCGAAGCGCCATAGCCGAGATGGCCGAGCTTTTTGGCATCGTAGGGATGCCAGCCGGTGGCGAGCACGATGGCGCCAATCATTTCCTCGGCGACGGCGCCGTTCTGCTTCACTTCCACCTTGAACTTGCCTGGCATGCCGGAGGTTTTCACCACACGCGCATTGAGCCGCATTTCGATGCGCTTCTGGTTTTGCGCTTCAGCGATCAACCCGTGGATGGGGTTGGGCTGGGGCTGCCGGTAGGGCGCCCGCTCGGGCACAACCTTGGTGTAAGCCAGCGCGTTGCCGCCGAGCTTGCCGCTCTCTTCGACGAGCAGCACATCGTGGCCCGTGCGCGCGGCTTCGAGCGCAGCGGTAAGCCCCGCGAGCCCGCCGCCTACGACGAGGACGCGCTCGCTGAACGGCCCCTCCGTATAAGGCACAGGAACCTTTATTTTGCGCGCTTCGGTGATGGCCATGCGGACATAGTCGGCGGCGAGCATCTCCGTGTCGTCAACGCCGGCGGGCTGCGTCCAAGCCACCTGCTCGCGCAAATTGGCGCGGATCACCTGCACCCCGTCGAAACGGAACTTGTCCTGGTTGACGCGCGGCGAGCAGGCGGCGATCACGGCCTGGTTCATCGTGCCCGCGGCCGCGTCGTCGCGGATCAGCTTGAGGCCGTCCTCGCCGCACAAATAGTCGTGCTTTTTACAAAACGGCGCCTTGAATTCCTTGACGGCAACCTTTTCCAGGCCTGCGAGCGGAGCGGCCTCGGCGATACCGCAGCCGCCGCACAAATAGACGCCGAGTTTCTTTTCTTGTGCGGACATTAGGCTTGCCCCCCTTGCGCCGTCTGAATGGCTTTCAGCGCCGCCGCTGTGGCGGACTGCACCGACATGGAGACGTCGAGCGGACCCGATGCGACGCCAGCGGCGAACATGCCGCCGCCTCCGTCCGGCGGCGCTAAGAAGCCGTAATCGTCGGCGCCCGCCTTGACCTGAGCGGGCAAGGAAGCCGACTCCGGCTCCATCCCCGTGGCCAGAACCACGAGGTCGTAGGGGCGGTCGTAAAGCTCGCGCGACAGCGTGTCCTCGCCGTGCAGAACCGGGTTGCCGCCCTCGCCCGCGTAAATCGAGGCCGGCTTCGATTTGACGAAGCGCACCTGCGGATCGGCCTTAACTTTTAGATAGAAGCTTTCTAATTTGTCGTGAGCGCGGATGTCGATGTAATAGATATCCACCTCGCTATCGGCGTACTGAGCGCGCACATAGGCTGCGTGCTTCAGCGAGGCGAGGCAGCAGATCCGCGAGCAATAGGGCAAGTGGTTGAGGTCGCGAGACCCGGCGCATTGGATCAGCGCCACGCGCTTGGCCTCCTTGCCGTCGGAAGGGCGCAGGATTTTACCGCCGGTTGGGCCGCCATCGGCCGCGAGCCGCTCCATCTCCACGTTCGTTATGACGTTCGGCACGCGGCCATAGCCGTAGGATTCGAGCTTTCCGGCATCGTAAGGCTTCCAGCCTGTCGCCCAGACGATCGCGGCAACCGGTAACTCGAAGGTTTGCGCCGTTTCGTTGAGGTCGACCGCGCCATATTTGCAGGCGGCCGCAATCGCATCGGCTTCGGGAGTTCCGATCACCTCCGGCGCGACGATATAGCGCATCGGATAAGCCATCGGATGCGGCAGGTAGGCGGCCGTCACCGTGTCCATGCCGTAGTTGAACGCGTTTTTCACGCGGGTTTGGCTGGCCTTGGCGCAATCGCCGCATGCCGTGCAGCGCGCATTCACGTAACGCGGAGCGGTCTGCACAGTGACCTTGAAAGCTCCGGCTTTGCCGGTCACTTGGGCAATCGACGCCATAGTTATGACGCGTATGCGTGGATTGCTGCGCAAGCGCTGGTAATTGATCTCCAAGCCGCAAGCAGGATGACATAGCTTAGGAAAATAACGGTTGAGCTGAGCGACACGCCCGCCAAGGCTCGCGCTCTTTTCCAGGAGAATCACGTCGTAACCGGTTTCTGCCGCTTCCACCGCGGCCGAAATGCCCGCTATGCCGCCACCGGCGACCAAAATCGTTTGGCTTTCCTGCCCTTGTGCCGTCATAGTTCCTCCCTTACCCACCTGCACCTGCCTTGCGCCGTGCCGCCCGAACTCGCGGCACTGCTGGCATTTTGTGCTAATCTCTTCGCTGCGTACATTATCATATCTAGATGTGACAATGTAAGGGCGCGCACCATCCCTGCGTCAAGCCGTTAGCTTCGGCTGCTGTGATCCTTTATTTTTTGCCCCCAGAGCTTGATCTGAATCAAATTCAGTGTCAACATATAGCATTATTGCCATATATTCATTGTTGCAAGTGCGGAGCAATAAAGCTAGGCTCCGACGCGCGTCCTAAAAAACGAGCCAAGGCTGGATAATTATCCCCGGTTCTTGAGCCAAAGCAGTGCGCGCATACTAAAGCAATATGATACGTCAGAAAAAAAGGTGCACGGCAGAGGCGCCTTAAACGGGAGGGTATATGTCGAAGCTGGTTCCACCTCACGGTAGCGATACCTTGATTCCGCTTTTGGCACCCGAGGCGGAACTTGCCGAGGAGCTTAAACGCGCTGGCCACCTGCGAAAGGTGCCGATGAGCACCCGGGAAACATCGGATTTCATCATGCTCGCCATGGGGGCGTACACCCCCCTGCAAGGCTTCATGGGCAAGGCGGACTGGCATGGCGCATGCGCCAATATGAAACTTGCCAACGGCGTGTTCTGGCCGATCCCCATCACCCTGTCCTGCTCGCGCGAGCTGGCCGATGGCATCGCCATCGAGGAGACGGTCGCGCTTGTGGATCACGGCACGGGCGAGATCATGGGCATGCTCGAAGTCACGGAAAAATACCCGCTGAGCAAGCAAGACAAAGAGTTCGAGTGCCAGCACATTTTCCGCACCACCGACCCGAAACACCCCGGCGTGGAAAAAGTCATGGCGGAAGCCGAGGTCAATCTCGCAGGCCGCGTCATCGCGCTGAGCGAGGGCGTCTACCCCAAGCAATATAAGGGCTTCTACTACCGGCCGTCCGAGACGCGAGCCTTATTCGCCGACAAGGGCTGGAGCCGGGTCGCCGCCTTCCAGACCCGCAACCCGATGCACCGCAGCCATGAGCATCTGGCTAAAATCGCGATCGAGGTTTGCGACGGCGTGCTTATCCATCAAGTTCTTGGCGCGCTCAAAGCGGGCGACATTCCGGCCGAGGTCCGCGTCAAGGCCATCGATACGCTAACCGAGAAGTACTTCGTTCCTGGCACCTATATCCAGGCGGGCTATCCCATCGAGATGCGGTACGCGGGGCCTCGCGAGGCGCTGCTCCACGCCGTGTTCCGCCAAAATTTCGGCTGCTCTCACCTTGTGATCGGGCGCGACCACGCTGGCGTCGGCAGCTATTATGGGCCTTTCGATGCCCAGCACATCTTCGACACGCTGCCCCGCGGCAGCCTCGTCACCCAGCCGCTCAAAATCGATGTGACGTTCTACTGCTATAAATGCGGCGGGATGGCCACAGCGCGCACCTGTCCGCATGGTGCAGAGCACAGGCTTGAGATTTCCGGCACGAAGTTGCGCGGAATGTTCGCCAATGGCGAAACTATCCCTGCAGAGTTCAGCCGCCCTGAAGTGGTGGCAGTACTCCAGGAGTACTATAGCGGGCTCAAGCAATAACCCGACAATCCACTCTAACTCGCTCGCAACAAGGAGGACTCTCTAGGATGCCGACATTCGTTCACACCGCAAAGTGCGATGGCTGCAAGGGCGGTGAATATACCGTTTGCATGTATGTGTGCCCCAACGACCTGATGAAGCTCGATACCGTCCGGATGAAAGCTTTCAATCAGGAGCCCGAGCAGTGCTGGGAGTGCCAGTGCTGCGTAAAGGCCTGCCCGCAACAGGCCATCGAGGTGCGTTCCTTCCAAGATTGGGTGCCCATGGGCGGCGCGGTCATTCCGATGCGCACCGACGACGCGATCATGTGGACCATCAAGTTCCGCGACGGCGAGGTCAAGCGCTTCAAATTCCCGATTCGCACGACCCCGGTCGGCTCGATCGATCCCTATAATGGTAAGCCGCCGGCGGGCAATCTCGAAGACCAGCTGCTGTTCACCGAGGCCAATGCGGTCCTTCCGGTCATCTAAAGCCGGCTTCGTCATCCCTGCAAGCCGGGGATGACGGTAAACCAATTCAAGGACGCCACACCGGGAGACTTTGAGGGTCTCCGCGAGCAAGATATTCCAAAGGACGCACACATGAGCGAAGGCACTTTCGGCAATCCCGAAATCGTTGAATTCAAGACAGACATTCTCATCATAGGCGGCGGTATGGCCGCCTGCGGCGCCGCATTCGAGGTCAAGCGCTGGGTTGGCGACGACGTAAAAGTCACCCTCGTCGACAAGGCCGGCATCGACCGCTCCGGCGCGGTCGCGATGGGTCTTTCAGCCATCAACACCTATCTTGGCGATAACTCTCCGGACGACTATTGCCGGATGGTCTCCGCCGACCTGATGGGCCTCACCCGCGACGACCTCGTCTATGACGTCGGCCGCCACGTGGACGGCACCGTGCATCTCTTCGAAGAATGGGGCCTGCCCATTTGGAAAACGAAAGAGACCGAAGGCGTTCCGCTGAAGGACGGCGGCAAGCCGGTGCGCTCGGGCAAATGGCAAATCATGATCAACGGCGAGAGCTATAAGCCGATCGTCGCTGAAGCCGCCCGCAAAGCGCTCGGGATCGAAAACATCCATCAGCGCGTCTTTATCGTGAAGCTGCTGCTCGACGCCAAGGAGCCGAACCGTATCGCCGGCGCCGTCGGCTTCTCGGTCCGCGAGAACAAGATCTACGTGTTCAAGGCCAATGCGGTCCTGCTCGTGGCAGGCGGCGCGGTGAACGTGTTCCGCCCCAGGTCCATGGGCGAGGGCATGGGCCGCACCTGGTATCCGGTGTGGAATGCAGGCTCGACCTACGCCATGGCTGCCGAGTCGGGCGCCGAGCTGACCATGATGGAAAACCGCTTCGTTCCCGCCCGCTTCAAGGACGGTTACGGACCGGTCGGCGCGTGGTTCCTGCTATTCAAGTCGAAGGCCACCAACGGCTATGGCGAGGACTACGTCAAGAAGAACGCGCATATGCTGGCCGAGTTCGCGCCCTACGACAAGGCGGCCGTGGTGCCGACCTGCTTGCGCAACCACGCCATGCTCCACGAGATGAAAGAAGGCCGCGGGCCCATCTTGATGGACACGGCGACGGCAATGAAAGAGCTCGGCAAGAACATGACGCCGAAGGAGTTCAAGCACCTCGAAGCCGAGGCTTGGGAAGACTTCCTCGACATGTGCATCGGCCAGGCCGGCGTGTGGGCGGGCCTCAACATCCGCCCCGAGGAAAGCCCCTCCGAGCTGATGCCGACCGAACCCTATCTGCTCGGAAGCCATTCCGGCTGCTGCGGCATCTGGGTGTCGGGTCCCGAAGACCTCAAGTCGCCGCCAGAGTGGCGCTGGGGCTACAACCGCATGACGACCGTCAACGGCCTGTTCACAGCGGGCGACGGCGTCGGCGCTTCGGGCCACAAGTTCTCGTCGGGCTCGCACACCGAGGGCCGTATCGCCGCCAAAGCGATGGTGAAGTGGCTGCGTGACCACAAGAGCTATGAGCCCGCCTTCAAGGACGACATCAAGGCCATCGCCGAGGAAATCTATTTGCCTGTGCGCAATTATTTCGAGCACAAGGACGCGACCACGGCCGAAGATGTGAACCCCCACTATATCACGCCAAAGATGCTGCAGATGCGCCTGCAGAAGATCATGGACGAGTATGTGGCGGGCACCTCGACCTACTATCAGACCAACGGCAAGCTGCTCGATCTCGGCCTTAAGTATCTAACCACGCTTAAGGAAGACTCTAAGAAGATGCGCGCGAAAGACCTCCACGAGCTGATGCGCGCTTGGGAGAACTATCACCGCATCATCACCGCCGAGGCCCATCTGCGCCACATCCTCTTCCGCGAGGAGACGCGCTATCCGGGCTTTTACTACCGCACGGACTTCCCGAAGCTCGACCCGCAAAACTGGCAGTGCTTCGTGAATTCGAAGATCGATCCCGCGACCGGCGAGTGGACCATGATCAAGCGTCCGCACGTCGACCTGGTCGAGAAGCATTACGGCGGTCAGAAGCACTAGCTCAGGCGTTGGCGGGGGCTTAATAGGCCCCCGCGTTCTATCGAGTCGCGCTTGAAGCCCGGCGCAACTCTTGATAGGTGTTTACCGGGCCCCGCTATCCAGGGCCCGGAGATACCCCCGTAAAAAGCCGCGGTCCTTGGCCTTTGGCGCGCGGCGCCGGCGCCTCTTAAGAGGCTTATCCCGCTGGCTGCAGTGCTTAGGCCAGACACAGAGATCGTAATGACCGCAGATGACGACTTCGACGGCGAAGAACAGCAAGCCTCCCAAGAAGAAGGGTACCGCAGCAGCGTAGATCGCGACCAAAAGCTCAGCGTCTTCGATAGCGTACGCGCCCAAACGCAGAGCCCCGTCGAACCGGTTAAGCTCGGCGCGGACGATACGTTCCGCTTCCGCTGCCATCGCGGCGTTTCCTGCTGGAACATGTGCTGCTACGGCGCCGATATTACCTTGCCGCCCTATGACATCCTGCGCCTCTCCCGCCGCTTCGGCATGCGCCCGGCGGAGTTCCTGGAAAAATACACCGTTCCTGCCGAGCACGAGGGCGCTGCAATGCCGGTCGTTAAGCTCAAGATGAGCGGTGACGATGGCAAGGGAGCCTGCCATTTCCTGGCGGACGAGGGGTGCACGGTCTACGCCGACCGCCCGGCCGCGTGCCGCTATTATCCCCTCGGTTTAATTTCGGTGAAGCTCAAAGACAGCGAAGCCAAGGAAGATTTTCACTTTCTTGTGCGGGAGGAGCACTGCCGGGGACATGACGAGGCGCAAACCCAGACCGTGGCGGAGTTTTGCAAGGATCAAGGCGTCGAGCCCTACGAACAGATAAACCGGGGCTGGATCGATATCCTGATGAAGCTTGCCTCGTGGCGCCCTATGGGCGGCCCTATGGGCAAGACCCCGTCGCCGCAAGCCCGGCAGATGTTCTTCATGGTCTCCACCGACGTCGACCGTTTCCGGAAATTCGTGTTGGAAAGCCGGTTCCTCAGCGTCTACGACATTCCGCAAGAGGCGGTCGAACTCGTTAAGACCAGCGACGAGGCGCTCCTGCTTCTCGGGTTGGATTGGATGAAGAACGTCCTCTTCAATGAGCCGACGATTGCGATGAGGCTAGATGTGCTGCAAGGCGCGATTGCCCAGGCGAGATCTGAGACATCAGGATCGTAAGGGGCGAACCATGCCGCGAGCCAAACTCTTAGATGCCATTCCTTCGAAGCGGCTGCTACCGTTTCTCGCATGGACGCCGCTCGTCAACGCGCGCACCCTCCAGGCGGATTTTTGGGCTGCAGTGACCGGCGCGCTTGTCGTGCTGCCGCAAGGCATTGCTTACGCCACCATAGCCGGGATGCCACCCGAATACGGCCTCTATGCGGGCATGATCCCCGCAGTCGTGGCCGCGCTGTTCGGCTCTTCCTGGCAATTGGTGTCGGGGCCGACGGTCGCGGGCTCGCTTGTGATGTTCTCCGCGCTGAGCGCTATGGCGGAGCCCGCTTCGGCGCAATATGTGGTGCTGGGGCTAACGCTTGCCTTCCTCGTTGGCGTGCTCGAGTTGACCATGGGGATTATGAAACTCGGCGCGCTCGTCAACTTTATCTCCCATTCGGTCATCGTTGGCTTCACCGCCGGCGCCGGCGTGCTGATTGCCGCCAATCAGCTCAAGAACTTTTTCAACCTGCCCATCCCGCGCGGTGCGCGCTTCTACGAAGTCATCGGCTATGTGGCGACGCACGTGAAGGACATTTCCTGGATGACCGCCGCAGTTGGGGCGATCACCGTCCTGACCGCCATCGGGGTAAAGCGCTACATTCCGCGAGCACCCTACATGATCGCGGCGATTATCGTGGCGAGCCTGGCGGCGTTCGTCATGAATACGCTCAGCCCCGGTTCGGTCAGAACGGTCGGCGCTCTGCCGTCGAGCTTGCCGCCCCTGTCGGCGCCGAGCTTCAGCATCGACATGTGGCGCTCGCTCACCTCCGTCACCCTCGCCATGACGCTGTTCGCGCTGACCGAGGCCATATCCATTTCGCGTGCCATGGCCCTTCGTACCGGCCAGCATATCGACGCAAACCAGGAGTTCATCGGACAAGGCCTGTCGAACATTGCGGGCGCCTTCTTCTCGGGTTACGTGGCTACCGGGTCCTTCAACCGGAGCGCCCTCAATTACTCCGTCGGCGCCCAGACGCCGGTCGCGGCAATCTTGGCCGGCGTCTTTCTCATGTTCATCGTCGTGCTCGTCGCGCCGTTCGCGGTGTACCTGCCGAACGCCACCATGGCCGGAATTCTGTTCATCGTCGCCTATGGGCTTTGGGACAGCCATCACATCAAGCAGATCATCCGCACGAGCTATTCGGATACCGCGGTGCTCGCGGTCACGTTTTTTTCGGCCCTGCTGCTCGAGCTCGATGTCGCCATCTTCGCCGGCGTGATGCTCTCGCTCCTCCTGTATTTGCGCCAAACTTCGAGCCCGCAGATTCTCATCCGCGTTCCCGATCCTTTCAGCCCGAGCCGGAAGTTCACGGATTCCCGGCCCGACTTGCCGGAATGCGGGCAGGTGCGCCTCATCCGCATCGACGGCTCGCTGTTCTTCGGCGCCGTGAACTCCTTTCAGGAAACGCTTCGCGGCTACGAGGAAACCGCGCCCCAATGCAGGCATTTGCTCATCGTCATGCAGGGCGTGAACTTCATCGACATCGCGGGCGCCGAAGCCATCGTGGCGATGGCCAGGCGTTTTCGCGCCAGAGGCGGCGGCCTATATCTGATCCGGCCCAAGGAACGCGTTCTAGAGCTGCTGGAGCGCGGTCATTATATGGACGACATCGGCCGGGAGAACATATTCGGCTCGAAAACGACCGCGCTGCGCACCGTCTACCGCAATCTCGATTATAATATTTGCCGGACCTGCGGACTGAGAGTTTTTGTCGAATGCGCCCGCTTAGGCAAGCAGGAGCCGCGAGAGGACGACGGCGACGAGGCTGAGCCATTAGCGGCTGCTGCGGGAGGCGGGGCATAAGGGGCGCGGGGGCGTGGCTGAAACCGGTTTCGCCTGCCGCCCGATCGCGCCCGTTAGAGCATCCTGCACCTCGCCAGCGCACCGTCTTCGCGAGGCCGCCTTTGCCGCCGTGGCGATCCATAACAGCATCGGCGACTTGGCCCCTGGATTGCTGCGCTCGCAATGACGGCGATACTGAGTTAAATCACGCCGGTTTAGCTTTCAGCCCAGCGTCTTGCCTCCGTGCCAACAAGGCTTGTCAGCGGTGCTGACGCCCGGGCAAGCTCCGCGAGTAACGCAGCCTTGATAGCAGGCAAAAGGCCGGGCCCCTCATAAAGGAGGCCGGTATAGAGCTGGAGCAGCGAAGCACCGGCGCGGATCTTGGCGATAGCCGTTGCAGGCGAGTCGATCCCGCCAACGCCGATCAGCGGAAGTTTCCCCCCCGTAGCGAGATAGCACTGCGCCAGCATCCGCGTAGAGCGCGCGAAAAGCGGACGGCCGGAGAGCCCGCCGCCTTCGCCCCGGTGCGAGCTTGGCGGCACGCCGTCCCGCGACAGCGTCGTGTTGGTGAGGATGGCGCCATCCACCTTATGCGCAAGGAGGCATGCCATGAGCGGGGCGACCTCATCGCCGTCCAAGTCCGGGGCCAGCTTCACGAGGACCGGCACCGCGCGCGGCAGGCTAGCGCGTGCTTCCATCACGGCTTTTAGCAGCGCATCCAGCCGCTCCGGCGCCTGCAGATCGCGCAAGCCGGGCGTGTTCGGCGACGAGATGTTGATGGCGAGGTAGGACGCCAGCGCGCCAAAGGCGTGGACCCCTGCGGCATAATCGGCGATTTGGTCCGCGCTTTCCCGGTTCGCGCCGATATTGATGCCGAGAATGCCCTTCGGCGGCCGGCTCGCAAGCCGTAACTGCGCTGCCGCATGGCCCCCATTATTGAAGCCGAGCCTGTTAACGACGGCGCGCTCGCCAATGAGCCTGAACACCCGCGGGCGCGGATTGCCGGCTTGCGGTCTTGGCGTAATGGTTCCGGCCTCCGCGAAGCCGAAGCCCATGGCAAAAAGCGCATTATAAACGCGGGCGTCTTTGTCGTAACCCGCGGCCACACCGATGGGATTGGGAAAGTTTAGGCCGAATAGCGTGGCAGCGAGACGCGGATCGTCCGGCTTGCCGGGGCCGGGGTGGATGCCCGCTTCGAGCGCGCGGAGCGATGCCTCGTGTGCCGTCTCGGGATCGAGAAAGAAGAGGCCGGCTTGGGCCACGGACCAGAAGCCGCTCATGACGCGAGATCGCTGGGAACGATGGGGGTGCCATTCTGGCCAAGCGGGATCGCGGTTACGCTTTTCACCGCAGCGATGGGCAAATCCGCGTAGAGATGCGGGAAAAGATCGCCGCCGCGCGAAGGTTCCCAGCGGAGGGGATCGCCTTTTTTGTCATGGCCGGGCTTAACCCGGCCATCCAGCTCCTCGTCAGCGGCGTTCAATCCGGCACTCTGGATGGCCGCCTCGGAGGGCGGCCATGACAGTGAGGCGATATCCGCTGCGAGGAGCACGAGATCGCCAACGCCTGAAAAGTGCTTCCGCGCCGTTTCGCCAAGCTGCGCGGCGGTCGAGAAGTGAATAAACCCGTCGCGCTTGTCGTGCGCCGAGCCGCGATAAGCGCCCTCCGCTTGCGCCGCTTCCCACTCGGCGCGCGGCATGAGTTTATAGATGACCTGCGCTGACATAGCCCGCTCAGACCGCTTCGGTCGCTTGAGCCAAGCGCCCGGCGATCAGCGCCCTCGTATTTTCGAGCCCGTAAGCCTTGATGAACGAGCCGAAGCGCGGGCCCTGGCTTTCGCCGAAAAGCACCTCGTAAAGCGTCTTGAACCAGTCGCGCAAATTCTCGAACGGATGCGCCTTGCCCACCTCGTAGACGATGGCTTGCAGCTCCTCCGCGCTGAGCCCCGCGTCCGCCTGGGCCAGCCGGGCGTCGAGATCGAGCATCGCATCGCGCTCCAGCGCTGTGGGCGCCCGGTAGACCTTGAACGGCTTCTCGCGTTCCTCGAAATAGCGAATCGCAAAGCCGATCAGCCGGTCGAGCTCGGGAAAATCCTGCGCGTTCGTCCCCGGCGCGTAGTTCCTCACGAACTGCCAGAGAATGTCCTTCGTATGCGCGTTAGAAGCGCTGACGAGGTTCAAAAGCAGGCTGAAGCTGACCGGCACATGGTGCTGCGGCGGCATGCCGCCATGGATGTGCCAAACGGGATTTTCGAGCCGCTTCTCCGCGTTCTCATTGTGAAAGGCTTCAAGATAGCCGAAATAATCGTCCACCGCCTTGGGGATCACGTCGAAGTAAAGCTTCTTCGCCGTCTTCGGCTTCTGGAACATATAAAGGCTGAGGCTCTCCGGCGTGGCATAAGCCAGCCATTCCTCAACCGCGATGCCGTTGCCCTTCGACTTCGAGATCTTCTGTCCGGAATCGTCGAGGAACAGCTCGTAATTGAAGCCCTCCGGCGGCACGCCGCCAAGCGCGCGGCAAATCTTCGACGACAGCATCACGCTGTCGATGAGGTCCTTGCCCGCCATCTCGTAATCCACGCCGAGCGCCACCCAGCGCATGGCCCAATCGGCCTTCCATTGGCACTTCACGTGTCCGCCCGTGACCGGCGTCTCGACCTTCTTCTTTGTGCCGGGATCGATATAGGTGACAGTGCCGGCCTTCAGATTGCGCTTCTCGATGGGCACTTGCAGCACCTTGCCCGAGGTTGGCGAGACCGGCAGGAAAGGCGAATAGGTCGCACGCCGGTCGGGCCCGAGCGTCGGCAGGATGATTTCCATCACCTTGTCATAGGCTTCGAGCATGCGGAGCAGGGTTTCGTCGAACTGGCCCGAACGGTAACATTCAGTCGAAGACAGAAACTCATATTCGAAGCCGAAGCTGTCGAGAAAGGCGCGCAGCCGCGCATTGTTGTGCGCGCCGAAGCTCGGATGCGTGCCGAACGGATCGGGCACCGAGGTCAAGGGCTTCTCCAGCGCCGCTTGTAAGAGCTCCTGGTTCGGCACATTGGTGGGCACCTTGCGCAGCCCGTCCATATCGTCGGAGAAGCAGACGAGCCGCGTCTTGGCGCCGGGGCGGAGCGTTTCGAGCGCGTGCCGCACCATGGAGGTGCGCGCGACCTCGCCGAAAGTGCCAATGTGCGGGAGCCCGGAGGGGCCGTAGCCGGTCTCGAACAGCACCTCGCGCGCCGGATCGCGGCTGTCGAGCCGTTTCAGGAGCTTCTTCGCCTCTTCGAAGGGCCAGGCCTTGGAGGTTGCGGCGAGCTCTGCGGGCGATTGCGCGGCGGCGGTCATTTGCGGGGTGTTTCTTGTGAGAGGTTGCGATTGCGGCGACTATGTGGAGGGCGGGCGCGCGCGTCAACCCTGGCCGAAGGCCCGCGCACAGGGTACGCGGGGCCGCAAAGCCACGATCATCGCGTCGAGGAGCGCTGTCCGGGCGTCACTTTTTGGCCTTGCGCGCGGCGTAGCGCGCATCGCGGGCGGCTTTTTGCTCGCCGGCCAGAGCCGCTTGCCGTTCGGCCGCTTTGGCGGCTGCAAGCTCGGCCTCGGCTGCTTTCTTAGCCTTCTCTTCGGCAAGCCGCGCTTTCTCCGCAAGTTTTTTCGCCTCACGCTCCGCGGCCCGCGCCTCGCGGGCTTTGACTGCGTCGAGCCTCGCCGCCTTCCGGGCAAGTGCGGCAGGGTCGTCCTGCGCTTTGCGTTCGGCGAATTTCCGTAACGCCGTTTCCTTGGCCTTTGCCGCCGTTTCGAGCCGCTCGCTAAAGTCTTTCTCTTTAAAAGTTCGCATTCGTCACCGTTTCGCGTATCCCGCCGCCATTGAAGCGGCGCTTGTCATTGAGTTTAGAAGGAGCGCACGCGCCGAAAACGCAAGGGCGGCGCGGCGGTTATCCCAAAAAGAATGTGGGCGAATGGCCACAAGCTGCGGCGGCATTTTGGAAAACTTATGCCTCGCGGAAGCGCCATGCCATGGAAGTTGCCGCATGCTCTGCGGGCGTTTTCGCGGCGGCGGTTATGCGCGGGGCCTTTGGGGTTCGCGGATGCGCCGGCTTTGGGGGTGCCGCGCGCGCTCAACCCTGAGGCTTTGACATCCGCAAAATTTTGATGGCCGTCACTTAGAGTAGGGATCGTCCCTACAGCCGCCGTAAAATACTAAGTTTACGCGCTTGGCGCGGGCAACGTTAGCAATCTCGACGAGCGGAAGGGCTCTTGCCGCCAGGGCGGAGTTTCCCTCCTCCCGAGGATAATCCCCAGGTATGAGGTACACGGCGCCCTTGGATTCTAGCCCGTGCCCAGTCGTGTAAATAACCGCCGCATCGAAGTCCGCGCTAGCCACTGCGAAATCGTGCAGCTTTTTCCTCATGTTGCTTAAGTCCAAGTCGAGGGCGGTCTCTGTAGCAAAGCCGGCCTTCGTTAAGGCTTCTGCGACGCGATGAGCGTCATGCTCAGCGCCCAGCAGCGATTGTGCCCTCGATTGCCGGTAATCGGAAACAACCAGAACAAGCGCAACCCGTTTTTCTCCTGCCAGCTGCGGCACAAGTTTCCAATCTTCGGGAGAAACAGCTTTTGGCACATCCGGCGACTGGCGGCCTTTGCTTTTTTCGACTGTCAGAGTACGCAATGCCGCTGGAAACTCCGCGAGCCGCATTTCTGTCCGCCCAAGGATCTCGATGAGCGCACTCGCAAACGGATTGCCGCCGCCATCTCCCTGATCCAGCGTGCGGTGACCGGATGTGGAGGCATGAAATATGAGCGGCTCGCTACTAGCAGCGGTGGCGAATGCCGTGATTAGGCACAGAACGAAGAATAGTCTACTCATGAAACCCTCTCTTTGGACGCAAATTTCGTGTTCGATTGTGCGGCTCTTGCACATTTGGCGCGATTAGTTTCAGTTTAGGGCGCGTTTGACAACTCTAAGGAAGAGCCGGTCGCCCGCCACCGGCGGCTCATCTCCAGCCTCATCTAAGAACTTCAGAAACGCCTCCGGATTGCCTCGCCTGGCGCCCCCCTTGAAGAAGTCCCCGGTTTCAAGCGCCGAAAGCTTCTCCGACACAGCGATGTTGATAGGCTGATAGGGGCTGACGCCTTCTGCCGCCGCGACGCGCTCGGCCACTGCCTTGAGCGACTGCTGCAACTGGATGAAAGGTTCAGATTTCTTCATCGGCGCTCTACCGGCGTGTGGAGGTTTCCATAAATTACGTTTAACATAAGCGCTGTGAGGAGAGAAAATGCCCAGCGACCCACGCATCGCGCTCGACCCCGCCGTTCTCGCCGGCAAACCCGTCATCAAGGGGACGCGGCTTGCGGTGGATTTCATCATTGGCCTTCTCGCGGAGGGCTGGAACGAGGCAAACATTCTGCAAAACTATCCCGGCATCACGCACGAGGATATCACCGCCTGTCTCGCTTATGCGCGCGATATTCTAAGCTCGGAAAAAGTCTATCCGAGCGCTGCGTGACATGCGCTTCCTAGCCAACGAGAATTTCCCTGGAGCAGCCGTGGAAGCCCTTCGAACGGGTGGCCACGACGTCATTTAGGTTCGGACAACCGCACCTGGAAGTAAGGATGCAGACATCTTGGCCTGGGCGGTTCGCGAGGAGCGCACTTTGCTCACGTTCGACAAAGATTTCGGCGAGCTGGCATGGCGCGCAGCTCTCCCCGCTCCCTGTGGCAGAAACGACTGGCCGGGACATTTTGCTGTGATAGAGCCCGGCCGGACTCGAATGCGCAAGCTGACGCATTAAATGCGTGTGATGCCTGAGCCTGGCCTCCGTATGTCCGTAGTATATCCGCCGCAATTTCTTTGCGCCAAAGTATCTGCAGGTATAAACAGGGGAGTGCGTGCCAGGATATGACCGTGGCGGCACGCCGCTGCCCCTGTGGAAACATTGCCATATTTTAACCCATATCGGCCCTATGCTTCGCGCCCATAAAGGGGCAGCGGCCTGGCGCATTTCTTGCTAGGCATCCGCATGGCGGATTTTGCCCGATCATAAACTCACGACGAAGCGAGTTCACGATACATGAAGCGCAAGCTTATCGCATTGCTATTGGCAGCAGCACCGTTCACCTTAGCCCACGCCGAGGAGCTCACCGGCGACACCCTGCAGAAGGCGGTCGCGGGCAAGACAGTCTACATCTACACCCCGCTTGGCGAGGTTCCGATCCGCTATTCGAAGAACGGCCACCTCAGCGGCCGCACCGAGCTGGCGCTGCTCGACGGCGAATCGACCACGGCCGATCACGGGCGCTGGTGGGTTTCCGAGAAGAAACTCTGCATTCAGTGGCAAAGCTGGATGGAAGGCCGCGAGCATTGCTTCACAATGCATCGCTTGAGCCCGACCGTTGTGCATTGGCGCCGCGATGACGGCAAGAGCGGCACGGCGCGGCTCGGCTAGAGCGCGTCCGGAAAAGTGCGAAGCGGTTTTCCGGTAAAGACGCACGATAAAACAAAAGCTTGGAGCCCGCTTTTGATTCCATCGAAAGCGGAGAGGCTCTAAGCGCGCAAAATCCGCGAAAAGACCGCCCCCGGGAAAAAAAAGGGGACGGTCTCTTTCTGAGCGGACTCCGTTGGTCTGGCCAGCGGATGGCTGCTTAGGTTCTTCGGTTTTCTCAGTGTTTTGCGAACTCCGCTTCGCGGAGATTAGCCGTGATGGTGCCAGCCGCCGTGATGATGCCCGCCGTGGTGATGCCCATGGCCCATCGTGTGGCGGAGCAGGAAATGCAGGCGATGCTTCTGCTCGTCGGTAAGCGTGCGGTAGAGCGGCTCCACAGCGTCGGCAAGCTTCTTGAGGTCCGCGGCGCGCTGCGTCATGGCATCGGCGCGCTCGCGCATCCTGGCGATCGCATCTTCCGTTTTGGCTTCCTCGCGCCGCTCGGCCCAGCGCGCGTGCCTTGCTTCCGCCATAGCGCGAATGGCCGCCTCGACCGGCGCCCAGTTCTTTTCCTGGTCGGGTGTCAGCTGAAGCCCCGCCTTTAGGGCCGCAACGCGTGCGTCGGTAAACGCTTTCATGTCGGCCGCGCTCAGGCGATGATGCTCGTGCTTAGCGGCCTCAGGCGCCTGTTGAGCGAACGCCATCGGCGTGGCAACCAGGGCGAGCGCCGTTAAACCTGCGATGACTATCTTCTTCATGAGTTCCTCCGCGTTGTGCATGGGCACTGGATGAAATACCGGTACGGCATACAATCAACCCTTTGGCCGTCCGGTTGCAACAGGAAGAACCCTTAATTTCCGGATAGAATTGTACGATTTTATGCCGGTGTCCGGTCTTGCGATGAACCGGTAAATTCGCCGGCGCTGAGCGGCATCGGCAACCGGCCGCATGCGATCTTTCTTAAGGGCAGCCTGCAAAACCGCAAGCCTATGAGGTCCTCATGCTAATTGGCGAGCTCAATTTTGAATAGAATTGTTTTATTTACCATGTTCACCGAGTGTATTTCGTAAATTTAACGTTTACCCCATGCGAACAATCTGCATTTGCGCCTTAATCTGAAGCGAGACATCTTCGCGATCATGGTTTCCCTTTTGCCTAAATGGAAAGGTTCATGCTGAACACTTCAAAATCCGATCCGCTGCCTAGCTTTGGCTACGCAAAGCGTCGCCTACATTTGTCCGCTGCGCGTTCAAGATACGGCATTTCCGCGCTCGCCATTCTGGCCGTTCTTGGCGTTGGAGGCTTCGAGCCGCGCATCGCAACCGCAGCGCCGGACCGGGCCCAAGCCCAACAGCAAATGCAGCCCATGCTGCCAAGCTTCTCCGCGCTCGTCGAGCGCGTCGCCCCCGCTGTGGTCTCGATCCGCGTTAAGTCCAATCCCGCCGCCATAACCACGCGCGACGACGATGAAGAGGAAACCGGCGAATCTTCCGGGAAGGACGAGAATCCGTTTCAGGGAACGCCGCTGGAGCGCTTCTTCCAGGGCCCCAAAGCACCGGGGCAACACCAGCGTGGCCCCAAGAGGGGCGCTGGCGCGCTTCCGCCCGTGCAAGGCCAAGGCTCGGGCTTTTTCATCTCCTCCGACGGCTACATCGTTACCAACAATCACGTCGTTGAGGGCGCGATCAAGGTCGAGATCGTCACCGAGTCTGGCGACATTCTGCCAGCCAAGATCGTCGGTACCGACGCCGGCACCGATCTCGCGCTCGTTAAGGTCGAAGGAGCTAAGCCATTCCCGTTCGTGCCGCTCGGACATTCCGAGGTTAAGCCCGGCGATTGGGTGATCGCCATCGGCAACCCGTTCGGTCTCGGCGGCACCGTCACGGCCGGTATCGTCTCGGCTCGCGGCCGCGATATCGGCATGGGCGCCTACGACAATTTCGTCCAGATCGACGCCGCGGTGAATAAAGGCAACTCCGGCGGCCCGGCATTCAATCAAGCGGGCGAGGTCATCGGCGTGAATACCGCGATCTTTTCGCCGTCTGGCGGCTCGGCCGGCGTTGCCTTTGCTATCCCAGCCAAAACGGTGGAGACCGTCGTTTCTCAGCTCAGGGCCAAGGGCAAGGTCACGCGCGGCTGGCTTGGCGTGCAGGTGCAGCCCGTTACGCCGGAGCTTGCCGATAGCCTCGGGCTGAAAGAAGCCAAAGGCGCTCTCGTCTCGGTCCCCGCTCCAGGCAGCCCCGCCGAAGCGGCAGGCATCAAGCGCGGCGACGTCATCCTGAAAATCGGCGGGGAGGACATCAAGGATAGCCGCGATCTCGCCCGCAAGGTGGCATCCTCCATCCCGGAAGCGGCCTTGAAAGTCGCAATTCAGCGTAACGGCAAGGCACAGATCGTCGACGTAAAGCTGGCGGAGCTTAAGGATGAGGCCAAACCGGAGCTTCCGCCTCACGGCCTGGCGCAGCAAACCGAGATCGAATCGCTCGGTGTGAACGTCGTGCCGGGCGGAGACGGAAAAAGCGGGCCTAAGGGCCTGGCTGTGCTCGATATCAATCCCAATGGCAAAGGCGCCGATGCGGGGCTTATTCAGGGCGACGTCATTCTGAATGCAAATGGCGCGGACATCTCCAGCCCTGCGGACCTCGAAGCCGCGCTGAAATCCGCTCACGCCGCTGGGAAAAAGCACGCCCTTGCCTTCGTGCAGCGCGGAGCCACTCAGATCTTTGTGGCGCTGCCCGCGGAGGAAGGCTAAGCGGCAGCCTTTGTAACCGGCTATGTGTTTTTGGGGGCCCGGCGCCCCCAAATTTTTCGCATATACTCATTTCCTTAGCCGCGCTATGAGTTGCTTTGGCGCTTGCAACCTAACGATCCGCAGCCCGCATTTTTCCTGCCGCAGCGATGAGGCCGCACCGATGCCGAAGATTACACCCCACGAAGCGCTGATCTACATCATGATCACGATGTCCGCCGCGGACCGGCAGATTTCCGATCACGAGTTGGAGCGCATCTCGCAAATCGTGCGTCAGCTGCCCGTTTTCATGGGGTACGGCATCGAGAACCTCGCCAAGGCCGCGGAAAGATGCGGCGATCTGCTGAGCGACGAGGACGGTCTCGAGGAACTGCTGCAGCAAGTGGCCGATGCGCTTCCGAAGAAGCTTTACGAAACGGCCTATGCGCTGGCCGTCGAGGTTGCGGCGGCGGACCTCAAAGTGCCCGACGAGGAGATCAGGCTCTTGGAACTCTTACGCGACGCGCTTCATCTCGACAAGCTCGTGACCGCGGCCATCGAGCGCAGCGCCCGCGCGCGCCATCAGACGATCTGACACAGGGTCCGGCTGAATGGTTCGCCGGTTTCTATTGTCATCCCGGAAGCCGCTGGCGGCTATCCGGGATCTTGCCAAATATCGAAGCCGCAGATGCTGCAAGACCCCGGATAAGCGCGAGGCGCTTTCCGGGTTGACGGCCCGCGAACTATTCGATCGGAGCCGGTATGACGCGGAATCTGCTGCCGGTTGCGCGCTGGGATGCGGGCGAACTACAATGGCCGCAATGGACTTAACATTCCCATTATGCGGCTTTTTCGTCGGCGCGCTGGCCGGCTTCACTGGCATGGGCGGCGGCTCGGTGATGACACCGGCGCTAATTTTGCTCTTCGGCATACATCCACTCTCAGCAGTCGGCACCGATCTGTTGTTCGCAGCGGCCACCAAGGTCACAGGCGCCCGCGTCCACGCTTACAGGGGCAATGTCGAATGGCGCGTTGTCGGGCTCCTGGCGCTCGGCTCGGTTCCGGGCGCTCTTGTCACGATCTTCACCATAGCGCGCCTGCCGCCTCGTAGCCCGGAACTGGCGCACATCATCACCGTAACCATTGGAGTAGCACTGCTGATCGCAGCCGTAGGGCTTCTGTTCCAGCAAGCGGCCGGCAGGCTTGCAGCGAGAATTACCGGGAGCGTGGCCGCAGACCGCCCCGTTGCCCGGCCGGCGCTAACGATCTTCCTCGGCCTGGTGCTCGGTGTCCTCGTCTCGCTGACCTCCGTCGGTGCCGGAGCGGTTGGTATCGTCATCCTGAGGCACCTCTATCCGCAGTTCCCGGCTGTCCGGCTCGTAGGGTCGGATATCGCCCATGCCGTGCCGCTCACTTTGCTTGCGGGTAGCGGCCATTGGCTGATCGGCGACGTGCAATGGGTGCTGCTCGGATCGCTGCTGATCGGCTCGATCCCAGGGATCTGCTTAGCCAGCCGCTGGGCTCATCATGTCCCGGAAGGGATCCTCAGACGCGTCCTGGCCTTTGTTCTTCTGGTTATCGGCGCCTCTATGCTGACGGCGTGACTGCCGCATCCGCAAACCCGCGCCGCTGGGCCCCGCCTCCGGTTTCGCATTCCTGCCGCACTTTGCAGATAGGAAGCGGGCTTAAGTCCCGGCTTCGTCACCATTTCGTTGCCGGCCAAGCGGCCCAAAGCCGCCTTCAGCCTACAAGCGCCAAAGAGCAGCGTTGAGTTCGCCACCCTCCCTCGCTTCCGGGATCCACGAGAGAATGCGCTCCTACGAAAGCCCAAAACTATCGATGAAAGCACGCTTACAGCTTCCGCTCCTTTTCCTATTGTTTTCGCTGTCACTGAGCTGGCCGGGTTTCGCCGCGACGGTTTCCCAAGAAGGGTTTAGGGTCTTTATCCTGTCGTTCCGTGTCACCGCGCTGCAAAGCGGCATGCGGCCCGAGGTTTACGACTCGGTGACGCGCGGCCTAAGCGCGGATTTCTCGCTTCCTGACCTCGATATTCCGTCGCGAACCGGCCAACAGCCGAGCCAGGCCGAGTTCGTGCGAACGCCTGAGCAATATCTGAACGCGAAGTACCTTGGCGATTTGGGCGCCCAAGGCCGGAAGCTCTACGCCGCAAATAGCGCCACACTCGCATCGATCGAGAGAACCTACGGCGTCGACCCCTATATTCTGCTCGCCCTGTGGGGCCGGGAGACTGCGTTCGGCACTTCGAACGATTCGACGCATAACGCGCTGCAGGTGCTGGCTACCTTGTCCTATGCGGGCAACCGTAAAGAGCTGTTTCAGAAGAACTTTCTCTATGCGATCCGCATGGTGCAGGACGGCGTGATCGCGGCCAAGGACATGAAAAGCTCCTGGGCCGGCGCCATGGGCCTCGTGCAGTTCATGCCCGAGGATTACTACAAATACGCAGTCGACCAGGATGGCGACGGCAGGAAGGATATCTGGCATTCTGTGCCGGATGCGCTCGCCTCGCTCGCCAATAATTTGGCCCAGCTCGGCTGGGATAAGACGCAGCCCTGGGGTTTCGAGGTGCGCGCGCCCGCAAGCGTCGACTGCTCGCTCGGCTATCTCGACATCAAGAAGCCTGTAAGCGAATGGGCCGCGATGGGCATCGCGCCGGTCAGGGCAGCCGCTTTCACACCGGAAACGCCTGGCTGGCAAGCGTCCCTTTTGCAACCCGCCGGGATCTACGGCCCGGCTTTTCTGACCTTCCAAAACTTTCAGGTGATCCGCGAATATAATAAGTCCGACCTCTATGCCCTGTTCGTGGGCAATCTCGCCGATCGCATCCGGGGAGGCGGCGGATTTGAGCACCGGTGGGATCCGATTGTGCAGATCCAAACGGCCGACGTCGAATATATGCAAACCCGGCTCACCGCACTTAAACTTTACAGCGACACCATCGATGGCAAAGCGGGCGGCCGGACCCGGAGCGCGGCTGGCGCCTATCAAAAGCGCGCCGGGCTGCAGCAAACTTGCTGGCCAACGGCGTCGCTGATCGCGCACCTCAAAGCACATGAGCGGGAGCGGAGCTCGGACGCCGCACCCCGGTAGGCCTGTCATGAAAGCGGCATGGCTGGCGTAGCACGAACTGTGCCGGGTGCCGGTCTTCAGCTAAACTGTACTTGCGCTGGGTTAGGTTTTGCTTAGCCTGTGTTAGTTGCGTTCCAGCGCCATCTTGCTCGCCGGGGCGGAATGCCTTATTAATATTCGGGAAAGAAAATTGGGCAAGTCTGGAAAGGCGCGCCAAGTTTCAGTGCGCGCCCCAGGAGTGAGCGCGCATGTCTCTCGACCTAACGATCATCCAACCCTCGCATTATCACACCAGAACCGACCGCCGCGTGTTCAAGACGAGGCGGCGCGCGCTGGTGCCGCTGACGCTTCCTTACCTCGCAGCACTGACGCCGCCGGAGTGGCGCGTGACGCTCATCGACGAGCAGCTCGAGGACATCGACTACGCCCGGCACACCGATCTCGTTGCCATCACCACCTGGACGGTGCACTCGCCGCGCGCCTACGACATCGCCGACGAATACCGGCGCCGCGGCGTAAAGGTTATCATGGGCGGCCCGCATGTGTTCTTTTATCCGGAGGAGGCGGCGGAGCATAGCGACGCTATCGGCGTTGGCGAGGCGGAGCCGATTTGGGCGCAAATGCTGGCCGATGCCGCCGCCGGGCGGCTTCAAAAGGAATACCGCGCCGCGCCGCTCACCCAAGCCCAGCTCTCGGGCCTGCCAAAGCCTAGCTACGATGCTTTGGACCTCTCGCGCTACGGCCCATTCCGCACCTTCACACTGCAATCCTCGCGCGGCTGCCCGCTACAGTGCGAGTTCTGCTCCGAGCGCCTCTATCTCTCGACGCGCTACCGCTGGCGCCCGCCTGAGGACGTTGTCGAGGATGTGCGCCACAGCGGCGGCCGGAATATCTTCTTCGGCGAGAGCAACTTCGGCGGTAAGCGCCACCGCGCCATGGAGCTGATGGAGGCGCTGATTCCGCTCAAGGTGCGCTGGTCGACGCTTTGGACATCGAACTTCTGCGAGGACGGCGAGTTCCTTGATCTCGCCGTCAGAAGTGGACTGCTGCATGTGAATATCGGCATCGAGAGCATTCACGGCGATACGATCAGGAACATGAACAAGCGGGTGAACAAGGTCGATCACTACGCCAATATGTTCGCCAATATGCGAAAGCGTGGCATCAGCTTCTCTCTCAACTTCATCTTCGGCTGGGACAACGAGGATATGAGCGTGTTTCCGGCCACCTTCGAGTTCTTGGAACGGCACAAGGTTCCAGCGGCCTATTTCAATGTGCTGACACCCACGCCCGGCACGGTTCTGTTCAACCGGCTGAAAGCCGAAGGCCGCATCCTCCACGAGGATGAGATCGACCGGTGGCCCGGCCAGCTCTGCCACGTGCAACCCGCATGGTGCACGCCGGCTGAGCTTGAGGAGAATGTGCAGTGGATCTACCGCCGGTTTTATAGCATGCGCTCGATGCTGCGACGCCTGCCGCTGCCGACGACCAAAGCCAATATCGCCAATTGGGTGGTCAATATGTCGGAGAGGCGCATGGCGCAGACCACGCACGGTAATAACGACTTCGATATGTTCTAGCGTCTCTGTGCCGGTATATCCGCATCGCCGGGAAGTCCCCCCTCACCCAGGCCCTCTCCCAGCAAGCACGCCGTGGCGTGCTTGCCACTTAAAATGTCCGCATTCGCAGGCGAATGCGGATGGGGAGAGGGAGTTTGCTGCGGCCCTTTCCCCGAACGGAGAGGGAGTCCGCAACGGCTGCCAAGGCGGCCGGGGCTGCTCGGGAGGCAGCCCTGCTCTGCGCGCGGCTCGACAAGCTCGGCGCCCCTTCTGCAAAGTAACGGTTGAAACCCGCGCCTCGGCGGCCGGGCTTAAAGCCGGTCAGCGCTCCGCAACGTGACGCTTCGGCTTGACCTTCACCTTGCCCGGCTGGCAGGCGCGCGCGCTATCGGCGTCCGAAAGCCTTAGCGCAGTCTTGGCCTCCTGCAGCAGCCTGGAATCGATTGCACGCGGCTCGAGGTCCACGTCCTTGCCTAAGCGGTCCGCCAGGATTCGAAAGGTGGCAATCCTGCCATAGGGCTTGTTGTTCGTTGGAATGAGATGCCACGGCGCATAATCTGTCGAGGTTTCCTCCATCATGTCCTCGATTGCCGTCTCGTAGTCCGCCCAGCGGGAGCGATTGCGGAAATCCTCATACGAAAGCTTCCAGCGCTTAACAGGGTTGAACAGCCGGTCGCGGAAGCGGCGCTCCTGCTCGTCGGGCGTAATATGCAGGAACAGCTTGACGAGGCGGATCCCCGAGTTGATCAGCATCAGCTCGAACTCGTTGATCTCGCGATAGGCGCGGCGCCATTCCTTCTTGGTTGCCAAGCCTTCGACACGTTCGACCAGCACGCGGCCGTACCAGGAGCGGTCGAACGCAGTGATCTGCCTCTTCGCCGGCAAGCGGCACCAGAAGCGCTGAAGGTAATGCTGGGCGCGTTCGTGCTCGTCCGGCGCAGCGATCGGGTGAACTTTGAAGCTCCGCGGATCGAGAGCCCAGCCGAGGCGCCGCACGACGCCGCCCTTGCCGGCGGTATCCCATCCCTCGAGCACGATGAGCGCCCGGTCGCCGGTACCGAGATAGGCTTGCTGGATCAGTTGCAGCACCTCCTGCAGCGAGGTCAGCCGCCGCTCGTAGTCGGCGAACTCCATGGTGGGGTGCCCGGTGATCTCCGCGAGCCGCGGGCGCTGCGTGACCACGAAATTCTGAGGTTTGATGTCATGGGGCATATCCGAAATCGCCTGTATCGTTTGGGCTCGCTCATCGCGGCAAGCTGGCGTCTGTCCTGGTATACCGGAATCGCCGGAAAGTCCGCCCTCATCCCAGCCCTCTCCCCGCAAGCTCGCCTTGGCGAGCTTGCGACTTAGCGTGTCCGCATTCGCAAGCGAATACGGTCGGGGAGAGGCGGAAGGGGCCGAGTCCTGCTCTCCAAGCGGGGTCTTAAGCTGCTTCCGCTTATATAGCACAGACGCTAGCCACGGCTGTCACACTGCGCACGCGCAAACAAATGTAAGGCCAAACAGGTGCTCAAATTACACCATTCGGAGACAGACATTCACATTAGCCCCGCCAGCCGCGCACAGGACAGCGCAGGGCCAACGGCAAAACGCTTCGAGGCACGAAGCGGCCCCGCTTTCTTCGCCGCACCCGCCGCCCGCTTTCCCCGGTGACCAGCTTCGATTTTAGCAATGCCGGGTTTGACCGCTAAAGGCAGCTGCCGGCCCTAATTCATATACCAGCCATGGCTGACGACGAGCGATTGCCCGGTCAGCGCGTTCGTCGGGAAGGCCGCGAACAGGAGCGCGATCTCTGCGACATCTTCGATGGTGGTGAATTCCTTGTCCACGGTCTCACCGAGCATGATCTTCTCGACAACCTCCTTTTCGGAGATGCCAAGCGTCTGCGCTTGCTCGGGGATTTGCTTCTCGACAAGCTGGGTGCGGACGAAGCCCGGGCAGATGACATTCGCCCGCACGCCGTGCGCCGCGCCTTCCTTGGCAATCACCCGGGCGAGGCCCAGAAGGCCGTGCTTCGCGGTGACGTATGCCGATTTGAGCGGCGACGCCTCTTTAGAATGCACAGATCCCATGAAGATGATCGAGCCGGCTTTCTGCTTATACATGTGAGGGAGGCAGGCCTTCGCCGTGAGGAAAGCGCCATCGAGATGGATGGCCAGCATCTTTTTCCACTCGGAAAATGGGAAATCCTCGACGGGATGGACGATCTGGACACCGGCATTCGAGACGAGGATATCGACGGTTCCGAAGGCAGAAACCGCTTGTCCGACACCTTTGTTCACCGCGTCCTCGTTCGTTACATCCATCGCGATTGCAATGGCCCTATCGGTTCCGCCAAGCTCGCGCGCGGCTTTCTCCGCCTGATCGAGATTTATGTCGGCGATGGCGACCCGGCCGCCTGCAGCGATATACCTCTTCGCGATGCCGTGGCCGATTCCGCTCGCCGCACCCGTTACAATTGCAGCTTTTCCATCGAGTTTCATGTTGAATTGCCTCCGCTTCGAGGTGTTGGACACCTAATAAAGCGGCAGGGGGAAATATCGTAGCATCAATTCTTCGTAACGGCCCGAGGCCTTGACGCGCGCGAGCGCGTAATCGAGCACCTCGCGGAGGCGGGTGTTGCCCTTCCTTACCGCGATGCCGACCCCATCGCCGAAATAGCGCGGCTCGGAATAGCCCTCGCCTTTGAACTCGCAGCACCGTGCGCTACCGGTGCCCTGAATCCAGAACATGAGCGAGATGCCGTCGCCGAACAACAGATCCGCTTCGCCATTCTTGAGCGCGGCGCGGGCCTCGGCCGGCGTTGCGAAGGACACGATCTCAGCGCCTCCGAAGAAATCGCGCAGAAAGGCTTCATGGGCGGAGCCCCGCTCGACAGCGATTTTCTTGCCCTTCAGCGCCGCGACCGAGATTTCGCCGATGCTGCTGCCAACCTTTGCGGCAAACCGTGCTGGGGTCGAGTAATAACGGCTGGTAAAAGCCACCTCGCTCAACGATTTGGCCGAGATCACCAGTGAAGCCACGACCGCATCGGCCTCATTGTTCTTGAGCGAAGGGATAAGCGTATCCCACTCGGCAGTATTGATCTCGCAATTGACCGCCAGCTCGCGGCAGATTGCGCGCGCCAGATCGACATTGAAGCCTGTGAGCTGCCCCTCCTCGTCGTAATAGTTGAAAGGCGGATAGTCGGGCTCGGTCAAAACGCGCAAAGCGGGCAGCCAGGACCAATCGGGCTTGGGACCCGTTTGAGCCGCAGCAGGGTGCGGCGCGAGGACCGCCACGGCAGCAAAAAGCGCAAGCAAAAGACTTGCGGCGGCTTGTCCGCGCCAGAAGTAGAAGCCCCAGATTCTCACCACAATCTCCGGTTGATTGACAACAGTGACTTATCTCTATTGTCTACTGTGGTTAATAACACTTTAAACGATATCGAACAGATGAGTCTCGAGTGCATTCCGCTTCATCCATTCACCGGCGACCATAAACCGGGGCAAAACGGCAATGCAAGCGATTGGCGGTCCGAGGAGGCGCTCGGCCTCTCGCCAGCCCTCGCAAAAGCCGCCGATATCGAGTTCGAGCGCAACTTTTTCCTGTCTCTTGGCTGGCCGGCTTACCTCATTCAAGAACTTGAGGCTGAAGCCCGCAACGCGAAGGTTGGCCTTATCCAAGCCGCAATAGCATCGGGCGCGCTCAACGCCGCCGAGTTTTATGGAAGGCTTTCCCGCATGCTTTCTTTCGCGGGGGGGCAAGCGCCTTACAGGGTTCACTTGCCCGCTGCCCCCTCGAAAGCTTGGCTTCTGATCGAGCGCCCCGTACCGATCGCCGCCGCGGGGGCCGGCCTTGTCGCGCTCAACGGGCAGAGCTTTTCCATCAATAAGCTCATTGCGCTCTCGGAGAAGCTCGGTACGAATAGCCGGCATTTGAAGCTTATCACGCGGCAAGAGCTTATCGACTCGGTGACGCACACCTATGGCCGCGTGCTCGTCGGCCGCGCCGTCGCCGGGCTGATGAAAGCGCGGCCGGAGTGGAGCGCGAAGACGGGCCTCGCCGCCTGGCAGATTTACTGCGGTGCTATCGTCACAGGCCTCGCAACCGGCGCTTTGGCCGCAGCGCCAAGGGAAACGCTGACGCTTTCGGCCTTGCTGCTTTCGCTGTTCTTCCTCCTCGCAATCGCGCTGAGGCTGGCGGCCGTGCTGAGCCTCGCGTTTCCCGAACGGGAGAAGCCGAAGCCGCGCCTTTTGGACGACGGAGAATTGCCTCGCTACACCGTATTCGTGCCGCTGTTCAAGGAGGTTGAGATCCTGCCGCATCTGGCGCAAGCGCTGGCAGGGCTCGACTATCCGGCCGCAAAGCTCGACATCAAAATCGTGCTCGAGGCCGTGGACACGGCCACCATCGATGCGGCTACCAAGCTCGCCTTTCCGGGCAATGTGGACCTCATCGTCGTTCCCGACCGGCAGCCGCGCACCAAGCCGAAGGCCCTGAACTATGCGCTGCAATTCGCAACCGGCGATCTTGCCGTGATCTACGACGCCGAGGACCGGCCCGAGCCCGATCAGCTCCGCAAGGCCGCGACGATGTTCCACCACGCCTCGGCCGATGTGGCCTGCCTCCAGGCCCGGCTCGACTATTTCAACGCAAACGAGAACTGGCTCTCGCGCCAATTCACCATCGAATATTGCACGTTGTTCCGGGGGCTTCTGCCGTTGCTCAGCCGCTTCGGCCTGCCCCTGCCGCTCGGCGGCACCTCGAACCATTTCCGCATCGGCGTGCTGCGCGCGCTTGGCGCCTGGGACCCTTATAACGTCACCGAGGACGCCGATCTCGGCATGCGGCTGCACCGCGCCGGCTACCGCGTCGAGACGCTCGATTCCACGACCTACGAGGAGGCGTGCTGCCAAACCTACCCTTGGCTGAAGCAGCGCACGCGCTGGCTCAAAGGCTGGATGCAAACCTTCGGCGTGCATATGCGCGCGCCGCTGGCGACCTTGCGGGAGACCGGGCTCGCGGGCTTCCTTGCCTTCCACGCTTATTTCGCGGGCATCATCGTCTCCTCGCTCGCCCATCCCTTGTTCTACATCGTGCTCGCCTACGACGCCTATTCCGGCACCCTGTTCCGGCGCGGCGGCACCTTGCACGACGACATTCTGCTCGCCGTCGCGGTTGCGAATTTCGCGGGCGGCTATGCGGCCAATCTCGCGCTCGGCGCCATGAGCCTGCGCGGCACCGGGCATAAGGGGCTATGGCCGCATGCGATCTTCATCCCCGTCTATTGGCTCTATGTCTCGGCGGCGGCCTACCGTGCGGTGTGGCAGCTCATCTGGGCGCCGTTCTATTGGGAGAAGACCGAGCATGGCGTGAGCCGGACCTTGCAAGCCTCCAAGCCAGTTTAACCCCCCGTTAACCCAGATCCTTCGCCGTTTTTTGCCGCTTCGCTCCGGGGTGAAATTGCTTGCCTCGATGCAGCATCATAGACAAAAGCGCCTTGCGAAAGCTCTAACGCCGGCTAATGTCTTGATATTACGAAAGAACGTCTCACACGGCCCGAAGCAATAGCAAGTAGCGGCGTCCCGATGCTGCAACGCAGGCGTGCAGTTTATAGTAAATCCGCGCAATAAACTATGTTTAACGGACTTTTTGAAATGCAGATTTTGGGGTGAAAACGCGAAAAATTGCGATTTTTGCTGCGGGGAGAAAAGAAAAACCACCCCCATTTACCACGCCAAAATTAACCATGCTCTGGCGCTACGAAAATGCGCCTGGATATACTGGGATAATACCTCGTGACTCACCCCTCACCCCAGCCCTCTCCCGCAAGGGGAGAGGGAGTCCGCTGCGGCTTGCAAC
>JBKQQS010000023.1:0-32638 GCA_052144215.1 Rhodomicrobium sp.
TCTCCGGCAAGCTCGCCAAGGCGAGCTTGCAACTTAGAGTGTCCGCAAGCGGATGGGGAGAAGGGACGCTGCTTCTCCCTCTCCCCATGCGCACCCGCTTGCGGGTGCGCCGGCGAAAGTGGCAAGCTCGCCTTGGCGAGCTTGCCGGGAGAAGGACAGGATGAGTGGGGACTTCCCGGTCCGGACAGCCAAAGCTAAGCGAAACGGCGGGCGGCGCTCAAAACCCAACCGCTGCGCTGTCTCCGTCGCGCGTATCGGCCGCACCCAAGAAATAGCCGTCAGCTTTCATGATGGAATTCGCGCGGCCCAACACGCGGTGCTGATAGGTTCCATCGGCATTTTTGGGAAGAATGAACCCCCTTGCTTCGAGGATGCGCAAGGTGTCGTCCGAAACCCCGCGTTCGGTGATGACGGCATCGGGCAGCCATTGATGATGAATGCGCGCCACGGCCGTTGCTTCGGCAACATTCATTTTGAAGGCAAGCACGTTCAGAATCTCTTGGAGCACCACGGTTATGATGGTGCTTCCGCCTGGGCTGCCGGTGACGAGATAGGGTGCGCCGTCCTTGAGCACGATGGTGGGCGCCATGGACGATAGCGGTCGCTTGCCGGGTGTAATGGCGTTTGCCTCGCCGCCAACAAGGCCGAACGCATTCGGCGAGCCGGGCTTCGACGAGAAGTCATCCATCTCATTGTTTAAGAAGAAGCCCGCCCCGTCGACGGAGTATCCGCTGCCGAAAGCGAGATTGAGCGTGTAGGTATTCGAAACCGCGTTGCCGGCCTTATCCATGATCGAAAAATGCGTCGTTTGCTCCCCTTCTGGCGAAGGCGGCTTTCCCGCGGAGACATTCTCGGATTTCGTCGCATGGTTGAGATCGATCCCCGCCCGGAGCTGTGCGGCGTACTCCTTGCTTACGAGCCCCGCGACAGGCACTTTAGCGAAGGCCGGATCTCCAAGGTATTTTGCGCGGTCGGCATAAGCGCGGCGCATGGCTTCCACAAGCCGGTGTATCGAATCGGCTGTGTTATGTCCGAGCTTGGCGAGTTCGTAGCCTTCGAGGATATTCAGCATTTGAACGACATGCACGCCACCGGACGAGGGCGGCGGCATGGATACGATATCGTAGCCGAGATAGGTTCCGCGAACCGGCTCGCGCTCGATGGGGCGGTAATTTTTTAAGTCTTCGGCGGTGATTAGGCCGCCGCCCTGCTTCATCTCCTCGACGATCAGCCTGCCGACGGGACCTTCGTAAAATCCGCTCGCGCCAAAGTCGCGAATGGCCCGAAGCGTTTTCGCAAGATCGGGCTGCCGGAGGATCTCGCCCGCGCGGTAAGACGTTCCGTCCAGGTGCTCGAAATAGGCTTGGCTCGAAATGTCGCTCGCGAAGCGCTCGTGGCTTTTTTCCAGGGCGAACGCCAATCCATACGGCACCGCAAATCCGTCTTCCGCCAGTTTGATCGCTGGCGCCAGCACGCGCTCGCGCGGCATGGTGCCATAGTGCTCCAGAGCGTAAAGCAAACCGGCCACCGTTCCGGGCACGCCTGCCGAAGCCCGGCTATAGCGCGCACGCTCACGGTCGACATTTCCGCTTTCGTCGAGGAACATGTCCCTCGTAGCAGCGAGCGGCGCGGTTTCGCGATAGTCGATGGACGTGATTTTCTTTCCATCGGCGAGCGCTATCAGCATGAAGCCGCCCCCGCCAATATTACCGGCTTGAGGATGTGTCACGGCAAGCGCGAAGCCTGTTGCGACGGCGGCATCCACCGCATTGCCCCCAGCTCTTAAGATATCTGCGCCTACTTGCGCGGCAATCTTCTCTTGTGCTGCGACCATACCGTGTTCGCCGATGACGGGCTGAAACCGCGAGTCGGATCCGATCAGCGCCGCGCCCGCGGGATCGTTTGCGCGCTGCGCATGCGCGTGGTGCGGCATGCCTGTGAGGGCCGCCAGCACGATGGCGGCGAGGAGCAGGGTTCGTCTTTTGTACTTCGTATGCATCTTTGGAGGCTGCCGGTGGTTAGCAGGGATAAGCGGGAGCGCGGAGCGTAAGCTTTTCGCCAGTCCTTTTAGCATGAATAGCGAAATTATCGAGACATAGCGTGCAGAGCTAAAAAACGGAGGCGCTTATGAAATACCGGAGGCTTGGTGCGAGCAATCTTCTGGTCTCAGAAATAGCACTCGGATCTTGGCTGACCTATTCCGGCGGGATCGATGCAGCGGCCTCGCGGGCCTGCATTCACAAGGCGCCTCTCCCGTGCGCAAATCCATAAGCAAATCGATGCTTCGCTCGCCCGGCTTAAGACCGATTATGTCGATCTCTACCAGTGCCATCGCTTCGACGCGGAAACCCCTCTCGAGGAAACCATGCAAGCCTTGACCGAGGTGGTCCAGGCGGGAAAGGCGCGATATACGGGCTTTTCCGAATGGCCGGCCGAAGGCGTTCGTGCCGCGCTCGAAATGCCCGGCGTTGTGCGCTTCGTTTCGAGCCAGCCGCAATATTCTCTGCTCTGGCGCAAGCCCGAGGCGGAAATTATTCCGCTCTGCGAGAACGAAGGGATCTCCCAGATCGTTTGGTTGCCGCTTGCGCAGGGCGTGCTGACGGGCAAGTACAAACCGGGCCAAGCGGCGCAACCCGGAACGCGCGCATCGAGCCGCGAGATGGGCGGCTTTCTTAGGGGAGCCTGGCTCGAACGCCGCACGCTCGCCGCCGTCCAGCGCCTCCAACCGCTCGCAGCCGCGGCCGGACTTTCCCTTGCGCAGTTCGCGCTCGCCTGGGTTTTGCGCCTGGACAATGTTGCATCGGCGATTACCGGCGCCTCCCGGCCGGAGCAAATCGAGGAGAACGCCGGTGCCTCGGGCTGTCAGGCCGGCCCCGGGCCGTTCCAGGAGGCCGAACGAATTCTTGGCGATTTATCTGCACGCTAGGCAATCTATGCGCGGAAATAGTATGCTGAGGGCGCCGGGCTCGCACCGCGTTCGACCGCGATGTTTTAGGCGGCGTCTCGCTATCATGACCGTGACCAAAGACTGTCCTTTTTGTTCTCTTGGCGAAGGCGTGTTCCAAAACGGGACCGCTGTTGCAATCTGTGACGCCTCACCGGTGACGCCAGGGCACATGCTGCTGATTCCGCGCCGCCATGTCGCCGGCTGGTTCGAGACCACGGCCGGGGAGCGCTGCGACCTGCTGGCTCTCGCGGACGAAGCGCGCGCCTGGCTGATCCGGGAATATAGTCCGGACGGTTTCAATCTTGGCGTCAATGTTGGCGAAGCGGCAGGCCAAACGGTGTTTCACGTCCACCTCCACCTCATCCCGCGCTATCGGGGCGACGTTCCCAATCCCAGAGGCGGCGTCCGCGGCGTCATACCAGCCCGGCAGAACTATTGAAGCCGCAACATTTGAAGTTGACCGGCGCGCGAAGCCTATCTAACCTCGTTTCAACCAATGGGGATGGGGTGCCCCCAAAACTGCCCGCAGGGCTGATGACTCCTACCGCGAATGCGAGTGGGAGGAAGCGCGCCTCAATCGACGCAACTCTCTCCTTTCGCCTTCGCGCCCATGCGGCCGGAGGTGTGTAGACGCCTCCGAAACAGGAGGAGTCTCCCTTGACCAACGTCTGGCTCGCCTCATCGGTGTGGCTCGCGCTTGCGCTTGCAGCTTCGATTATTTCCATCCGCGTCGCTATATCGGTCGCGCTCATCGAGATCGTTGTGGGAGCGCTCGCGGGTAACACCATCGGCCTCGAAATTACGCCGTGGGTGAACTTTCTCGCAGGCTTCGGCGCCATCCTGCTCACATTCCTTGCCGGCACCGAGATCGAAATGCAGGTCATCCGGAGAAATCTCGGAGCCAGCGTGGGTATCGGCGCCGTCAGCTTCCTTGCGCCCTATCTCGGCGTACTCGCCTACGCTCATTTTATCATTGGCTGGCCCTGGCCGCAGGCGCAGATCGCCGGCATTTCCATGTCGACAACCTCCGTCGCCGTTGTCTACGCGGTCATGATCGAGACCGGGTTCAACAAGACCGAGCTGGGCAAGATCATCCTCGCCGCCTGCTTTATCACCGATCTCGGCACCGTTCTGGCGCTCGGCATCGTGTTCGCGCATTTCGACGCTTGGCTTGCGCTGTTCGGCGCGGCGACCGCAATTGTGCTTTGGCTTCTTCCGAGATTTGCGCCCTGGTTCTTCAAGACCGTAGGGCACAGGGTGAGCGAACCCGAGACGAAATTTGTGTCCCTCGTTCTGTTATCGCTCGGCGGCCTGTCGCAAATTGCCGGCAGCGAGGCTGTACTGCCGGCCTATCTCATCGGCATGGCGCTTGCTCCCTCCTTTTTGAAAGACCCGGAGCTCGGCCATCGCTTCCGCATCATCGCCTTCACCATCCTGACGCCTTTCTACTTTCTTAAAGCGGGTTCTCTTGTCGAGTTCAGCGCCGTGGCCAGCTCGGCCGGACTGATTGCGGTGTTCCTCTTGATTAAGATGGCCACCAAGTTCGCGGGCATCCTGCCTCTAACGAAGCATTTCAATTTCGAGCCCAGGGAGGGGATGTACACGACGCTCCTCATGTCGACCGGGCTCACCTTCGGCTCGATCTCGGCGCTGTTCGGCCTTACCAATCACATCATCGATCAGCGGCAGTATACGATTCTGGTTACGGCCGTAATCGGCAGCGCGGTCGTGCCGACGCTGATCGCCCAGAGATGGTTCATGCCAACGCTAAAGCCGCTGCATGCGCAAGCGGATAAGATCGAGGAGGCGTCTCATGTTTAAGAAAATTCTCATTGCCAATGACGGCTCGGACGGAGCCGCGCGGGCGCTTTCGGCGGCGATCGAACTGGCAAAGGAGCACAGGGCCGAACTTCATATGATCTCGGTGGAGGAGATGCCGAGGTTTCCGGCCTCGGTTGACGAAGTCATCGAGGAGAAGGAGGAGGCCAATCATGTGTATGAGGCCGTCATGATCCGGGCGGTGGCCCAGGCTCACGCGGAAGGTGTCAAGCTGGCGGCGCATGTGCTCCCGGGCCATCCGGTCTCCACCATCGCCGAATTCGTGCAACGGGAAGGCTTCGGACTGCTTGTGGTGGGCTATATGGGACATTCGGCGCTCTATAACCGTATCATCGGCAGCACCACGGACCGTCTTGTGGAACATGCTCCATGCAATGTCCTGGTGGTCAAATGAAGCTTGGCTGGCAGAGGTCCAATGGCTTGCGCGAGCTATATATGCAACTTCGCCCCGCGATGTGCAGCATGAGCCGCCGCTGCGACGGCCGAGGGATTGCATCGCACCGGATAATTGTGCGACAGTGCGCCGGGCACATTGAAACTTAGACGGGGCGGCACACTTGTTCCGGGGCGTACATTCGGCAATCCATGCATCCGTTGCGGCGCTCACTTGGTGGGTGCTTCAGCATTGGGACTGGCTGCAGGGCTATCTTGCAGACTATAAAACCTATGCGCTTCCGGCAGTGCTCGCCGCGCTCGCTCTCCTGTTCCGCATGAGCGACACGCTCTCCAAGACGATCTTGGAGAAGATCCCCTTCTTTTCGCGCGCGTTGCGGCGATTTCTCAGCGGAAAAGACTACATCGAGGGGGATTGGCCCCTGGTTGTCATCGATATGGCAAAGCAGGAGCTGCTTTATTTGGGTTTCCTGCGCATTCAATATAGCGACGGTCAACTTTGCGTCTCCGGCGACGATTGGTACCCGGACGGCAACCACGCGCAGGCCTTCCGGTCCATGCAATCGCTCTACCGCGACCGGATTTTGCGCTATTGGTACGAGCAAGGCGCACCGCCGTACAAAATGGATATGCACGGCTATACAGAAATCTACTTCTTCCCAGCCGAAGGCTTGGCCAAGCGTCACGCGGGAAAGTTTCTCGATACCCAGCACATTAGCGACATCCGGTTTTATGCAAAAAAGCATCGCTACCGGCCGTTTCAGCGCCGTTTTGGGCCAGATGACGTCAGCGGCAAGCTCAAAGCGGCGCGGGAGCTTTGGGAGCAGCTCGAGCCTAGACTGGTCCAGCTACGCGACCGCTCGATCAACACCGATTTCGTTTAAGGCTTAAATACGCGGCCTTTCTGCCTTATTGCCCGCACCGTTCACCTCTAGTAAACATGATGAACTGCGGTTTAGCTTCCGGATAAAAGGCTTATCTCATGTCTGTGCGGCGTTGGGCGTTTGTGTGCTCCGTTTTCGCGTTGTTCATTGTCATAAACGCCGGTGCCATTGCTCAAAGCCCGCTGGCGTTGCCGGGCACGGCGCCGGCCGCACCGCCCCCCGCTCAACCGGCTGCGCCAGCACCCGCCGCCGCGCCCAATATCGACACTGCCGGAATCGTCAGGCGCACCAATCAAGCGGCCGGGATCGACATCGAAGCCAAACTCAAGAGTTGGCAGAACGCTCTCGACCGCCTCGAAGACACGCTACGCCGCCCGGATTTGCGGTACAGCGACCTCAACCTCTGCCGCGATGAGCTGCTTAAGCTACGCGCCGATGCGGATGAGTTCTGGACGAAGCTGGAGCCCCAGCTCACCTCGATCGAGGACCAGGTTCAGAAATTGCCGCCCGCACCGGCGCAAGGCCAGCCGCCTGAGCCCGAGCAAGCGGCGCTCTCCCGCGCGGAGTTCAACTATCACGCTAGCTTCCTCCGCTCCGCGCACGCTGGTTTGGATACCACGCAGTTCCGAATCAATCAGCTCATCAATACGGTTCAGGATATCCGCCGGAAGAATTTCACGAATAACCTTTTCCAGCCCGTACCGGGCGTGTTTTCGGCACAGACTTGGCAAACCGCCCCTGAATATGCGCGGCTCGCCTCGATCCACGTCTGGACCATCGTCACGGACTGGTGGCAAAGCATCCGCGACCAGGGGCAGGTCCTGTTTTTGGCGGGAGTTGCACTGGTTCTTTGGCTGGTGCTGAGCTTGCTCGGCCGTTTGGGCGTTGGCGCGCTTAGACGCTGGAAGGATGACAGCGAACCTGCCTTCTGGCGGCGTGCGTCGTCGGCGGCAGGTGTGATTCTGCTTAGGTCTTTGCCGGCTGCCCTGCCCCTTGTGTTCCTGTACAACGCGATCGCGGAAGTGCAAGCGATGCCTGACAATGTGGGCTGGCTTTTTTACTCCGCTGCGCGCTCTTTGATCACAATCGTGGTTGTGAACGCTCTCATTTCCACCGTGCTCTCTCCCAGCGACCACAGGTGGCGCTTGATTCCAGCATCCAACTGGTCTGCCGTCCGCATTTCCGGGCTCGTACTCACCCTTGCCCTGATCTACGGCGCAACAACCTTCGTCTACGCAGCGACGCGCCTCGTGCAGGCGCCTTTTTCGCTGACCTTGGCGATAACGCTGACGGCGAACCTCATCGTTGCCCTTCTCGTGATCGCCATTCTGAAGACCCCCGTGGAACAGAAGCATATCGAGGGGTTGCCTTCGCTTCATTGGCTGCGTGTGCTTCGGTTGCCTGTGTGGCTCATTACCGCCGGTATCGCGGTCACAGCAGTCTCCGGCTACCTCGCGCTGTCGCGCTTTATGGCGCAACAGCTCATCGTCACAGGCAGCATCCTGGCTGTAGTCTATCTCCTGCTCCTATGGGCGGACGGATTCGCCCAGGCGATGAGCGACGAAACGTCGGCGGCGGGTTCCTGGCTCAAAAGAGCCGCGATGCTCGACCAAAGCCGGCGCGAGAGGCTGGCGGTCCCTGTCAGCCTGCTTTTGAAGTTCATCGTCCTTATCTGCTCGGTTCCGCTCATTCTTCTCCAGTGGGGCTACCCCTGGAGCGACATCATGGAGCTGTATCACCAGCTCTTTTTCGGCTTCCATATTGGCAACACGCAGGTTTCGCTTGCGGCGATCCTTGCCTCGATCGTCGTCTTCATTCTCGGTTATTTCGCCGCCAAGTTCTTCCAGGAGTGGCTCGACAACCAGATTCTGAAGCCCGCCGGCTTATCCGGCGGCTTGCGCGATTCGATCCGCACCGGCGTGGGCTATCTCGGCGTCTCGGCGGCCGCGCTCATTGCGCTTTCCTACGCAGGCTTCAACCTCTCGAATCTAGCCATCGTGGCCGGCGCTTTCTCGGTCGGTATCGGCTTCGGCCTTCAGAGCGTCGTCAACAACTTCGTGTCGGGCCTGATCTTGCTCGCCGAGCGCCCGATCAAAGTGGGCGACTTGGTCGTGGTGGGAGGCGAGGAAGGTTACGTCCGCAAGATCAGCGTGCGCTCGACGGAAATCGAGACTTTCGACCGGGCAAACGTTCTCATTCCCAACTCGTATTTCATAAGCGAGAAAGTAAAAAACTGGACGCTTAGAAACAATACGGGGCGGATCGCGATTGGAGTGAACGTCGCCCATGGCTCCGATCCGCGAAAGGTGAGGGCGATCCTGTTGCAAGCGGCGCAGGCTCATCCAAACGTCATGCGATCGCCGGAGCCCTTCGTCGATTTCGAGGAATTCGGCGCCGACACCCTGAACTTCAAGTTGTATGCGTTCGTTTACGATTTGGAAAAGAGCGTACACACCCGGACGGATTTGCGTATTGCGATTCTCGACGCGTTCAAAATCGCAGGCATCGTTTTGCCATCGCGGCAAACCGATATCACCATGCGCAACATAGATTGGTTACGCGATGCGGTTAAGCTGTATATGGCGAATGCCGCTGACGGCCATCCCGGCGGCAGCCAAGTTCATGCTAAAGCGGCAGATGCCGCCGAATAAGGCTTAAGGACTATGCCATGGCCAAGGTGACCCAGTATGTGGAGAATGCTCTCCTCATGATCATTGGCCTTCTAACCCTGGTTGGCGCCATCGAAGCAATTTATAATATTTTCGAAAGAAGGGAGGTTGCCCTGCAAGACCTCCTCTTAATGTTCCTCTATGTCGAAGTCCTTGGCATGGTCGGAGCCTACTACAACAGCAAGCAAATCCCGATCTCATTCCCGATTTTTATCGCGATTACGGCGCTTACGCGCATTGCCATTCTGCAAAAAGAGCAAGACCCGATAAACCTTCTCTATGAAGCGGCTGCGATACTAATGCTCGCAATCGCTTCATACCTGCTGGAACTACGCGGATCGCGCTTTTCACTCCGCCTTGGCCAAAACGTGAATGCCGCTCAAGAGGAGCGGCCTCGCGGCCAAGACGGCGAACCCCAAGTTAAGCTTTAGATTTTGCAACCGCAGGAACCTCGTGGCAGGGGTTCTTGTCGTGCTTCAAGGTCTTCTTGCCTTCCGGCGCTTTGCCTTTGAAAAGGCGTGCTGTCGCGATCGCAGTTTGCGGCTGGCCGGGGCCGTTCGAGATTTGCTGGATGCCGTCCTGATACCAGCCATCGTACTTCCGGGCGACGGCTTCGTCATGCGCACGGCACCACACAACCGCCGACAGATCTGCGAATGTGAACTTGTTGGTGGTGGCGGCCGCGAGGCGAATCGTATCCGGACCTTGCTCGGTTACAACAACGTCCTTAACCGTAAAAATGCCAGCCTGCGGCATCTTCGTTACGTCGACCGCGTTGGCCTGCGCGCCAGGCTGATCCATATTCGTACCGGCGCACCCAGCTAGAGCGAGAACAGCGGCGCAGGTCAAAGTAAGATGCTTCATCATTTGTTTTACCAAGGTTCGATTCCGGTTGCGTTGCCGCCGGACGAAGGCCCGGCAAATAGTAAATTAAGCGTGAATGCCGATTCTAGGCGCTTCTGTGGCTTTATGATTGGTTTTCAACTTTAGATTCTTGCAAACGTGACATTCGCGCCCCAGTATAGCGTTTACCTTGGGGGGCCGCAGGCATGCGGCTGAGATCGCGCTGAGGTGTCCATGCCCGCATGGGATAAGGGATCGCGCCGCGCGGCAACCCGTTGAACCTGATCCGGTTAGCACCGGCGGAGGGATGGTATTTCGCAGGCGATTGACCTCAGGCTTCCCGAAAAGGGCCTTTCAGACACCGCCCCCATGCGCAATCCGCTTCGCCTCCGCCAGCCTATGACGCACAAAACCAAAGAGGAGCCGCGCGATGAACGTGCCGATCGATCCAAAGACCGTTAAGCCGGTTCACGTCACGGCAGGCAGCCTGCCGGGCTCTAGGAAGGTCTACAGCTCGCCAGAGGGGCGGGCAGATATCGCGGTGCCGTTCCGGGAGATCGCGCTTCACGAATCGAGCGGCGAGCCGCCGTTCCGCGTCTACGACACCTCAGGGCCCTATTCGGACGAAGCCGCACAGATCGATGTGAGCGCAGGGCTCGCGCGCATCCGCGAGCCCTGGGTGCAGGCGCGCGGCGTGGAGCAATATCAGGGCCGGGACGTAAAGCCCGAGGATAACGGCAATGTGGGCGAGGCGCATGCGGCGCGCGAGTTTCCGCTTCGCTACGCCGTCATGGCCGGGCGCGCCCCGGCCATCCATGGCGATGCTGACAGCGCGGGGGCCTTATCCGTGGATGGCCGGGTCAAGCCCGCCCATGACAACAGCGGAATAACGCAACTCGAACTGGCCCGCGCGGGGATCGTCACCGAAGAGATGGCCTATATCGCGCACCGCGAGAACCTCGGCCGTACCGCTGCGTTAGACCGCGCCAAAGAGGCGCTTGCCGACGGCGAAAGCTTCGGCGCCGCCATCCCCGAATTCATCACGCCCGAATTCGTGCGCAGCGAGGTTGCCCGCGGCCGCGCCATCATCCCCGCCAACATCAACCACGCCGAGCTTGAGCCCGTTATCATCGGCCGCAACTTCCTCACTAAGGTGAACGCGAATATCGGCAACTCCGCCGTCACCTCGACTGTCGAGGAGGAGGTCGAGAAAATGGTCTGGGCGATCCGCTGGGGCGCCGACACCGTGATGGACCTTTCGACCGGGCGCAACATCCACACCACGCGCGAATGGATTATCCGCAACGCTCCCGTGCCCATCGGGACCGTGCCGATCTATCAGGCGCTGGAGAAGGTGGACGGCGATCCGGTGAAGCTCGATTGGGAGGTGTACAAAGACACACTGATCGAGCAATGCGAGCAGGGCGTCGACTATTTCACCATCCACGCGGGCGTGCGGCTGCGCTACGTACCGCTGACCGCGCGGCGCGTGACCGGCATCGTGTCGCGCGGCGGCTCGATCATGGCCAAGTGGTGCCTCGCCCATCACCGCGAGAGCTTCCTCTACGAGCGCTTCGGCGACATCTGCGACATCATGCGGCGCTACGACGTGTCGTTCAGCCTCGGCGACGGCTTGCGCCCCGGCTCGATTGCAGACGCGAATGATCGCGCGCAATTCGCCGAGCTTGAGACGCTCGGCGAGCTCACCAAGGTGGCGTGGGCGAAGGGTTGCCAGGTGATGATCGAGGGCCCCGGCCACGTGCCGCTGCACAAGATAAAGGTCAATGTCGAGAAGCAGCTCGCGCTGTGCGGCGAGGCGCCGTTTTACACGCTCGGGCCGCTCGTCACCGACATCGCGCCCGGCCACGACCACATCACCAGCGCCATCGGCGCCGCCATGATCGGCTGGTTCGGCACGGCGATGCTCTGCTATGTGACGCCGAAGGAGCATCTCGGCCTGCCGGACCGCGACGACGTGAAGGCCGGCGTGATCGCCTATAAGATCGCAGCGCACGCCGCCGACCTCGCCAAGGGACATCCGGCGGCACAGCTCCGCGACGATGCGATCAGCCGCGCCCGTTTCGACTTCCGCTGGGAGGACCAGTTCAATCTCGGCCTCGACCCCGAAGGCAGCCGCGCCATGCACGACGAGACGCTGCCGAAAGAGGCGCATAAGGTCTCGCATTTCTGCTCGATGTGCGGGCCGAAATTCTGTTCGATGGAGATCACGCAGCAGGTGCGGGACTACGCCGCGAAGCTGAATGAGACGCCGGAGATGGCGGCGGAGGCCGGCATGGCCGAGATGAGCGAGAAGTTTAAGGAGATGGGTCAGAAGCTTTATATTAAGTCCGGGAACTAAGATGGAACCGAACCGATGACGCAACACCGCCAGAACTGCTTGAAAAGGCGTTCACAGCGCTCTCAAAGCTGCTAGACGAAGAACAGAACCGTTACGCAAGCGACATCTTAGAGAGTTTGGCTGCGAACGCCGAGTGGGTACGGCTTTACCGGCAGCTGCCGCCACAAGCGCGACGCAATCTTGCCACGCTAGCGGCTTTGGCTCGATGATCTGCGGAACCCGGGGTGGCAGTTCGAACGAGTGCATCGCGCTGAACCCATTAACTCCGCGCGCATTGGCATCCATTAAAAGGTTTTGCAGGGATATCGTAGGGGCGTGAACTGTTGCTGTTCGTATCGCATCTTGCGAATTACAGTTCGACACCATTCCGAGATCTCGCGGGCGATAAAATATTGTTCCCGATGTGAAAATATTAAATCTCGCTCTTTTGTCTCAAAATCTTTTCGTAGATAGATCACTGTGTGATCATATTCTACGTATGCACCACTCGATACTTGCTCTTTGCGCAGCCGAAATCCGGAGTTGATCATACCTTCACAGGCATCATCAACATATCTCTCTTGTTCCTGCGACATTTCATAGGGCATGTAAAAAAATATCGTCATTCTATAAGTATTAATTATGCATGAAAACTCAAATTTTTGTTCACCACACTCCACTTGATAGCCAGCATGGGGTTGCCCCTTTTTGTGAAGCTTTCTGCAATGCAATACGTCTAAATGTTTTATTTTTTCAAGATCAAACGGATCTCCAATAAATCTTCCACTTATCGATCCGGGAATAATGTTCCTTATAAAATTGTCTGTGCTTCTGCTTATTATCGCGATATTGTCATATTTTTCTATGAATAAAAACACTATCGCAAAGAGGAACGCCGGACCAACGGATGAAAAAAGTCCAACTGTTGCAGTAATGATCGCAGTTTCGACCTTGGATGTTATCAAAACATAAATTGAGATAGCGGCCAGGGCTAAAAAGAACAAAATCGCCAGCACAATGACAATCTTAGCCAATCTCGACAGATTAAATATTCTATCCATATGATATGTTTCCTTATCGCAAATAATTAGTTATCTGCTGAGTTTGTTTTTGTCAACAATTAACGTTGATTGCCGGTTGATGCTTGGAGACCTGATGCAAGGCCACAGCGTTCGTCTAGCGTGATTGCGGCCGTGGAGGCAGAGCGCCCTGCCGGCGCACAATCCCGCTTCGACTTCCGCTGGGAGGACCAGTTCAACCTCGGCCTCGACCCCGAAGGCAGCCGCGCCATGCGCGACGAAACGCTGCCGAAGGAGGCGCATAAGGTCTCGCATTTCTGCTCGATGTGCGGGCCGAAATTCTGCTCGATGGAGATCACGCTGCAGGTGCGGGACTACGCCGCGAAGCTGAATGAAACGCCGGAGATGGCGGCGGAGCGGGGTATGGCGGAGATGAGCGGGAAGTTTCGGGAGATGGGCGACAAGCTGTATGTGGATACCGGGCGGCATAAATGGCACACTCATCTGGAACTGAGGGACACCTCCGGCCGGCCTGGACCATGCTGCGCTTTAGCCGAATATATCGGTTATCCGGATCGAAAATCCTGGCGGGTCGAGGTGCACCGCGCCATCCGAGATAAGCCTTGTCAGGATTGTGCCATCCGCCTGCCGCTGATGGTGGATGAGCGGCGGCTTTTCGGGATCAACGATGAGATAATGGTGCACGCTTTGCAGGCTGAAATACCCGCCAAGCTTTTTTGAAGCGTCGATGCGCCTCGTTGACGGCGACAGCACCTCAACAACAATTATCGGGTTTGGAACCTCCATCGCATCCGCCGGAAGTTTCGGGCCGCAATAAACGAGCGCATCGGGCTCATGCGCCGTATCGTTCGAAATCCTCACGGTCATTCCGTCTGGCAGCATAAAGCAGGGCAAACCCGCCTTGCGTATTCCCGCTTGCAACGCGGATTGAATCGCGAATTTCATTTCCGCGTGTGCCGTCCGTTCTGCGGCCATGGAGAATACTTCACCGCCGTGCAATTCATACCGGCCTGGCTGTGCGTCAGCCCAGACAAGGAATTCGTCAACGGTCATCGGGTGTTTTGGTGCGTTTTCCATGCCGGAGAGTATAGCAGATGTAGAGGGAAAACCAACTTGCCCGCACCTGCACCTGGCCGGACATCCTCCGCGGCGGCGCAATTAGCCGTGCCCGCTTCGGTTTCCGCTGGGTGGTGACCTTGACTTTTGGGCGCCTTGCGTCAAAGTAAGGAAATCGCAAGAACGTAAGGCAAACCATGGCCACCGCCACAGTCACGTCCAAAGGACAAATCACAATTCCGGCGCCGGTGCGTGCAGCGCTTGGTTTGGAAGCGGGAAGCCGTGTCGAGTTCGTCGAAATCGAGGAGGGGCAATATTTGATGGTTGCCGCCACCGATGAGGTTCAATCCTTAAAGGGCATGCTGCGGAAGCCCCGCTCCACGGTCAGCATCGAATGGATGAATGAAGTCATCGCACAGCGCGGAGCCGGGAGGAGATGATCGGATTGGATACGAACATTCTGATCCGCTATATCGCCCAGGACGACGCTGTCCAATCGCCAAAAGCAACCACGCTCCTCGAGGGGCTTTCCGATGCCGAACCAGGGTTCATCTCCCTGGTTTCAATCGTGGAGTTGGTTTGGGTGATGCAGGGGTGCTATGCGGCCACCAAAGCTGAAACCGTCGCGGTTCTCGATAAACTGCTGCGCGTCCGCACACTTTGCGTTGAAAATGCGGACGTGGTCTTAAATGCCTTGCGCTGCTATTCCCAGTCCAACGCCGATTTCGCCGATTGCCTGATCGAACGCTCCGCTCATCGCGCAAACTGCGCACGCACAATGACTTTCGATGAGAAAGCCGCGAAGACGGCTGGCATGCATTTGCTGGCGTAAGCGGAGGAAACACTTCCAATCGGCGTGGACTACGATGCCGAAGGCCGGATCGTGGGCCTCGAAATTCTCGACGCATCGCGCCGGACCGGCGATCCTTCCGTGTTGAAGCAATTCAGTTTCGACCTGCCGCCTGCCGCTTGAATGTGTCCGGCGGCATGACCGTTCAAGAATTGGAAAAATCTGCCGCCAAGCTCTCTCTTCGAAGGAACTCGCGCATTTCCGCTCGATGTGCGCGCAAACGCAGAACGCAATGCACACGAAAATCCCCCGGCAAAAGGGGATTGCCGAGGGAGTGGTTGGGGTAGGCGGGAAGGCGTATTCCCGACTTTCACTGTAGGACTTTAAACGGGTCCGGTCAAGCCTTTACGATGCGCCGCCGGTAACAATCGCTGATGTTCACGGAAGATTTGAAGAATGGCTTCGCCAATTCGCGCAAGCTTAGTCTGAGCTATGGGTTTGTTAGCGGCCGGTCTGGCCTCGAAAAACTTAACGGGCGAATTCAAAGTCCGGCGTGGCTTTTCGCCTACACGTAACCAACTCGATTAATTGTGTGCATAAGACGGCGAACCGATATTTTCTTCGCGTGACGAATGCTCAGGGGCGGGGATAAAGTTCCCGCCTCGGGGGACGGCCGGAGGAAACGACAATGCAGAACGACATGACCCTCCATGAGGTCCTTGAGAGCATACGCGCCATATTCGCCAAGGACATGGCCGGCAAGCCAGTGCCGCGCAATAGGGCGGTTGCCGATCCGGATTTATGGCGAGCCATTCAAAATCAGCAGAAATGTAGCAGCGAAGGCCAATGCGGTTTTCGCAACATTCCAGGCAAGCCTTAGCTTCCACAGGTCAATGCGCTCCGAAGCCTCCGGTGAGGTGCGGGACTTTTCATTCCGTCCAGTTTCCCAAGCCGCCCGGTCGCGGACTGGGCCAGGCGTTTCAGCGCGGCGGCTTTTCTGAAGCCAAGCGTGACGCTGCGCCCGGAAAGCTCGATACGCTCCGCCATGGAATTGCTGAAATCCTTCGACGTGAACGGCTTGCGAAAGCTCGTTGTCACCAGCGCGGCGCTGGTTTTGGGCCAAGCTTCAGAAATGCAGACAAGGGCAGCGTCACGGGACCGGCCGGGGGCATTGTGTATCAGGCGTGCAAGGACGGCGGAGGTTGGAACAGAAGAAAGAAAGGTACTGCCTGCGGCCGTTTGCTTCATTTGCGTTCCTGCCTTGCGGCCATCGGTTCGCCAAAGGCGCAATACACTCCGGCTGATTGTACGCAGGCTTATTCATTTGGGCCGTCACCGGAAAGAAATGCAGATCCTTCTCCACCCTGAAAGCGCCGCTCGGGAAAGCGCCGCGCGAGCGATCGTTTTTTCTGCCATTCTAGCTATCTCATAGCCGGCGGGCGATAAGGACGTTGAGCATTTTTCATGGGTGCTGCCGGGTTCCCCCGATTAAGTTAAGCTTTGACGCTAACTTCCACCGCCATACCCATGAATGCGTCCGCCGTTCCCACGAAACTGCCGGCCACGGGCATCGCCTGCCGGATGTCGCGTGCGACGGCCACCGGAATCAGATTGAAGCCGCCGACACCGCGGTTCGTCGGATCGAAGGTGATCCAGCCTGCGCCTGGTACATAGACTTCCGCCCAGGCATGCGTCGACCCCGCACCTCCGGATCCCACCACGCCCTGACCGGGATCATAAAGATAACCGGACACGATCCTCGCCCCAAAACCGAGGCTGCGCGCCGCATCGGCGAACAGGACCGCGAAATCCCGGCAAGATCCCAAACCGCGCTCCAGAGTCTGCTGCGGCGGCTGTGTGCCCTCGTCCTCCCGGCTCTGATAGCGGATCCATTGTGAGATACCGGCGCACAGGTCCTTCAGCAGCGAAAGTGTGTCCGTCGAATTACCGCGCACGAATGCGCGGGCCCAGTCCCTTAAGCGGCCGGAAGGGTCTGGGTATTGCTGGCTCGCCAATGCGCCGAGGTCGGTGGACTCGTCGCTCGAATACTGGAAGGGGTAGACGATGGCGGAGGCGGCGATATCGAAGATAGGCCAGGCGGCAGCGTCGAGTTGGAGTTCCGCCACACTGTCGATCACGAGTGTGCCGGCCATGCTCTGAAAAGTGGCGGTCGCGACGGTATTGCCGAAGACATCCTGCGCCCAGGTCATCGTGGCGGCGGGCGTCACCGCCACGTCGCTAGAAACGAGGCGAAGATCGCGGCCTTCGCGCGGGCGAAGCATCAGACGGTGCGGCCCGAGGCTGACCGGCTGACGATAGCGATAGGTTGTCCTATGATGGATCCTGAGCATCATTAAACAAATAGCTCCAAGGTGCTTCATTCTCCGGGCCACTCGTAGGGCCAAGGCGTACATCAAGCCAGATTACACTTTGGGGAGCAACGTCAGCAATAGTCCAACTGTTTATTCTATTCCCAGGGGCGATGAGAGCTGGTGAGGATCAATCGCAACGTTTACGGCCACTTCTGCGAAGGGGGGCAGAAGATGGTCCCGAAGCTGAGATGGCTTCGACGCATAGCCGTTCGCCGCTATGTATCTGTCGAAGGCCATGTGGAGACATCACCCGCACACTACGGCCAATCTCTCGCCGCATATTGGCTTCAATAAATGCCTGCTCCGGCCTGTGCTGAAAGCCGGTCCTTTTGTTGCTGAGAAAATCGGATTAAAACGATTGGCAACACTGGTAAATCTGCGCCTTAAGAGAAGGCGAACAAAGCAAATCTGCGCATATTAAAAAAATAATATCGTCATGCGTTGTAATTACGACAACAAATTATCATATTCTATTTCTAAGGAGAAAACATTGGCGACATGATTCAACACAGAAAACATATAAATTGCCGGAAAATAGGAAGATTATCTCGCCCTCTTTGATGACTGCGGAGCCTGATCATGGAAACAATGCAAAACTCGCCGACCGTTAAAAACAGAGAAAACCAAATCATTGAGCTTCTCGAAAAGCATCTCGCATCCGCTGTCGATCTTCAATTCCGGATACGCAATGCCATTTGGAATGCCGGGGACCCGCGCCTTGCGGAGACCCGGGAGTTAAGTGCCACAGCTTCCGAACTCAACCAGTTTTGCGAACTCATGGCCGTGCGGCTTCGCGCACTCGGCGCCGTGGGGCAACCCTCGCTGCAAAGGACGCGGGCGCGCTCTTTCCTTGACCCTCACCCGCTTGCTGCCACTGGCGATGAGGAGCACATCTCCGCGATTGACCGCGCTCTTGCCAAGTTCCGGCAATCCGCCCGGCAGGCGAGGGAAAAAGCCGTTGCCCTTCGCGATAAGTCGACGGCCGCCTTGTTCGGCAAGCTCGCGAGAGCGATTGACGCACAGATTTGGTTTCTGCGCTCGCCATCGAAAGCGAGCTGCAAATTGCAGCCCAGAGCGGGTTGAAGAGATGGCTAGAAATTACTCCGCGTTGACAATGTCTTGCGAACATTGATGGTTTTGACGTTCATGCGCCTCCCGGCTTACCGTGGCGGCGCCGATTGAGTTGTTAGCGACACAAGAAGGGAAGGCGTCCAGTGGCCAAAAAAGCGGGAAATCCTGGTTTTGCACCCGACTGGTGCGTCCATTTTCGATCAATGGCTCAGCACAAAACATGCGAAGCGGCCATCGATTACACCGCCCTCAACGGTGGATCGGAGTACCGCCGCATGCACAGATTGCCGTGCTTCATCAAAAGCGGCGACAAGCCCGGCCAGCGCGTCTGCTGCGAGCACTTCACGGCGCCAACTGTTGAGGAAATTGCTCTTCACAAACAATGGGGCGAGGACCGCCGGAACCTGCTGAAGACGGCCATAGCGGGCATTACACCTTGGCGCGTCCGGCATCAAGGCCATTCCTGCACCGAGATTGTCAAATGTCCTGTGTGCCGGGGGTACTTGCACTTGGCGATCGCGGCTCACAATGGACATGTGCGGGGCAGCTGTGAGACGAGCGGCTGCGTGAGCTGGACGGAATAGCGATGCTAATTCTGGTGGAACGCTACCGTGATTTGGTAGGGTTGCAACTTGATCGGCTTTACGATTTTCCGTCGAGGCCAATTACGTTACGCTGACCATTGTCGCATTGACAGCGCGGCGCTATCGCGCGGCATTTTTGCCAGTGGCGTGTTAATACCAGAGGTCTTCAGGCGCTCCCCGGCGGTGCTCTCGATGTTTGTGTGTCCAGCGAACGGTTGCAGGGCGCACAGATTGCTGGTCCGGCGCTAAAGGGGGGTTATTTGCTCACCCGGTGCTCGAAGAAGCACCGCGCGCGCCGTGATGCCTCCAGACAACGGAACCGAAGGGCTCAACAATGTTCATCCAATTGCACCATTACAAACGGTCGGGAACCGGGGCATCGATTTTACTGAACGTCAACGATATTTCGCGGATCGAAAAAACGGATGAAGGGTCTACCGTCTACATGACCGTTACCCAAACGCCGATCCACATTATGGAAAGCTACGATCAAGTCATGGATTTGCTGAATCGAGCCAACCTTTTCCTTCAAGCTGAGATCGCTTCTGAAAAGCGAGCCGATGGTCCGGGCAAGGCATGACGCAGTCGCTCCATAGGTCAAGTCCAGTTGAGGAACGGCAACAGGCAGCGACAGCATGCGGATGTTCTTTTGCCATTGCTCTCAAAGTGATGACCGATTGCGGCAATGCCGGGCAGGGTTAGACGGAGAAACAGCATCTTTGGGAATGCCCAGTCCCGGCCGTCTAAATGGGATTTAGTTGCTCGTCTGCTGTTCGAAGAAGAATCGCACCATCTCTCTTGAGGCGTCGGGTCCGTGCGGATCGGTGTGAGAGCCGGACGGGCTGCCCCCCGCCCATGCGTGCCCTGCCTCACGAATTCTCCAGTGTTCACAAATCGTCCGGCCCTCGGCATCGGCATAAATATTGCGGCGATAGGTGTGCCCGCCAGGGGCCCGGCCGTGCTGCGTGGTCTGCCGCAATCCGGTCGCGGGCCCCAGCGCTTGGGCTGCGACCGCGTCGCCGTTGCGCGGATGCACAACCGGATCCTTGTCACCGTGAAAGATGATCGTTGGGACAATCCGGGTGCTTCGCTCTTTAATCGGCGCCCCAACGCGCATGGCGTCGAAGGCCGAAGGAAGATCGCTGGCCGCTCCGGAGGGTAGACCGGAATGCACCCCCACCGCTGCGTAGAGATCGGAATAAGCGTCTCCCATAATTGCTGCCGCCGCCCCGCCTGCCGAAAGCCCTGCAATGTAAACCCGCGCCGGATCCACAGGATGATCGCGCATAATCTCTTGGGTAATGCCTGCGATCAGCGAAGGCTCCCCCTGATCGCGGCTCTGGTCGCCGGGCTTAAACCAATTCCAGCAGTGCTTGGCATTGGCCAAGGCGTGCTGGGCTGGATAGGCGACGAGGAAGCCTTGCTCCTCGGCGAGGGCGTTCATCCGTGTTCCCGCGGCGAAGTCCTCGGGGGATTGGGTGCAACCATGTAGCATCACGATCAGGGGAAGCCGCTCGCTCGAACTGATGCTAGGGATGTATAGCTTGTAGTTGCGCGTACCGGTGGCGTTGGAATAGCTGGCCGCCGTGAACGACGCCCCATCTGGCAGAGGATCGGGAACCGGCCGCTGCGCGAAGCCGCCGTCGAGACTGGAAGCTTTGGCCATTGCGGCGAGGCGCCGCACGGTCTCGCTCAAGCTAGTGCGGGGCCTAATAGCCGCGCGTGGGCCTTTGAATCGAGCTCCTGGCTGCTCGCGTTGCAGCTCCGCATCGGCCGGGACGTGTTCCGCATCGATTGTCGTGGATGAGAGGCCGCTCGCCGGAGCCGGGCTGTGTTCACCCCGGAGCAGCCGCTGAATGAGGGCGGTTGCCTCAGCGAGTTTGCCAAGGCGGGTGAGACGGGTCGCTTCCGCCATTTCAGGGGGCATTTGATAGGTCATGCGGTTGCCTTCTGCGGTGAAAAAAGCATCGAGGGCTTGGTCCCCCAATGCCGGAACTTATTGCATGCGATCTTTAAGGGCGGCCTTGACCGCGGCGCTTGCGTGCAGTGCTCCCAGGACCGCCAGCGACGCGATGGCGGCGCGGGCCAGTTCGGGAGTGACGTCCTCGGCGATGCTTGCAAGGCCCAGTACGCGGATATCGAGCATCTGTCCGGCGTCACGTACCGCTTCGAGATCCGCCCGGCTGAAATGCCGGAGGCCGAGATCGACGCTCTTGCGCGTTACGGCCTTGCGGACCACGTCGGCGTGACGTTCGATCTGATTGCGGATGGCGGTTCGAATGAAGTCGGTGCGGTTGGAGTAGAATCCCTCCTGCACGAGCAGGTCGACATGGCCGAGATCGACAAAGCCTAGGTTGATCGTGATCTTCTCGCTATCGGCCGTCTTCGGGCGCAGCTCTTGCACGTTGTTTGACATCCATTCACCATCCTGCTGGATGGCATATGGATGCTCATGCGCTTTCTTCAAGCCTTGAGTTGGACCGCGATGCCCGTCATCAAGGTTGCCCGGCGCCTCATGTCTTCCCAGAGAACGCTCCACAGAATACATTCGGGCTTCGCCGATTGGGATGATCGAGCCCTTTTATGCCGCAAGAGATTCGATCCCAACGGTCCATAACGATCAAGGCGCCCCAACATGGCAGAAGAAAACCGCTTGCCCCGATTTGCTATTCTGATCGATGCCGACAACACCTCGCCACGCATCGCCGCCGGGCTTTTCGAAGAGGTCGCCAAGTTCGGCGAAGCCAGTGTCCGGCGCATCTATGGAGATTTCTCGGGTCAGCGCTTGAAGTCCTGGGCCGAGATCCTTCCAAAATATGCAATCGATCCGTACCAGCAGTTCGCCTACACAACTGGAAAGAACGCGTCCGACATCGCGCTCGTGATCGACGCCATGGACCTTTTGCATAGCGGCCGGCTGGACGGGTTCTGCCTTGTCTCTTCGGACAGCGACTTCACGCGCCTTGCCTCGCGTCTGCGGGAACAGGGCGCGGATGTCTACGGGTTCGGCGAACAGAAGACCCCTGAGAGCTTCCGGCAAGCATGCCGCCGATTCGTTTACACCGAGAATTTGCTGCCCGAGGCCCAGGTTGCTGCTCCCGAAGAGGGGCCCTCCCCCAAGGCTCTTCAGCCGCCGAGCGCCGCTATTCCCATCTTGAACAAGGCCATCGCGCAGATGGAGACGGACGACGGCTGGGTGGGCTTGGGCGTAGTAGGGCAGCGCCTCGCCAACATCGCCTCCGACTTCGACCCGCGCACTTACGGCTACCGGAAACTCAGCGATCTGGTCCGCAAGACCGGAGCCTTCGATCTCGACCAGTCGGAGGGGCGCGCTATGCGGATCAGACCAAAACCCGCGCAAGCACCCAAGGCTGGGCGCTAATCCAAGTTCGACTCTCTTGAACTACTAAAATGACCCTTAGCTCAATATGATTGCCGCTGATCTCTACGACGCTTTAGGCATTGGCAGCTCTAAGTAGGTCGGAGGCAATCCGATCACACGCCTGATCGTCGAGGTTCTGTTGCATTTCTTTTGTCTGGATCAAGCCCAGCTGATATTTCAGATTTTGATGAGCGTACTTCTGGCCCACCATAACTTGGATTTTGAAGGCGTTATTGTGCAGTTTCTCCAGGTCGAGATCGGCCGGCATTTCCCAATGCTGGCGTAAAATCGCTTCAATTGTTTTGATATCAAGGGTCATGGCCATCTCCTGTGCTTTGCGCGCCATTGTCGTAGAAGGATGGGGCCTTCCGGTCCCCAGGCCACCGGTAGACGGCCCAATCGCGTATCTGAATAAGATTGGGCCGCCGGCGGCATCCGCGCGGCGGAGCCTCTCAGGGTTGAGACGGGTGGGCTCGTGGTTAGTAGTCCATCCCGCCCATGCCACCCGGCATCGGCGCCTGGGCGCCTTCCTTCCTTGGCAGCTCCGCGACCATCGCCTCGGTCGTAATGAGAAGCCCTGCGATCGAGGCCGCACCCTGCAGAGCGTTACGCACGACCTTCACCGGGTCGATGACGCCTTGGCTCGTGAGATCTCCATACTCGCCCGACTGGGCATTGTAGCCGAAGCCATAGGCCGCGTTTTCAAGGATCTTGCCGGCGACCACCGCGCCGTCTTCGCCAGCGTTGGTCGCGATCAGGCGGGCCGGCCATGAGAGCGCCTTGCGGATGATGTTGATGCCAACCTTCTGGTCCTCGTTCTCAGGCTTGAGCTTGTCGAGGGCCTTGGCAGCGCGCAAGAGCGCCACGCCGCCGCCCGGCACGATGCCTTCTTCGACGGCCGCCCTTGTGGCGTGTAAGGCATCTTCAACCCGGTCTTTGCGCTCCTTCACCTCGACCTCGGTGGAACCGCCGACCTTGATGACCGCGACACCGCCGGCAAGTTTTGCGAGCCGCTCCTGCAGCTTCTCTTTGTCGTAATCGGAGGTGGTATCCTCGATCTGCGTTTTGATCTGACCGATGCGGGCCTCGATGTCCTTCTTCTTGCCGGCGCCGTCTATAATCGTTGTACTGTCCTTGTCGATCGAGACGCGCTTGGCGCGGCCAAGCATGTTGAGCGTGACGTTCTCGAGCTTGATGCCGAGGTCTTCGGCGATCAGCGAGCCGCCCGTTACGGTGGCGATGTCTTCGAGCATGGCCTTCCGCCGGTCGCCGAAGCCCGGCGCCTTGACCGCCGCCACCTTTAGGCCGCCGCGCAATTTGTTGACCACCAGGGTCGCCAGTGCCTCGCCCTCGATGTCCTCTGCGATGATGAGCAGCGGCTTGCCAGTTTGCACGACCGCCTCCAGCAAAGGCAGCACGGGCTGAAGCGAGGAGATTTTCTTCTCGTAGATGAGGATGTAAACGTCCTCGAGCTCGGCCACCATCTTCTCCGCGTTGGTGACGAAGTAAGGCGAGATGTAACCGCGATCGAACTGCATGCCCTCGACAACGTCGAGCTCGGTCGCAAGCGACTTGGCTTCCTCGACCGTGATGACGCCTTCCTTGCCAACTTTCTGCATGGCCTCGGCGATCATATTGCCGATCTCGGCATCGCCATTGGCCGAGACCGTGCCGACCTGTGCAATCTCGTCGTTATGGGTCACTTTCTTCGATTTCGATTTGAGCTCCGCAACAACCGCCTGAACGGCAAGGTCTATCCCGCGCTTCAGGTCCATCGGGTTGGCGCCTGCAGCTACCGATTTTACGCCCTCTTTCACGATCGCCTGTGCGAGCACAGTCGCGGTGGTGGTGCCGTCACCGGCGACGTCGGAAGTCTTGCTCGCCACCTCCCTCACCAGCTGGGCGCCCATATTCTCGAACTTGTCCTCGAGCTCGACCTCTTTGGCGACCGTGACGCCATCCTTCGTGATGCGAGGGGCGCCATAGCTCTTGTCCAGCACGACATTGCGGCCCTTCGGACCGAGCGTGACCCTAACGGCATTGGCGAGCATGTCGACACCGCGCATCATCCGGTCGCGGGCATCTTGAGAGAATTTGACGTCTTTGGCTGCCATGGGTGTTTTCTCCAACTTTCGATGGGGCGGGGCTAATGCTGCTTTGCCATAGGTTGCGGAATGGGATTTGGGAGGGCCTCTGCCTCAATTTTAAGGAACGGAATTGCAAAAGGTTCTGAAGCGCGCGCAACGGCCCTCGCCGGGAGCTGCCAGATATTTGGACGTTTTATTGGCAACGACAAGTGTCGAGTGCCAAAATGCTTTTGATACCGGATCCGGTTCATCGCTTCACGGTCCGTTGGCGTCCGATCCGCAGTGCGAGCCGCAAAGCGTCATTTCGTGCCGTGAGCCGGGAAGCGATAGGTTGTCCGGCGATGGAACCTGAGCTTGATCCATCGAAGCTCCGAAATATTGGCCGCGGTGTGGGCGACACCTCCGTCATATATTTTTGACTTTACATTCGTTAATATCGAATAACGTTGCCAATATGGCTTGTATTTTGGCCAGCATCTAACCATGTTAGATTAGTCGATTTTAGAAAAATTCGCCAAACCGTTAACAATATTATTTACAGAAAGTACGACTTTTTCGTCCCACGGCTTCGCTGGCAAGTACAATCCGGGCGTGGTGGCCTGAAGGGCGTGTTAGGCTGCGAGCTCGCCACTGACGGCCGGGACTTCGATCCCAGGCTGTCCGGCAAGGGCCGCTCACGAACCAGGAGAATAAATGACGATCGAACATGCCTGCATTCAGGCCGTGAACAAACCCTGGGGAAGCACAAATCTCCGGCCCTGGAGCGAGCTTCCAGGCGACGGCATCGCAATCGGTGAGCTGTGGTTCGAGCGTGCCGATATGACGGCTCCTACCCCCGCACTGCTGCTCAAGTTGCTATTCACGAAGGAAGCGCTGTCCATCCAGGTTCATCCCGATGATGCCTTCGCGCAATCGATCGGTATGCCGCACGGCAAGACCGAGGCTTGGTATATTCTTTCCGCGACGCCTGGCGCCAATGTTGCCATCGGACTGAAGGAGCACCTTACCGCCCCGCAATTGCGGGCGTCCATCGAGGACGGCTCAATTGCGGACCTAGTGCAATGGCACCCGGTCCTGAAAGACGACGTTGTTTTCGTGCCCGCCGGTACGATTCATGCCATCGGCCCCGGACTTGTGATTGCAGAGATCCAGCAGCGCAGCGATGCGACCTTCCGCCTTTTCGATTACGGCCGGAAGCGTGAGCTTCACGCCGGCAACGCCGTGGCAGCCGCACATGCAGGACCGGCTGGATGCCAATCCATTCAGAGGCGCCTCACCGAAGCCAGAACCCTCCTCGTCGCAAGTTCGCATTTCGTGCTTGAGCGGATCGACCTCTTGCCGAAATCGAACTGGGAGCTCCATGCCGAGCGCGAGACGTGGCTCTTAGTCCTTGAAGGCCACGCCCGGATTGGTCTGGTAAATGCATTTGCCGGCGAAGCGATGTTCTTGGAAGCGGAGGACGCCAGCATCGAGGCCGGTGCTGAAGGCCTGAAGGGGCTGTTGGCCTATTTGGCCACTGAGCCCAGCGCTGGCCTTTTGCGCGGTCGCGATAAGCGTAAAGGGAGTGCTTCGATCGACCGTTTTTCGCCACCTCCCCTTCATCACCAGGCAATTGCGGATGCGGCGGTCCGCTCAACGGAGGCACGGCCGTGACCCATCTGAGCCGTATAGCATTCATCGGGAATTCGCTCCCGCGTCACTGCGGAATCGCTACCTTCACGACCGATTTGCAGCAGGCGATTGCAACGTCTGGCGCGGACGTAGAAACCTGTATCGTGGCGATGACCGACAACGGTAACGTCTACGACTATCCTTCCGCCGTCCGCCATCAAGTCAGGGATGAAAGGATAGAGGATTACGCGGGTGCGGCGGACTTCCTGAACGCAGGCCGGTTCGACGCCGTTTCGCTCCAGCATGAATTTGGGATTTTCGGCGGTGAAGCCGGCGGCCACATCATGGCGCTGCTTTCGCGGCTGACCATGCCGGTCATCACGACGCTGCATACGGTTCTCGCCGAGCCGGAACCGGCATACCGCGAAGTCCTCGACCGGATCGCCGATGCGTCGTCGAAGGTGATCGTCATGGCGGAGAAAGGCCGGAAGCTGCTGCGCACCGTATACCGGGTTCCGGCGGAAAAGATTGAGGTCATACCGCACGGTATTCCCGACTTTGCATTCGTCGAGCCTGACCAGGCGAAGGCCAGATTCGGCTTCAGCAATAGGCCGGTCATCCTAACGTTCGGCCTTCTTTCTCCAACTAAGGGCATCGAAGTCATGATCGACGCGATGCCCGCGATCCTGAAGAGCAGCCCCGATGCCGTGTATGTCGTTCTAGGAGCGACGCACCCTAATCTCGTTCGGGATCAGGGCGAGGTCTACCGCGAGAGCCTTGTGGCGCGCGTGCAAGAACTCGGTATCGAAAAGCACGTCGTATTCCTCGATCAATTCGTCGATCAGGCGACATTGCTCGCCTATATTTCGATGTGCGACGTCTACGTCACGCCATATCTCAACGAGGCGCAGATGACCTCGGGCACGCTGGCCTACAGTTTCGGGCTGGGAAAGGCGGTCGTCTCAACGCCCTATTGGCACGCGCGGGAGCTGCTGGCAGACGGACGCGGCATATTGGTGCCATTCGGCGATGCCACCGCGACCGGCACCGAGATCGCGGCGTTGCTGACCGGCAACGGGCGGCTACTGGCGATGCGCGAGCGCGCCTATGCGAGCAGCCGGCCAATGACATGGGAGCGAAGCGCCGAGCGTCATCTTGCCGTGTTCGAAAGCGCGCGGCGGGCACACCGGCCGAGGGTTATTGCGCGAACCAGCCAAAGCGTGCCTTTGCGCGGCAGCCACACTCCCCCGGAGATGCGGCTCGGTCATTTTCTGTCTATGTGCGACGATACCGGGCTCTTCCAGCATGCGGTCCATTCCGTGCCTGACCGTCACCATGGCTATTGCGTCGACGACAATGCCCGGGCGCTTCTGGTGGCTTGCGCGCTCAACGGCCCAGGTGAGGAGCGCTTGCCCGAAGCATTGACGGCCCGGCTCGCCTCCTTCGTCCAGCATGCGTGGAATCCGGACACGAAGCGGTTTCGCAACTTCATGAGCTTCGACCGGCGCTGGCTCGAAGACGCCGGCTCGGAGGACAGCCACGGACGAACGCTTTGGGCCTTGGGCGAGTGCGCACGTAACGACGCCAGTTCATCGCGCCGGAGCTGGTCCGCCTCCCTGTTCGCCGAAGCACTACCTACGGTGGAGGCGTTTCTCTCGCCACGCGCTTGGGCTTTTACCCTGCTCGGGTTGGAGGCCTATTGCGCCGCCGTTGCGAGAGATTCCTTTGCCGGACGTTTCCGTCATCTGCTGGCTGACAGGTTGATTTCCAAGATGACGGCGGCAAATACGAAGGACTGGGTGTGGTTCGAGGATGTGCTTGCCTACGACAACGCCCGATTGCCCCAGTCCCTGATCGTTACGGGGATTTCTACCGGAGTACCCGCTTACGTCGATGCCGGCTTGCGATCCTTGGCCTGGCTCATGACGTTACAGACGGCCCCATCGGGCAGGTTCAGACCCATCGGTTCGGACAGCTTCGGCCACAAGCGGAAGCCGCCAAAGCCGTTCGATCAGCAGCCTCTGGAAGCCACGGCGACGATCTCGGCCTGCCTTGCGGCGTGGCGTGCGGACGGCAATCCCGAATGGAGGGCTGGCGCGGCGCGCGCATTCGCATGGTTTCTCGGCGGCAACGATCTGTCGATGCCACTAGCCGACCTTGAAACGGGGGCCTGCCGCGATGGGCTGCATTGCGACCGGCCGAACGAGAACAGAGGTGGCGAGTCCGTCGTGTCCTACCTTCTCAGCCTCGCGGAAATTCGTCAGCTTGCACGCGTCAGCGGGAATCGCGCGAAACTCGCGCCATTTCGGGCGTTGCTCGCCCAAATTTCTTAAGACCCCACCCAAACCAACCGTCCTGAAGCGGCTGGACGGCAAAAACCGAGGGTATTGTGCCAAAAGCCACGTTCCTGAACCGTCAGGCTCTTTATCTGCGCCCCGATCCGGCGAGGGTGGTCGTGCGCCCGTTCAAGCCAGCGGCCGAACCGCGGGATCTCAACCCCACGGACAAGACGCGGGCGAACCATATCGTCGACCGGGTCCTTGGGCTCGACCCCGAGATGGCGCACAAGCAACTTGCCGAAGTTCTTGAGAATTTTGAAGGCCGGCACCGCCACCTGCTGAGGACGTTCGAGGCGCGTGCCCGCGAAATGGAAGAAGCCTTTGCTTCCCACGCTGTTTTCACCGCGACACAGCGCCAGCTGATCGGTGCTTATTTTGTGCATGAATACTCGTTTGAAGCGGCCGCATTATTCAATCCGAGCATCGTCGCGCATCCCGATCAGTCCGGCGCGCCGGAAGGCGGACGCCGCTTCATCCTCAGTCTTCGCGCCGTCGGGGAAGGACATATTTCTTCCCTGACGTTTCGATCCGGGTCTATTGCAGCCGATGGCAGCGTAAGCGTCGATCGGAGCGTCCGCCTTGCCTCGATCCCAAAAGTGCGAAATCGCGTCTTGGGTCCGTATGGGGAAGATGTCGAGGTGGTCTTCGAGCGGGACGAGGATATCAGCGAGCGGGTGATCTTTCCCGTTACCGCATCGCAGTCGAACGGCATCGAGGATGCCCGATTCGTGGAATTCGACGATGGCGGGCGGAAGACTTTCTACGCAACGTACACCGCCTACAGCGGGACAGCGATACGATCCGAGTTAGTCGAGACCACCGACTTTATCTCTTTCAAGATGTCGCCTCTGAAGGGAGCCGCCGCGCGAAACAAAGGCATGGCGCTGTTCCCTCGCAAGATCGGCGGCAAGTATGCCATGATCGGCCGCCAGGACAACGAGAACCTCTACCTCATCTATTCGGACGATGTGGATACATGGAACGGTGGCCAGGCCATTTTGAAGCCGGAGTTTCCGTGGGAATTCGTACAGATCGGCAGTTGCGGGTCGCCGGTCGAACTCGATGAAGGCTGGCTGCTGCTCACCCATGGCGTCGGTCCGGTCCGGAAATATTCGATTGGCGCAGCTCTCCTCGACAAGCGCGATCCCTCCAAGGTTCTCGCACGATCCGCTGAGCCGCTGGTCCGGCCTGACCCATCCGAACGCGAGGGCTACGTCCCCAACGTCGTCTACACATGTGGTGCCATGCGGCACAACGATCAGATCATCCTGCCATACGCCGTCTCCGACACCTTCTCCAATTTCGCGACAATCAAGATCGCCGCGCTGCTGCAGACCATGGAAAAAAGCTAAAACCTCCGAAACAGCCTCTCCACCGGTTTCCCGGGCTCCCTGTTATGTCCGGAATTAGAATACGGAAGCGGCCGTGGTAACGCGGCGCAACGTGCGGCCCACTTCGGCTGGTTTTTCTCCGTTCGCCATCGAGGTAGCGCGGCAAATTTTAACTATTGCAAACCAGAGTGGGTTGACGAGACCGCTGGAAATCATTCCACCTTGATAAGGTTTCGAAAACATTGACGGTTTTGGCGCTGTACGTCTTCCTCTTAACAACTGCCCCGCGGCACGAGCCAAAGATTGCGTCCTGGGTGTTAGGATAAGAAGAGATACAGCGTGACCTCAAGCGGAAGCGAGAGAGGACATTCAAATGCCATCGCAGAACGGCAAAGGCGGCCAGGGCGGTCCATGGGGAAGCGGGGGAAGACCCGCTCCCGATATTGAGGATCTGGTCCGCCACGGGCAGGATCGACTCAAGCAGATCGAGCCGGGGGGTGGCCTGCGCGGGGCAATCTTCGTTGCCGTTATCGCTCTGGTGGGCTTCGGCGCGTGGACCGCCTATTACACTGTGCCGAGCGACTCTGTCGCTGTCGTGCAACGTTTCGGTAAGTATCTCAAGCAGGTCCCGCCGGGGCTGCATTTCAAGCTGCCGCTCGGCATCGATGTGGCGACAATCGTTCCCGTCAAACGGCAATTGAAGCAGGAATTCGGGTTCGGAACCCCAGGCGCTACAGATCCGTATCAGACTTCTCGCGACGCAAGGCGGGAAACGCAAATGGTGACGGGCGACCTCAACGCCGCATTGGTGGAATGGGTGGTTCAATACCGTATCTCGGATCCGGTAAAGTACCTTTTCGACGTCCGGGAACCGAGGGGGACCCTCCGCGATGTTTCCGAATCCGTCATGCGGGAAGTCGTCGGCGACCGTACCGTGGACGAAGTGCTCACCATCGGCCGGCAGGAGATCGAAGCGGAAGCGCTGACAAAAATGCAGGCGCTCTCTACCAAATACGCAATGGGGATTAGCATCGATCAAGTGCAATTGAAAAACATCAATCCGCCTGAGGCGGTGCAGGCTTCGTTCAACGAGGTCAACCAGGCCCAACAGGAGAAAGAGAAGCTGATCAACGAAGCCCGGCGCGATTACAACAAGGTGATCCCACTGGCAGAGGGCGAGAAGGATCAGCGGATCCGCGAAGCCGATGGCTACCGGCTCAAAAGGATCAATGAAGCGGAAGGCGATGTTGCCCGGTTCAGCGCCTTATTGGCGGAATACATCAAGGCCCCAGTGGTTACCCGCCGCCGGATCCACATCGAGACCCTGCAGGACGTTATGCCGGGCATACGCTCTAAGATCATCGTCGACGAAAAGACGCGCAGCATTCTGCCATTGCTGAATCTCGATTCCCAGAAGGGAGACCGCCAATGAGAGCGGCCAAATTAGTAACTATTCTGGCGGTTCTTGGCGCCGGAGCTTTCGTTTTGATGAGCTCGATTTATACGGTGAGCGAAGTCGAGCAAGCCATCATCACCCAGTTCGGCGAACCCGTTGGCGCTCCTGTGACCACCGCCGGTCTGAAGCTCAAGGTACCCTTCATCCAGGAGGTCAACCTGATCGACAAGCGAGTTCTCGAGTGGGACGGTAGTCCGTCCGATATGCCAACCAAGGACAAGCTCTACGTCTCGGTCGACCTCTTCGCCCGCTGGCGGATTGTGGACCCTTTGCAATACTTTCTGAGGCTGCACGATGAGCGCAGCGCTCAGTCCCGCTTGGACGATGTTCTAGGCAGCGAGACCCGTAACGCCGTCGCCAAGCATGAGCTGATCGAGATCATCCGCACCACTAAGGATCGCGTGCCGCTGCGCGACACTCTCGCGACCGATGCGGGACGGCAGCTGGATGTGGGGTCGCTGGTGCCGACCCAGAAGGGACGCAAACTGGTTGAGCAGGAGATCTTTGCCGAGGCTGGCGAGAAGGTTCGAGTGTTTGGCATCGAATTGCTCGATATCCGCTTCAAGCGGATCAACTACAACGAAAGCGTGCGCCCGAAGATCTACGATCGAATGATCAGCGAACGGCGGCAGATTGCCGAACGCTTCCTCTCCGAAGGTAACGGCGAGGCCGCCAGAATCCGCGGTAATCGTGTGCGTGACCTGAACAAGATCCAGTCTGAAGCCTACCGGCAGGTTGAGGAGATCCGCGGCATGGCGGACGCGAAAGCCACCGAAATCTACGCGAAAGCTTACAATCAGAGCCCTGAGTCGGTGGCGTTCTATGAATTCACGCGGACCATGCAGTCCTATAAGTCCATCATCGCCGAAAACACGACCCTTGTCCTTTCCACGGACAGCGACCTCTTCAAGTTTCTGAAGAGTATGACTCCAAACGGCGATGCCGTTCCGGCCCCAAGTTCCGGCGGCAACCGATGAGAAGGCGTTCCGCGGCATTGGCAAAGGTGTTCGCGAGCTGATGTTCCGCACCCCCGGCACTCTCCTGGGCGTCGAGGTCCACTCAAATTCGACGCGAGCCGGCGATTGCAACGAGGCCTGCGATCGCCAGGATCGCTCCGCGCCAAATCCACGGCGATTGATTGATCATGAAGCTGGATGCAGGATAGGGGAAATAGCCGCTCCCCTGTCTAATCCAAATCAAGCCGGGCAAGGTTGCGAGAACTCCGGCCGCAAGCAAGCAAAAACAACGGCTTAATGACTATTTTGGCGCCCCGTAGGAGAATCGAACTCCTGTTTCAGCCGTGAGAGGGCCGCGTCCTGACCGCTAGACGAACGGGGCATGCGATGGGCGAAGATAGATCGCACGGCGGCGCCGATCAAGCGTTATTCGGGCCTCAGCTCATCTTTCAGCGCGGGGCGAATTTCTTTCCAAGCTAGATCCTGCTATGAGATCCTGAGCGGAACGTTCGCGGGAAGGTTAATTTTCGTAGATGGTGTAACGGGCCGCGACCAAGGCCATAGGCATCTTGGCGGTCATCCCTCAGACTGATGGTGTCAAACGGAGTCTGCGCTGGCAGCTCCAAGCATAGCGAGGGATGACCATGGAG
>JBKQQS010000024.1:0-2799 GCA_052144215.1 Rhodomicrobium sp.
GTCCGCAATGCCGCTCGTATCGGCCGCATAAAGCCAACGCAGGGTGCTGGCATCGTAGACTTCGACCGCGGTTGTATCGCTAAACCCGATGGCAAGCTTCGTCCCTCGCGGATGCACGGCAACGCTGAAGGGGGTAGCGGTACGTGCGGGCGCCTTCGCTTCGAGTTTTCCATCGGCTGCATAGCGGCGTATCTGGCCGTCAAGGGCGACTGTATAGAGCCGGCCGGCCCCATCGAAAGCCGCGTCGAAGGCGCCCTTGCCTCCATAATCCTTGTCCTCGGCGAGAAGCTGCCAGTTCGACGTCTCCCACAGCCGCATGCCTTCTCCGCCAAATAGCGTTGCCGCAAGACGGCTGCCATCGGGTGAGAAGGCCAAATGATTTATCACATTGGCGAGCTTGCCTAGCCGGGCAACGAGGCGCCCCGTGCCCGCCTCGAAGATATAGACGCCCAGCGTCTTATCCACGGCGTAGTGTGCGTCCCAGCCGCCGGCAGCCACCCATTTGCCATCCGGCGAAAGTGCCACGGCATAGACCTTGCCCCCATCGCCATCGCCGATAGGCACGCGCAGGGTGCGAAGGAATTCCGGGCCTCCCCTGCCGCCAGGAGGCAATGCCCACAACCGCGCTGTCTTGTCGAGCGAGCCTGTCACCATCAGCCTGCAAGCCGCATCGGTGCCGATGCGGGTGAGCTGCGCGATATGCATTCCGGGCTCGATGCGGAGTATCGCCTGCCGTTCGGGCACGTCCTCGGCCCGCGCTGCCCCCATCGACAGCGCAACCATGGCCATGGCCGCCAATGCCCGCATGACAAATCCCCTTGCCTACGCGGAACCGTTTACCAGCCCTGCCTCAACGATGGGGTTGAGATTGGAGATGGTGTCGCGAATAGCTTGGATCGCCGATTCATGGTCTGCTGGCGGCTGCGCTTGTGCTTCCTTGAGCGCCAGGGAAACTCTTTCGATCACGCTATCGATAGGACCGAAAGTCAGTGCCTTCGCCTGCCCGGCAAAGGTGGAGGCTCCCTCCCGGAAAACCCTCGATGCTTCGCTGGCGAGCTTGTCGATAATGGGGGCGAAGTCCTCGGCGATCAGCCCTTCCAGCTTCACGGCATCGCCTTGACCGCCCGCCGGGCCTCCGGGAAGCCCGATCGAATGCGCGGTGAATTCCAGCGCCGCGGGCTCGCTCAACGCCGCAAGAGAGGGGGTGAGCGAAATCGGCTGGCCCAGGACGATCATTGGGCCGCCGGCTAGGCCACTGGCCCCCAACACCTTTGAGAGTTCCAGCCTGAGCAGTTCCTGCTCGTTTTCGAGCGAGTTGCGGACATCCTCCATCGCCTCCTGGAAGGCAAGCTCAAGCCGTATTCGAAGCTTGACGTCGATCTGGCTCGCCTGTGCGGCAACATCGCCGCCGGAGAACGAAGCCAGCGCCTCCGGGATAAAGGCTTGTACCGTCGAAGAAAGCTTCTGCTTGATAAGATTTACTTTTTTCGCCTGTAGAGAATCGAGGCAATCCAAGAAGACATTGAACTTGGCGGCCAATTGCGTTCTCAGGCCGGTAATCCCAGCGAGTTCTTTTTCGTCCCGCCCGGCGCCGGATCGAACCTTGCGAAGCAAATCGGCTTCAATTTCCCGCCAAGCAATAAGGTTGCGGCCAACGCTTTCGAACAAGCGCGAAGCCTCATTAATCGAGCCGGCGATTGGGCCGGTGTTCATCATTTCGGATACCGCGACCGCCAGGGACAAGAGACCGGACTTCTCGAAATAGCTATCGGCCGTGCCTCCGCCGGCGATCTCATTCCGGCTCAGCCAGTCCAAACTGGCGCTGCCCTCGTCTTGTTCGCCGGCATCGTATCCATCGTCCGGAAGATAATCGGAACTATCGGGGTTTAGCGCTTTCAGTGCAAAAGCGGCGCTGCCCAAGACGACCGGAATACGAGCGGATGGAAACTCTTGCTCCAGGGTCGCGGATACCTGGCGTCCGATTTCACTTAGGACTTCTTCGCCACCCTTCACCTCGTCAACTTTATTGACGAATACGATGAGCCTGTCCTTCTTGAGCCCCCTCAGCATCCGCAAGAGATTGAGGTCGGTGGCTGACAAGCGCTGCCAGGCGGTGATAACGACGACGCAAATGTCGGCCAATTCCAGATTTTGCCGGGTTATTTCGTCGCGCACCAAAAACGGATCGTTGACGCCGGGAGTGTCGATCAGCACCGTCGGAAAGCTGAACGCGCCCAGATCGAGGAAAATATCGGCACATTTGGTGATGTCCGAAAATTCTCCCTCGGCGCGCTCCGCCTCGCTTTCCGCGTGCGAATATTCCGTGCCGACGTAGCGGACGAGCAGGTTGGGCTGAATCTCCGGATATGTATGCTCTTTTCCCAGGAGGTCTTCGAAGGAGGCTCCCAGCTTTTGCGTGGCCCTCTCCTCCATCGCCTTCACTTGGCTCTTCAAGACCTCCCAATCGAAGTCCGGAAACAGCCGGTCTGTAAGCTCGCGCGTGCGACCGCCCGATGAGAGGCGGCGCCACTCGTCGCGGCTGAAGAACGTGAACGCGGCGCCGGCCCGCGGCTTGTCCGGCACACCGAAACTCAGCCTCGTGATTACCGCCGTACACGGATTGATGTCGGCTGGCAAAAGTTCGAGCTGCTCCACCAAAACGTTGATAAGCGAACTCTTGCCGGCCTTCACCTGCCCCACGAAGGCAATGCGGCAAGCCTGTTTCCGAAGCTCTTCGGCCACCGAGGAAACGACCTGCGCGGTCTCCTTGTCGGCGAGGCCGGCAAGCTTCGCGGCCAC
>JBKQQS010000025.1:0-16400 GCA_052144215.1 Rhodomicrobium sp.
AGTTTGCGGCGTGACGCCCATTAAGTCCTGTCCACCACCACTGCGCCAGAACGCGGCCTGCGCGAACATTGCAGAACCGAATAGGCTTGAGGCGCCGAATGCTGTCTGCTGAGCCCCGGCGATCCCCTCATTTGGTAGGCGCTTTTTGCGGCGACAGAGGTGTCGCCCGCAACAAACAGGGCGAGGCAATGGCTCATGCAAGCATCTCCAGCCGAGACGCAATGCCTGCCCGCCTCGCTGAGCTTCGCATACCCCATGTGGGCCGAGTGGTCCATATGGTCCATGTGTTCGTGGTCATCCGCTAACGCCGCGCCAGACCTTCGTCTCTAACAGGGAAAATCTATATCTCGCCCGATTGCATCGGGGCAGAGCTTCGCTGGAAGGCGAGCGCGGTGCTAAGAGCGTTCGCAAAGTTCGCCTTCTCACCGTCTGAAAGAAACGCACCGACCGCAAGTTTGCGGCCGTGACTCGACAGCCAAAGCTCATCGGCTGCACCTTGACGTTTCTTATGCTCCAAACGCACCCAATAAGGGTTGAAATCCCAACTTTCCGCCTTCCCCGACGGATTGGTACGGGTGACGCGCAGTATTTCCTCCGTCAGCTCGACCTTTTCGGATAAGCGGCTTGGCGCGTATTTCCACTGGTAGACGCCGTAGCAAACCGCCGCATCGAGGCACCATAAGAGCGCTAGGGGGCTGGCACCCACGGCAACGAACACGATGACGCTGAGGTAGCTTATCGCGGCTATGTTGAACAAAAGCGCGACAAAGCCCTCGCGCGGCAGGGCATGGCCGGGGAGCAAAGTCGCCGTGAACTGGTGGAAGGAAGCGGGATTGTGTGCTGCTGCAGCTAGGTGTCCAGGGGCAAGGTTTTGCATGCATTTAATCCTTCAGACTCGAACCATTGAACAAGGCCGGTTGAGGGGGCTGCCGTTCCCCCTCAATCCGCCGCCCCTTCGATGGCCGTTGCGAGCAAACCGGCAAAGGAGCGGAATTCGGTCACTGATTGAGCGAGGCGATCTGCTTTAACTCGCCGCCAGAAACCCGCGGCATCGCCGGATGATCCGGCCAGCACGCCAGCTTCTAAGAACGGACAAGCGCTTCGATATCGCTCACGTTGAGGGACTGGGTTTTCCTGATAAGCAGGTTCGCTGGCTTTCACCGGACACTGCCGGTACAAGGCTGCGGTCCACAGATGCGCGTGGGCTTCCGCCAGGCAAGCGCGGCCTCAAAAACCCTGCTGGATTAGCGTCTCGCGTCCGCAATCGCACGGTGATTGGGCCCGGTTGGACCGGCGCACATACGTCGCATAGCTTTCAGGATTGTTACGTTGCAGCTGGAGCAAAGCACGCGTGGTGACGGGCAAATTGCGTGCGCAACGCTTAAGCGGGAAGAGGGGGGCCGCGGTTGTTATGTGCGAGGCAAGCGATACTGGCGGGGCGCAACTCCTCGGACGGCCGCAAGACGGTTGGATTGGTTAGCCGTCCGATGAGGGCGGCTTGTGCCGTCTCAAGGAGAAATCCCGAGGTCGCAATGCCATCGCAGATTAGGCAGGATTTCTTAGGAAGCTGCTTTCCGGCCTGATTGCCATTCTCGCCGGATCCAATCGGCTTGAACGGCGAGGCCGAGCAAATGACCGAAGTCTCAGGATATACTCCGCCGCCATCCGCCATTGCCGATGGTGCGGGTAGCATAAGGGCTGCGATAATGGCATGGAGAACCATGCTCATTATGGCGGCTTGCGTAATCAAGTGCCGCCAGCGCACCTTACGGGCCATCTGCCTTCCCCCGGATCTCCACCCCTTACAAAATCTATCCTGAAGCAACGGTTCTAGACAGTCAACCGCGCGGCCGGCGACACTTTGTTCCAGGTTTCGCAACGCGCCCATCGGCTCTAGCATCGAGCCTTCGATTTGCACACATCAACGCAAATCGCTCACCTTGCCAAACGCAGCGGCCGGGCCGTTAGCCACAAACTGGAAAGCGTACCAGCGCTCTCCATCTTGTTCTGTCACAGCCTTGGCCATAAACCCAACCCCTGTCTTGAGCTGAGCAAGCTTCGTTGCTGCCGGATTGGGCGCGATGCGAAGGGCGGTGCCATCGTGCCGGGCAAAAGCGACCTTGGCATTAATAGACGTCGATTTCGGGGGTGCAGCGAGCAAGGACGCCAATCGGGCAAGCGAAGCGGATGGCGCGCTCATCGGGTCGACGCTCGCGGACAACGCGCTAGCGGCGTCAGGGACCCGGCCCCCGGTCTCGAAACACTTAACCTCATCGGAGACAAGCTGGAACTGAAGGAGCTTTCTGGGAAGCCGCCGGAGCGATCAAGGATAATTTCGGAACGCTCGGCTATATTATCGTTGGCATTTTCGCTAGCACCTGGCCGTATGACTGGCTCGAGACCACAGTGGCAAGTCTCAGCGGGATAAACGAGTAGCCGCACAAAACCGAAGCAATGCTACGCCTGACTGGAGACTCCGTGTTCCAAAAGCACTCGTGCGTGTCTTCAAGAAACGCTGCTATATTACAGGAATTAGTCTCATGGAGAGATAACATGCACGACAGCGAGCAAGGTTACGCGCACAGCGACCCTTACAGCCATCCTCACGAGCATCGGCACGAGCACCCCCATACGCACGTCCATACCCATGAACACCGGCATGGCGATATCGTCCATTCGCATCCGCACAGCCACACCCACACGCACGGCCATGCTCATTTGCACGAGCATATGCACGGCGGGGATCATATTCATGATTCCTTGCATGGCGCCGAGGCATCGCACGAGCACCAGCACGGCGGTGAGCATGGGCAGCACGAACATAAGCATTAACGGCGCTCCGCCACCGCGCCGCGCGGTTAGCTGGGCTATTACCTTGGATGCGCGCGACCATGTTTATGAGCGTGTGCATCGCCGCCATGGCTATGAGCCTGTGTCTCGAGTGTGATGGTCTCCTTCCAGGTTGGAGGGAAAAACGCCATGGCGGAATTCGGCAAACTGACCCCGTCAGGCCTTTCTGGGTGCTAAGGCAAGGGCGGCACGCCTCGATCTTTCGAATTCTTTCGAATTAACCGCTAGCGCTCCAGCGCGGTTCAGGAGCAGCATCCCAAGCATCGAGATTGCATTTATTTCAAAAACGCGGCCAATAATCGCCGCCGTGAAATCCTCCGTGCCTCCGAGAAGCAAGGCTGCGGCGAAAAGCGTGATTTCATACACGGCAAAAGCCGCAACAAAGGCTGCGGCGGGCATTGCAAGCGGCGAGATGCCGGCAAAGCGCAACGCGGACCAGCGAGCGGCCAAAGCAGCAAATATCGCGGCCAACCCTAGAACTGCGCCCCAGCCAAGGCTATTTGCCGTCAACGGATAGTTCAGGATCGAACAACCGACCGCCTGATTGGCCAGCCAAACAGCGCCCGTGAGCAGCACGGCATTTCTGCGGTCCAAGGTGAGAGCGGACATGGCGCCGAACGCGGCGAGCGGCGTTGCGCAGGCAAAACCGAAGCTCAAAGCCACGCTTGCGGCAGCGATGAAAGCCATCCAAAGAGCGCTTGGCCAGTTCAAGGGTATCGAGGTTCTGGGCTGCATGCTTGTTCTCCTGTTTCCGGTTTTAAGATTGGCCGAACGGTTGGGATACCGTCTATCCGTGCATGAAATGCGCCGCCGGGCGGCCGGATGGGTCTAGCCCAGCTAAGCCAAACCAGGCTTTCCGATCCAGGGCCGCGGCGGTCATGGTACCTCAATTTCGCTCCAGGGCTAATTCCGAGGCATTCAGGCTGACTTTCATCCCCGCGAAGGCGCCAAAGCCGGGCCGCAAAAACCCAGTCGGGTCCTGGTACTGCTCATTGAACAGATTGTCGATGCGCGCAAACGCTGTCAGTCCGCCGCCCAAATCATAGGAACCGGCGATGTTGACCACAGTATAGCCCGGAGCGTTGAGCCTGGGTATAAGCCCATAGCGGTCCGTATCGACGAAATCCCCAACATGAATAACGGTTGCCGACAAGCTGAGCGCTTCGGTGGCCTGCCATTTGGCCCCCAAGCTTGCCTTGTGCTTCGGCCTGCGCAGGAGTTCTTCGTGAAGCTCCTCATCCATCGCGAGCGTATAGGTGTAATCGGCGCGGAGCGTCACATCGGTGAGCGGCTTGAAGCCAAAGTACGTCTCAACGCCCTCGGTTTCGGCCCGTGCGATATTGACATAGGTCGTATAGGCAGGGGCGGTAGCCTCGTAGGTAATAAGGTTCGTGATGCCGTTATGAAAGTAGGTCGCGCCGAACTCGGCACGCTTGGCGAGGATCTTTTGCTCGAAGCCAGCATCGTAGCCGGTGCTTTCTTCCGGCTTCAAGTTTGGATTGGCGTAAAAGAAAAAGTCCGGATAGTTCACGAAAAGCTCGTTGAGCGACGGCGCCTTGAAGCCCGTGCCGTAGCTCGCTTTCAGCTTCGTGTCCGTCTCCGGTATCAGAAAGGCGGGTGCGATCCGGTAGGTCGTCACGTCTCCGAAGCGATCGTTGCTGTCGTAACGGACGCTGGCGGCGTTGAAAAACCTGTCGCCGAAGCTCGATTGAAGCTGTAAGAAGCCGGCGCTGTTCGTCATCTGCGCGGAAATGGGGCTGTTCACGATTTCATCGGTCTGATGCTCCGCGCCGAGCGTCAGAACCTGTCCTGGAACAAGCTTGACGATGCCGGTCCAATCGTATTTAAGCCGGTCGCCGGTATTGAATGAGGTGCCGTAGGCCGGATCCTCGTCCGTGCGGTGATAGTCCGTGTAGCCTACTCCGAAGGTCTGGTCGAAAGCGCCGCCGAAAAGAACCTGGTGGGCAATCGCGCGCGTAAACCATTGCTGAGTGTCGCTCTGGCTTTGCGTAGGTTCCGGCTGGTAGGCAAAAGTGTTGAGGTTGAATTCGCTGCCGGTAAAGTGGAGCGCGCTCTCGACATAACGCGCGGTCACGCCCACGTCGAAATCCTTGGTGATCGCGAGCCCAACCCGCGCCGAATAAGTTTGGTTGTCGTAGGAATCGTCGATGCGCGCCTGGCCGGGCGGCAAAAGGTCGAGCGGCGTCACCGGCACCTCGTCCGCGCGAAAATGCGCGGCATTGAACGAGTAGCTGAAGGGGCCTGACGAGCCGCTGACGCCGGCCGTTTGGTTGAACGTTCCGAACGAACCGGCCTCGACGCTGCCCGTAACTTGCGCGGGGCCGGAGCCTGGTTTCGTTCTGATGTCGATTACCCCACCGATGGCATCCGATCCATAGAGCCCGCTTTGAGGGCCGCGCAGAACCTCGATCCGGTCGATGCCTGAGGTGAGAAGATGCGCGAAATCGAAAGCGCCATCCGGCGATGTCGGATCGCTGACATCGATTCCGTCGACAAGAACTTTGGTGTGGTTGGCGTTGGTCCCGCGCATGAAGACGGAGGTTACGCCTCCCGGTCCGCCGGTCTGAACCACGTTCAGGCCCGGTACATCGCTCAAGGCATCTGGAACCGTGCGATTTTGCTTTGCCTCGATATCCTGGCTCGTAATGACCGTGACGCTGCTACCGATCTGCGAGACCGGCGTCGGTTGTAAGGTCGGGCTAACCGCCGTCGCCTCGGCGCTCGATCCTGCGCCTCTGTCAGCCGGCGGGCTCGCCGTAGCCTGTGGGTTCGCTTTCTTCTTCGTTAAGTCACGCCGCTTCGCATGTTGGGAAGAGTCTTGCTTCACAATCACCGGAGGGAGAGTGGGAGGCTTATTCGCAGCGTCTTGATCTTGTGCTTGCGAATCGACAGTAGCGAGAAGACAGCTTGTGGAAAGGGCAACACCGCTCAAAGCGGACACCATACGCGCCATACAAAGGCCTCGTGACAACGTGACACGTCACCACGAACCCAAGCTAAGGTAATGGCCTCATGGGAAGCCGGACCTTAAGTCTCCACCGGTGCACCCCGCCCAATGTGTTCGCGCGTGACCACGATTGATGGCAGGTCTCCTGGCTCGCGGGTCCTTGCTTGACGCCGTCTTCCCGGTTTCCCAGTGACAATGCTGGCGCTTCGCTCACCGCTTACAGTTGCGGGGGCAGCCGCGGTCTTCCACCGCGTTCCCTATTATTCCTCCAACGAGGAACCATCTGGCCAATCCGTAGCAGCGGCAATACCGGTGCGCAACATCTAAAGCGGGACCGCCAGTCTTTTCGAGCAAAAGAACGATGGACCGCCTTTGCGGACCGCCTTGACAGGCCCTTGGTATGATGAACACTATGAATGCTCATACGCCCACACACACGGCATCCTAAGCCGTGCGCGAGAGGTGCAGGGTGGAGGGGGGCTCTCATGATTTTCACCAGCTGGCTGGAAAGCTTTCTGTTCGAGGTCTCTTCGGGGCTCTACGTTCCAGTCGTCACCGCGGTGTCCGTTCTCACTCTGTACGTAACTTGGCTAATCGGCGGGGCGGCTGCCGACGGTCTGCGGCGCTTGCGCGCCGGCTCAAAGGAGCTTGCCTCATTCCGCTTTGAACTCGATAGCGAACTGAGGTCGCGCGAACCGCACCTTGAAGCCCGGCTCGAGCGCTTGCTTCGCGCCAGGGAACTCGCGGCAGCAAGCTCACTCGACCGCGTCCGCTTTGTGATCAAGGTCGGCCCGGCTCTTGGGCTAATGGGAACGTTGATCCCGATGGGTATATCGCTCGCAGCCTTGGCCCAAGGCGACGTCCCCAAGATGGCGGGCAGCATGGTTACGGCATTCACCGCTACAGTCGCAGGGTTGGGCTGCGGCGTTGCTGCATACCTCATCGCGCTTGTGCGTGAGAAATGGGTGCGAGCCGACGTGCTGGAGATGGAGTTTCTGACCGAGACGCGGGCGCGGGAGGCCGGCGTAGCCCAAGAGGAGGAAGAGCGGATTGCGCTATCTCAAACGCCACAGGCAATTTGATGCGGAAACGCCGCTAGAGGATCCGATTTCCGGGGTCGCCAATCTTTTCGACGCCAGCGTCGTGTTCATCGTTTCTATGATGATCGCGCTGTTTGCCGCCTACAATATGCTCGATTTAATGAACCCCAAGGCGGAGGTGACAATCACAAAAAAGGGCGCGGATGGAACACTCGAAATCATTTCGCGCCAGGGACGGGAGATCAAGGTCCAGAAAGTGACCGATCAGAAGCTCAGCGGTACAGGCAGCCGGCTTGGGACGGCCTATAAGCTGCAAGACGGCAGGGTAGTCTATGTGCCGGATTAAGCGCTTCGGCCAGCAGTTCCTCCTGGGGCTGCTCCTAATCTGTTCTGGAACCGCGTTGGCTGGCCAGGCAAACGTATCGCTGCTCCTTGGCGACACGGATTCCCTGACGGCGATTGAAGCCGTGCGGGAGCTTCGTAGCGACCCGCGGCTGTCTGACTTTGTCTTTCACGTCTTTTCTACTAGGCAAGTGGCTGAAGGCGACTTGACAGCGCTGGCGCGGTCGCGCGTCGTGTTTATCCAAACTGTTGGACGCAATCTCGCCCTTGGCGTCGCCCCGCAGATTCGCGAAATGATCTCTTCGGGAGGAAAAGCTTACGCTGTCGGTACCAGCTGGAATAAGGAACTCGAAGAGCTCGGACTCTCGCGCGACGAAGAACTCGCCCGCTACATGAATGCGGGCGGCCCGCGCAACGTGGCCAACATGGTGCGGGCTGGGTTGCAGCGCGAGTTGGGAATGAAGCTCGATGCAGCTACGCCTGAGGCCGCGCCCGAATTCGGCGCGCTCGATTTGACGAGCGGCCGCATCGCATCGAGCTTTGCCGATTTCCGCGACCATATGTCTGACGTCAAGCCCGGGCGTCCGTGGATTGGAATCGCCTTCTATCGATCCAACGCTGTATCGGGGCAGACCGCAGTCTTGCGCGCGCTTGCCGGCGCACTCGAACAGCGGGGCTATAATGTTATTCCGTTCTTCGGTTTTCCGAACGAGCCAACATTGGAGCGCTTTGCCTTCGGCGAAGGCGGCAAGCCCGCGCTCGCCGCGCTTGGAGCGCTATCCCTCAAGATATCCAGCAACCCCGCAACGCTTGGGCCCTTGTTGCAGAAGATCGGCGCGCCAGTGGTCAATCTGATCACGCTCAATTCCCAAAGCTTTGACCAATGGCAAGCCTCCCCTCAGGGACTCGATATCGTTGAGCGCTCATGGCAGGTTGGCAGCGCCGAGTATGGCGGGCTCGTCGCACCCACCGTCATTGGAACCAAAGAGCGGTGGCACGCCCCTGATACTGGGCTCGATGCCGTTTTGGAAAAACCAATCGTGGAGCGCATCGAACGCGCGGCCGATCGGCTGGCGGCGTATGCGCGTCTGCGCGAGCTACCGAACCAGGACAAGAAAATCGCGTTGATTTATTTCAACTATCCCCCCGGCAAAGAAACGATCGGAGCGTCCTACCTCAATGTTTTGCCGGGATCGCTGATGCGGATTATTCAGCGGCTTTCGGCCGAGGGATATGCGACGCAAGGGATGCCGGCGGCGGGAAACGAGCTTCTCACCGCGATCCGCGACCACGGCGGAAATATTGGCAATTGGAACCAAGGCACGCTCGACAGTTTGGTACGCGACGGCATCGAAAGCGGCACGGTGCAATTGCTCCCCGTATCGGCCTACGAGCAGTGGTTCCTGCAAGACGTGCCAGCGAGCCTGCGCGACGCGATGATCGCCAAATGGGGCGACCCGAAGCAATCGAATATCATGGTTTGGCGCGACGCTAGCCGCCGGCCCTATTTCGTCTTCCCGGTACAGCGCTATGGTAATATTTTGCTGGCGCCGCAGCCATCGCGCGGCTGGGAACAGAATGTCGAAAGCCTTTATCACGACACGGCCCTGCCGCCCCATCATCAATATCTCGCGTTCTATCTTTGGCTCCAACACGAGTTTCACGCCGATGCGATGATTCACGTCGGCACCCATGCGACGCATGAGTGGCTGAGCGGCAAGGAGGTTGGGCTTTCGAACGCCGATCCCGGAGATATCGTTACTGGAGCCACGCCCCAATTCTACCCCTATATCGTCGACGACGTTGGGGAGGCTATCCAGGCCAAGCGCCGCGGGATGGCGACGATTATCAGCCACATGATCCCGCCGCTCGACCGCGCCTCGCTCAACCCTCAGCTGCGCGAAATCGCGCAATTGATTTCGGATCAGGCCGTCGCGGCCGAAAAAAGCCCCCAGATTGCCGAGGGACTTTTAGCCGAGATCGAGAAGAAGGCGAAGGCACAAGGGCTTCTCAAAGACCTCGGCGCCGGCGATCTGCGCGCTGGCGGCGCACTCGATCGCCTCGACGATTACATTCGGGAGATACAGGAAAAGGTAACGCCTTTTGGCCTGCACACGTTCGGCGAAGCGCCAGACGGCGACGCCCAGCGCAAGAGTGCGGAGGCGATTGCCAGTGTGGATCGGAGCCTCGATCCTGTGGCTCGTGAAAAATCCATCGCCAGCTTGATGACCGCGATGGAGCAATCCGCGAAGGAGGAGCTTGGGTTTTTGGTCGCCGGGCTTGCTGGCCGTTATGTTCCGGCGGGTCCAGGCAACGATCCCGTGCGCACCCCTGCATCACTGCCTACGGGGCGTGATCTTTACGGATTTGATCCGTCGCGATTGCCAACGCCGGCCGCATGGGCAATCGGCGAAAAGCTCGCGCACGAGCTCGTGGAGGATTTTCATCGGCGCAGAGGGGCATGGCCGGAAAAATATGTCTTCAACCTATGGGGTGTCGAAAGCACGCGCCATGAAGGCGTGATGGAAGCGCAGATCATGACGCTGCTCGGCGTGCGGCCGAAATGGGATGCGCGCGGCAAGATCCTTGGGCTGGAGGCGATTGCGCGGGCCGATCTCGGCCGGCCGCGCGTCGACGTCACCGTCATTCCCTCGGGCCTTTATCGCGACATGTTCCCGCAAGCCATGAAACTGCTCGACGATGCGGTATCTCTCGCGAAGGCGCAGGACGAGGCCGACAATCGCGTACGCAGCAACATTCGCGCCATGCGCGATGCGCTGATTGCGACGGGCCTGAGCGAACAACGTGCCGAGCAGCTTGCAAGCGTGCGGCTTTTTACAGTTCCCTCAGGCGCCTACGGAACCAATCTCGACAAGGCTATCCCCCTTTCCAACACTTATGGCAGCGGGCAGGAAGCCGACGCCAAGCTTGCTGACCTTTACTTTATACGAATGCATCATGCGTTCGGTCAGGGGCTATGGGGTGAAAGCATCGAGGACCGCCCAGGTCTTGGCGTCGATCTCCTTAAAGGCGCGCTCAAAGGCGCTCAGGGCGTCGTGCACAGCCGGTCGTCCAATGTCTATGCCGCTCTCGATGGAGACGACTTCTACCAATATCTCGGCGGCACGGCCCTGGCGATCCGCTCGGTCAATGGAGCAACCCCTGAGGTGCTAGTGACAGATATGGCGAATCCGAAGGCCGCGAAGAACGAGACGCTGGAAAGATACATCGGCAGGGAAATGCGCAGCCGCTATCTCAATCCAAAATGGATTGAGGCGATGATGAAGGAGGGTTATGCCGGCGCGGCCTTTATGAGCCGCGTGGTGGAAAATCTCTATGGCTGGCAGGTGACGGTGCCGGAAGCCGTCGGCGACGGGAAGTGGCAGGAGATGTATGAGACCTGGGTCAAGGACCGGGACCATCTTGGCATCGTCCAGAAATTCCGTGACGCCAAAAATCTTCTCGCTTACCAAGCCATTGTCGATCGGATGCTGGTCGCGGTGAACAAAGGATACTGGAAGGCATCTCCAGAAACCGTTGCCGAACTCAACGGGGTTAACCGCGCCGTCATCGATGAGGCTGGCGTCTCATGCTATCGCGACACCTGTTCGTCGCCGGAGATTGCTGCGCTTGCCGAAAAGCAAGACCAGAAAGCGGCTGAGGCCGCCAATTCTGCACCGGCGCCATCGCCCGGGCAGATAGCGGCCAATATCGCGCGCGGGAGCGCAAACGCAGACCCGGCGCCTGAAACCTTGCCGCATGCTCAAGCCGCCGGAGGGGGTAGTGCAAGGGTTGAAGGCTACCTGATGGAGGAGAAGACTAAGAAGGCCAGCGGGAGCGCACCAAGCGCTCCGCTGGCCGGCAAATGGTTCTTGCTTGCTGCCGCGCTTGCTGGGTTTCTCTCCCGTTTCCCTACGCTGCGTCTTCGGCGCCACAGAATCTAACTCTTGGCGAGAAGCCGAAGCTCGTCTATTGACCCCCCCCCGCAACGGTATGATGTTCTATTAAAAATATCATACACCGGGTGGGGGTGTGTAATGCGTGTAGGCAGTTTCTCTTTGGCCGCTTTGTTGGCCGCGGTTTCCGGGTTTAGCGGTGTATTGCCGGCACGAGCCGATGAAGTTGTACCGCTCGACCCTATCACGGTGACCGCGACCGGTAGCAACGTGCCTCAATCCCAATCGCCTGCATCGGTAAGCGTCGTCACCGGCTCCCAGATCGAAAGCCAGGTGCCAGGCCGTATCGGTGACGCGCTGCTGACGGTTCCAGGGCTTTACATGAATGGCAGCGCTTTTGATGGCAACATGCCGCTGGGGAGCGTTGGAACCATCAATATGCGCGGCGTTCCCGGCGCCCAGCGCACCCTCATTCTAGTGGACGGGGTTCCGTTCAACTCGCCGCTTGCCGGCCAAATCGATTATTCGCAGCTTCCAACATTTGGGATCGATAGGATCGAAGTGGTGCCTGGGCCGTACTCCGCTCTTTACGGGTCCCAGGCCTTGGGCGGCGTGATCAACATCATTTCGCAGGAGCCAACAAGGCGCGAATTCGAGGCTACCGGCTCATTCGGCGGCGACAACCCTACAACGGGCAGGGGAAGCATCTCCTATCGCGACGTGACCGGAGGCGGCCTGGGCATCGCGCTTGACTTCAGCGGGGCCCAGAGCACTGGCTTCAAAGACACAGCAGCAATTGCTTATCCCTCTAGTTCCAACCCATGCTTCCCCCCCTGTACGGTTGTACCCGTCACAGGCGCTGTTGCTGTACCTTCGCCCTCCGGCCCCGGTTACACAAATTACGTCGTTGGCGATACGGGGCCCACTGGCTCTTGGTCCGAGCTTAAGAGCAGCCTGCGCCTCTATTATGACTTTTCTCCAGAGACCAAGCTATCCGCGGGTGTCGCATATTCGCAAAGTTATATCGGATATGGATCGCCAAACAGCACGATCACAAATGCGGCGGGCGTTCCGGTGTATAATGGAATTGTTAGCGTGCCCAGCCCGAGCGGGACTCAATATTTGACGCTCACCGACCCCTACCAATATGGTGCCAATCCATATCTAAACTACTCTCCTGCTGGAGAAGATGTTTTCCGCACGTTCGCGAGATTTGAAACGCAGGTAGACGATATTAAAATAAAAGCTACCGTAAGCTACATGTACGACAACGCCTGGTATGACGGGCCTTCCACTTCAAATTTGATTGTGGTGAATCCACAAAACTTGTCAGGCATTCCCGGCACTTATGCGTCAAACCCTGCTAACCGGGTTCTTGCAACCATACAAGCCGAAAAACCGCTCAACTCCTGGAATACGCTGACGGTCGGCACGCAAGTTGAGCAGGATTGGGTAACAAGCACGGGCCAGGATCTGAGCAGCTACAAAGACCCGAACAGTCTCACGGGTTTTACGAGTAACTATAGCAATGGATGGACAAATACTCTTTCTGTCTTCATTCAAGACAAAATAGACTTCACGAGTAAGCTGCATTTGTATCTCGGTGCAAGAGAGGATTTCTGGTCTACTCAAGGCAGCGAATGGGCCGCTCAAACTCCCGCCACACCGAGCAATGTTCCCGCCGCGAATTCATACCCGTTTGAGAGGGAGAGCGCTTTCTCTCCGAAAGCATCCCTCGTCTACCAGCCGATGGACGAGCTGACTTTGCGCACGTCGGCGGGCCAGGGGTTCCGCACGCCAGACATCTTAACTCTCTACACGCCATGGCAGTATTACGGGCTCACCACTCTATCGGCTCCTAACTTGAAACCGGAGACCTCGGAGTCTTGGGAAGCAGGCGCGGATTGGCGTCCTTCCTCCGGCACGCGCATCCGGGCCACTTATTATGAGAATTATTTGTCGAACTTCATCGATTTCAGCTGTAATTACGGGACTGGCATTTGCACTAATGAAAACGCCGCAGCTGCCAGAGTGCGCGGGGTTGAACTCAGTGTCGAGCAGACCATCGACCAGAACTGGTCCATATTTGCGAACCTGACCCGCAACTGGTCGCGTATGGAACAAAATCTAGCCGACCCGGCAAGCGTTGGTGCAAATCTGACGTTTACGCCTGATTATATGACAAATTTTGGAGTTAAATACACGAACGGAAATTGGAGCGGTGTTCTTAGTGGCCGGTATGTTTCCAAGGTTTATGCAAATGAGGAGAATACTGATACCGCGACGGGATACCCGGAATTCTACGATCCTTACGTTATTCTCGATGCAAAAGTGTCCTATCAATTCGATAACGGGATGAAGCTGAGCCTTATCGGCAAGAACCTCACAGGCGAACACTACTACGAGTACTATCTCCAGCCTGGGCGGACAATCTGGTCCGAGCTCTCCTATCGCTTTTGAGGCTGGGGCGTAACTTTGGGTATTGGCAACATCGTGCAACCGCGGAACCTTTTAAAGCAGGATCGATGATATGCAGTAATCTGGCGAGCTATTGAGTGATCAGGCCTCACCATCTTCATCGAAATTCCACGGAATTGGCCGGCGGAAACTATCGTTTCCGCCGCGCATTCCCTTTTGCCGCCATCCATTTAGGAACCGCCGCGTCTGTCGCAACTCATGCGTTGCTGGCGCTCTACATCCTTTACTCCCGCCCTGAGCTTCCAGGTGCTGTGAACCTGGAAACGGAGGCGATCAGTGTAAATATCGAAACCACGAGCGTCCTCGAAGCCATCGAAAGCAGCGCTGAACAAAAAGCTGCAGCGGCACCCGCAGGCGCACAGGAAGCTGCCCCGAAGGCACAGGAAGAAACCAAGTTAGATGACCAGGTGAAACTCTCAGAGTCCGGGAAGCAACCCGAAGCCAGGTCAGGAGAAGCGGCCAAGCCTGAAAGCGAGCAGCCCCCGGAGGCGGAGGCACTTGTCAGGCAAAGGCTGGAAGGCGAACTGCAAGGAAGGGAAGAGGCTTTGCGGCGGGAAGCGGCGCCCGCGGAAAAAGTAAGGCTGGACCTCGAGGAGCAGCGGAAGAGGCGTAATGAAACGTTGAACGGTGCCCGGCGAGACGAGATTCGGAAGGCCTCCCGTCCCGCTGGCGGTGCCAGGGGAGATCAAGAAAGCAAAGCGTCGAGGGGGAGGGTCTCAGCCAGTACCGGCTCGATCCAGACCTACGGGGCTATCGTTCGCGCGAGGATCGCAGCCAACAAGCCGGCGGTAAAGTTGGGTGGCCGGAGTGCTGTCATAACGCTTGCAATCGCGCCTTCCGGAAGCCTTACCTCTGCCAGCATCGTCCGGTCGAGCGGCGACACTGGGCTCGATCAAGCTGCACTTTCGGCTGTTCGCCGCTCAGCTCCTTTCCCGCCGCCTCCGGCCGGCACGAGGCCGCGTTTCACAATCCCCTTCAATTTCCGCTGAGCGCGCAGGAGGACATCGAATGGAGCCCGCTATACTACCCGGACAAGCTGGAAATATTCACATTCTGGACCTGATTAAGAATGCAAGCCCGGTTGTCCAGGCCGTAATGGGGGTTCTCGCCCTCGCCTCTATCGTTAGCTGGGGGATCGTGATCGAGAAAGTGATCCAGTTGACGGCGTTCGGTAGGCAAATCCGGCAGTTGGAACGCACTGCGTTTGCGCCATCGGAAGCGCAAGATGCCAAAGCCTGGCTGACCGGGGAGATACTCCGGGAAGCTGGCCGGGCTGCTTTGTTTCCGCAAGAGACGCGGTCAGAGCAAGAAGCACGTCTTGAGCGCATGATGCGCCTCGCGGCCCGTGCGCGCGTGCATTGGCTGCAACAGCGAGTGCGCTTTCTTGCGACCGTGGGTTCGACCGCACCGTTTGTCGGACTTTTCGGAACCGTGTGGGGAATAATGACCAGCTTCACAGCTATTGCGCAGCAGAAGGACACAAGTCTCGCCGTCGTCGCCCCCGGCATTGCGGAAGCGCTGTTTGCAACAGCGCTGGGGCTTCTTGCGGCAATCCCCGCAGTCGTCGCTTATAATCAGATTTCTGGCAGTATTTCCCGCGCAATGGAGCGTGTAAATCTCGCCATCGCTGCGCTCGCTGGCGGGCTCGCTCAACGGGCATTCTCCCCCCGGAACGAGGCATGAGCCATGGGCGCGAACCTTTCCAACAGCAATCTCGACGGCGAGGACGATTTGGCGCCCATGGGGGAGATCAACGTCACGCCTCTGGTCGATGTAATGCTCGTGCTGCTGGTTATCTTCATGGTCGCGGCACCGCTCATGATCGCGGGTGTTCCCGTGAATCTGCCGAGATCCGCCGCCGCGAAGCAGAATCCGCCGCAGAAGCCGCTTGTAATCACCCTCGCCGCGGACTCCAAATTGTACATTCGAAGCGAGGAGGCCGGTTGGGATAATCTGGAGACGCGATTGCAAGCGCTGCGTGCGATCGAAGGCGATGCCGTTGCCTATGTTCGAGCCGATGAGGCTGTTCCATATGGAAAAGTGATGGACATCCTGGGACGTGTTGGGAGGTCCGGCTATGGGCGTATCTCGCTTTTGTCTCAGCCCGAGCCAGGCTCAGGCGCCGTATCGAAGCAATGAAAAATCATGGCGGAGCACATTCGCGTGGACGTGCGCCCTTATCAGAAAAGGGTTACAGAGCGGGGGCTACGGAATGGCCAAGTAGCGCATTTCTGGGGTGCCGAAGCACCGGCTAATCTGGTGCGCGGCCATCTCTTTTTGGGCTGCTCGATGCGTTCGTCGAGCCGGTGCAAGCGGCAGCGAGGTCTCCCCTGTCATGCTGGCGCTTCGACTGATCTACCGTTACCCGCCGGCCCAACATGCCGGCGGCAAGGGCAGCGCCGGTGTCCGATGTCCAGATATCCGGTGGGCGGGCCGGCTGCACCTAATCCGCCGGGCAGGGCCTGGACGCCCTATCCTGATGGTCCATCCCTTCAGTCGCGGCTGTGCTGCGGCGTTCGACGTTCCTAGTCTGTCTTGGATGGAGCACCGATGGCCAGCGTGACTCCCATGCTGCTTGTCATTTTCACAGTAACAGCGTCATTGCTCGCCGCTGGCGTTGCCGGCTTGAACCCCTTGGTCTCAGCGGTTCATGCCTATTCGCAGGGCGCATCACCGCCTCTGCGGTGACGTCTGCATTCCTAGAGCGTTTCACCGATTAACCGAATCGTAGGGGATTCCATTTTCCTGCGAACAGTGATTCAAGATGCTGGCTGGGCGGAGGCCAGCATCCATGACACGTCCCCTTTCGAACGATCTTCGTGAGCG
>JBKQQS010000026.1:0-18039 GCA_052144215.1 Rhodomicrobium sp.
AAATTCGAAACTGAGGGGCTCGCGGCTCATCGCCGCGCTAAACTCAAGGTTGGCCGCCTCCGCCGCGGCGGCTTCTCTCGCGTTGTGGTACTCGATCAGCTGCTGGATGGCGGTCTGCCCCCTGACACCAGAGACTGCCGATAAGAAGCCTAAGCCGCGGAAATGCCGGAGCTTTTCACAAACCGGGGAATCGAGCCACAGAGACCAGACTGGCTGGCTGGGGAACCTGGATTCGAACCAAGACTAACGGAGTCAGAGTCCGCTGTTCTACCATTAAACTATTCCCCAAGAATCAAGGACTTAGCCCTGAAGGGCTCAGTGTAGCCAATTTCGCCTCGCCCGTCTACAACGAGTACGCTTCAGGGCTACTCCGTCAGGCACAAGCTGCTGATTGGCTTACAAATCGAGTTCCGCAATGATGGGAACATGGTCCGATGGCCCGTTCCAGCCGCGGGCTTCTTTGAGCACCGTTACGGTGCGTGCTTTTCCGGCCAGCGAAGCGCTTCCCCAAATGTGGTCCAAACGGCGGCCGCGGTCCGACGCTTCCCAATCCCGCGCGCGATAGCTCCACCACGTATACAGCTTCCGCTCGGCCGGAATGATAGTCCGTACAAGATCGATCCATCCGCCGCCGTCCTGAACTTTTGTCAGAGCAGCAACTTCCACGGGGGTGTGACTTACGACATTCAAGAGCTGCTTGTGGGACCAGACATCGGTTTCGAGCGGCGCAACGTTGAAATCGCCAAGAAGAAGGGCGTGGCTGCCGCGGGTTTCGCGCCAGGCGGCGAGGGATTCGAGATAGGCAAGTTTTTGCTTGAATTTGGGATTGATGGCGGGGTCCGGGATATCTCCCCCGGCGGGCACATAGATATTATGGATGGCGAGCGTCCCGCCGCCGGCGAGGTTCACGGCGCAGCCGAGATGGCGGGCTTCGGCCGTGCCGCAAAAGCTTTCCCGCGGCAGAGGCAAGAGCGGAAGCTTGGAGAGCGTGGCGACCCCGTGATATCCTGCCTGTCCGCTGATCGCGATGTGGCGGTATCCGAGCTCGTGGAAGGCCTCGAGCGGAAAGACCTCTTCTCTGCATTTGATTTCTTGCAGGCAAAGAACGTCGGGCTCAGTCTGCGTCAGCAAACGCGAGACCAGGCCCTGCCGAAGGCGGACGCTATTTATGTTCCATGTGGCGATTCGTAGCATGGGCATGAAAAAAGCGCCCAACTCCGGCGAAGGTTGGGCGCTTTGCGTTTTCACGCTGCGCCGGGAGGGAAGCCGGCGCTGAGAGACTGGGCCTTCGGCTAGACGGGGGGGCACTACCGATGGTGACTGGCACCAGCCTCTCAATGTTCCAAAGATAGCATGTGTGAAGCTGTATGCAAAGCAAAAATGTGTGATTATGCGCTTGACAGTGGCGAATCTGCCTCAAACTCGCTTCCTTGCATGAGAATTTTCTGCCGGAAAGCCAAGCTGCCGTTTGCGCGAATGCATTGCTATTGCGCCGCATCGGCGAGGATTTCGCGCCGCCCGGTCCTTCCCGGCGCGCCGACTATTCCCTCCTGCTCCATGCGCTCGATCAGCGACGCCGCGCGGTTATAGCCTATGTTGAGGCGCCGCTGGAGATAGCTCGTCGTTGGCTTCCTGTCCTTCAAGACGATCTCCACCGCTTGGTCGTAAAGGTCGCGGCTGCCGGCGTCATTTGCCCTGGCAGGAACGTCTTCCTCGAAGCCGCCGCTGTCCTCCAGAATGTCCTCGCGATAGAAGGGCATGCCTTGCGCTTTCAAGTGCCGCGCAACGGCCTCGACCTCGCCATCCGAAACGAAAGGCCCGTGAGCGCGGATGATGCGCCCGCCCGCAGCCATGTAAAGCATGTCGCCCGAGCCAAGGAGCTGCTCGGCGCCTTGCTCCCCAATGATGGTGCGGCTGTCTATTTTCGAGGTCACCTGAAAGCTGATGCGGCTTGGGAAGTTCGCCTTGATCGTGCCGGTTACGACGTCGACACTCGGACGCTGTGTTGCCATGATCAGGTGGATGCCCGCTGCGCGCGCCATCTGCGACAGCCGCTGCACCGCGAACTCTACATCCTTGCCCGCACACATCATGAGGTCGGCCATCTCGTCGATCACGATGACGAGATAGGGCATGGAGACGGGTTCGATAATCTCCTCCTCCTCTATGGGCGCTCCGCTTATGGGATGAAAGCCTGTCTGGACCGTCCGCCGCAGCGGCTGGCCTCTCAGCTGCGCCGCGGCCACTCTCGCATTGTAGCTCGTCACATTGCGCACTCCGAGCTTGCTCATGCGCTCGTAGCGGGAATTCATCTCCTTCACCGCCCACTTCAGCGCGGCGACAGCCTTCTTCGGGTCCGTCACAACCGGCGCGAGCAGATGCGGTATGCCATCGTAGGCTGAGAGCTCCAGCATCTTCGGGTCGATCATGATGAAATTGCATTGGCTGGCAGGCAGCCTGAAGAGGAGCGAGAGGATCATGGCGTTGATCCCGACAGACTTGCCGGAGCCGGTCGTTCCCGCAATCAGAAGGTGCGGCATGCGTGCGAGATCGACAGCGATCGGTTCGCCGCCGATGGATTTGCCGAGCGCGAGCGGCAGCGCGGCTTGAGAATTCTGAAAGGCGGGGGACTCCAGAATTGCCCTCAAAGAAACGAACTCGCGCTTCGGGTTCGGAAGCTCGATGCCGATAGCGTCGCGGCCGGGAACCACCGCGATACGCGCGGAGACCGCGCTCATCGAGCGGGCGATATCGTCGGCAAGGCCTACAACGCGCGAGGATTTGGTTCCGCGCGCGGGCTCCAGCTCAAAAAGTGTGATAACCGGGCCGGGGAAAATCCCCGATATCCGCCCCTTGATGCCGAAATCTTCAAGTACGCTCGTCAGAGCTGCTGCACGCTGCATGTGAGCAGGGTCCGCACCATCGCGGGCATGCGGTGCGGCCTCTATGGGCGAGAGCAGCGAGAGCGGCGGCAGGGCAGCACTAAAGTCATCAATTTCCTGGCGTTCCCCGGAGCGGTCTGCGGAGGCGGACTGCTCTTCATTCACATAGATAACGGTCTTGCGGACTTTGACGCCATTGCCGATGCTCTCGAAGATGCGCTGAGCGCTTGCGTTGGCAGCTTTCGCCGCTTTACCCGTCAAGCGCAGGAAGGGCGAAACCGGCGTTTGCCCATTGGAGGCCGTATCGCCCCCGGTGCCGCCGCCGGGCGCCGGGCTGGGCCGTGGCCCGAAGAAGGGCTCGATGCGAATGCCGCTGCCGGGGTTCCCGCTTGAGCCGGGTTCGGCCCTGCGGTCTGCGGACTCGTGCTCGCGATGTTGCGAGGACTGAAACCCCGCTAAGTCTTCGGCAGCCGTCACTGCGGACACGCCAGTTCCTTCCGCCGTCTCCGTTGAGGCAGACCGGCCCCCCCACTTCGTGAAAGGTGAGGACGCAGCGGCCGGCGGACTCTCTTGAGCCGAAGCGCCCATTTCACGCTGCCTTGCCGCCGCAGCGCCTGGAAGCGAGGGATCGGGCCGCGGCTGCGTCATCCAGAACTCACGCGGACTTGCCGGGACGAGCGCCTTGTTGCGGGGCGAGAAAAACTTCGTCCAACTCGTCACTCTATTGGCCAGGCGCTCGCGAGGGACAGGTTCCACAAACTCCTCGCGGGCTGGCGCATGGTTTCTTCTCCCCGGCGCCGGGCCTTGAAACGCAAGCGCCAAATCCCGCGCGCCGAGGCCGCAGGCGCGCCACACACACCATGACGCAACGAAAAAGAGCAGCACTGCCGAGATGGGCCAGAGCATGAGCGGCGGAACAAGCGACGACAGCTTTGCGATCCGCGCAGCGGCAATGTCGCCGGAAATACCGCCAAGCCCCGTGCCGGGAAGCCAGCGCGGCGGCGCCTGCAGCGATGCAAAGAAGGCCGGAGCGGTGAGCAGCGCACCTGCCCAATAGAGGAACCTCAGCTTAGGCTGCTGCGGAGTATAGCCCGTGGCAATTTGAATCCCGAGCGCAGCGAGCGGCAGCACCAGCAAAGGCGAGGCAAGCCCGAAGCCTTCCATCACGGTATCGGCGAAGCTTGCACCGCGGTAGCCGAGCCAATTATGCGGCTCGGAGACCGTTGCGTAATTCGGGCCAGGGTCTACGAAGGACCAGCTTAACAGAGCCAGCCAGCAGGCCGCCGCTAACGCAAATAGCGATAACCCTAGAAGGCGCCACGGCAAGCGCCGCAATTCAACCGCCAGCGCCTTCGGCAAAAAGCGTTTCTGCCTCGTCTGCATTTACACACGCAACTCCACACCTGCGCCCCCCGTCATAGCAAGTACGACTGAAGGCGATCCAACGCTTTCCGGGTCACATCGAGCGGGTCCACGAGCGCGAGCCGGGCATAGTCCTCTGCCGGATTGGTCCGCCGGGCGTCCGGTTGAGCCAAATAGGCCCCAGGCAGAATTTTGACACCGCATCCTTTCCAAATCGTTACCGCGGCTTCTACACCTCCACCCAGTTTCGAGAGATCGAGCCAAAGAAAAAAGCCTCCCGCAGGCCGATAATATCCCGGCATTGTGCCGAGCTTTTCCGATGCCGCCTCGAATTTCTCGCGATAGAGCGCACGGCTTTGCTCCACATGAGCCTCGTCCCCCCAAAGCGCCGCTGAGGCATATTGAACGGGCAGCGGCACCTGAGGCGATGCCACATTGCGGTATTTCAGATAGTCCTTAAGGAAGGCGGCATCGCCCGCGATGAAGCCCGACCTAAGGCCCGGCGCGTTGGACCGCTTCGAGAGCGAATTGAACGCGAGAACGCGATCGAAGCCGCCCAGACGCGCCGCAACTTGAAGAATGCCGGGCGGAGGCGCCTCAGGATAGATCTCGGAATAGCATTCGTCCGAAAAAACATAGAAGCCGTGGCGGTGGGCGAGCGCAATAAGCTGCTCGAAATAGGCCTCGGATGCGACGACGCCTTGGGGATTTGCGGGCGAGGCCAGATAGATGGCTGCGGTGCGATCGAGAAGAGCGGGCTCGAGCGCGTCGAGGCCGGGGAGAAATCCTGTGCCGGCGCCCGCGGCCAAGAAGACGGGTTCGATGCGCGATGTGAGCGCGGCCGCGTAATAGGCTTGATAGAATGGATTTGGCATCAGCACCGCCGGGCAGCTCGCGCCCTTGCGCGCGATTGCGATGGCCAGCGCCGAGACGAGCCCCTCCCGCGTTCCGCAAAGCGGAAGAATGTGCCGGTCCGCGTCCACACATCCCGGTGGCAGCCGGTAACGGCGTTCGAGCCATGCCGCGATGGCGCCCCTCAGCTCCGGAATGCCGCCAATCGGGGGATATTTGCCGAAGAGGGCCCAATGCTTGGCGACGGCGTCGGCGGCGAAGGCCGGAAAACCGTGCCGGGGCTCGCCGATGGTCATGTCGATCGCGGGCGCGCCCGGCGTCTCGTTGGCCAAAAGAGCGCGCAGCCGCTCGAAAGGCGAGTGAATCGAAGAAAGGAGATTGTCAGCCAAGGTCGTCCACGTGCGTTGGTTCGGTTGGGCGAACCTTAGCGGGTTTGCGCCGTCCCGCCAATGCGTGACCCGCGATCAAGGCTGAATCGCGCGGCTGAGCTGCGCGGCGGGCGGCCTTGGTGGGCAAGGTTTGCTGCGGTTCCGGTTCGGCGCGAATGGGGAAGAAGCGCATCTTGCGTTGGACCGCCACGCCCGCTTTCGTATGCCGGCTGCGGTCAAATGCTGCAAGGGCCGCAAATTGGAGGAGTGGGCCATGAACGGTCATTTATGCTAACCGAGGCAGCCGAGCCCGGCCAACGTATTGTGAACAGCCTCATCCAGTGGCGTGTGCGGTTCCGCGCCGAGGACGGCCCTCAAATGTGCATTCTCCATTCGCACTGGCGTCGTCCAAAGATAGCGCATTTCCGTCAACTCCCGGAACATTGGTACGAGCGGCGACAGCAGCCGCATTAGCCGCCAAGGCAATGGGTGGACTTTGATCCTAGGATTGCCTGCGCTCCGGCGGATCGCGCCGATCATTTCGGTGCCGTCCGCATCCCAATGGCCCACCATGTGGAAGACTGCGAAAGAGTCCAGATCGTCCATCTTTTCCAGAAGGCGCACCATCGTCTCCGCTACATCGGGCAAATATGCCCATTGATGACCGGCGCCTCGCATGCCCGGATAGGTTATTGTTGAAACGGGTTTTCCAGGTTTCACGAGAGCTTGTGAGAACCAGTTGTTGGCGGCGTTCGGCCCAAAGAAATCTCCAGCACGGACAATCAAAACTTGCGTCCCCGCTAATGCAGCCGCATTCAGGCGCCTCTCCATTTCGGCGCGAATACGGCCCTTGGTGGTGACGGGATTCTGCGGCGAGCCTTCGTGCAGGTTTGGCAGCGCGTCCGGCCCGAAATTGTAGACGGTACCCGGCAGCAGGATACTTGCCCTATGGGATCGAGCGGCCCCAATTGTGTTGGCCAGCATCGGCAGCACGAGCTTGCCCCAATTTCGATAGCCAGGGGGGTTCACGGCGTGGACAATGACGGATACGCCAGAGGCAGCCGCAGCAACATCAGCCGGCGACATGGCATCGCCTTTGTGCCAGGTAAGCCCTGACGCCCTGTGCGAAGCCCCGAGATTGCCGGGATTGCGATGCAGGGCGCGTACCTTCCACCCGCGTGCGAAGAGGAGCCTAGCAACCTCGCCGCCAATGCCGCCCGTCGCGCCGAGAACGAGGGCTGTCTGATTAACCGTCATGCCTACCTCCATAGCGAGATCGAATGACGAATAGATGCGGGTTTTGCGTGATAAACGAAATTGGCAAAATCCGTGGGAATGATATACGGGATTGGATGAACGGCCGTGAACCCGACTGGAACCTTTACCGTAGCTTCTTCGCTGTTCTGCAAGAAGGATCCCTGTCGGCCGCCGCGCGGACGCTTGGCCTGACGCAGCCGACGATTGCGCGGCATATCGAGGCGTTGGAGAAATGCGTTGGCTTCGAGCTGTTTGTCCGCTCGAGACAAGGGCTTAGCCCCACGGAAGGCGCACTGGAGCTGAAACCCTATGCTGAGGCTGTGGGGGCGACCACCGCAGCCATGATGCGCGTTGCGTCGGGCCAGGGTAAAGCCGTCAAAGGAACGGTTCGTGTCACTGCGAGCGAGATCGTCGGCGCCGAAGTACTTCCACCCATTCTAACGGCACTGCGTGAACACCATCCTGAGCTTGAGATTGAACTCGTGCTGTCCAACAGCGTAGACAATTTGCTGCGGCGGGATGCCGATATTGCCGTCCGCATGGTTGAGCCAGCGCACGAGGCGTTGGTGATCAAGCGCATCGGCACTGTCACGCTTGGTCTGCACGCCCACCGGCGCTATCTTGATCGCATAGGAAGACCGCGTACTTTCGAGAGCCTTGAGCACCACAGTTTGATCGGCTTTGATCGGGAAACGGCTGAGATCCGCAGTATGCGCCAGCGCGTGCGGGGGATTGAAAAGGTTCGCTTCGCCTTCAGGGCCGATAGCGACATTGCGCAGCTCATGGCAATTCGCGCAGGGTTTGGAATTGGCATCTGCCAGGTGGCGCTTGCCAGGCGTGACCCCGATCTTGAGCGGGTACTGCCGGGAGCTTTCGAGTTTAAGCTCGGCGTATGGCTCGCAATGCACGAAAACCTTCGATCAACGCCCCGGTGCCGGGCAATGTTTGATGGACTTGCGGTGGGATTGAAGACACACGTGGATTAAGCTGATCGGCTGGGGTTCCGCATGGGGTCATCTGCATGCGTCCTATCGCCCGTCCGGTACTTTGCGCTTCGCTATTCAGTAAGCGGCCATTCGAAGCGCGCTTGGCGGCCTTGGCATGCAAGGTTTGCTAGAGTTCCGGCTTGGCGCCGCCTAAGGCAAATGGGAACAGAAACGATTTAAAACGCTCCGTGTACGCATCGGTTCTTATTGACACGAAATTAAACTTATGAGATTATAAGTTATAAGAAAACGCGGTATAAGTTTGGCCTAACGCCAGTACTTATCCTGTTGTTCTGCGAATGCTTTTGCCTATTCGCATTCTCTTGCTTATAGCTGATGTTTTTATATTTGGAGCCGATAGATGACCAAAGGTTACGCCGGTGCTGACAGTTCAGCGCTCGTCTCAAGTCAAATCGGTGGCAAAACTCTTGTCGCTCTTGCGACTGAAACACTTGGCGGAACACCGGTCCTTTGGGGCCGCTACTTTACAAGCGCCTCGACCACCGGCGACGTAGAATACCGGCACCTGGAAGAAGGCCAACTCTTGCGGGAAAACAATATTCGCGTGTTGCCAATCGCCCGGCAAACCGAAAGGGTGGCAGGGACATCCGATGACGGGACCGCCGACGCCAAGGCGAACGCCGAGGATGTGATTACGACTTTTGGCGCGGATTATCTCAAATCGCTCGGCGGCTCGTTTTTGATGTTTCTCGACGTCGAGAGTACCCCTTCGCTATCCTTGAGCTATTATACGGGTTGGGCGCAAACCTTGAGCGCTTACAGCCAGTCCTATTCGAACGGCGCCGTAACGCTCCTCCCTTGTGTCTATGGCACCCAATCGGACGACGCAACCTGGCAAGCCATCGCCTCAGCGAGCAGCCAAGGCGTACCTTGTCACGGCGTTTGGATCGCTCATTGGACAGGGCATGGCTGCCAACCCCTACAAGATTGGAGCGATGCAGACGTTTCTCCAACGGCCGCCCTGCCATGCAGCATACTGCTCTGGCAATATTCCGACGACTGTCAGGGGGGTGATGGCTTCGATTGCAATCAGACCAATCCGGAGATCGATTTCAATGCTTTTATTGCGCAACTTATCCTGCCTCCGGCGGCGGTTACAGCGGCAGCCCCTACGGCAGCATCCTCTGCAGCGGCATCCCCTACCGTGGCAACCTAAAGCGCCGGATTTGCCATCCTTCTTTCTGATGGCCGCGCTGGCGCTCGTGGCGGCAAGCAGCAAGGCTCAAGCGGATCAGGCCTGCATAATGCTGGATGCCCAGGCGGAGACGCGCGTCCATGTAGAGCTTTCAGCCAGCGAGCCCGAAAAGGCCTATTGTATTGCCGCCAGAAAGGGACAGAGCTTGCGGGCCGGAATATCGAATGCGCAAGGCGTCCAGCCTTCTGGCAGAGTCATCTCTCCTGGAGGAAAGATGGATGGCGGACCGGGCGGCCCATTTTACCGCGGAAAATTGCTCGAGAGCGGCATTTATCGAATTGTGGCTAGCCAGCGCGGCCACAAGCGCGCAGGCTCCTACGACTTGACCATCGAAATCACGCCGCCGCGCTAAGCATCGCGCCACGATCTTTTCGTAGCCCCGCAGCATGGTTAAGCTTGGAATGGTAAACGGGGCCGGATTTTTAAAATTCCCGCCGCAAATTTGCGCAATTTTGCTAGTTAAGGGCGCGAATCTGCGATTCAAAAAGTCCATTAAATATAATTTCTTGCGCGGGTTAATCAAGAAATGCAATCTCTGCTTGCGTTGATGCGCAAAAGCAATCGCGCATTCTTTTGGCCAGCAATGGAATTTCCTCTGTGTTATCAATGCGCCAGCCGCCCGATGCCCCGCTTAAGGCTTTGGCAAGGCGCCTTCTCTATGCTGGAGCCTCAAGAAGCCGCCGTTTCTACAAAAAAAGCCCGGGACCGCGGTCCCGGGCTTTACAACCTGCCGCCGAAGCGCTGTCAGGGAGGAGAAAACAGGCGCTTCGGGCAGGCTCGGGGTGGCGCGTGTGCCACCGCCGTAACTTACATATTGTAAGCGCGCTCTCCATGCTCGGCGATATCGAGACCCTCGCGCTCCGCTTCCGCAGAAACGCGTAAGCCCACGATCGCCGAAATGATGAGGTAGACGATAAGGCTGCCAACCGCAGACCAGCAGATGGTGATCGCCGCGTTCTTAAACTGGATCCAGACCTGTGCCCACATATCGTAGTCGATGGTCTTGCAGTTGTTGGTGATGACACCGCTAGCGACTTCGCAGGCCTTGCTGAAGTCCGACGGCAGCGTGCCGCCGAAGCTGGGATTCACGGTGATCCCGGTTCCGATGGCGCCGATAAAGCCGCCGATGGCATGCACGCCGAACACATCGAGGGTGTCGTCGTAGCCGAGGGCTTGCTTGACGGCTGTGCACATGAAGAAGCACACCGCGCCGGCAACGAGGCCAAGAATAAGCGCACCCATAGGCCCGGCATAACCCGAAGCCGGTGTGACCGCGACGAGACCGGCGACGACGCCAGAGGCAAGGCCGAGAAGGCTGGGCTTGCCCTTGAAGAGCCATTCGACGAGCAGCCAGGACAGACCGGCGGCAGCGGTTGCGACGAAGGTGTTCGCCATGGCGAGAACGGCGCCCGCGTTGGATTCGAGGTTCGAACCGGCGTTGAAGCCGAACCAGCCCACCCACAGAAGCGACGCACCGACCATGGTGAGCGTGAGCGAATGGGGCGGCATGGCTTCCCTGCCGAAGCCGATACGGCGGCCTAGCAGCAGGGCACCTACAAAGCCGGCAACACCGGCATTGATGTGAACGACCGTGCCGCCGGCGAAGTCGAGCGCGCCCATCTGGTTTCCGTATCCCGCGGTCGCCGCAACCTTGTCATAGGCTTCTTGCCCGAGCGCCAAAGCATTTTGAAGCGCGTTGGGGCCAGGATTGAACCAAACCGAGTGGGCGATCGGAATGTAAACGATCGTGCACCACAGGACTGCAAAGAGCACGATTGCCGAAAACTTCATCCGCTCGGCAAAGCCCCCGATGGCGAGCGCGGTTGTAATCGCCGCGAAGGTCATCTGGAAGCAGACATAAACGAGTTCATCGAGGCCAACGCCAACCGAGAAAGTCGCGGCAGGCGATTTCGGATCGATGCCTTTCATGAAGAGCTGCGAGAAGCCGCCGAGGAACGGCGAAGTAAACCCGCTGCCTTCGGTGAAGGCGAGGCTGTAGCCATAAACGAACCACAAGACACAAACGATGCACTGGATCGCAAAGACCTGCGTGAGCATGGACAGCATGTTTTTCGTCCGGACCATGCCGCCATAGAACAGCGCCAGACCGGGAACGGTCATCATAAGGACGAGCAAGGACGACACCATCATCCAGCCGTCGTCGGCCTTATTCACCACCAAGTCGGGCGCCTTCGCAGCAGCCGCCGCCGGAGCCTGTGCAAGCGCTGGATCGGCGATCGCGGCAACTGCAAGCGCCGCCGCGCCCAAAAGAGCTAAATTACGCCAAACGGACCTCATTCTGTTTTCCCTTTTCCGATCAAATTGCATCTGCGTCTGTTTCGCCGGTGCGGATGCGCACCGATTGGTCGACGGGTATGACAAAGATCTTGCCGTCCCCGATTTGCCCCGTCTTTGCGACCGAGGTGATTGCCTCAATGACCTTTTGGACCGACTCCGAAGGAACTACGGCTTCGATTTTGAGCTTCGGCACGAAGTTCACCTCGTATTCCGCGCCGCGGTAAATCTCGGTGTGCCCCTTTTGCCGGCCGTACCCCTTCACCTCGCTGACCGTCATTCCCTCTATTCCAACATCGTCGAGGGCCTGGCGGACCTCTTCGAGCTTGAACGGCTTAATGATCGCCACCACCATTTTCATTATAAGTCCTCCATTAATGGCCCTGACTTCAAACTACCCGGTAGCTACCTGCGCCCATCCCGAGATTCCAGCTTCGCCGCTGCCTGATAATCAAAAGCTGTGCCAAAGCCGGCGTTGCCCGAAGGCGTAAGTGCCGCACCCCGAAAAAGCCGCAAATCCAGCATTCTGGGGGCCGGACGGCGAAATCCGCTGTCCGGCAACTTTTCGCAAAGCAGGAATTTGCCCAACAACTAGGCGGGTTGCCCCGCTGAGCGGCAGGAGGTGGGGCAGTATTTGGGCGGCGCGCGTTGCCAGAGCAAGCCAAGGGCCTAAGCGTTGGCGCGGCTAGAGAGCAGTTGCAAAGTCCGGCGGCCTTCCCCAAAAGGGGCGCCGGCTCTCCCCGGCATTCGATTACCCCGATGTTTGCGCCCGGGCCTTGCCAGGCGGATGCGTTCTCGCCGTAGCGTCATCCCCGCGGATGCGGGAACCCTCTAAGAAGATTATGGTTTTACGTGATAAATTGGTTCCAGCTTTCGCGGGAATGACGGCTGAGCCCGCAATTCCATGCCTTTCAGCCGGTCCGGCGATTTCTGCACACGCTCGAATGCGGGAATGGCACTCCAAAACGTCTCGAAGGGCACCGCATAACCTAGCGGCGGAAACATCGGGGTAATCAAATCCCGGATCGGCATCGCCGCAAGATGGAAGGAACGCGAAAAGCCGGGATGCAGCTCAAAGCATCCCGGCTTTTCGAATGATTAGCTCTTCTTAGTCATCTCGGTTTGAATTTCGATCGAAACATCCTCGGACACGTAAGGAGCGGCTTGGGACACGCCAAAATCTGTGCGCTTGACCGTGGTGACGGCGCCGATACCGAGCGTTGGTTTTTTGCTCATCGGTTGCGGTCCAGCGAAGTTAAGCGTTACATCCAGCGTCACCGGCTTCGTCACGTCCTTGATCGTGAGATCGCCGGTCACTTTGCCCGTCTTCTCGCCGGTTTTTTCGAATTTCGTGCTCTTAAAGGTAATTTCTGGGAATTTCTTCGCATCGAAGAGCTTCTCGGCCTTCATGTGCTCGTTGAACAGCGGAATGAAAGTTTCGATAGAATCGGTCACAAACGTTACTTTGACCGTGCTGTTCTCCGGGTTTGCCTCGTCGTAAAGAAGCTCGCCATCGTACTTCAAGAAATGTGCGCATTGACGGCTGACACCGAGATGGTTCCAGCAAAACCGCACTTCGGTGTGGTTCTTGTCGAACGTGTACGCTTCAGGCGCAGCTGCCGCATTTAATGTCAGCGCGATAAGCGCGGGCGCAGTAGTCGCGAAAAGCCGGATTAGTGTCATTCGCAGTCTCCCTAGCCGGTAGAGGTTTAGTTCCCTCAGAGGGCTAGCTTGACCGGAACGAAATGGCAAGGCCTGCACCTTCGCAAGCGATCACAACCGCTTGTGCGGCTCAGACGAGATTGACCGTAATGCCGCCGTCTGCGGTGAGCCCCTGCCCGGTGATATAGGAGGAATCATCGCAGCTCAAGAAAAGAGCAGCCTTCGCGATCTCCAAGGGCGTTCCGAAGCGGCGCATCGGAATTTGCCGGATCAGCCTTTCGGAGAAGCCTGGGCGGGTATATTGCCGCGTCATGGCTGTGGCGATGAAGCCTGGGCAAATATAGTTCACGCGGATGCCGTGGGGGGCAAACTCCACCGCGAGGCTTCTCGATAGTCCTTCGATCGCCGCTTTCGCTGCCGAATAGCCTGAGACTTGGCGGACGTGCTTGCTTGCCATGATCGAAGCGAGGTTTACGATTGCGGCGCCTTCCGATTGGCCCGCGCGCTGAAGCTGTGGCAGAAGAGCGCGCGTCACGCGAAGCGTTCCCCAAAGATGGGTGCCGACTACGGAGTCCCAGTCGGCATCGTCCAAATGGCGGAAATCCTTCCGAACGAGATTGCCGGCATTGTTAATAAGCACGTCCAGCGCATCGACGCGCCCGGCGACAGCTGTTGCAAGGCTTTGGACCTGGTCCTCCTTGCGCACATCCACCGTGACTGCTTGAGCGGCCCCGCCTGCATCCCGGATGGCCATGGCGGCGGCTTCAACCGCGTCCCCATCTATGTCGGCAAGGAAAACGAAGGCCCCCTCACTTGCGAACAATTCTGCCATGGCGCGGCCGAGTCCATGGGCCGCGCCTGTGATTACCGATACCTTATGGGCAAGTTTCTTCAACGGGGACGCCTCCAGACAAAAAACTGCGTCTAAAAACGCTCCTGCCTCTTAGGAGTCAATCGCCGGCTTAGCATAGGCTATTATCGATCCGCATAAGCGGCACCTGCTTAACGGGCAGAACCTACTCTCCCCGCCGTCATCGCAGGAAGCCGTTCTGGCCGTCATCGGGATTGGCGTATCGCTCCCTTGCGCTAGCCTCCGGCCGCAACGCTCAGATCGAATTGACCGGCAATAGCGATACGGCCGCGCCATTCCTTGCACCATTCCTTGCCAGTGCGCAATCCCATCTCTTTCCAGAGGGTGCAGAGTGCGAAAACGAGGCGGTCCATCTGCTCGTCGGTGTGCATCGGACCTGGCGTGAGCCGGATGCGCTCGGTGCCGCGTGGAACGGTTGGATAATTGATCGGCTGAACGTAAATCCCGAAGCGGGCGAGTAGCGAGTCGGTAAGCGATTTGCACTGTACCGGATCGCCCACAAGCACCGGCACAATATGGCTCGGCGTGTGCATCACAGGCAGATCCTGGTTAGCGAGGCGCTCCTTAAGCACGGCTGCGCGCGCCTGATGGCGGGTGCGCTCCTCCTGGCTCTGCTTGAGATGGCGGACGCTTGCAAGGGCACCGGCAACGATAACCGGGGCAAGAGATGTTGTGAAGATGAAGCCTGGAGCGTAAGAGCGGATCGCATCGATGCAGGCTGCGGTTGAGGCGATATAACCGCCCATCAAGCCGAAGCCTTTGGCAAGGGTCGCCTCGATGATATCGACCTTATGCATCGCGCCGTCGCGTTCGGCTACGCCTGCGCCGCGCGGGCCGTACATACCGACAGCATGGACCTCGTCGATATAGGTCAGCGCGTTGTATTTCTTGGCGAGATCGCAGATATCGCTAATGGGTGCAATATCGCCGTCCATGGAATAGACGGACTCGAACAGGACGATTTTCGGGGTATCCGAGCTATACTCTTGAAGAAGGCTTTCCAGATGCTCGAGATCGTTATGGCGCCAGATTCGCTTAGGACCGCCGCCTTGACGCACACCCTCGATCATGGAGGCGTGGTTCTTCTCATCCGAAAAGATGATCGCGCCCTTCAGGATTTTTACCAGTGTCGAAATCGTAGCTTCGTTCGAGACATAGCCCGACGTGAACAGAAGCGCGGCTTCTTTGCCATGCAAATCCGCGAGTTCTTTCTCAAGCTCGACATGATAATGGGTCGTTCCGGAAATGTTGCGCGTTCCGCCCGAGCCGGCGCCGGTCCGGTCGATCGCTTCGTGCATGGCGCTGAGCACCGCCGGATGCTGGCCCATGCCGAGATAATCGTTCGAGCACCAGACAGTGATCGGACGCGTTCCCTCAGGCGTATGATGGATCGCCCGCGGGAACTCTCCCTGCCTCCTGAGAATATCGGCAAATACGCGGTACCGCCCTTCAACCGTTAAAGCTTCGAGCGCTTCCCCAAACCTTCCCTGATAGTCCATTCCTTATCCTCTTTAGCAGGACGGCGCGGCCCCAAGCACCGGGCGGGAAACCAGCGTGCGGAGACACACCGAAGCTTCCGCCTTTCAGCGATCATGGCGTGAAGAATTCAGGAAGTCCAGAGCCTAGATCCATTACAAAGTGCCACAGGGTGAACATTTGCCACGGATAGCATTAATTCCAATTGACTAAGGTCAAGCCGATTCAGCGTTTTTCTGAGCTTCCGGGCCGGTTTGAAGGGGGATTCCGAAGATCGCCGGATAATGCGAGCCATGGCGTTTCTTGAATGGGAGGCGCCGGGCTGGCGCCTCCTTCAAAATCACCGGTTCCCGCCGTTTTAGGAGCGATTCGACGCCGTGCGCGTTGCAGCCACGGAGATGGACACTTAAGCCAGCAACTACGGAGCGCGTTACGCTGATTGAGCCTTTTCTTGCCCCGGCCACTCGTCATAGAGTGCCACCACCGCCGCGGCGGCCACACGGACGGATGCAACGAACGCTTCGGCCGGCTTGAACGCTCCGCTGTAGCTTGGATCGACGAGCACGGAGAGCTCCAAGACTGCCGATCTGTCCGCGGAGCTCAAACGCCGCAGCACGTAAGTCATCGCCGAAATTTCGCGCCGCTTGCGCTCGCCGAAGGGCAAGCGCCCGACCGGACTCGAGCGCACCTGCGACTTTAAATAGTTGAGGCAGCCCACATTCGACAGGCTGTTAATGCAGGATGTGAGCCTTTCGATCGCCTCGGCTTCGCGGTCGGAAAGCGTGCGGTCTAGCACAGTCAAACGCCGGCGCAGCGAGCGCACGCGAACAGCTTCCGGCTTTGCGGCCGCTTCCTCGATGATCGCGCGCCGAACGCCAAGCGGCGTCAGAATCGTGCGCGTGCGATGCCTTGCCACTATAGGAGCACCTGGCGGCGTCAAGACTTCGCGCGTAAACTGCGTATGCTGGCGCCGCTCATCGGTCGGACCTTCCGAAAGCTCGAGCCTCGGCCTTTTTTTCGCAAGCCTCGCTTTAGCGGCCATGGCTATCGCATCCATGCTCGAAGGCTTGGCGGAGGTGATGATGGCAATAGGACACACGCCCCGATTTTGGCGCGCCACAAAAGGCAAAACCGGGCTCTGCCGGGTCGCCGAGCGGCCAGCGGCAGGCTTCGTCGGGCAAGGACATGAGGGCAGCCGCCCCATAGATCGCGGAGGGGCCAACGTTGGACCGGCGGACGACGAGGCCGGCGCCTTCGGGGCGCTCGCTTTTTTTCGCTTGCTGCCGGAGCGCGCGGACGCTGATGCCATTTCGCCGTAAAACCGAGCGCAGCGCTTTGGGATTTACGCCAATCGTCCGGGCGATATCGCTCGTGCGAAGCGTCGCCAAAGCCGCGACGATTTCGGTGAGTTCGCCTGTTGTCCATCGCCGCCGCTCTTTACTGGCGGCCGGAACGCCCGGCGTGGAGGTGCTGGTTAGCGGGCTTTGGGATTGCGGCAAGGGTACAAAGTGCAACACGGGCGCCTCGTTTTGGCTTCGGTACTGACAAACTGGCCGCGAAAAAACACAAAACTCAGCGCATCTTTCACGGTTTGAAGCAAAAACTACACAAGACGTGTAAATAAACCGACAAATTTACCAAAAATCGTGGAATTTTGCGCTTGTCCGTCCGTTATCGGAGTAAGCTCGCCTTCGTGCTGGAAAGCTTATGAAGCGGCTATGAATTTCGTCCGGTTTGCGGATTAAGGCATTGTCATCGCGGCGAAAACGGCCCGGCAGGATGCCGCTGATAAAATAAAGCGAATCGGGGCGAACCGATTGTTTTTCCCCAGAAAAGATTGGGGCGCTCGTCATGAGCGATTTTCTCTCGGTGGAAATGTGTTACACAGCACGTGTAGAAGGCGGATATTCTCGATGCGGGATTGGACGGCGGACGAAATTAGAGCCATTGCGGAACGGCTGCGCAGCGCCCGGATACACGCCGGCTTCGAGCGCGCGACCGAGGCCGTGCGGAAGTTCGGGTGGAATTATAGCCGCTACATGAATTACGAGAACGGCGAGCGCGCCATTCCGCCAAAGCAGGCGATTCTCTTCGCCTCCGCTTTTGGCGTCACGGTGGATTATATTTATTTTGGAAAAGGTGATATCTTAAATCAAATTGAAAGAAAATCCGCGATAGCCTCGAAAATCGTGCGGCGTATCCCACTCGTGGGCCTTGAGAATACTGCGGAACTTCAACGCATCGCTTCCGGATTTGAGCCCATGCTGGCTGTCACGATCCCAGTCTCCGGCGAAGACACGCTCCCCGAGCGCGCGATTTTTATCGAAATTCAAGATAAATCGATGTCCAATCCAAACGAGCCCGTATCCTTCGAGCCGGGCGACAAGGCCATGATCGACTTGGAGGCATCGCCTGCGCCCGCCGATTTCGTGCTGGCGCTCGTGCCCGAGGAGCGTATGGCGATGTTCCGGCTTTATCGCGAGGTGGGCCGTGCGACCGACGGCTCGATGATCGCCGATCTTGTGCCGCTCAATCCAAATTTCCGGATCATCCGCATCTCCAATGCAAGTCCTGGGCACATCATCGGGGTTTGCTGCCGGGTGCATCGCATTGTCGAACTGGCCCCGGCGCCCCGGCGCGCGCGGCTTGGCTAGAGCGCGCCTTCGATGGAATCAAAGGCGCGCTCTAGGTGTCGTGTCTCAACAGGTTATTCTGCGGCAACCGGGACACAGGAGTGTTTCCTTTGATGCCGAAGTGCGGCCGGTGGTAGTTGTAATGGTGAAGGAAAGGCGTGAGGCTTTCCAGCCTTTTT
>JBKQQS010000027.1:0-34459 GCA_052144215.1 Rhodomicrobium sp.
TGGCGGCGCAGACCATCTATTTGCAGGCCTCGCTCGTCGTCATCCAGGCGCAGGCGAACCGCTATGCCGACACCGCCGGGCTGTTTCAGGCCTTGGGCGGAGGCTGGTGGAACAGGGAAGCGCCGCCACATGTGGGGCAGCCGCAGGCGTGGCTCGCAAGTGTCACGGGCTCGCAGCCGAACCCCGCCGAACTCGAATATCCCGGAGCGACGCAAAACGAAACCAGGTGTTGTCTGCAGGGCGGAAAATAGCGCCATGCCGTCCATTGAAGCCGCTGCTAGCCGGACTCTTTGAATGCCGCCGGTAGCCAAATGCACCCGCCTCTGGCTATTGCCGCCGCGGGAGGTATGCTCGTAGGCTGGACTGGCTTGCTGGCCGGAGAGCGACGAGGGAGTGGAGAACGGTGTCGAAGCCGAAACTTTTGATGACACGGCGGCTAAGCCCAGCCGTTATCGAGCGCGCGGCGCGCGATTACGATCTCGATTTGAACGAAACCGATAGCGTTATGAGCGCAGACGTCCTTTTGGCCCGTGCCCAAGATAAGGACGCGCTCCTCGTCACGCTCACGGAGAAATTTACAGCCGGGGTCATCGCCAAGCTTCCGCCCAGCGTTCGCATCGTAGCTACCTATTCCGTCGGCTACGACCACATCGATCTTGCGGCGGCCAAAGCGCGCGGCATCCGCGTTTCCAACACCCCGGATGCGGTCACCGTCGCGACAGCGGAAATCGCGATGCTCTTAATCCTCGGCGCTGCCCGGCGCGCGCCCGAGGGCGAGCGCCTGCTCAGAGAGAAAAAATGGGGCGGCTGGCAGCCCATGCAGCTTATCGGGCGGCGGCTCGACGGCAAAAGGCTTGGCATCTACGGCATGGGCAAGATCGGCCAGGCGCTCGCCAAGCGCGCCCGCGCCTTCGACATGGAGATTCATTACTACAACCGGCGGCGGGTCAGTCCGGCTGAGGAGCAGGGCGCGATCTACCACGGCACGCTAGATAGCCTGCTCGGCGTTGCTGAGTTTTTCTCCATCAACGCGCCTTCGACGCCGGAGACGCGCGGCGCCATCAATGCGGACGTGTTTGGCAAGCTGCCGCGCGGCGCGATTGTAGTGAACACCGCCCGTGGCGACCTTATAAACGACGGCGATCTGATAGCAGCGCTGAAATCCGGCCAGGTGGCCTATGCGGGGCTCGATGTGTTCAAAGGCGAACCGGATATCCACCCCGGCTATTACGAGCTCGAAAATGCGTTCCTCCTGCCGCATATGGGCACCTCGGCGATCGAGGCGCGCGACGAGATGGGCTTTGCCGCGCTGGACAACATCGACGCGGTGCTGGCGGGGCGCGAGGGGTCATCGCTGCTGGTTTGACCGTGGCGCTTGCCGTAATCTTGTGAAAGCCGCTGCGCATATTTCATGGGTGCGAGAAGGTGACACCAAGGAGCACCGCATGGCGTCATCGCCTACGACCAGTCTGAAACTTGAGACCGGGCTCAAGGAGAGGCTTCATCGCCACGCCAATGCGCGAACCGGCGGCGCGCGTTGGCGAGGCTGATGCGTGGCTCCAGCGTCTTGAGGCCGGCGAGGACGCGCAGCCGCCTGTGCCGGACGAGTAAACCGTGGCGCAATTGATTGGACGCCGGCCGCCTTACAGGACGTGGCCCGCCTTCATGCTTTCCTTGCGAGGCGATAAATTTGCTTGTGTCCGGCGGCAAATTGCGGAAGCTGCGGCATCGATTCCGATCCGGGCTAGAGCACCATGCCAGACCTCCTTCTCGAACTTTTCTCCGAAGAAATCCCAGCGAGGATGCAAGCGCGCGCAGGCGAAGACCTCGCACGCATGATGACCGAGGCCTTGAGCCAAGCGGGACTGCCGATCGGTGCGGCCCGTTCCTGCTCCGGGCCGAGGCGCATCGCCTTCATCGCCGAGGGCCTGCCAGCAGAGTCGGCATCCACCGTTGAGGAGCGCAAAGGCCCGCGCGTGGGCGCGCCGGAAAAGGCGGTCGAGGGGTTCTTGCGTGCAGCCGGGCTCACAAGCCTTGAGCAATGCCAAATCGCCGGCGATCCCAAGGGCGGCTACTATATCGCGCGGACGGAAAAGCCGGGGCGGCCCGCGGCAACTATCGTCGCCGAAGCCGTGCCCGGCATTGTGCGCAAATTCCCCTGGCCGAAATCCATGCGCTGGGGTGCGGGCCGCCTCCGCTGGGTCAGGCCGCTTCATTCCATTCTTTGCCTGTTCGACGATAAGCCGGTCGAATTCGAGATAGATGGCATCAAAAGCGGAGACTTCACTTATGGGCACCGGTTCTTAAGTGGCGAAAAAGTCACGCAGCCCAAAACAGTTAAAATTTCCAAAAACTCCGGCTATTCAGAAGCACTTCTGCACGCTAAGGTTGTGAGTACAGGAGAAAAACGGGCGAAGGCGATCCTCGATGGCGCGCACAAAGCCGCCGCTGAGGCCGGGCTCGCTCTTGTTGAAGACCACGGGCTGCTAGCCGAGAATGCGGGGCTCGTCGAGTGGCCTGTGGTCCTTTCCGGCAAGTTCGACGAGAGCTTTCTCGATGTTCCCGAAGAGATCCTGATGACCGCTATGAAGGCGCATCAGAAATGCTTTTCCGTGCGCCATAAGAAATCGGGCAAATTGGCCAACCGCTTCATCCTCGTATCCAATTTGGAAGCGGACGACGGCGGAAAGGCAATCGTCGCAGGCAATGAGCGCGTGATCCGCGCCCGGCTGTCGGATGCGAAGTTCTTTTGGGAGAACGACCGGAAGCGCCCGCTGCAAGGATTGACGGCGGCGCTTGGCCAAGTGACGTTCCACGAGAAGCTCGGCACACAGCTTGAGCGCGTGGTGCGAATAGAACGGCTGGCGCGCGAGCTCGCGCCGCTTGTGGATGCGGATCCGGACGAAGCGGCGCGCGCGGCCTATCTCGCCAAGGCGGACCTCATGTCAGAAACGGTGGGCGAATTCCCGGAGCTGCAAGGCATTATCGGCCGCTATATCGCGCTCGCGCAAGGCGAGACGCCTGCCGTCGCGGATGCCATCGCGGAGCACTACAAGCCGCAAGGGCCGTCCGATGCGGTGCCTGCGAACCCCGTCTCCATCGCGGTGGCCCTTGCCGACAAGCTAGACATGCTGGTGGGCTTCTGGGCCATCGACGAGAAGCCGACGGGTTCAAAGGACCCGTTCGCGCTGCGTCGCGCCGCGCTCGGCGTCATCCGCATCATCTTGGAGCGGCAGTTGCGCTTGCGCCTGCGCGCGATCCTCGTCCGGCTCTCGCTAGAGCGTGAGCTGGAACTGGCCGCCGATGAAGCGCTGCACAGGGCTCGCGACATTGCCTGGGCAGAGCTTGGCTTGGATCTGAGCCGGGAGCATCACACCGAAATTTCGAAGGCGATTTCCGCCAAATACTCGGTGGCGCCGATGGCCGCCCCGCAAAAGGCACATGAGCTGCTAGAGTTTCTCGGCGACCGTCTGAAGGTGTATCTGCGCGATCAAGGCGCGCGGCACGATCTGATCGATGCGGTCTTCGCGCTACCGGGGCAAGACGATCTCTTGATGATCGTGCGCCGGGTCGAAGCGCTGGGCCGCTTCCTTGAAACCGGGGACGGTGCAAGCCTGCTCGCTCTCGTGCGGCGCGCGCTCAACATCCTCAAGATCGAGGAGAAAAAAGACTCGCGTAGCTTCGATGGCATACCCGCCGCCAAGCTTCTCAAGGAAAAAGAAGAGAAGGCGCTCAGCACCGCGGTCAAGGCTGTCGGCAAAGAGGTGCAAGCCGCGCTCGCCTCGGAAGATTTCGAGGCGGCCATGGCGGCGCTCGCCAAGCTTCGGGCGCCGGTCGACGCCTTTTTCGACAAGGTCACGGTGAATGCGGACAAGGCGGACATCCGCGAGAACCGGCTGACGCTACTCGCGCAAATCCGCACGCTGACGTTCGAGATCGCGGATTTCTCCAAGATCGAGGGATGAGCGCCGGCGCGCTCAGCGAGGAAGACGCCCGAGCGTTAGCGTCGCGGCCGCAGCTTCGCTCCAGAGCGTCACGTACTGGATTTTATCGCGGACGGCGATCTGAATGCCGCCCGCTACGTTGTATTGCGGGTTGTAGAAGGTTCCAACGTAGTCTTCCGGCCCGACCTGGCGGAGACGCGCCCCTTGCTCGAGGCTTCCCGAGGGGGTTGCGCATTGGGCCTGAACGGCCACGTCCGGCCCGGACTGAGAGAACAGGGCGCGGCATCTTGCCGGTTCACGGCTACCGCCTGAATAAATCACCATGCCGCCGCCGCTCCAGAAGCCGGATAGATCGGCAGACTCGGTTTTCGCTTGCGGAGCAGGCTCGGCGTTAGCTTTCGCGGCGGCGAACGCGGCGGCGCAGAGGACGATAGCGAGAACCTTAGTAAATATCATTGCGCTGGACAGCGGCGGCTTCGACGCGTGCATTGGATCCCCTCCACGTTCGCTGGCACAATAGAGGATACAATGAAAATCTCACCCGCATAGGGAGACGAAACGCCGCTTCCCTCCATCTGCATTCCTGTGTAGAGGAAGTGCGAGCTGCGCTACTCTCGAATTCAAGGTTTGCTCCATGGCGAATCCTGATGCGCGCCGTTTCCGCCAGGGCTTATCCGGTCGCGTGGCACTTCGGTAAACTCCACGTCGATCACATCCTCGGCACGATACGGCTTCTGCGCCTCGGGCCGCGCCTCGGGGCGCATTGTCCGCCTCCGCAGTCCTAACGACGCGCCGCGCCACATCAGCCGCCGTGCCGCTGGAAGCAGCAGGAACAGCGCGAGAATGTCCGAGAAGAAGCCGGGAATCATAAAAAGCACGCCCGCAAGCATGATAGCGCCACTGTCGAGCAGCGTCTGCTCCGGTGGCGTGCCTGCGCGCATGGCGTCCATCGCACGCTGCCCAACCCTGAGGCTCTGGGTGCGGATCAGGAACGCGCCGAAGGCGATGGATGCGGCCAGAAGCAGGAACGTGGCGGTGGGGCCAACCCACCGGCTCACCCAAACGATCGAGGCGACCTCAAGCACGGGTAGCGAGATTATAAAAAAGAATACTAAGAAGGGCATGAGCCGTCCTCGCCTGGTTTGGAATTGAGCTCCGTCTCTCCTAATATGGTGGAAAGCCAGATTCCGGCAAAAGCCGCGGTGAATTCAGGCGTATCTAAGGCAAAGGGCTCCCAGCTATAGCCAGCTTAGCTCAAACGGCTTATATCTTCAAAACTCGGTCACACAACACAGGGGCCTCAGGCCCGAAGGGGCAGCTTTGCAGACGAGCGACATCTTCGACCTTACCAATATTTTACTTTTGGCGGTTGCCGTCATAATTTTCTTCCGGCTTAGGAGCGTGCTCGGACGGCGGACCGGAAACGAGCGGCCGCGGCTCGATCCATATGCTGCGCGCGACACTGCCGCGCCCCGCGAGCGCGAGAGCAACGTCATCACCCTGCCAAGAGCCGGTGCACGCCCGCCTGCGCCTCAAGCAGCCGGACCCAGCATCGAGGAACGTTTAGGCAGCCTTCCCCAGGACAGCGACGCTCTTGCACCGCTGCGCGAGATCGCAGCTGCCGATCCATCGTTCGAGCTCGGCTCGTTCCTCAAAGGAGCGAAAATCGCCTATGAAACCGTCGTCACCGCTTACGCGCATGGCGACCGCGGAACGCTGCGCAATCTTCTGTCCCCGGAGGTTTACGATAGCTTCAATGCCGTAATCGCCGAGCGCGAATCGCGGGATGAAACAACCGAGTTCAGTTTCGTCGGCATCTCGTCGGCAGATGTGACGGAGGCCAATCTAGCTGGGCAAACGGCCCATGTGACCATCCGTTTCGTGAGCGAGCTCGTCACAGCCGTGCGCGACCGTATGGGCAACGTGATCGAGGGCGACCTCAAGGCCGTCCGGCGCGTCACCGACGTCTGGACGTTCGCACGCGATCTGCGCTCGCCAAATCCCAATTGGCAGCTCGTGGCGACCGACTCCGTCGAGAGCTGAGATTCGGTGGCCGGCGATAGGCGAGGCGAGCTATGGCGCTGGCAGCATTCCAGGGCCGAGGCACCTCCAGTTGAGCTGGAGCCTGCCGAGTTTCGCGCGATATCCGGCTGGACCGCGGACGATCAGTGCGCCGCCTTCGACTGCTATTTGAGGTCGGCCGGCCTTACCGGGCAGCTCATCCCAGACGCAGACGGCGCTCAGGCCTTGCTGCGGGACCGGCAAAAGGCGCGCGCTTTTTTCGAAGAGAATTTCGCCCCCTTTCGCGTGGCTGCCGGCCCTGGGCTGTTGACCTCCTATTTCGAGCCGGTTCTGAAAGGCGCGCGGGCGCGGTCTGCCGCCTACACGGTGCCGGTTTACCGCCGGCCGGACGATCTTAGCCCGTTGCCGCAGGGGCATCGCTTGACCGGCCAGGGCTTGACCGCGGCGCGCGCCACTGCGGGCGGATTTGTGCCTTACGCAACCCGCGGCGAAATCGAGGCGGGTGCCCTCGCCGGCCGGGGTCTGGAGATACTTTACCTTGCGGACCCAGTGGAAGCGTTCGTCATGCACGTCCAAGGCTCCGGCCGCGTGGAGCTGGAGGACGGCACGGCGGTGCGGCTGACCTTCGACGGCAAGAACGGCCATCCCTATACGTCGATTTCGAAACTTCTCGTCGAGCGCGGCCATCTTGCCCGCGACGATGCCCACCTCGAAGGCATGGTCGCCTGGCTCAGGGCGCAGCCTCTCCCGCAGAGCTATCTCAACGAAAACAAATCTTACATATTCTTCAGAGAGTTAGAGCATTCCGCAGCGGCGCCCAAAGGCTCCTCGGGCGCAGAGCTTCGCGCCGGGCGCAGCTTGGCGGCCGACCCGCTTTACCACCCACCCGGAACGCCTATATGGGTAGAAGCACCTGATCTTGCGTTCGAGGGCGGGCCGTTCCGCCGGCTCCTCATCGCGCAAGATACGGGCTCGGCGATAACGGGGCCGCAGCGCGGCGACGTGTTTGCAGGGATGGGCGAGGAAGCCGGCCGCGTTGCGGGACGTATCCGGCATGCATGCGAATTCACGATATTGCAGCCGAAGCGCTGACGGGCGCCACGGCCGCAGGAGACTGCTATGGAAGGCCGACGCAGGCGGTTCCCCTCGAAGGAGGAACTGGAATTGTGGGCCCGGGTCACGCGCCACGACGAACCGCTGGGGCGGGCGCTGCCTGCTGCCCAGGCCGAAGCTGCCTTGCCCCAACGCCCCGAGCCTGCGCTTCCGGCGGCTCTGCGCGAAGAGGCGCCCAAAGCGCAAGGCACGCTGCAGCCGGCCAAGCCCGGCATCCCGCCCAGGAGCAAGCGCCCATCGCCGCCGGCGCCAGAGCCCTTCGACCCGCGCACGGCCAAGCGGATCGCACGCGGCCGCCGCGAGATCGACGCCAGGCTCGACCTGCATGGATTGCGCCAGCAGGACGCCTACCTTGTGCTGCGCCGCTTCCTCGCCCAGGCCCAGGCGGAAGGCCACCGCCATGTGCTCGTCATCACGGGCAAGGGCGGCAGCGCGGAGAGCGAAGGCCGGCGCGACTTCTGGACCTCCGGGGAACGCGGCGTGCTCCGGCGCCTCGTGCCGCATTGGCTGTGCGAGCCGGCCATGCGGCTGCATGTGGTCAGCTTCACGGAGTCGGCGCTGCAGCACGGCGGCAGCGGCGCGCTGTATGTAACCATCCGCAAAGGCCCGCGCTCGCGGGGGTGAGCAAGTAATTTTGGCGAGGTGGTCAGACCTGTTTTTGACGCTTCCCTTAAGACGCCATCATAAGGAGAGCGCCTTGCCAAAGCTTTAATCGGCGGCGCCGCTCGGCCTAACGCACTGATAATGCAGCATAGTTTTTACTGCCGCGAGCGGCTTGCAGCGGCCGCCTCCGCCTTTTTATGGTTAATTCCGCGCTGGCTTTATATTTAACGGACTTTTTGGAATCCAGAAATGGGGGTGAAATCGCGAAAAATCGCGCAAAATACGGCGGGGAGAAATGCAAAACCGCACGCGTTTACCATCGCGCGATTAACCGTAAAGCCCCGCTACCGGCCGCGCACAAACGCTACTGCACCGCCGCGCCCTCGCCTACGACCACGAACGGCGCCCAATAGGCCGGATGCGCCTCGCGCGGCGTGCCGCTGTCGATGAGCGCGAGCATGGATTGGCGCATGGCTTCGGCGCGGCCCATGGTCTTATCGGCGGCGAGCCGGCGCATGGCTCCGGTGACGAGCTTCACCGTGGCGCCGGATTTCACCGCCCAATGCGAGACGAGCAGTGCGCGGGCCTGCGCGTAAATGAAAGCGCGGGCGAGGCCGGATAACGCCTCTGCGCCTTCCGCGCCGCCTGCGGCTGTGTTGCAAGCTGACAGGATCACCCAATCGGCATCGAGCTTCAGGCCTGCGATTTCCGACGCGGTGAGATAGCCATCGTCCCCTTCGCTTGGCGCATCGGGCGGCGTCAAGATGAGGCCGGGCTCGCTGCTGCCCGAGATCCTGCCCGCCAGCGCGCCATGGGTGGCGAAATGCACGATGCGGTAATTTGAGAGCCGCGCATCGCTCTTGTCTTCGCTGAGCCGCTTCACCTCGCGCTCGGTGGCGCGTGCGCCAAGATAGATCGCGCCCGGATCGGCGTTGAGGTCGCGGGCCACGGCGCACAGCTCACCGGCGGTCTCGGGGAGCGGCACTTGAAAGCGGATTTGCGAGACACTTGCCAGCCCCCCCAGCGTGGCCAGCGGCGTTACGCCTCGGGGTGAATCTTCATTCGACGCGACGCGTTGCGGGGCCGTCTTCGGGCAGCTTTTGAAATCGCGGGCAAGCTGGGCATCCCTACGGTCCTCGGGGTCTTTCGGATCGCCGTCGAGCAGCGGATTGCCGAAGCCGATCATCGGCTTCGCCGCCGCGCTCGGCCGGGCGACGCGGCGCAACGCCTTCAGCGACGACACGGCGGGCAACACAGTGAGCGCGTGATCGCGAGCGAGCCACGCTGCGGATTTGTAATCGCCGCTAGCGGGCGGCGCCGTCACCAGCACTTGGAAGGGCAATTGCGTGAGCGGGCCAGACGGCACGATCAAAAGGCTCTTGCCTGCGATAAGATCTTCGGCCTGGCCGAACAGCGCTTTGTAAAGTGCATAAGCGCGCGTGACATCGAAGGGAAGCGCGGCGTTGCCGTGCGGCGCCTGATCGGGCGTCATCCGTAAGAGCTGAGCGCATTTCCCCGCACCGTCGCCAGCCCACGCCGCGGCGTCGAGTCCGCAGCGGAGCGCCGCAACCTCGCGCGTGAGGGCAGGCGTGCCTAGATCGGAGCGCACCCATTTCACATTGGTCTTCGTCACCACCCAGATGAAGGTTTCTTCCGGTGTGGGCTTCCCCTCCGGCGTATCGAGGAACAGCACGAGCGCCTCATCGGGGTGCAGCTGGGCTTGCACCTCCTGCACGGTGAGCGGTGCGGGACTCGGTTCACCGTCTTGACAAGATTGCGGAATTGCCAACTCAACAGTGCCGCTTCGCTTTTTTTCTTCCCCGTCAGGGCTTGGCCGGTATCTTGCGCACCGCGCTGCTCCCGCTGGGCAATCGCGGCTGTGCTGCGCCGCCAAAGTTGAGCGGCACGGATCCAGTCGCTTTGCGCGAAATAAAGGTCCGCCAGATTGTTGACGCTCAAGAGCACCTGGGGATGGTCCTTGCCCAGCACGTGCTCGTATGCGTCCAAGGCGCGCTTGTAGAGCATCTCGGCCTCGCCATAACGGCCTTGGGTCCGATAAAGCACGGCCAAATTGTTGATGATGGCGAGCGTATCGCGATGCTCCTTGCCGAGCACGCGCTCGCTCGCATTTAGGGCGCGATTCAAGAGCGTCTCGGCCTCGCCATAACGGCCTTGGACGCGATAGAGCTCTGCGAGATTGTTGACGCTGACGAGCGTTTCGGGATGCTCCTTGCCGAGCACGCGCTCTTGGGCCTCCAACGCGCGACTGTAGAGAGGCTCGGCCTCGCCATAACGGTCCTGGGCGTAATAAGCCGCCGCCAGACTGTTAACGCTCACGAGCGTATCACGATGCTCCTTGCCGAGCACGCGCTCTCTCGCCTCGAGGGCGCGCTTCAAGAGCGGCTCGGCCTCGCCAAAGCGGCCTTGGGCGTAATAAAGCGCCGCCAGATTACTGACGCTGGTGAGCGTATCACGATGCTCCTTGCCGAGCACGCGCTCGCTCGCATCGAGGGCACGCTTCAAGAGCGGCTCGGCCTCGCCATAACGGCCTTGGGCGCGATACAACTCTGCGAGATTGTTGACGCTGACAAGCGTATCGCGATGCTCCTTGCCGAGCACGCGCTCGCTCGCATCGAGGGCACGCTTCAAGAGCGGCTCGGCCTCGCCGTAGCGGCCCTGGGCCTGATAGAGGAAGGCCAGATTGTTGACGCTGGTGAGCGTATTAGGATGGTCCCCGCCGAGCACGCGCTCACTCGCCTCCAGCGCGCGTTTGTAGAGCGGCTCGGCCTCAATATAGCGGCCCTGGGCGTAATAAAGTGCCGCCAAATTGCTGACGCTGGCGAGCGTATCGGGATGTTCCTTGCCGAGCACGCGCTCGCGGGCCTCGAGCGCACGGCGAAAGAGCGGCTCGGCCTCGGCGTAGCGGCCCTGGGCCTGATAAAGCCCCGCCAGATTGTGTACGCTTAGGAGCGTGTCGGAGTGCTCCTTGCCCAGCACGCGCTCTCTCGCCTCCAAGGCGCGCTTCAAGAGAGGCTCAGCCTCGCCATAGCGGCCTTGCGCGTTATAAAGCGCGGCTAGGTTGTTGACGCTGGCGAGCGTATCGGGGTGCTCCTTGCCGAGCACGCGCTCGTATGCGTCCAAGGCACGCTTATAGAGCGGCTCGGCCTCGCCATAACGACCTTGCTTCTGATAAAATGACGCCAGATTATTGAGATACCCGAGTGTAAAGGGATGCTCCTTGCCCAGCAGGCGCTCCGCAAGCGCCAGGGCCTGCTGGGCGACCACGGTTGCCTCAGCGTACTTCCCCTGGGCATAGAGCTGAGCGGCCTCGCGATTGAGGGCGCCTAACAAACGCAGGCGGGCCTCCATGACGCGCTTCAAGAGCGGCTCGGCCTCGCCATACCGGCCTTGAGCCCGATAAAGCGCCGCCAAGTCGCTGACGCTGGCAAGCGTTTGCGGATGCTCATTGCCGAGGACGCGCTCTCTGGCCTCAAGCACACGCTTATAGAGGGGCTCGGCATCACTATAACGCTCCTGAGCCCGATAAAACTCCGCCAGATTGTGCACGCTTTGAAGTGTATTGGAATGGTCTCTGCCAAGCACACGTTCGCTAGCCTCCAGGACGCGCCTATAGAGCGGTTCAGCTTCGCTATAGCGGCCTTGGACGCTATACAGCACTGCCAGATTGTTGACGCTGGTGAGTGTAAAGGGATGCTCCTTGCCGAGCACGCGCTCGCTCGCCTCCAGCGCGCGTTTATACAGCGGCTCGGCCTCCCCGTAACGGCGCTGGGAATCGTAAAGCGCTGCCAGATTGTTGACGCTGACCAGCGTGTCGGGGTGCTCTGGGCCGAGCAGGCGCTCGCTAGCCTCCAGGGCACGGCGGTATAGCGGCTCGGCCTCCCCGTAACGGCCCTGGGACTCGTACAGCGTCGCCAGATTGTTGAGGCTAACCAGCGTGTTGGGATGCTCCGGGCCCAGCACGCGCTCGGCGAGCGCAAGAGCTTTTTCGGCGGCTGCGGCCGCTTCCTTGTATTTGCCTTGGCCGTAAAGCTGGACAACCTGCTGATTAAGGGCGCCGATGTCATCCGCACCCTGCGCCTGTGCGCCTATGGGAACGATGGCGGCTAGCACCGCAACTATAAGAGCTTTAATAGCCATGCGCCCAAGCCATGCCCTCACCATCGTCTCCTTGAACAATGCGATTGAATGAATTCCGCGATTATGCGTGCACGGTATGACATAAAGGTGGCGAGATACCGAAGCGCGGGTCGCGCCGAAGAAGGTCAGCGCACCCGCCTGCTATTCTGCGGCGCGGGCTTCATCCGCCGGCACATCGGCTTCGAGGCTTCCTGCCTTGACGAGCCCCTCGAAAACACCGCCCGCGGCGGCAAGCTCACGATAGGTGCCAGCCTCGACGATGCGGCCTTGGTCGAGCACCAGAATTTTATTCGCATTCGCCGCGGTGGACAGCCGGTGCGCGATGAGAAAGGTGGTGCGCCCGCGCCGGACGGCTTCGAGCGCGCGCTTGATCTTGGCCTCGGTTTCGTTGTCGAGCGCGCTGGTCGCCTCGTCGAGAATGAGGATGGGCGCGTTTTTGAGGATGGCGCGGGCGATGGCAATGCGCTGGCGTTCGCCGCCGGACAGCGCCGTGCCGCGTTCGCCGATCACGAATCGATAGCCGCCGGGTTTTGCGCAAATAAAGCCGTGGGCTTCGGCAAGGCGCGCCGCCGCCTCGACCTCGTCGTCGGTCGCGGAGGGCCGGCCCACCCGGATGTTTTCCGCGATGGACCGGTTGAAGAGGCCCGCATCCTGAAACACCACCGCGACGGACTGCCTGAGCGAGTTGAGCGTCACGTCGCGGATATCGGTGCCGTCGATCAGGACGCGCCCCTCTTGCGGATCGCGGAGCCGCTGGAGGAGCGCAAGCGTCGTGGTTTTGCCCGAGCCCGTCGGCCCGACGAGGGCGACGGTCTCGCCGGGAGCGGCTTCGAAGCTTAAGTTGAAGACGCCTTGCTCGCTGCGGGGAAAACGGTAGCTGACATTGTCGAACTGGACGCGCCCCTGAACGTTTTCGAGCGGCCGGGCGCCGGGCTTTTCGATGGTGCCGCCCGGCGTATCGAGAAGCTCGAAGAAGCTCGCAAGCGAGGGGGCCTGCAGAAAGACGCGGGCAACGAAGCTCGAAAGCTGATCGAGCTTGCCGATGAGCAGATTGGCAAATCCGACAAAGGCGACGATCTGGCCGACGGTGACCTCGCCGCGCCCGGCGAGGACCGCGCCCATCGCGAACACCGCGACCATGGCGACGGTGGCCGAGGCGCGCGTCAAGACCGTTAGCATGCCCCACCAGGTCAGCACCGGATATTGGGCCCGGAGCAGGTCGGCCATGACGCTGCGAAGCGCGCTCGCCTCGTCCATGAGCCGCGTATAGCTTTGCACGACGGTGACATTGCCGATGACGTCGCCCACCCGGCCGAACACGTTTTGATGATATCGCTCGACCTCGGCTTGTCCGCCATGCGTGCGGCGGATGACGATGTAATTGGCGAGGAAATAGAGCACGGCCAGCCCCGCCAGCAGGGCCGCGAGCCGCGTATCGATGGAGAGCGCCGCCGGGATGAGCAGAATGACGCCTGCCAGCGCGGTCAGATGCTCGCGCAAGAACGACAGCCAAAGTGCGAAAAGCTGGTCCGTGCCGGCGAGCATGACGCGCACGACGCGGCCGGAGCCCTGCTCGGCATGGTAGCTGATGGGAAGCGTGATCGCGCGCTCGAAGGCCTGGCCCATCGCGGCGAGGCGCTGGCGGTGGGCCAGCCTATCGGCCATGACCGCGAGCGCGGCGCTGGCGATAACGTTGAACAACCCGAGCACCGCCCAGAGCCCTATGATCGGGAAAGCCTCTCCGCCCTTCGACAGCGCGTCGACCACCCGGCCGAATAGCACGGGCTCAGCAAGCTGAACGGCGGCGATGGCGATACCCGCCAGCACGAGCGTAAGCGCAAGCCGGCGCTCGGACGCCAGCATGCCAAGCGCGCGAAGATAGATCTTGGCCATGCCCATGGAGCTGCCTGCTTAGGATGACGCCGCCTCTTCGTTCTTATACTGAAGAACGCGCGAAAACTTGTCCATGCGCAACAAGACGTGTCAAGCGGTGGAGACGGAACTTTTGTTTCGCCGCGGCTAAAATTTTCGCGACCCCGGCGGCCCAGCAAGCCGGCATTAACCGGGCCGGGTGTGTATGCTAGAGTGACGGCCGCAACGGCCAACATTTGGATAACGAGGCGGCTGTTCGCGAAGGGGTCCTTTCAATGAAAAAGCCTGCAGTGCTGCTTGCCGCACTCTGCCTATGCGCTCCGGCGCCGTGCTATTCCGAACCTTTGTCCGGCGCCGGGCTCCTCAAGAACACCGGGATCGCCAAACCGGTCGAGGTCAATGACGAGTGGGCTTGGGACTGGGAGCACAGCCGCACACCCAGCCACTACCGCTGGGCCTCTAACGGCAGATGGTACAGTTTCAGCTATTCTCCCAACTGCCTCGCAAGCCATGGCTGGCTGTACCCGTCTGGCTGCTGCGGCTGCGGTTCGCCGTTGCACCGGCATAGACGCCATCGTTGAGGCTGCGGAGCGAAGCGCCGCCAATGGCCGCAAAGAGATACCGGGGCCCCTGCCCTTGCGGCAGCCGGCAATCCTACGAGCGCTGCTGCCAGCGCTGGCACGATGGAGAACTGCCCCCGGACGCCGGAGCACTGATGCGTTCGCGCTACACGGCTTACGTGCTGAAGCTCGATGACTACTTGCTTAACACCTGGCATCCCCGGACGCGGCCGCCAGGGCTTGAGCTTGCCGCATCGCCGCGCCGCTGGCTGGGCCTCAAGGTTCTGCGGCATGAGCCAGTGACGGCTGACACCGCAACCGTCGAATTCATCGCCCGTTACAAAGCGGGCGGCCTTGTGCACGAGCTGCGCGAAACGAGCCGGTTTGTGTATGAAAACGGCCGGTGGCTCTATCTCGACGGCGACGGCGGGCCGCACGGGAACGCAGCCGGAGACGGCGGCCATTCGTGATTTGCTCCCGTTGAGAAGCGCCGCCTTGTCAGCGCGCGCGGCGTTTGCAAAAGTTCGAGCAGGCACGGCCGGACCGGAATAGGAGACACCCGATGCGCCTTGATGCAACTGCCCATGGAGTGTACCCCATCGCGCCAACGCCGTTCCACCCGGATGGGCGGATCGACGAGGCGTCCGTCGACAGGCTGTGCGAGGCCTACATCGCCTGCGGCGCGAACGGCGTCACCGTTCTTGGCATTATGGGCGAGGCGCACAAGCTCGAACATGCGGAGGCGCTCGGCGTCGCCGCGCGTTTCATCCAGGGCATGGCCGGCCTGCCGGTTATCGTTGGCGTTTCCGCGCCGGGCTTCGCCGCGATGCGCTCGCTTGCGCGCGCCGCGATGGAGCGGGGCGCAGCGGGAGCGATGATCGCGCCGGTGCCGTCGCTTCGCACCGACGAGCAGATCGTGGGCTATTACCGCCAAGCCATCGAGGCGATAGGGGCCGATATCCCCTTCGCGATCCAAGATTATCCGCTCACGCTCTCGGTGCAGATGACGCCGAAAGTCATCCGCCAGATCGTCGAGGAAAACCCGTCTTGCGTTATGCTCAAGCACGAGGACTGGCCGGGGCTCGAAAAAATCTCCGCCCTGCGCGGCTTTGAGGCCGAGGGCTCGATGCGGCCGGTCTCGATCCTCACCGGCAATGGCGGGCTGTTCCTCGATTTCGAGATGGAGCGCGGCGCCGATGGAGCCATGACCGGGTATGCCTTCCCCGAGATGCTGGTGGATGTGGTGCGGCTGCAGAAGGCCGGCCGGCGCGATGCGGCGCACGATCTTTTCGATGCGCATCTGCCGCTGCTGCGCTATGAGCAGCAGCCCGGCATTGGCCTTGCTGTGCGCAAATATGTGCTGATGAAGCGCGGCCTTCTTTGCTCGGATGCCCAGCGCAAGCCCGGCAGTGCGCTTTCAGCCGCCGCCCGCGCCGAAGCCGATTACCTCATCGGCAGGCTCGCCGCCAAAGACGAAAGGGCGCGACTGCCGGGCGCTTAGCGTCTGTTCTATTAAAGCTGTTTCCGCCGATATAGGACGGACGTTAGTCCGCCGCGCCGCGCGATAGAAGCCAGGCCGCGGCCCGGAAAAGTCTTTCCTCATCGAAGCGCCGCCCAACAAGCTGAATCCCAAGCGGCATGCCGTTCACTTCGATGAGTGGCAGGCTGAGCGCCGGAACGCCGAGGTAAGTCCAAAGCGTGCAGAAGACCGGATTGCCGGTCGTCTCGAAGCCGGCCGGCGCGGGGCCGGTCGCGGGCAGCGTCACAATTGCATCGAAAGGCTCGATCAGCGCGGCAAACCGCTCGTAAAGAGGCTCTATCTCGCGAAGCGCCCTGGCGTAGTCCACGCTAAGCATTCCCCGGCCGGCTTCGATAGCCTCGCGCACGGCGGCGCTTAAGCGATCCTTTCCCCTCTCGTAATAGCAGGCGTAGTTCAGGGCCATTTCGGTCAGCATAATGGTTCGATGAAAGCCGATGGCACGATCGAATTCCGGCGGCAGATCGAGGGTCTCGCACGCAGGTCCCAATGCCTTCGCGAAGGCTTCGAGCGCGCGTTTCGCGGGCTCTTGGGCAAAGCCCCAGGCGGGCGTCCGCACGAACGCAAAGCGCGCCGCGGGCTCCTGCGCCGCTCGAAGATACTCGCGTACCGGCCTCTGCTTCCCGGTGCCCTTTGCAAGCACCTGCGTGACGGCCGCTATGTCGCCAAGAGTGCGCGCGAAGACGCCAACCGTATCGAGGGCGGGCGCCTCTTCGAGAACGCCGGCGCGGGGAAAGAGCCCGTAGGTCGGCTTCAGGCCGTAGATGCCGCAGAACGAGGCGGGCCGGATGACGGAGCCGTTCGTCTGTGTGCCAAGCGCGACGGGAACCATGCCGGCCGCTACCGCCGCCGCCGAGCCGGATGACGAGCCGCCCGGCGAATACGCCAAATTGCGCGGATTGCGCGTTTTCGACGGGTGCATGAAGGCAAGCTCCGTCGTGACGGTCTTGCCCATGACGATCGCGCCGGCCTCGCGCAGGAGACGGATCGCAGCGGCATCAGCTTGAGGCCGCCGGCCGGCATCGAGCTCCGTGCCATTCTCCGTGGGCATATCGGCGGTGTCGATAATGTCCTTGACGCCTATGGCCACGCCCGCGAGCGGAAGCTGCGAAAGATCGGGACGGGCATCGAGGCGCTGTGCTTGCTCCAGCGCATACCCCGCATCGAAATACTGCCACGCCTGAATATCGGGTTCCACGGCTTCGATGCGGGAGATCAACCCGCGCGTATAGGCGCTCGCAGCGATTCGCCGCGTTTTAATCGAAGCCGCAGCGCCTAAAGCGTCAAGCTCATGAAAATCGGGTGCCATCGGCTTCTCTCCTTTCCACTCGCCGCAAACTGCGGTTGAAACCGCGGCCGGTTATGAAGCAAACGTTCGAACCGCAGATAAGAAGGCTTGCATCCCCGGCGAGTTTGCGCAATAAAAGCCGGACCGGTGGCGCTAGCCACAACGGAGCGCGGGCGTAGCTCAGGGGTAGAGCATAACCTTGCCAAGGTTAGGGTCGGGCGTTCGAATCGCCTCGCCCGCTCCAATTAAATCAAAGACACAACCGATTCCTTACCCCAAGCGGGCCGTGTGTGTATCCGGTTGTCTTGGAAAAGCAGAAGCTCAACAATTATTTGTCACGCTATACCGTACAATGCGTGCGTTATTAAAAAGGCTACTTAAAGATTCGCCAGCGGGAGGCGGGTTAGGGGTTGCGGGCACATGACGGCTTTGTGCAAATTTCTAGCTCCTGTTCTTGCAGCAGTTCTAGCCAGCGCATGAGGTATCTCTCCGGGCAGCGACTCCACGGGCGGTAAACCGCAACTTGCGGTCGCGTCCAATCCGGCTCCCGCCCGCTTATTTGATCCCTCTGCTTTGAGGGTTATCGCCAACTCGCGCAGTAAGCTCCATCGTGTTCCCCGTGACTTCGAAGCTTTTGCATTGCAGCCCGGCCATCATCAGTTTTGACGTCTGACTTTCGGTAGCCGCCAGTACGATTGCAAAGATCATAGCCATGAGAAGCGCAGCTGCTAGCTCCCTCGCCTGCGAAAGCCTGCTTCGTCCCAGATAGAACGTGATGGCTCTCGCTGTCGCTAGCGACGCGAAGAAAAAGTGCCCCTCGTCGCTTTTGAGGAACGCCAACGATTGATTCAGAGCTTCTACAAGCAAATCGGCGCAAGGCTGTGATACCGGCATGGTACGCTCCATAGGCCACCAAAGCAGCGCATTTAACGCGCTTGCACAGTACATTAAACCAGCTTGAATCCGGGGTCGTCCATGCGAAGAATACTCGAAGATCCCTGGTCTTGAGCGTCAGTTTGTAAGGTCTTCCTGTTTGCCATCTATGTGTCAGGAATGCAAAAGCGGGTCACTTTCGGTGTAGTTAAAGGTAGGGAAAAGCAGAGCCACGGTACAAGGAGTAAGAAGCACCGGAGGAATTCGGTTCTGCCGGGATCGAGCAGGCGAGAATTAGGTATCTTTGCGAACGGATCGATGCTGAGACCGGCATAGAGGTAATCCGGTGAGCACTTAAGGTGTATGAAAGGCCGATTGAGTCGATGGAGGGAGGGACCTCTATAGCTAATTGCCGCGCGGAGGGATCGAACTCAACGCCGTTTCGAGATTTCCTTGCGCAGAATCTGCATGTTTAGCGGTCATGGGACGTTCCCCTTGCCCAGAGTTTTACTCTAGCGGATTTTAAATGCTTCATATCAAAGCTGTTAAACCCGCGACTCACCGGCGCCAAATGATGTGCCGCTTGGGCTAGATCGTAAATGAAAAGGTTTCGCCGGCTTATTTACAGCCGCCGTTCAATAACCGCGCAAAAACTGCACACCCGGAAGCGCCGGTTAAACTCGGCGCGATAGAGCAATTGGGCCTGTCGCGCGGCCAAGGACATTCTCATTTCGTTGAGCCCTCGCATGCTCACAATCAGAGGCACAAAGGCTTTTGCCTCGTCTTTGGCGAACTTTCGTAAAGAGTTTATAAAGCTATTGCGCTCGAACTGAATTTGAGAAAAACTAAAATTGGTACGCCTTAGACTCCTTATCGACTCCCGGTGAATAAGTCCGCTCGTAGCGGTTTTGTGACGTAAAAATATGCATAATGGACACGTTGACGCTAGGCCTGCCATAACACGGATCTTGCGTGCATTAATTGAAGAATACGGCGCTGAACTGCACCTGCCGGCCGGCGACAACGCAATTGCAAGACGGATAGCCGAACAAGCGCATATAGCCCATGGAACCGTGCTTGGTATCCTCAATGGAACACCTCAGCGCATAGCCATGAATACAGGGAAGAAGCTGGCGGAATTTTTCAACCGGGTGGCAATCCCAAAGCTGGAAGGAGAATGGTTATCGAGCACCTCGCTCGATGACTTCAACAACAAACGGGGAGCTGCCGGTTTCGTCGCCATAAAGATCCCCACTAACCACATGCAGCTTGTGGCTACTGTCGAGAATTGGCTCTGCGGCGTTCACATTGCCTACCGCTATAGCTTGGACTCCATCGACGCCGGTGACGTAGCGAGAGAGGTTGTGCAGATTTGGCGCCAAGGGCCGTGCCTCATGCATCGGATGTCGTTCGTGCCTCACTCCGGCAGAAGCGATGGGCCGATCTATTTTTTTGACGGACCGGTCATTCTGGTTGGAAGAACCGCAGTGCTTCTTGGCACGAATATCGGCCAGCAATCGCGGGATCGTGACCGGGCGCGTGTGATCATGCTAGACCACGGAGACGGGGACAGGGACGCAGTAGACTGCAAATTGGGATTGCTGACGAGTACCCGGCCAAGGCAAGATCTTGCTCCCTGTACGGCCAGCACTTTACTAATCCGGGCGAAATGGGACACGGCGCAATCGCTAGACGAACTCGTAAAAACGGCAACAACCATCCGATCTTTGCATGAGACCATTAGGGATGACTTCGGCCTCGCGCATGAGACTCTTATCCGCGTCTTTTTGGATAATCGTCCGTCGGGGTGCCCGAGAGAACCGGATCTGCAGGCCTACGAGGCGCTTATTCCCGAAGGCTGTCATGATCGGGTCTTGAGGATCAACACCGAACGTTTTGCGAGGAATATGAAGCGTATTGTGGCTGCTGCCTTGAGCGACGGCTCGATTTGCGCGCCCTTCAAGCCAAACTGGCTCCCTAAAGATGCGCGAGATGTTGACGCCGGCATAGCCGTGCGAAGGCCGCAGCTCCGCCCGTCAGCGCCGCCGCTCCAGCACTTCGATCAGTTCGGCGATCTTCTGGCGCTGATCGGCTGCGTCGCCCGACATAATTGCGTGCTCGACGCAATGGCTGACATGGCTTTTCAGCACCTCGTCCTCAACCTTGCGTAACGCCGCCTGCACCGCCGAAATCTGGGTCATGATGTCGATGCAATAGCGCCCGCCCTCGATCATGCGGGCTAGCCCTCGCACCTGCCCTTCGATGCGGCTCAAACGTTCCAGCGATTTCTTCTTTGCTTCCGCGTCCATATGCGCTACCGTATCCCATACCCTGGTATGGTATCAAGCTCGAAATCCGGTGAAGAGCATTTAAGCTCCAAGCGAGGGACGCCATGGAATTGTTTTCATCGCTCGGTCACGCGCTGCTCATGGCGTTTGGCATGTTCTGGAAAACCGGCTGGAGCCTGGTGCTCGGCTTTCTGATTTCAGCCGTGCTGCAGGCCGTGGTCTCGAAGGACCGCATGCGATCCGCGCTCGGCAAAGCGGGGCCGAAGGAAATCGCGCTCGCAACTGCGCTTGGCGCCGCTAGCTCGAGCTGCTCCTATGCTTCCGCCGCGATCGCCCGCACGCTTTTCAAGAAAGGCGCGGCGCTGATCCCGAGCCTTGCTTTTCAATTCGCCTCCACGAACCTTGTCATCGAGCTTGGCCTCGTTCTGCTCATTCTCATGGGCTGGCAGTTCATGGCGGCGGAGTGGATCGGCGGCGTGGTACTCGTCATCATCATGTCGCTGCTCGTGCGGCTGACCTATCCGGCAAAGCTCGTGGAAGAAGCGCGCCGGCACCCGGAAGCTGGCGGCGGCCACCAGCATGAAGAGCCGGCCGCGGATGGGGGAACCGTTTGGCAGAAGCTCCGCAATCCGGCCACGCGCGTCGCGATCGCGCACAACTTCGTCATGGATTGGCGGATGCTTTGGAAAGACCTGACGCTCGGCTTCCTGATCGCGGGCGCTTTGAGCGCGTTCGTCCCGGACCACATTTGGCACCGGCTGTTTCTTCTGGACGCGCCAGCTTGGCTGCAGGTCCCCGTGAACGCCGTTGTGGGGCCCCTGGTGGCCGTCATCAGCTTCGTTTGCTCGATCGGCAACGTGCCTATGGCGGCGGTGCTCTGGGGATCGGGCGTGAGCTTCGGCGGCGTTCTGGCGTTCCTCTATGCCGATCAGATCGTCTTGCCGCTGCTCGATGTCTACCGGCGCTATTATGGGTGGAAGATGGCCGCTTACATCGCCGGCATTTTCTTCGCTACCATGGTGCTGTCCGCAATTGTCATGGATGCTGCGTTCACCGGTCTCGGCCTTATTCCGGCCCGCGACCCCAACATCAGAGCTGAAATGAGCACCTTCGCGATCGACTATACGTTCTGGCTCAACATTGCGTCCGGCGCGCTCGCACTATGGTTGTTCCGGATCGCCGCGCTCAATCCGATGGCAGCGGCTTCTCAATGTGAGCACCATGGCGCCAGTGCGAGCGCCAGCGCAGGGCATGGCGGCCATTGCTGTCATCATTAGGCAGCGTGCCCTGACCCCCAGCGAGCATCGGTTTTCTGTCGCCGGACCGCTTCAGCTTCGAGACAAGCAGATGCCGGCTATGCTTCGGCGCATGCTGTGCGGCGCGTCTGCGGGCCGCTGCGAATTGGCGAGCCTTGCTCCTCGCTTTGCTTCGCCCGATTGCGCGCCGCTGCCGCTCTATCTGCGCTTGGTGCCTTCGGAACTGTTGCCTGCGCGTTTCGAACTTGCGTCCCAGATGCCGTTTTATCCTCGATGAGAATCTCTTGGCATCGCTACGCGCCTTCTGCTTGTGCCACTGCACGCGCTGCAACGCAGACTTCCTATCCCGGCCGCTGCGATCGAAGAAAGGGCCGGCGGCGGCATCCTCGCAAACTGCCGCCATACCGGCGGAATTGCCGGCCTGCGCAGTGTCTACAGTGCAAGCTGCTGCATTCGCCTTGAAAATAATACTTCCGGCGCCCAAGGCCATAAGAATCGCGCTAGCAAGCAGCCACGGGTATAGGTTGTTTCTGCTCATGCGATACATGACGTCCTTTCGCAGGCTTGAGCGGCGAGGTGGAGCTTCACTTGGCCGCTCCGGGCCAGCACACCTTGAAATTCTGGCGCGAGAAAGACAACGGCAAAGGACCTCTGCTGCCGCGTCCTTGCGAACTTTTCATTCTCCTTCAAACGCTTCGATTTCCGTAAGGTTGCATTCCGTCTTGAACGTAGCGAAGGCCGGCACCGTCCGCCAAATGCGCCATCGCCGCGATTCCGTTCCCCGGCCGCACGCCGCATGCCGATCCCCCTCGCGCCCCGCAGGTCCGGTACGATTTGAGGTTGACAGAACCGCGCGGGCCGTTCATCGCCTAGAGTGCGAGGCGCAGTTCCGCTTCGCTTTATCCGCGGCGGCACCTTTCAAACACCCGTACCCCATCGGGGATCATTCAAGAGCTAACGGCATGACGGCGGGCTGACAGGCCCAAAAACGAGGGAGCGAGGCGAGCGATGACCATGGCAACATCTTCTGCCGGCAGCCGCCGCATCGCAACGATCTCCGCAACCCTCAAGAGCGCGTGGCCGAACCGCTACGATGTGATCGTCTTCCTTGCGATAGGCGCGCTTTTCGTTGCGATGGCACACGGTGCGAAATTGATGCACAAGCCGCTTGCCGGCCTTGAAGTCAATCCCGTTTCTCTCGATCCCAAGAACCTGCCGCAATATGCGCTCCTGACCACGCTCAGGATGTTTGCTGCACTCGGTTTTTCGCTTTTGTTTACGTTTCTTGTTGCGCCGATTGCCGCGAAAAGCAAAAAGGCCGAGCGCCTCATCATACCAATGCTCGATATTCTGCAATCTGTTCCGGTGCTTGGCTTCCTCACCTTCACCGTGGTTTTCTTCATGAACCTATTTCCCGGCAGCCAGCTCGGCGCCGAGCTTGCCGCAATTTTCGCGATCTTTACGAGCCAAGCCTGGAATATGACGTTCTCGTTCTATCAGTCGCTTACGACCGTTCCCCGCGATCTCGAAGAAGCGGCCAGGCAATTCCGGCTCACGCCCTGGCAGCGCTTCTGGAAGCTTGAAGCGCCCTTTGCCACGCCGGGCTTGGTTTGGAACATGATGATGTCCATGTCGGGCGGATGGTTCTTTGTGGTCGCGTCGGAAGCCATCTCGGTCGGCGACACCCAGATTACCCTGCCGGGTATCGGCGCTTTTCTTTCGCTCGCCATCCAACAGAAAAATATCGGCGCCGTTGCTTGGGCGGTCGCTGCAATGGCGGTCGTCATCATTTTCTACGATCAGCTGATTTTCCGCCCTGTCGTGGCGTGGTCCGATAAGTTCCGCGTGGAACTCGTGGCCGCGCAAGCGCAGCCGAAATCCTGGGTGCTTGATCTCATCAGGCGCGCGCAGCTCGTCTCCGTGATCAACGTGGTTCTGAGCCGCCTTCTTCAAGTCTTCAGCGGTGGCGTCAGCAGCTTGTCGAAACAGATCCCGGAAGCTCCCACAGTTGGCAAGACGGCAAGCAGGGTCTTCGATTGGGTCTGGAATATCGCGCTTATCGCCTTCACATTCTGGGCCGCTTGGTCGGTCTTCTCCTATGTCTGGGCGCCCCTCGGCTGCTCCGATTTCGAGGAGGCGATCACGGATGGATTCATAACCTTTTTCCGCGTTGTGGTCCTTATCATCGTTGCCAGCCTCATCTGGGTGCCCATCGGCGTTTATGTCGGGCTGAGGCCCGCGCTCGCCGAGCGTGTGCAGCCTGTGGCGCAGTTCCTGGCAGCCTTTCCTGCGAACGTTCTCTTCCCCTTCGTCGTCGTCGGCATTGCCACATTTCATCTCAACCCCGATATCTGGCTCTCGCCCCTCATCGTGCTCGGCACGCAGTGGTACATTCTTTTCAACGTCATCGCGGGTGCCAGCGTTTTTCCGAGCGACTTGAGCGAGGCTTCCACGCTGTACGGGGTCAAACGCTGGCAGTGGTGGCGCAAAGTCATCCTGCCGGGGATATTTCCCTATTATGTGACGGGCGCGCTCACCGCGTCCGGGGGGTCATGGAATGCTAGTATCGTCGCCGAGGTGGCGAGCTGGGGCGACACCAAGCTCGAAGCGCACGGGCTCGGCGCCTATATCGCCAAGGCGACGAACGCGGGCGATTTCCACAGGGTGGTGCTTGGCGTCGGCGTCATGTCAGTTTTTGTGGTCATAGTGAACCGCGCGCTGTGGCGGCGGCTTTACGCGCTGGCAGACCGCCGTTTGCGACTCGATTGATTGGGGAGGAGCCTATGGGAGCAGTTGCAGCGCGGGCGGACGGCAGGCAGCCTTTAGTGTCGGTCAAACATGTGCGCCATTTTTACAAGCGCGGAACGAGCAGCAATTTGCTTGTGCTCGATAATGTGGACTTAAACCTTTACGACAACGAAATCGTGGCCCTTCTCGGCCGCTCCGGATGCGGCAAGTCCACGCTTTTGCGCATTGTCTCAGGATTGATGCCACCGAGCGAGGGCGAAGTCGACATCGGCGGCCGGGCGGTCAAAGGCCCCGCCAGCGGGCTCGCGATGGTTTTTCAGAGCTTTGCGCTTTTTCCCTGGCTGACGGTGCAAGAGAACGTCGAGCTTGGCCTCGAAGCGCAAGGCGTTCCGCCGGAGGAACGCCGCAAGCGTGCGATCGCCGCAATCGACCTTATCGGTCTCGACGGATTCGAAACAGCCTATCCGAAGGAGCTTTCAGGCGGGATGCGCCAGCGCGTAGGCCTTGCGCGCGCGGTCGTGGTCAATCCCAAAGTCCTTCTGATGGACGAGCCGTTCTCGGCATTGGACGTGCTCACGGCGGAGACGCTGCGCACTGACCTTCTCGATCTTTGGTGCGAAGGCCGCATGCCGATTAAGGCCATTCTGCTGGTCACGCACAATATCGAGGAAGCGGTGCTAATGTGCGACCGCATCTTGGTGTTTTCGTCCAATCCCGGCCGCGTCATCGCCGAGATAAAGGTGAACCTGCCGCAGCCCAGAAACCGCGTCGATCCCGCCTTCCGCGCGCTTGTCGACGATATTTATGCACGCATGACGGCGAAGGCGGCGCCGGCCAAGGAAGGCTTGTTCCCAGGCACCGGCATCAGCATGAGCCTGCCGCATGTCTCGACCAATACGCTCGCGGGTCTTCTCGAAACGCTGGCCGAGCCCCCGTTCAACGGCAAGGCAGACTTGCCGGTGCTTGCCGAGCGCACGCAAATGGAGGTGGACGAGCTGTTCCACGCGGCCGAAACGCTGCAGCTTTTGCGCTTTGCCGAACTCGCTGAAGGCGACCTCAAATTGACAGATGCAGGCCGGCGTTTTGCGGAAGCTGGCACTGACGAACGCAAAGCGCAGTTTGCTCAGCATCTTGTGACCTACGTTCCCCTGGCAGCGCACATCAAGCATATCTTGGAGGAGCGATCGAGCCACCGCGCTTCTATCATCCGGTTCAAGGACGAGCTTGAGGACAACATGCCGGAGGCGGATGCCGAGACGACGCTGCACACCGTCATCAACTGGGCGCGGTACGCGGAGGTCTTAGCCTTCGACGGCGAAACCGGTATGATCAGCCTCGACAACCCGGCAGAGAATTAATTTGTCAGGTATCTCCTTGGCGGTTATAGCCACAGCCAGGGCAGGCAAGACGGTTGAGTTTGAGCCTGCCAATGGCTAACATGGGCGCCTGCCGGACTGCTGCAGGCCGCATTTGCAAAGGGTTATGGGGTGGATGGCACGTTTTTTATTCGAACGGCGCTGAGTAGGCGCCGCCCTCGGGCAAAACTCGCTTTGCTCGCCCGCCAATCGTCGATAATGGCGGTGTTGATTTTCGCCCCAATTCTTGCCGCTTGCTCCTTCCTGCCGCGGGATCAGTTCACCGCAGCCGAACAATCCATAGCAACAATTCCGGGGATCCCCGGTGCGCGGTTCTGGGCTGACGGCAGCGCTGCAGAGCTGCGCAGTTTTTTTCAGGGCTCCGTCCTCACGGCACCGGCAACCGGCAGCTTGGATGTACTTGCCCTTTCGGGAGGCGCCTATGACGGCGCTTACGGCGCGGGTGTGATCAACGGCTGGACCGCCTTGGGTACACGTCCGGAGTTCGCGCTTGTTACTGGCGTCAGCGCAGGCGCACTCATTGCTCCGCTCGCGTTTCTGGGGCCCCGCTACGATGCGGAGATGGAGCAAGCCTTTACCCAAGGAGCCGCGCAGTTTCTTGGCGATTTGGGAAGCATATTCTCCGTGGTTGGGGGCGGGGATCTAAGGCGCACCTCGCTCGCCGATTTGGTCGGCAATTTCGTTGACGAAAGACTGCTGCGTGCCGTTGCGGCCGAGCACGCGAAAGGACGGCGCCTCCATATCCTTACGGCAAATGTCGATGCGCAACGGGGCGTTATCTGGGACATGGGCGCCATCGCGTCGAGCGGACACCCGAACGCCAAGCAGCTTTTCAAAGACGTGCTCATTGCCTCGGCAAGTACCCCCGGAATATTCGCTCCAACCTTCATCGAAGTCGAAGCCAATGGCAGGTACTTCAAAGAGATGCATGTCGATGGAGGTGCAATAACGGAAGTCTCCATCGTGCCCGATGTTCTTCTCGCAATGGGGATTAAACCTATTCAGGAGCATGAAAGAGTGCGCGTCTGGGTTATTATCAACAATAACATCACGCCTCAATTCGAGGTTGTCGAAGCGGGCTTGGTGCCTACGATGTCGCGTTCCTTCTCAACCTTGATCAAAGATAGCTCAAAGCAAACACTCCTTGCGACCGCAGGATATATTGGCCGCGAGCGTTTCAATCTCACTTATATAGACGGGCAATTCGATACGACGCTCAAAGCCCGCTATGGCACCGCTGTGACGGCAGGCTTTAATGCGCCCTATATGACCGCCCTCTACCGCTATGGTTACGCCAGAGCCCGCTCCGGCCATCTGTGGACCCACGAGGTTCCGTTGGGCGCAAGGGCGCCTTTACAGTCTCAAGATGTGACAGGAGGCCCGCAACGGTAGTAGCGGCAGCGAGCATTTGCCTATGATCGCGATTGAAGCGCGTGGCATCACCAAAAGCTTCGGGGCCGTGCCGGTCCTGAAGGATATTTCGCTTGCGGCAGAAAAGGGCGAGGCCATCGCGATCATCGGCGCTTCGGGCTCCGGCAAAAGCACCTTCCTGCGCTGCCTAAACCTGCTGGAGGTTCCCGACAGCGGCGAGATTCTTGCCGGCGGCGAGCATCTCATCATTGGTCCCGACGGTGCGCCTCCTGCCCGCGCCCAGGTAGAGCGGATCCGCCGCCGCGTGGCGATGGTCTTTCAGAGCTTCAATTTGTGGTATCACATGACGGTGCTTGGCAATGTGATCGAGGCGCCCATCCATGTGCACGGGCGGCAGCGCGCCGAGGCGGTCGAGGAAGCCCGCGAGCTTCTCACCAAGGTAGGGCTTTCGCACCGCGCGGACGCCTATCCAAGCCAGCTTTCCGGCGGCGAGCAGCAGCGCGCCGCGATCGCCCGCGCCCTTGCCGTTCATCCGGAGGTCATTCTGTTCGACGAGCCGACCTCTGCGCTCGATCCGGAGCTTGTGGGCGAGGTTCTATCCACCATCCAAGGCCTGGTGGCGGAGGGGCGCACGATGATTATCGTGACCCACGAGATGGCGTTTGCCCGCGATGTTTCCTCACGAACGGTTTTCTTGTGCGAAGGCAAGATTGAGGAGGAAGGACCCTCGATGGAGCTTTTCGCCTCGCCCCGGAGCCCGCGGCTGCAACAATTCCTGGAATCGTTCCGGGCGGGGCGCTTTACGGTTGAAAGACGGCAGGCTACGCTGCAGCCGTAGTTCGAATAGAAGTCTCGCCCGCCGTCATTGCGAGCGAAGCGAAGTAATCCAGGGCCGCACACGGTGCAAGCTTCCCCTGGATCGCCACGGCGGCAAGAGCCGCCTCGCGATGATGTTAAGCGGAGAGGGGATCGCGATGCACAATGCTTACCTATGGCGCGTCTGGCTCCTTTGCGCCGCGCTTCTCTTACCCCTCACCGTGTCCGCTGAGCCGCTGAGACTGCGCATCGCCACCGAGGGCGCTAACCCGCCCTTCAGCACCATCGATTCCAACGGCCAGTTCGAAGGTTTCGACCTCGATATTGCGAAAGCGCTTTGTTCGAAAATGGGCGCCGACTGCGAGATTGCGGCCCAGGACTGGGATGGCATCATCCCGGCGCTTCTTGCGCGCAAGTACGATGCGATCATCGCCTCGCTGAACATAACCGAGGACCGCAAGAGGGTGGTCGCCTTCACGAAACCCTACTACCATTCGCCGAGCGCGTTCGTCGTGCGCAAAGGCACAGATATGAAAGATCTCTCGCCGAAAGCGCTCGCGGGCAAAACCATCGGCGTTCAATCTGCAACCAACCACTCCGCATTTCTTGAAGACCGTTACAGCCGCTCCATCGTCCGGCTTTACAATACAGTGGCAGACGCCTATCGCGATCTCGCGGCGGGCCGCGTCGAATACGTCATGTACGATAAGCTCGCGGTCTACGATTGGCTGAAGACGCCGGAGGGCGCTTGCTGCGAGATCGCGCCCGGCGATCTGGACGATCCCGCCTATTTCGGATCGGGCATTGGCATCGCGCTGCGCAAAGGAGACGGCGCGCTGTTGCAGCGCTTCAACGCCGCCATCGATGGCATCGTGGCCGACGGCACCTACGCGAAGATCAACGCGAAGTATTTCCCCTTTCCCATTTTTTAGCTAGTGTCGGGCGTTGGTTGCGCCGGGAGGATCATGGAAACCACCCCTCATCCTGTCCTTCTCCCGTCCCTCCGCTTGCGGCTGCGGGCACTCCAGCTTGCAAGCTCGCCAAGGCGAGCTTGCTGGGAGAAGGAACGCTGTTGCAAGCGCGAGCTACTCCCTATCCCCTTGTGGGAGAGGGTTGGGGTGAGGGGGCTTGCTGGATCGCCACGGCGGCAAAGGCCGCCTCGCGATGACGAAAAAGTTTAGCCGCGGTGGACGGGCTGTTAATCCAATGGGGACATGAGCTCGCGCTCGGCGCCGCGATGACCGCGGGGCTGGCTCTGACGACGCTTCCCTTCGGGCTCGCCTTGGGTTTTTCAGCCGCGTTTGCAAAAGATTCGAAGACGGCTTGGCTGCGCGGCTTGGGAGAAACCTACACTACAGTATTCCGGGGGCTGCCCGAGCTTTTGACGCTGCTTTTGATCTATTACGGCTCGCAAATCCTCTCGCAAAATCTAGCGGACGCTTCAGGCCTCCCAATCACGGTGAACGTTTCGCCCTTCACCGCAGGGGTCATCGGGCTTTCACTCGTGTTCGGGGCTTATGCAAGCGAGGTGCTGCTTTCGGCTCTGCGGGCGGTCGAGCGGGGGCAAATCGAGGCCGCGCGAAGCTTCGGTATGAGCCCCGCCTTGGTCTTCAGGCGCGTCGTGGCGCCTCAGATGTTGCGGATCGCGCTGCCCGGCCTTGGTAACAACTGGCTCTCGCTTCTCAAGGACACCTCGCTCGTGTCGGTGATCGCCCTCAACGACCTTTTGCGCACGACACAGGTTGCTGTGGAGCGCACGCGCAGGCCGTTCGAGTTCTATGCCATAGCCTGCGCCATCTATCTTGCGATGATGGCTCTCTCGACGCTTGCAATCGCGCGTGCCGAAAAGGCTGCCCGGCGCGGCTGGAGGCAGCCCGTATGATTCATTGGCAGCTATTCGAAAGATTCGGTCCCCGCATGGCGGACGGTTTCGTTGTCACGCTCGAACTTGCCCTGGGCTCGGTAGCACTGGCGCTTTTGCTTTCGCTGCCCGCCTCGCTTGGGCGCGTCTTCGCTTCGAAGCCGGTCAGCGCGGCGCTTTTCGCTTACACCTACATCTTTCGCGGGACACCTTTGCTCGCTCAGCTTTTTCTCATTTATTACGGCTCCGCCCAGTTTCAGGCGGCACTTGCCGCTGCCGGCTTGTGGTGGCTTTTCCGCGACCCGTTTTTTTGCTCGCTCCTCACCTTCACGCTGAACACAGCTGCTTATCAAACGGAGATTTTTGCCGGAGCGATTCGCGCTGTGCCTCTCGGTCAAATCGAGGCAGCGAGGGCAGCTGCTATGCCGCCGATGTTAACGGCGCGAAGGATTATCTTTCCGCAGGCGGCCGCAATTGCACTGAGGCCGTTTGGGAACGAACTGATTTTAATGGTAAAGGCAAGCGCGCTCGCGAGCGTCGTCACGGTCTACGATCTGCTTGCAACGGCTAAGATGGCGTTCCAACGAACTTACGACTTCCAGGCTTATATAGCGGCGGCGATCATTTATGTATTGACGGTGGAGATTATCCGCCGCCTTTGGAACGCGCTAGACAAAATGCTTATCCGGCACAAGATAGCATGTTAAGAATAAGCAGGTTTCATCCATCCGGAAGAGTTGGCCGGACCCGGGTGGGGCAGGGGTCCGGCCCTCTGGGCACTTGAGAGGGAATGACCAAAGCAATCCTTGGGCATGGATCGACAGAGATCATAACGAAACACTTGTGTTGCTCTTCAATGAGTCGAGCTAGCTACCTTGTTAACCGGCTGAGCTACAAGTTTGCGTTACACCGGTGCCTCGTTAGGACTACAACTATTACGAGAAGCATTGGCAGGCAACACTTTTTGCGCGAGCTTGAGAAGGATTCCCGTTAAGGTTGCAAGAAGAACACCGGTAGGCTGAATATGCAACTTGCACTCATAACTGGGGGTGCTGTCCGTATCGGCAGAGCTATAGCTTTATATCTGGCTAAAAGCGGATTTTCTATCGCTATACAATACAACCGTTCTGAGGCGGAGGCTGTAGATACTGTCGAGGCCGTATCGCAACTTGGCGGCAAAGCCGCCTATTTCCGCGCATCTCTGGCAGAGCATGCGGAGGTCGAGGCGCTGATCCCCGAAGCCGCAAAGGCCATGGGAGGACCGGTGACCTGCCTTGTGAACAACGCCTCCCATTTCGCAGACGACCGACTGCCAGCGCTTACGCCGGCAAGCTTGCGCGCCCATATGGCAGTCAACCTTGAAGCGCCCATTTTCCTCGCCCAAGCCTTCGCAGCACAACTTCCGGGCGAGTTATCCGGAAACATCGTCAATATCATCGATCAGCGCGTTCTGCGGCCGAATCCGCAATTCTTCTCATACACACTTTCCAAATCGGCGCTTTGGGCGGCCACGCAAACCTTGGCGCAGGCTCTGGCGCCCCGCATCCGCGTGAACGCCATCGGCCCCGGTCCCGCTCTCGGCAGCGTCTACCAAAGCGAGGCCGACTTCGCGCATGAGTGCCGTTCTATGCCGCTCGGCCATGGCACGACGCCGGAAGAAATCGCCGATGCCGTCCTTTTCATCCTGCGCGCGTCTTCGATGACGGGCCAAATGATCGCGCTGGATGGCGGGCAGCATCTTCTATGGCAAACGCCCGACATCCGCGTTACATAACGTTTTATGCCGGAAATGGACGAGACGATTGCGGTAAGCGCGGACGGCGCGGTTTCCGATGGCGAGCGGAGCGGTGAGCTTAGCGGCCCGGAGGCGATTGCGGCTTACGTCAAGCACCTCGGCAGCGGCCCCGGCGTCTACCGCATGCTCGATAAAGCGGGCGAAGTCATCTACGTCGGCAAAGCGCGGAACTTGAAAAACCGCGTTCAGAATTATGCGCGGCTCGGAGGACATACCAATCGCATCGCGGCGATGATCCGCTCCACGGTAGCGATGGAGTTCGTGAATACCGCGACCGAGGCGGAAGCGCTTCTCCTCGAAGCCAATCTCATCAAGCGCTTCAAGCCGCGCTACAATGTCTCGTTCCGCGACGACAAGTCGTTTCCCTATATCGTCATCCGCCGCGATCAGGAGGCGCCGCAAATCGCCAAGCACCGCGGCGCGCGGACGCTCAAGGGCGATTACTTCGGGCCTTTCGCAAGCGCGGGCGCCGTGAACCGTACCATCAACACGCTGCAACGCGCGTTCCTGCTGCGGTCCTGTTCCGACAGCGTCTATGAGAGCCGGACCCGGCCTTGCCTGCTTTTCCAGATCAAGCGCTGCTCGGCGCCCTGCACCGGCGAGATTTCGCTCGAAGACTACGCCAAGCTCGTCGAGGAAGCAGCAACCTTCCTCCAGGGCAAGACAGACGCCGTGCAGAAAAAGCTCAACGCGCTCATGGAGGAGGCCGCGGAGAAGCTGGAGTTCGAGCGCGCCGCGAAATACCGAAACCGGCTGTGGGCGCTCGCGCATATTCAGGCGCATCAGGGCATCAACCCGCAAGGCGTGGATGAAGCCGACGTGTTTGCGATAGCGCAGGAGGGCGGGCAGACCTGCATTCAGGTTTTCTTCTTCCGCAACGGCCAGAACTGGGGAAACCGCGCTTATTTTCCGCGCGCCGGCCTCAGCCTGAGCGCGGAGGAAGTGCTCGGCTCGTTTATCTCCCAATTCTACGACGATAAAATCGTGCCGCGCTGCATTTTGCTTTCAGCTGTCGTGCCGGAGCAAGCCCTGATCGCAGAAGCGCTATCGACAAAGCTCGGGCGCAAGGTTGAGGTGCTTACCCCGAAGCGAGGCGAGAAGCGCGAGCTGGTGGAGCATGCCATCCAAAATGCTAAGGAGGCGCTCGGCCGCAAGCTCGCCGAAAGCTCGAGCCAGGGCAAGCTCCTGGCTGCGGTTGCAACCGTTTTCGGCCTTGAGCGCACGCCGCGCCGTATCGAGGTCTACGACAATTCGCATATCATGGGTACGAACGCCGTTGGCGCCATGATCGTCGCGGGCGCCGAAGGCTTCGTGAAGAAGCAATACAGGAAGTTCAACATCAAGGCCGAAGGTCTCACGCCCGGAGACGATTTCGGCATGATGCGCGAGGTGCTGACCCGGAGGTTCAAACGGCTGCTCAAGGAGCATGGCCTTCCGGCGGGCGAAACAGCGCCCAGTGAAGATGCGTCATACCCCTCACCCTGTCCCTCTCCCAGCAAGCTCGCCTTGGCAAGCTTGCCACTCGGGGTTGGCGCATCCGCAAGCGGATGCGGTGGGAGAGGGGACGCCGTTGCAATGGGCACAGCCCTCCCCCTCTCCCATGGGGAGAGGGCTGGGGTGAGGGGCGATTCCCTCGAAGAAGAAGCGCTGACCGCGGAACCAGTGGAGAACGGGATTGATGACGAGGCGGAAGCGCAGGGCGGCGATGTTGGGGCTTGGCCGGACCTTTTGCTCATCGACGGCGGCGCCGGCCAGCTCTCCGCCGCTGAGGAGGTCCTGAGCGGACTCGGCCTTCACGGCCTGGCCATAGCCGGCATCGCCAAGGGCCCGGACCGCAACGCCGGCCGCGAACGCTTTTTCATGCCGGGCAAACCGCCGTTCAGCCTCGCGCCGAACGATCCTGTGCTTTATTTCGTGCAGCGCCTGCGCGACGAAGCGCACCGCTTCGCCATCGGTTCGCACCGGGCCAAGCGCAAGAAGGCATTGAGCGAGACGTCTCTCGACGACATTCCGGGCATTGGCCCCTCGCGCAAGCGCGCGCTCTTGAGGCATTTCGGCTCCGCGAAGTCCGTGAGCCGGGCCGGACTGCCCGATCTTCAGGCTGTGGCGGGGATCAGCGCCGCTATGGCTCAGCAGATTTACGACTATTTCCACGACCGGAAATAGCGGCCGCCGGCATAAAGACCGGACGCCTCGATAACGCCCGCCCGCTTCGTTCTATGGCACGCTTGAACACATGAAAGGCTGCGCTCTGAACGGGCATGCGGCCTGACCAACGGCTAAGATAAAAAAGCTTGTGCTTAGGCTCCTGGAAACATATGCTTCGCGCAGTACATGCGAATATTTGAATTCCGTGTGACAGTCTTAGCTGCACAAACAGAACTTGTGCGCGCGACAGCCTGGAGGGGGACGCCATGAAGCAAACGATGACCGATATCATGACGCAGATCACGCCATTCATGACGCCGCTCGCCTATGTGGGCGTTGCGGTGCTCGCGATTGGCATCTTGGCTTGGCTGCTGTGGCTTTTTTCCGGCTGGTGCACGTGGCTTTTGCGGCTTACCGGCCGCTTGTTGATCTTCATCGGCCTGGTCTTCCTGGCCATTCAGGCAGCAGCCATGTTCCTCCAACTGCCGCAGGACCTCGACCTTGGCGATCTTGCTATGCTTGGGTTCAAGACGCGGCCCTTCTGGGTCGTTGGCCTCATTTTCTTCATCCCAGGTTTCTTGCTGCGCATTTTTGGGGCCTTCCGGCCCACGCACTAACCTGACGGCGCGGCAGGAAATACCGGCTGGCTCAAACCTACCTTAAGCCCCGCTCCCTTTGCCGGATCGCGGGGCGCTTCCAGTACCGTCATCGCGAGGCGGCCTCGGCCGCCGTGGCGATCCAGCGCAACTTGCTGTTTACGCTTGCATTTGCAATTTCTGGATTGCTTGCGCGCGTTGCCCCTCGCAATGATGTGGTGGATGGCTCCCTTC
>JBKQQS010000028.1:0-3727 GCA_052144215.1 Rhodomicrobium sp.
ATTTGGAACGACAGTTGAGTGGTCTGACAGTTTTATTCAGTACCTGAGAAATGATCGATTTCTAGATTCGGAGCTAGCAAATAGAGAAATTGTTACTATTGCATATTACTTGGCCACCAAGATTAAGAATAAATGTGGCGGTGGAACCAAAAAAATATTAACAAAGGAGGTTGATGAGGAAATTGACAGGTGGATGAACAGTGTTAATACCGCCGGAAGCATAGACGGATACGACCTTCCTACTTGCGGTTCATTTTCGAGACTGTACGCACCGACATGCAAAGATGTTTTCACTGAGGTCTTTCAAAAGCGTGTAGCTGACCATGTACTTAAGCGGTTTCCGCTTTTGGTCAGAGACTTTTCTGGGAGCAAGAAGTTATCTGATTATATGTCTGGTTTTGTTATTTTTGGATATGGCGACGATGAGAATGACTATATTCATGAAAATTCAGTTTCTACAATATTGAGTGCGCTAGATGGATTGGGCAAGGAAGACATGGCGAATCTAGCAGAGGCGCTAGTTGAATTAACCGCTCTGAAGCTGAAAGTTTCCAGAAAAACTGAGGTTGTAGGCGGACCAATTGATATAGCATTGCTTTCTAAGGTGGATGGGTTTATATGGATAAAAAGGAAACACTACTTTGATCCGGTGTACAACCCGCATTTTTTCAAGGACTATCCTACTCACAAAAGCCGAGTATTAAAGGACTGATGATGGAACCTATGAGGAGAAGGGCGTCGATCCAGAAAAATAAAAAGGTTGTAAAGTCTTATGTTCATACGCTGAGAGCTGAACATGGCGATGTTCGCAGCCCAGAAAGTGCAGCGGATCAAATTGTTAAAAGGGCACTCCGCAACACGCGGACAAAATTCAAAGTAACAGAAAATGCTTGACCCATACGCTGACTCGTGCTTGAGGCGGTCAAGCGATATTTGACCGCTTCGCTTGTTTCACTGAGCTAAGCAGGCACCGGTCGTGGCCCTTACGCGGGCCAACTCGCGTCAGGGTCAGCGCTACCGGAATAGCTGGGGCAAGCGTCACTTACTCGGCGCAGCAGGGGCGTCGCCCTTGAAGGGAATTGGAACCCAATCGTTACCCCTGCCAAATCTCCAAGACCGGCCAGTTTGAGTGTCTACCAAAATGTATTTGCTACCGCCAATCGAGTCCCCTGTGCCCACGACATGAAGTCGTCCCATGTAATGCCCCTTTTTGCGTGATCGAGCCTCTGGATAACTCCCAGAGGATGGAACATAATTGTACTTTAGCAGGAGATAAACGCCCTAGATGCGGGCGGCTCACCCTGGCGCATTGGTCGTCACGAATTTAAAAATGGGTCCCATTGCTTCTGCCACTTTACGCCTGCCGTATCGAACCGCTATGAGACGGTTTCGAACCTAAGGAAGCGAAGTGAGCGAGCAATCCCAGACAGCCCCTTGGAGCGGACTTTCCGGCCGCCTTTGCGGTGCCGGCCACATTTTGCCTGTGCGGGTCTATTTCGAGGACACCGACTTCTCGGGCCTCGTCTATCACACCTCCTATTTGCGCTGGTGCGAACGGGGCCGGTCCGATTATTTGCGCCTCGTTGGAATTCACCACCGCGAGCTTGCCGCCGGCGCCTTCGCAGGCGAGCCGTGCGCGTTTGCGGTGAGGCGAATCAACGCCGATTTCCTAAGACCCGCCCGTATCGACGAGATCCTCGAAGTTCACACAAGCTCTGGCGAGATTACGAAAGCCAGCATCGTTCTGAACCAAACGGTCTTGCGCGAAGGCCAGCCTATTTTCCGCTTGCAGGCGCAATGCGTTCTGATCTCCGCGAATGGCCGCCTTTTGCGTCTGCCCGCTGCGCTAACGGGTCTTCTTCCAAGAGAAGGCAATCGAGGCCTATAGCTTGCCTCAATTGCAGGTTTCGATGTTTTTAACGGCTCAAACCGATTTGGAAGGTGCCTATGACCGAAGCCTACTCCCAAAACCTCGACAAAAATCCTGCCAATTATCAGCCGTTAACGCCGCTCGGCTTTCTTGCTCGCGCCGCCCAGGTGTATCCGGATCATCCAGCCGTCGTGCACGGTGAGCTGACCTTCACCTATGCTGAGTTTTACACGCGTGCGCGCCGCCTAGGATCGGCGCTTGCAAATATCGGGATCGGCAAAGGCGACACAGTTTCCGCGATGCTGCCCAACGTCCCGGCCATGCTCGACGCGAAGTTCGGCGTGCCCATGGCCGGCGCTGTGCTTCACTCGATGAATACGAGGCTCGACCCCGCCAATATCGCGTTTATGATCGACCACGCGGAGACGAAGGTGCTGATCACCGATACCGAATTCTCCGGGATCATTAGCGAGGCGCTAAAGCTGGCCACCCGGCGCCCTGTTATCGTCGACTATGCGGACCCTGTCTTCACTGGCCTTGGCTCGCGCCTCTCGGACACGGACTACGAAGAGTTCCTTAAGACGGGCGATCCTGAGTTCGCCTGGAAAATGCCGGATGACGAGTGGGATGCGATCACGCTCAACTATACTTCCGGTACGACCGGCAATCCCAAAGGCGCCGTCTATCACCATCGCGGCGCTTATCTGCTCGCCATCGGCAACACGCTTGCCGCGAGCATCGCCAAGCATCCGCGCTATCTCTGGACGCTGCCGATGTTTCATTGCGACGGCTGGTGCTTTCCCTGGACGATCCCGGTCGTCGCGGGCACTCAAATTTGCCTTCGCTATGTCCGCCCGGACTCGGTCTGGAACGCGCTCGCCGGGCACGATATCACCCATCTTTGCGGCGCACCCATCGTGATGTCGACGCTGCTCAACGCACCTGCAGAGATCAAAAGAAAGCTCGATCATAGCGTTGAATTCATCACGGCCGGCGCTCCTCCGCCAGAAGCGGTGCTCGCCGAAATGCGCGAGGCCGGTTTCAACGTCACCCACGTATACGGCCTCACCGAAGTCTATGGTCCGGCCGTTGTGAATGAGTGGAAGCAGGAGTGGAATGCGCTCGATGCCGCGGCCCAAGCGCAGAAAAAAGCCCGCCAAGGCGTCCGCTATGTGCCCCTCGAAGACCTGAACGTGATCGACCCGGCCACGATGCTGCCGGTTCCGGCCGATGGCGCAACGCTGGGCGAGGTCATGTTCCGCGGCAATGTCGTCATGAAAGGCTATCTCAAAAATGCGCCGGCGACCGCCGAAGCGTTCGCCGGCGGCTGGTTCCACTCCGGAGACCTCGGTGTGATGCACCCGGACGGCTATATCCAGCTCAAGGACCGTTCGAAGGACATCATCATCTCGGGCGGCGAGAACATCTCCTCCATCGAGCTTGAGGACGTGCTTTATAAGCATCCCGCGGTGCAGGCCGCCTCGGTCGTGGCCAAACCGGATGTAAAGTGGGGCGAGACTCCTTGTGCCTTCGTCGAACTCAAGCCCGGCCAAACTGTCACCGCAGACGACATCGTCGCCTACTGCCGGCAGCACCTCGCCCACTACAAGGCGCCGCGCTTCGTCGTGTTCGGGGAGCTGCCGAAAACGTCCACGGGCAAAGTGCAAAAGTACATCCTTCGCGAGAAGGCGAAGGCCGTTTAAAGCATCGTGCGATTAATCGGACGGGGGCGTCATCGCGAGGCGGCCTCGGCCGCCGTGGCGATCCAGCGCAACTTGCTGTTTACGCTTGCATTTGCAATTTCTGGATTGCTTGCGCGCGTTGCCCCTCGCAATGATGTGGTGGATGGCTCCCTTC
>JBKQQS010000029.1:0-51041 GCA_052144215.1 Rhodomicrobium sp.
CCTCCCGCTCGCGAGGCAAGCTGTTTTACCGGCTGGTCGAAGGCGCGCTGCAAAGCGAGCCGCTGCCAGCCAAGACCCTAACACACAACATCTAGAGGCACGGGAGTTAACTGCATAGCCCAGCAAGATTCTATGTTTAACGGATTTTTTGAATCGCATATTTCGGGGTAAAAACGCGGAAAATTTCGATTTTTGCGGCGGGTAGAAATAAAAATCGACCCTCAGTTACCATGCCGGCATTAACCACGCTGCGGTGCTACGAAAATACCCCCTCCGATATCCCGGAACGGTGCTGGCGCCGGCATCTTCCCAAACACAGGCCCAGTGCTTTTCAAGATCCCGGATAGCCGCCCCGGATCCAGTCCGAGGGCGAGCGGGATGACGCGGAAGTATTCAGCCGGATCCGGTTAGAGGCTCTCCGGCCGGTTCACGGGCGCGGACCATTTAATGCGCACGCCTCCATTCGAAATATTTGCCTCTGCGGGCAGAAACTCCACGCCAGCGGCCTCCAAGGCTGCGACCACATCCCGAAGCGTTCTCGGTTGCGGGTTGACCGCGCCCAGCTCGAAATCGGCGATTGTTTTTCTCGCGACCTGCGCGCGGCCTGCAAGCTCTTGCTGCGACCAATTCAATAGAGCGCGCGCTGCTCTGCAAAGCTTGGGAGAGATTGTCATAATACCAACATTCACGCAAAGCCCTACCGGGCCTTCGGGGCGGCCTAACCGGCCTCAAATCTAGCGGCGCCCAGGATCTTTCCAAGCGCGGTTTTCTAGTCAGATCTCGATTGACAAAGCGCGCAGTGCTATTGGCACGCCTCGCCCCGTTCGCCTATTCCGGTTTTCCGTAGGTAGGGCCTGCCCTGAGCCCCCGGCTTATGCTACTAGCGCCGGTCCTATATGGGCGGAAAGAGCTTCAAGACCTCTCACCCAACCCTCTCCCAGCAAGCCCGCCTAGGGAAACTTGCCGGAGAGAGACAGAGTGAGGGGGGGACTTCGCGGCGAGGCCGATAGGCTAGGACAGGGTCTAGATTGCAATCTCGCCGGCAAGGAGTGCCAGCGCAACGGCGTGGGTTCTCGTCATCGCCCGCAGTTTTCTGGTGCTGTTACGGACATGGGCGAATGCGGTATCTTCCGAGATTCCGAGGATCTCGCCGATCTCCCAATCGGACTTGCCCGTCGCCACCCAGCGCAGAACTTCGCGCTCTCTTTTGGTCAGGCTCGGCGGGGCCGAAGGCAAGCGGTGCTTTTGCCATTCGGCGCGCAACGCGCTCGCGTGCGAATGTGCGTAAATGGCCATAAGATGGATCGCCTCGCGCCCGTGCGGAGGAACGCAGATGCGCTCGCCCCCCATCGTGACGCAGGACCGCGAGCCGTTCGCGCCGTGGATTGGCACGCTGAAGCCGTATTTCAATCCGAACTCCGAGGCTTCATCCATTACGCGGCGGGCATCTTCGCTGCCATCTGCCGTCAGTTCGGCTTCATGCCAGAAGAACGGCTGCACGCTTTCGCGGAGCCGTTTCGCGACGGGATCGATGGTATACAAATTCTGCGACATATAATGCGCATACCACGGCTTCGACCATCCGTTCAGGATGATGTGGGTGTCCAGCTTTAAATTGGGCGGGGGCGTATCCGCTATCGCAAAATTCGTAAAGCCAAAGGCGGCGAGCCTTCGCCAGAGCAAGCCGTAAACCTCGCCTTCGGCCGCTGCCGCCGTCAGTTCGTCGATAAAGTCGAACGCCTCGAGCTCGATTGAGCCTGCTGACATCTTTCCCGCACCGTCTTGCGATGTGCAATTTGTACAGTCCGTTACAAAGTTACGGCAAACGGCGCCGCCGTTCAAGCGCGTTGCGAGGAGGAGAACCCAGCCGGACGCAGCTGCAAAGAGTGACGAAGCCCAACGCCACATGTCAGAGGGCTTAGCCTAAGCAAGAGGTAGAGCGACGAAGGATCGAGTGCTGTTTGCACTACCGGGCGGCCGGGTTACTTTAAAGAGCGTCTGTATCTTATAACGCCGGCGGGCTTTTAAGCTGTGGACCGGAAGACCTCCGCACGCGGCGCCGGCCGCTGGCCCGAAGACAACCGCGCCAACCCGTCACGCCGTGAACGGCAAGGGCTTCGATACCAGCGATAAGGTTCCGGGGAAAGCGGTGGCCGATGCAAGGGCAAGCGCTACCGCGCCGTATGCGGGCTTGGCAGCTTTTAGCACAACCCGCCGAAGGGAGGTCGAGGCCGGCTGCGAACATCCGGCCGATTTCGGAGAGTGCCCGCTGTTAGGGGATGAGCCGCCGTTCCTTCCCTGGTGCGCGGCTGTGTCAGGCTTTGGCGAGCGCGCCAGGCGGCTTGCCTGCAACCGTCGCTGCAATAGCGGCGCGTACTTGTAGGTACTTTGCCGCTCATTACCTGCTTGCTAGCAATCGAAAGCTCACTATTCTTTTGCCATATCCTGATTGGTGCTAGCATCTGCTAGCTATAAACAAGCAAAGGAAAACTTAGCGATGACAACGCTTGATGCCTTTGTTGGCAGTGAAATACGCATTGTGGACAACGCGACCTTCGATACGAAAAACGTCGAAGTGGTGGCTAAATGGACTGTGCATGCATATGGCGAGGACGATGAAACAAACGAGGATGGCTACATCGTCCGCAACGCCAACGGTGTGCTGTACGCGTACGTGAAGTACCACAACAAGAGCGACAACGATGCCGTGACGATCAACCACCTGACCGAGGAGGAGGCAATCAGACTTTGCTCCCAGACCTGCGCGGAGATCCTCGTTGAGTTCTTCGAGCTACCCCCCGAGGCCGAGCCGAAGGCGCCGGGCCATTGAAATTCGAATAACGGATCGGCACGTCAAGGCCGAAAAGAGACATTCGGGGCATTGCCAGAAGTTTCTGTTGTTGAGCGCAAACCGGCTGTCTGCGACAATGGGTCTGGCCTCTAATTGACGCACAGGACATGCCCATCATCGAAGACGTTCTCAAGCGGCCGAAAGCGTATTACCCCTGCTTCGGGGTGAGTTTCCTAGCCATCGGCAGGTCTTAGGCAGAAGCCGATCATTTCGGACCGGCTCGTCTGATTGCTCGTAGGTCGATTCTTCCCTATAAGGATTCGAGAACGCTAAGGGTTTACTTCATGGCCGAATTTCGTTACCCGGTTTTCGAATACGATTCGCTCGACCAGCTATGTTCGTTAATCCATTCGAAGACGAAGGGTTGGACTGACAGATGGTATCGTGGAGAAAAGTCAAAACACTTCAGCCTCTTGCCAAAGCTGTTTAGAAAGCCCGATGTTCCTATGAAAGAGGGTTACATCGCTCATGAGTTTCGGAGGCGCGCGCATTCGAGGCTAAAAGACGTAAAATCGCCGTTTGATTGGCTATGCGCGATGCAACATTTCGGTGTTCCGACCCGCCTACTCGATTGGACGGAGAGCTTATCGGTCGCTCTCTTCTTCTCAGTTTCTACCTCTGAATTCGATGAGGACGTGATAACACCAACATTATGGGTTCTCGACCCTGGAAGGCTTTATGGCCTAACTGAGCCAAACCCTGATGTCATCCCTATTGCCATTACTGAAGAGGTAGCCGCCAATGCGGATATCGCGTTTCAGGACAATTGGGAGACATCGGCTAGGCTCGTCACCCAATATCCCATCCCCGTCGCACCGAATTTCTTGTTTGAGAGGCTCGCGATGCAAAATGGCACATTCACAATTCATGGAAAAGATCAACGTGGGATAGAAGAGCTCATTCCGGTCGATCAAAGGGATATGCTGCTGAAATTTGTTCCTCATAGAAACAAAGTCGAGGCAATTTGCAATTGCATCAACCTTGTTAAGCCTTGTCGCGACGCGATCTTTCCGGACTTAGAGGGATTGAGAGACCATCTCGCTTAGACCTGGTTGCTGTCTGGTGATTAGCCCCTGCTGCTCTTCGGGAACATGCGGTGGCGCGAGCCGGTCTTGCGCTCGACCTTCTCGTAGCCATCGCTCGTGGTGCTGCCGGAAGCAATGCTCTCTTTGGCGTGGCTTATGCGGTCCTGGCCATGATGATCCTTAACGCGCGTCCGCTCTTGAAGGGTTTGCTGCCTTAAGTTCGAATTTCTTGTCCGTCTCTTCTCGACCCCTAACGGCTGTTTTGCTTTATAAAACAGCCTCTCGGGCCCTGGGCCGGATTCGGACATGGCAATTGTCAAGATTATTGCTTACCCGGCTTGCACGCTTGGCCTAGGGTACCATCCTTGCGGCTGCAAGCCGTGGGGTAAGGCTCCTGTAAGTCATACACCTATCGGTCGAGCGGGCCTCCAGTGCGGAGCCGGGACCGGACTAGCCGCTGAATGACTGCGAATATCATGGCAGTGGAGACACCGAACAGCAGTAACCCGTTGGCTGCTTCAAGTGGCCCCAAAAGTTTCCAGGAAGCGGACATGACAACATCGCCGTAGCCCAAAGAGGTATAGTTCATTGCCGAGTGATAGAAAGCTCCGGCAAAGTGAGTGAATTCGCCGCAAAGGCTTAATACTACTGCCCAGATCGCTATCTCCGCCACATGGGCCACGAGTGCAAGCTGCGTGACCGTGGCTATGATGGACAGGTCTCTCCAGAACTGGATGCCCGCGCGTCTAAGGCGGTATTCCCGGCTAACGACATAAAGCACAGCTATGAGAGCAAGTCCGTGAATCGCAATCGTTGTTAGGGTCGTCACCAGCGACACCAGCAGTGGAAGCAGGATTGCAGCATCTTGGGGTAGAGAAGAGGGCATACCCAAGCATGATGGGGGCCAAAGCTTAGATTTTCCTTACGGTAGTTGAGCCTCTGGAGAGGTCGTGCGGGATCGCCCTCGTCCGCTCTTTGAAGGGTTTGCTGCCTTAAGCTCGAATTTCTCGAAGGCCCGGTTCGCGACCTAAGGCGGGATGACAGCGCTCACGCAGCGTGAGCAAGGCGGCAGCGGCGAAGGCGGTTTAAATTTCGCTGCCGGTTCAGACAGCCTTACCGAAAGACGCGCGCTCGAGGGCAGGATAGCGAAGGGCGAGCGTTGCGGCACGCACCGCATAAAAAACGAGAAGCGAGGCCCAAAGGCCGCGATTGCCGAAGGCGGGCGTTAGCATCGCAAAGGCAGCCAGAAACACGGCAAGGCTTACGATCATCATGTTGCGCATGTCCGCGGTCCGCGTCGCGCCGATGAAAATGCCGTCGAGCTGAAAACAGGCCACGCCCGCTATGGGGGTCAAAGCCGCCCAGGGCAGAAGATCGTAAGCGGCCTCGCGCACGGCAAGCGCAGGCGTCATGAATTGGATCAAAACGAGCCCGCCGCTAAAGAAAGCTGCCGCCACCAGAAGAGCCAAGCCGCCGGCCCAGACCGAGCTTAGGAACACCGCCTTGCGGAACTTTAGGACGCTTCCTGCCCCCACCGCTTGGCCTACCAGCACCTCGGCTGCAAACGCAAACCCATCGAGCACAAAAGCGGAAAGATCCGACAAGTTCCGCAGCACGCTATTTGCGGCGAGCGCCACATCCCCGAACCTTGCGCCCTGCGCCGCGAAATAGGTGAACACGAACATGAGGCATACGGTCCGGATCATGATGTCGCCATTGACCGCGATCAGCCTCTTGAACGCTTTGGCCTCGAACAGCTCTGCGCGCGCTCCTTTGTTCGCACGCAAGAGCGGCAGTGCCATCAGAAGGCCGGCGCCAAGGGCTGCATATTCCGCGCAGACGGCCGCGAGCGCCGCGCCCTCCACGCCCCGCCCCGCCAGAAGAACGAAGACAACCGCAAGCACGATATTGATCGTATTGAGGAAAAGCTGAAGCCATAAGGTGAGCTTCGCCCGCGCCAGCCCTATGAACCAGCCCATCAGCGCATAATTGGCGAGCGTTGCCGGCGCACTCATGATGCGCACGCCGAAATAAGCCGCCGTTGCCGTCTGCACCTCGGAGCTTCCCCCGATGAGCCTCAGCGTCGTCAGGATCGCGGGCACATGCACGGCGAACAGCACCGCGCCTGCCGCCACAGCGATGAGGAGGGCGCGATAAAGATTAGCGGTTATTTCGCCGCGATTGCCGGCACCGGCCGCTTGCGCGGTCAGGCCCGTGGTGCCCATCCGCAAAAAGCCGAATGCCCAGAACAGCATCGAAAAAATAGTCGAGCCGAGCGAGACGCCGCCGATCAGCGCCGGATCGTTCAGCTGGCCCACAACCGCCAAGTCCGCGATGCCGACGAGCGGCACCGTGGCATTGGACAAAATCATGGGGATCGCGATCGCCAGGACGTCCCGGCTCTTGAGATCGCTCGCCGGCGGCGCGTAATCCTGCAACGGAGCCCTAATCCTGCTTTTCGCGGCGCGAGGGGCCGAAAAGGCTGAAAATGCGGGAGAGGAGCCAGAGCGGCACGACGATGATCGCGCCGAGGAGCAGATAGTGCAATACGCGCTTCACCGCATCGAGGCCGAGCGAGGAGATCCAATCGCTGAGCCTTACGATAGCATCGTAGAGATTGTCTGGATTGAAACCGAAAAACGACAGCACTACCCCGATGATAACCGAGGCGATCACAAGCTGCAAAAGGACAGCAGCCGGGCTGCCGCCAAAAAAGCGTTCTCTCGTCATGTTCCGTCCCTGCCTGACTGCACGGCAAGGCATAGCCGCGCGGCCGCAAATAGCAAAGCGGAAATTGAATTTTAGATCGAACCCGGCGGCCTGCCGCTTTTTTCGCGGCTTGTTTATGGTCCTGCCGCCGGGCGTTTCCTCCTAGACTTGAGGCGCAGCGCAACCCTGCTCACCGCTCATCGCAGCGGGCAGGCGCGTTGCCCGCTTTAAACCGTGCGTTCCTCCCTGGACTTGCTGCCATGGCTTGCTTGCCCGCCCTTGCGTCCGGCCTGCGCGGCGAGATCGCGATTGCGGGAGAAGCTGCGGTTCTCATCGGAGACGTTCTGTCCGCCCTTGCGGCCGGCTTGAGCGGCAAGCTCGCGGTTCTGGCTGAAGCTCCGCTTTTCGTTCGGAACGCTTTGACCGCCCTTCGAGGCTATAGCGCGCTGTTTTTCAGCGTCCATGGAAGCGAAGCCGCGGTTGGAAGTCGTGCCAGATTTTTTCGGATGTTGGGAGGCCATTCTTTCTCCTGTCCTGCGGTTGTAGCCTAGCCTCCGGCTGAGGCTTTACGGTGTAACAGCCGCGTTCCGCTCTGGTTCCGTTTGGATCCGCCGAATTTGCGAGTTTTTTCGGTTTTTTTTGCGGGTTACTAGAAGAGAACGTGCTTGCGCGGCCAAAATTCCAACGGGCAACGCTTTAGGTAGACTTTACAGCGCGATAAGTTGGAAAGGCTTAACCATTCGAGTTCTCTGCGGCGGCAACACGGACGAGCCAGCGCCTGATCGCCTGCTCCTCTTCTAGCGGCAGGCCCTCGATCAGCTCGCCTTCTATAGCCTGAACGCGCTCCCGGCACGCTGCGAGCAAGCTACGGCCGGTTTCGCTCAGGTCTAGATGCTGGATACGCCCGTGAACCGCATGCGGCCGGCGGGCAATGAGGCCGGCACGCTCCAAATTCGCGGCGATCACGCTGACCGTTTGCGGAGTGAGTAGAGCCAAGCGCGCTAGGCCGGCGTTGGAGTGGCCGGGATAGGCTGCAAGCATGGTCAGCACCGAGAACTGCGGCGGCGTGATGCTAAGGTCCGCCAGCGCTCTTTCCATACGCAGCCTATGGGCGCCCGCGGCCTGCCGGAGCAAATATCCAAGATATCCTTTTTCCCCGCGCTTGCCCTCGCCCGGTTTGGGAAGCTTCGAATTCAATGGAGGCTTGCTCATGATGTTCGAGTTCTGATATTATGTTCGAACTCTTATATTAACCTGCAACGGGCGGAGAAAGCCAGCCATGACTGAACAGCCCCGCGTCGATTACCAAGCCTTCGCCAAGCTCGCACCCGAGGTGCACGCCGCCCTTCTTTCCTTGGGGAAGGCGGCCGATGACGCGGGCCTCGATAAAGAGCTGACAGAGCTCGTTAAGCTCCGGGCATCTCAAATCAACGGTTGCGCATTCTGCCTGCAATTGCACTTGAACATCGCGCGCAAGCTCGGCGTGAGCGCCGCAAAGCTCGATCTGGTTGCGGCCTGGAAGGATGCCGGGGTGTTCACCGCGCGCGAGCGCGCGGCACTCGCCTGGACCGAGCTTTTGAGCGATGTGGCAACGCAAGGCGCGCCGGACCAAGCCTACGCGGAACTTCGCGAATATTTTACCGAAACCGAAGCGGTTTTTCTGACCGTCGCGATCGGGACCATCAACCACTGGAATCGCCTCGGTGTGGGCTTACGCTTTTCGCCTCCGGTTATCCGCCAGGAGGCAACGGCGTGAACGGGGGAATACCGGCGGTTACGGACAGCTTGGCTCCGCTGCCAACGCCGGATATGCGCTACGCGGACGCGGAGCCGGATGTCACAGCCTGCTATGGGTTGATGCGGCAGCTCCGCCCCGCCATCGCCTCCGAGCGGGAGTTCATCGAACGCTGGCGGCGGCAGGCGGCGGCGGGCTACCGGCTGATCGCTTTATGGCACGCGGACGCGCCGGTTGCCGTCGCAGGCTTTCGCGTTCAAGAGAACCTGATGCACGGTCGGCACTTTTATGTCGACGATCTCGTAACCGCCGAGAGATCCCGCAGCAAAGGCCACGGCCGGGCTCTGATGGAGCGATTGAAAGCCGAAGGCCTGGCGCTCGGATGCACGAAGCTTGTGCTCGACACCCCGCTGACCAATGCGCTAGGGGCTCGCTTCTACTATCGCCAGGGCTTGCTGGCCACGGCTCTGCGTTTCAGCATCGCTCTGGCTTGAGGAACGGGCGCATGGTGAGGGTTTTGCTCCATGTCAGCGCCAGCCCTCGCGGCGCAGCTTCGCACAGCCGGCGGATTGGAGTGCATGGCCCAAAGAACCGGGCCATGCCGCAAGTTTAACGGGCGGAGGAAACGCTCAGCATTTCCCGTTCGGCACCGTCCGCATACATGGACAGCATCGGTTCGTCCTCGAGGAGGACCTCGCCGTAATAGCCGTAGCCGTTGAAGTGCCCGGCCATGACCCGGCCATAGGCGCCGATATTGCCGATCTCGATATAGCAGCCCTCGGCCGTGGCTTCGGGCAGCACGAAGGGACCGGGGAGATAATCGGCGCTGTCGCAGGTTGGCCCGTAAAGCCCGAACGGCTTCATGGACCGCCCGGCGACGGGCACCCCATCCGCGGTATAGGCCCGCGCCGGGAACACCCATTTACAATGGGCCGCGTCGTAAAGCGTGCCGAAGGCGCCGTCGTTGATGTAAAGCGTATCGCCGCGGCGGGCATCGACCTTCACGATCACCGACTCCGATTCGGCCACGAGCGCGCGGCCCGGCTCGCACCAGAGCTGGCAGCTGTAACCAACCGCCATCCGGTCGAAGGCGCTGCGGATCTCGTCCATGTAGCTTTCGAGCGCCGGAGGCTCCATGCCCGGATAACGGGCTGGAAAGCCGCCGCCGACATCGACGATATCGACGAGCGTCGCCGCGCGCACGATGTGCTGCGACACGGTGCGGAGCACCTGGCCGTATCCCGCTGCGCACATCATCTGCGAGCCGCCGTGGAAGGTGATGCCAAGCGTTTCCGCCTTCTGGCGCGCGTGGCGGATCAGCCCCGGTGCCTCGCTCCATGGCGCCCCGAACTTACCCTCCAGCGAAATCTCGCTGTAGGTAGAAGGACATGCGACCCGCACGAGAAGGGTCAGATCCTTGGCGCCGCCGGTTGCCGTCTCGATTTTGGCGAGCTCGGCTTCGGTATCGAGCGCAAAGGTGCGGACGCCGAAATCGTGATAGGCCTCGGCGATGAAACGCCGCGACTTGACCGGGTGCATGAGGTGCATGACAGCGCCCGGAAGGCCTGCGATTTTGCGGACCTCCGGCATGGATGCCACGTCGAAATGGGTAATCCCGGCCTCGAACAGCGTTTGCAGGATGAGCGGCGTATCGTTCGCCTTCACCGCATAGAGCGTTTCGCCGGGAAAATGAGCGCCAAACCACCGTGCCGCGCGCGCTGCTGCGTGCGGACGGACACCGATAATTGGCTGTTCTACAGGAACGTCGCGGAGAAGCTCCGCAGCGGCCGGGTAAATGTCCATCGCATGGGACCTCCCATTTAAGAGTTAATCCGATGCTGCCGACGAACGCTTCACCGCCGAGGCGGAGTTGCTAGACAGGCTATTTCTGCACTTTCGGCATACGGGCGGATGCTATGCGGCCTTTCAGCCTAGCGCGCAGCCTTTATGAGCAGAAGTCACCTCCCCAGCGCCCTTCTATGGCGCAATCGTTTCGCAATCGAGTTGCTTTAAGTGGCTATATCGCCCCCAAGGTCAAGAGGTTTTTTGCCGCGGGGGGCAAAAAGTTGCGGAGGGGGCCGGCCCTGCGTCCCGCCTTCGAACCGGCGAAGAAACTGTGCGCTCGCAGCACACTCTGCTGTCATGGCCCGGCCCGACCGGGCCATCCAGGGAAATTGGCAATGCTCACAGGGTGTTAGTGGATGGCCGGGTCAGGCCCGCCATGACAATCGAGCCCGCATCGGCAAGCACGCCAACAAGGTTGAGATGGGGCGCGAAAAGCGCTAACAATTATTGGAAAGATCGAGGCATCGCGGCGCGCGCCGGCGAGGGATGCGGGGTAAATTTTGGCCGACATTTTCATCTCTTACGCAAAAGCGGCGCCGGAACCGACCCGGTCGCTCGCGGCCGAACTCGCGGCGCTCAAATATAGCTTCTGGTTCGACGAGCGCCTGCTTCCGATCGACGCGTCGTTCGGCCTGGTGATCAATGACCAGATCGATAGCGCGAAGGCCGTGATTACGATCTGGTCGCAGCCCGCGCTTAAATCCGAGTGGGTGTATGCGGAGGCGCTGAAAGGCAAGAAGAAGCTTCTGAACTTGCATACGCCCGATGTTAACCCGGACCATATCCCGGCTCCGTTTAATGCGGGCCATATCGTTCCGGCTTCGGAACGCACCAAGGTTTACGAAGCGCTGGCGAAGCTCGGCGTGCATCCGGGCGGCGTTGCGCCGGTGGAGAAGGCGGCGCGGGAGGCAAGCGATGCGGCGCTGGCCTTCGAGCACATCAAGAACTCGACGGATATCGAGGATTTCGAGCAGTTCTTGATCGATTTCGCGGACGGCAAGCAGTTCTACATCCGGCTGGCGCGGAAGAAGATCGCGGAGCTGACGGCGCGGCGGGGCGGCATCGTGGTGGCGAAGCCGGCGGAGGCGCCGCTGCCGCAGGCAGGCGATGTGTTCCTGCGCATCGAGCCGGGGATGCATACGGCACCGATCAAGCGCATCGGCGTGGATGCGGCGGGCACCCTGATGGTAACGGGCTCGGAGGACAAGATGGCGCGGCTCTGGGCGCTGCCGGAGGGCGGGCGCGGCGCGCCGGCGCTTCTGCGCACCTTGCGTATGCCCATCGGCGAGGGCAATGACGGCAAGGTCTACGCCACGGCGCTGTCGCCGGACGGCAAATGGGTAGCGGCGGGCGGCTGGGACGCGAGCTGGTCAATCGACAAAACGATGTCGGTCTACATCTTCGAAGCCGCCACGGGCCGGCTCGCTACCCGCCTTGGCCGCCTCGGCAGTGCGATCCCCCATCTCGCCTTCTCGCCCGATGGGCGGCGGCTGGCCGCAACCCTTGGCGGCGGCGAAGGCCTGCGGCTTTGGGAGACGGGGAGCTGGCGTCCCCTCGCCGAGGACAAAGATTATGGCGGCAAGCAAAGCTACGGCGCGGCGTTCGGCGGCAACGGCGCGCTCTATACCGTCGCCTATGACGGGGCGATCCGCCGCTATGGCGCGGGCGGCGGGCTCGAAGCCAAGGCCACGACGCAAGGCGGGACAAGGCCCTTCAGCATCGCGGTGCATCCCGATGGGACGAAGCTCGCCGTGGGCTTCACCGACGTCACGGCGGTGGAGGTCTATGATTCGCGCACGCTGAAGCGGCTTTACGCCGCCGATACGAGCGGGATTTCGGGCGGCGATCTCGGCGGTGTCGCCTGGTCCGCCGATGGCGCGCGGCTTTATGCTGGGGGGCGGCATCAATCAAGCGATGGCGGATTGCCCCTGCTGATCTGGCAAGATGCAGGCCGCGGCCGCCGCAGCGAAGCGCCGCTGTCGCAAAACGCCATCGTGCAGCTTCTGCCCTGCGGCGATGGCATCGCGGCGGGAGCGCAAGACCCCGCCTTCGGCCTCGTCGCAGCGGATGGCACGAAACGCGTCTGGCAGGAGGGCGTCACCGCCGATATGCGCGGCAAATTGCGAGACGCCTTCACGCTTTCCGCCGATGGCGCCCGCGTGCGCTTCGGCCTGGGTGTGGGCGCTGCATCGCCGGTTCTGTTCGATCTCGCCGCGTTCGAGCTTCGCGACGCGCCGCAAGCCGTATCAGGCCTCACTGCGCCGAAAACAAGCGGCATTGTCGTCAGCGATTGGGAGAACAACACCGCGCCGAAGCTGAACGGCAAGCCCATCGCGCTCGAAGCCTATGAGACGTCGCGCGCGCTGGCCGTCGCGCCGGATGCGTCGCGCTTCGCGCTCGGTGCGGAATACCGGCTGCGCGCCTATCGCGCCGATGGCAGCGAACTGTGGAATAAAGCCATCCCCGGCATCGCCTACGGCGTGAACATCAGCGGCAATGGCAAGCTCGTCGTGGCGGCCTATTACGACGGCACCATCCGCTGGCACCGGCTCTCCGACGGGCAGGAGCTGCTCGCGCTGTTCGTCCACGCCAAGGACCGGCGCTTCATCGCCTGGACGCCGCAGGGCTATTACGCCGCCTCGCCCGGCGGCGAGGACCTCATCGGCTGGCACGTCAATCGCGGCTTCGACACTGCGCCCGACTTCTACCCCGCCTCGACCTTCGCCAGCACCTTCCGCCGCCCGGATATCGTACGCGCCGCGCTCGGCGATCTGGACGCGCCGGCGCCGAAGGCGGAGGGGTTCATCGATAGGGTGCGGAAATTGTTTTAGGTTACGGGCATGCCGGATCTCCAGTTGTCATGCCGGAAGCCCGCCTAGCGGGCTATCCGGCATCTTGCGGCCTGCCCGCCGAAGATCGCGGATAAGCGCGATGCGCTTTCCGCGATGACATCAACGCGGTGCGCCTAAATCTCGCCGGCCGGCTCGTCGCCGTGGCCGTCGACCATTGCGATGCGGTTGACCGCGATCACGGCCTGGGTGCGGCTATCGACGCCGAGCTTCTGCAGGATGGCCGAGACATGCGCCTTGACGGTCGCCTCGGACACGGAAAGCTCGAAAGCGATCTGCTTGTTGAGGAGGCCCTGGCCCAGCATGGACAGCACGCGCACCTGCTGCGGCGTCAGCGTCGCGAGCCGCGCCGAAAGGTCGGCCATCTCATCGCCGGCGGCGTCGCGCTGCACCTCGTCGGGGAACCAGACGCCGCCGTCTAGCACCATTTTCACGGCGCTGCGGATACGATCGACGGGCAAGGATTTCGAGATGAACCCCGAGGCGCCGAGATTGTGGCACCGCCGGATCATGCTCGGATTGTCGGACGCCGAAACGACGACGACCGGAATGTCCGGATGCTGGCTGCGCAGGTACATGAGCCCCGTCAGCCCCGAGAGCGAGGCCGCGCCCTTCTCGCCGGGCATTTTGAGATCGAGCAGCACCAGATCGGCGGCGGCGTTCTCAGCGAGCGCCTCGAGCAGTTTTTCGACCGACCCCACCTCGGTGATCGAGGCGCCCGGCAGCGCCACGCCAAGCGTCTGCTTCAAAGCATCGCGGAAAAGCGGATGATCGTCCGCAATGATGACATGATGAGCGGTCATCGCTTTTGCACCCTTCGCGGGGCGGAATGCTGGAGCCTAGTCATGCCCGTTTCCTCGTTCCATCGAGCCGGCCGGCGCCGCACGGCCCGGCTCTGGTTACTTTTGTTTCGCATCGGGCTTAAGATAGGATAATAGCTGCCATATCTCACCCGTTCAGCGCCCGGAATTTTACCTGAGATTACGTAAGTATGTCCGACGACGACGCTAAGCAAGCCTACTGGCGCCACATCCGGCGCCTGACCTTCGCAATGACGCTCGTCATCGCGGGTTTCACTATGCTGCTGCCTGTTTTTATGCCAGCATTGAACGCCTACCGGTTCATGCGTTTTCCACTGGGATATTTCCTGGCTGGCAACGCCTCGCTTTTCGCACTCGCAATCCTTCTTTACGCCTTCTTCGGCGGGCAGCAGAGAAGCGATCGGGCCCATAACGTGACGCTCCAATTCTGACATGACGCTCAATTACAGCACGCCGGTTGTCAATCCAAGGCTTGGGTCGGGGTTTGCGATTTTTGCAAGCGCCTATACGTGCCTCGTGCTGATGCTCGTCATCCTCGAGCAGCTCGGCCTGCCGGCACCGGCCATCGACCAGCTCATCGTCGTCACGCCGGCCTTTTTCTACCTCGTCATCGGCTTCATGACGAGAACGGTCAATATCGAGGACTTCTTCGCCGCCGGCCAGCGCGTGCCGCCTTTCTACAACGCCCTTGCACTCACGAGCATGGTCTTTGGCGGCAGCATCCTTTTGGGAAGCATCGGCAGCTTCTTCTTCGCAGGCATCGACGCGATCGCGATCCTGACCGGCTGCTTCGCAGGCCTTGTGCTCATGGGGGTTCTATTCGTTCCGCATCTTCGCAAAGCCGGGGCCAATACTTTGCCCGGGTTCTTGCAACTGAGATTTGGCCGCAACGGCGTGAGGCTCGCTGCGTCCTTGCTCATGATTGTGCCGTCCGCCATTATTTTGATTGCGGAAATTGCGCTTGGCGGAAAGATCGCCGGTTATTTCCTGCCCTTGCCTCAGACGCTCGGGATTTCGCTCGCCCCTGGGGCCTTTTTCACGCTGCTCGTTTGCGCGAGCGTGATCCTCACGGTGGTGCTCGGAGGCATGCGTTCGGCCACCTGGACGCAAGGGGCGCAATTCATCGTGTTTCTCGGCATTTTGGCGCCTCTCGTCACCGTTTCGGTGATGCGGACCAACCTGCCGCTTCCCCAGCTCACCTATGGAAGTCAGCTCGAGGAACTGAAATCGCTCGAAGCATCGCGGGGGCTCGTGACGGTCTCGCAGCCGCAGCCCTTGAGCATAAGCTTGCCGGGCCCTGCGCCGGCATCGATCTCGCGCCCCTCCGAGCGCGCCTTCAGCGCCTTCCGCCCCATCGATTTTGTGCTTTTGGTTTTCTGCCTTGCAGCAGGGGTTGCAGCGCATCCCGCCTTCTTGCCGAGGCTCAGCACGACGCCAACGATCCTTTCGAGCCGCAGATCCTTCGGCTGGGTGGCCGTCATCGCGGCTTTCGCCGTTCTGACGATCCCAGCTTATGCGTTTTTCACTAAGGCCATGGCCGTCGAGGCGCTTGTGGGCGTGCCGGTGCCGAACCTGCCGGCCTGGAGCCGTATCCTCCAGCAGCTAGGGCTCATATCGCTTCCTTCGAACCAGTTCGATCCGATGAATGCGGTTAGGGGCGTGGCCTTTCAGCGCGACAGCCTGGCCCTCATCCTGCCCGTTGCAGGAGGCCTGCCGAGGGTTTTCTTCGGCCTTGCCGCTGCGTCCGCGCTGGCCGCGATGGCCGCCTGTGCGGCAGGGCACGCCGTTGCCATCGCGAACACGGTGAGCGACGACATCTTCTTCGGATTCCTGAACAAGGCTGCCTCGCCTGGGCGCCGGCTTCTGATCGCCCGGCTGACGATGCTCGCGTCCGGCGTTTTCGTTTTCGCCGTCACGCAATCCCAAAGCATCGATTCGCTTAGGTGGGTTATCTCGGCCTTCTCGCTGAGCGCCGGAACGTTTTTCGCGGTCCTAACCCTTAGCGTCTGGTGGAGAAGGCTCACCGCGGCCGGCGCCCTGGCTGGGATGGCCAGCGGATTCCTCGTCACCGCGCTTTATCTGAGTGCAGGCGGCACGCCCTTATTCGGCATCGACCCCTTAACCGCCGCCGCGGCCGGAGTTCCCGTGAGCTTTGCGGCAAGCGTTTTCGTCAGCCTGTTTCTCGGGCAGCCGAGCGAGTACGCTTTGGAGGCCGTTGATGAGCTGCGCATCCCCGCCGGAGAAACGCTGCAATCGCGTGCGCTCCGTTTGGCGGCGCGCGCTAAGCCGCCACGCCCGGCGTAGAGGGACCGGCCCCAGCCCATGCGAAACGCCCGTTGCCTGAGGCCTTACGATGCGCCAGCCCGATCCATCTGACTCGAACTTAGCCGCGGTCGCGGCCGGCAGGCGCCGGCTGTATCCCATCATAGAGCCTTTCAATTCCGGTTGGCTGAAAGTCCCCGGCGGCCACGACATCTATTTCGAGGAGTGCGGCACCCCTTCGGGTAAGCCCGCCCTGATGGTCCACGGCGGCCCAGGCGGAGGCTGCAACCCCGCCATGCGGCGCTATCACGACCCGGCACGCTACCGCATCGTGCTCTTCGATCAGCGCGGATGCGGGCGCTCGACCCCCCACGCCTCGCTCGAGGAGAACACAACCTGGGACCTCGTTGCCGATATGGAGCGCCTTCGCACCCATCTTGGCATCGAGGCCTGGCAGCTTTGCGGCGGCTCCTGGGGCTCGACGCTCTCGCTGGCTTACGCCGAAACCCATCCAGGGCGCGTCACCTCGCTCGTTCTGCGCGGCATCTTCCTTTTGCGCAAAGCCGAGCTCGACTGGTTCTACCAGGAAGGCTGCAGCTGGGTTTTTCCCGAGGCTTTCGAACGCTACCTCGCCCCCATCCCCCCAGCCGAGCGCGCAAGCATGATCGAGGCCTATCACCGCCGGCTCACCTCGAGCGATCGCGCCACACAGCTCGCCGCCGCGCGCGCCTGGAGCATCTGGGAGGGGACCACGCTCTCGCTCCTCCCCGATCAGGAGCGCATCCAGAAATTCGGCAATGAGAGCTACGCGCTCGCCTTCGCGCGAATCGAATGCCACTATTTTGTCAATAAGGGCTTCTTCCGCAGCGATAACCAGTTGATCGAGGACGCAGGCCGGATCGCGCAGGTGCCAGGAACGATCATCCACGGCCGTTACGACGTGGTTACGCCTGTCAAGAATGCTTGGGATCTCGCGAAGGCTTGGCCGCAAGCGGAGCTGCGCATCGTGCCGGACGCAGGCCACGCCATGACCGAATCCGGCATCGTGCATGAAATTGTGACCGCGACGGATAAATACGCGTGCTAGTGCGTTAGCGCGCCATGATCGGGCGTTCAACCCCTCACCCCGTCCCTCTCCCATCGGGAGAGGGAACGATGCCGCAATGGTCGCAGTAGCGTCCTTTCTCCCATGGGGAGAAGGACAGGATGAGGGGCGTGAGGCTCGATCATGGATGCTCCAGCCGGAGGCCCAAATATGGCACGCGATCTGGGGATGCAGATGAACAGGTTAGAGGCGCTGATCTTCGATGTCGACGGGACTCTGGCCGAAACGGAGCGGGACGGCCATCTCATCGCGTTCAACCGCGCCTTCGCGGATGCCGGTTTGGACTGGGAGTGGGCGGACAGCCTCTATGGCGAGCTTTTGTCCGTAACGGGGGGCAAGGAGCGCATCCTGTATTATCTCGACCGCTACCGGCCCGATTTTCCCCGCCCCCGTGCCCTGTCCGATTTCGTCGCGAGCCTCCACGCCGCCAAAACCAAACACTTTCTCCAGCTGGTTTCCGAAGGCCGCATTCCGCTGCGGTCAGGCGTGAAGCGCTTGCTCGGCGAAGCGAGGCGTTCCGGCTTGCGGCTGGCGATTGCGACCACGACCTCGCCGGCAAACGTGACCGCCTTGCTTGAAAGCGCCCTGCCCGGCGGGCTTTCCTGGTTCGAGGTCATCGGCGCTGGAGACGTTGTGCCGGCCAAAAAGCCCGCACCCGATATTTATAACTATGTGCTGCGCAAGCTGAAGCTGAGCCCGGAACGGTGCCTCGCCTTCGAGGATTCGGCGCTGGGGCTGCGCTCAGCCTTGGCGGCCGGCCTCAAGACCCTCGTAACCGTGAATGGCTACACCGCCGGGCAGGATCTTACCGGAGCCGCGCTGGTTGTAGACGGGCTGGGCGAGCCGGAAGCGCCGTTCCGGGTGCTCGCCGGCGAGGCAGGCGATGCGGCTTATGTGGATGCCGCTTTGCTGCACAAGCTTTTTGCGGGGGGCTAGCGAAGCATCGCAGGGCGTGAGCCGGCGGACCGGCCTATGCAGGGCGAGCGGGATCGCCCGCGGGAGGCCGGGTGCGGACATCGAGCCGGCTTCGGAAAGTGTCCGCTGTTTGGGGATGAATCGCCGTTCCCGCGTGGCGCCAGCCTATTACACAGAGCGCTGCTTCCACTTTTCCAAAAATATCTGTTGCCGCCAGCTGCCCAGGGCCAGGCTGGGCAGGCGCGATTAGTGCGCCGCAGCGGCCACGTGAACGCCGATCAGCTGTGCAAGCTCTGAAGGATGCGTGGCTGGAAGGAAATGGCGGCCGGCATCAATTGTCTCAAGCCGCGCGTTTTTGATGGCGGCAGCGAGAATCTCGGCGATCCTCCGCATTGCAGGATGTCCATTTCCGCCCCGAATGACCAAGGTATCGGCTTCAATCCCGGCATATTCGGAGAGTGTTGGCGCGAAGGGAGTGCCAGAGGACCAATCGCGAATGTTCGCTGCTGTCGTGGCAATAATGTATTCGCGCACCTTTTGCGGGAAGGCATCGAAGGTGCCGGGGCTTTCATAAAAGTCGATAACGTGCCTGGCCGCGTCCGGCTTACCCGCTTCAAAATCTGCAAAATATTCCCGCGTCATGGCACCAAACATGCCATACAGTTCTTCTTCTCCCGCGGTCCGCAATATGCTGAGCGGGTTCGCCTCGATCAGGGATAAGCTGGCAGGCTTGATTTTGCCGTGGAGAGCGTGTGCAAGCGCCGCGAGCCCGCCAAATGAGTGCGCCACCACATGCGCAGGCTCTCCAATCCGCTCAAGCACGCTATCGAGCACATCGGTCTGCTGCTGCATGGTGGCGTTGCCAAGAGGCCTGCGCTCCGCCGTCGCCCCATAGCCCAAGAGGCTTGTCGTGACGAACCGGTAGCTGCTGCCCAGTTTGTCTATGACAGCTTTCCAGCCTGCGCCTGTACCAAAGCTTCCTGGAACAAAAAGAAGCGCTGGACCTTGTCCGCGTTCTGCGAAATCGACATCGGCCGGAATGTCAGGCATGACGCACCTCTATCCGATCCCCGGCTAAGCTAATGTAACTTACATCGGAAAGCCCTGGGTGTTAATAACCGATTCGGACTGAGTCCGGTTCCGGAGCCTTAGCCGCTCACATGTGCTCCAAGTGAGATTTGCCGGAATCGCCCCGAACCGGATATTACGTGCGGCGCCCCTAGCGCACCGGGTAGGAGCAATGTGCTTGGCCAGCGCACCGCTTGCCAATCGCGGGGCTTGACCGGCGCCCCCGCCTATGCAGAGCTACGCCGGCCGCCTCACCGCACGCGGCTTCCGTCCAAACTCCATCGTTACCGGTTTCCCCCATGGCGTCCTATTCCGGCATAATCTTTCACGTGGCCTCGTCCGCACTCATCGTCCTGAACGTGCTTTTGCTGGCGACCGTCACCTCCAGCTCCTTCAAATTATGGCCGACTCCCTCCACCCAAAGCTGGCAGCATTATACGTTCTGGCCGCTGTTCCGCGGCGGTCTCGGCCTGACGCTTGTCTATGCCATCATGACCGCTCATTGGCCGGACAGCAGCGAAACCTTGCGTTTTGCCATCGGCATGGCGTGTGTATGCGTAGGGTTCGGCTTCACGATTTACGGCTATTTCGATCTCGGCATCGAGAACACCTACGGCGCGGACGAAGGGCTTGTCACGAACGGCCTTTACCGTTACAGCCGCAACCCGCAATATGTGGCGTCGATCCTTGGCTTTTTCGGCACTGGCCTTGCAAATGGCGAGCTCCATGCCGTAATCCTCTGCGGGCTTGCCATCCTCGTTTATGTTATCATGCCCTATACCGAGGAGCCGTGGCTGCAACAGGCCTATGGCGAGGTCTATCTCGACTACAAGCGCCGGACGCCCCGCTTCCTGTAAGCCCTGCGCCCTGCCACATTTTCACTCTTCCTACCGGCCGGGGTCATGGTTACATCGAATGAAAATCTGCACGGCGTCAAAGATGCCGGCGAGCGCGTGGCGAAGGTTATCGCGCGCTCGGGCCTCTGCTCCAGGCGCGAGGCCGAGGGCCTGATCGAAGAGCGGCGCGTGTCGGTGAACGGCGCGCTGATCGAGAGCGCGGCACTCGACATCTCCCCCTCGGACATCGTGCTGGTGGACGGCAAGCCGCTCGCGAGCCGCGAGCCGCCACGGCTTTGGCGCTATCACAAGCCCAAGGGCCGCGTCACGACGCACAAAGACCCGGAAGGCCGGCCCACCGTCTTCGAAGCGCTTCCGGAGAACCTGCCCCGCCTCATCTCCGTCGGCCGGCTCGATTTCAACACCGAAGGGCTTTTGCTGCTGACGAACGATGGCGATCTGGCGCGCCATCTTGAGCTGCCCTCCACCGGATGGACGCGGCGCTACCGGGTGCGTGCCTACGGACAGGTCAGCGAAGCGCAGCTCAAAGACCTCGCAGGCGGGCTCACCATCGATAGGATGAGCTACGGCCCGATCGAGGCTTCGCTCGAACGCGAGCAGGGCGATAATGTCTGGATTACCGTGTCCATTCGCGAGGGCAAGAACCGCGAGGTGCGCCGCATCATGGAGCATCTGGGGCTGACGGTGAACCGGCTCATCCGTATATCGTTCGGCCCGTTCATACTTGGGGACCTTACGACCGGCCAGATCGAGGAGGTGAAGACAGCCGTCTTAAAGGATCAGCTTGGGCCGAGGCTCTCGCGGCAGCTCGGCGTCAGACGCGAGATCCCGCGCGAGGAGCGGCGGCTGGCGCCAGGGCGCGCAAAGCCCACTTATATACGCCGGAAACCCGTGGAGGTGCGGCCGGAGCGGGCCGGCCATGACGAGCGCCCGCTCAAGCGCCGGCGCATTTTGCCGATGGACGGGAGCGAGGCTCCGAAGGTCGAATTCGTAGCCGAAAAAAAGCCGCGCAGCGACCGCTTCGCAAAGGGCGGCGAGCGCGGCGAACGTGCGCCCTTCCGCAGCGCAGGCCGCGAGGGCGAACGCGAACCGCGCGCTTCGCGCTTTGAGAAAACGCCCCGCGGCGAGCGTTTCGAAACCCCGCAGCGTCCGGGCGCCGGTCTTGAACGTGCGCCTTACAGCAAGAGGCATGAAGCTGGCGGCAGCGAGCGGCCTGAGCGGAAGACTCCCGGCTCTGTGCGCTCCGGGGGCCGGGACTTGCCAGCCGGGGAGGCTCCGCGCTTCCGGAAATTCCGCTCAGAACAGCAAGGCGGGGAGCGGCGTGCGCCCCGCCCTTTCGAGCCGGCAGGAGAAGGTGCGCCGCGTGAGCGCGGGCCGCGCGAAGGTTCGGAGCATCGGGGCGAAGGGCCGCGTCCGCCCCGCCGGTTCGAGGCCGCCGGAGAAGGCGCACCACGTAGTCGCGCGCCGCGCAAAGAATTCGAGCATCGGGGCGAAGGGCCGCGTCCGCCGCGCCGGTTCGAGGCCGCCGGAGATGGCGCACCGCGTAGTCGCGCGCCGCGCAAAGAATTCGAGCATCGGGGCGAAGGGCCGCGTCCGCCCCGCCGGTTCGAGGCCGCCGGTGGGGGCGCACCGCGTAGTCGCGCGCCGCGCAAAGAATTCGAGCATCGGGGCGAAGGGCCGCGTCCGCCCCGCCGGTTCGAGGCCGCCGGTGGGGGCGCACCGCGAGAGCGCGGGCCACGCAAGGAATTCGAGCGCCGGGGCGAAGGACCACGTCCGCCGCGCCGTTTCGAGGCCCCCGGAGAGGGCGCACCGCGAGAGCGCGGTCCGCGCGAAGAAAGCGCGGGCAGAACGCCGCGGCCACCATTCCGCCGCCCCCCCGAGGGCGAGCGCAAACCGTTCAAAACGCGCGAGGGCGGCGAACGGCCCGCCGGAAAACGCGGCGAAGGAAAGCCGATGAGGAGCGGGGGAAAGCCCGCACACGGACGGCACAGCGGCGGGCCTCGCAAACCGGGGCCGCGGACCAGACCGGATAAGGACAAACCGTGAGGATCGCAGGCGGGCGATTCCGAGGGCGGACGATTGCCGCCCCCTCCGGCACCCTCACACGGCCAACCTCGGATAAGGTGCGGGAGGCGCTGTTCAACATCCTGATCCACGGCATTACGGAGTTCGAGATCGAAGGCGCGCGCGTGCTCGACCTTTTCGCAGGCACAGGTGCGCTGGGCCTCGAAGCGCTGTCGCGCGGCGCCGCCTATTGCCTGTTCGTCGAGGACAACGCGGACGCGCGAGGGCTTATCCGCGAGAACATAGAGGCGCTGGGCCTTACGGGCGCCAGCAAAGTCTGGCGGCGCGATGCCACAAAGCTCGGGCCCGCGGCGCCGATGCAGCCGTTTCAGCTGCTTTTTGCCGATCCGCCCTATGGCAAGGGGCTCGGCGAGCTTGCGCTGGCTGCGGCAGCGGACGGTGGCTGGCTCGCGCCCGGCGCGGTCTGTGTGCTGGAAGAGCGGGCCGGTGTCGAGCCCGCCATTCCCGCCGCTTTCTCGCGGCTCGATACCCGCATTTACGGCGACACCGCGCTCCACTTCTTGCGCAGGTCTTGACCCCGCAACGCGGCAGGCTGGGAATGCTGCTACTTTCACGGAGGCAGAAATGGCCTGGTCGCCGCAGCAATATCTGAAATTCGAGGACGAGCGCACGCGGCCCGCGCGCGATCTCTTGCAAGCGGTGCCCACAGGCGAGGTCAAGCGCGCGGCCGATCTTGGCTGCGGCCCCGGCAATTCCACGGAGCTTCTTGCTGCGCGCTATCCGGACGCTTCAATCGTGGGCGTTGACAACTCGCCCGAAATGATCGCGGCCGCGAAACAGCGGCTTCCGGGCGCCGCATTCGAGCTCGCCGCCATCGAGGACTGGAGCGCGCCCGGGCCCTGGAATCTCATCTTTGCAAATGCCGCCTTGCAATGGGTGGGCGGGCACGAGACCTTGCTGCCGCGACTTGGGACGCGGCTCGCGCCCGGCGGAAGCCTCGCCATCCAGATGCCGGACAATCTCGCCGAGCCCTCGCATGTGGCGATGCGCACGGTTGCGGCGAGCGCGCCCTTTGCGGCGAAGCTTGGGGATGCGGCGGGCGCGCGCACCGTGCTTCCCCCGGCGGATTGGTACTACGCGCTGCTGAAGCCGCTCGCTTCGCGCGTCGATATCTGGCGAACCACCTACTACCATCCCCTCGCCGGCGGCCTCGACGCGATTGTCGAATGGCTGAAGGGAACGGGCCTTACGCCGTTCCTCAAACCGCTATCGGAAGCCGAGCGGCAGGCATACATCGCCGCTTATAAGGAGGAGCTTGCAAAGGCTTATACGCCGCTGGCGGATGGAACGGCGATCTTGCCCTTCCCGCGTTTGTTTATCGTTGCCGTGCGCTAGCGCGTTCTGGTGGACCGGATGCCGTGCAAGGGGCTCCACCCCTTCATCGTGACATCGCCCTTAAAAGCCGGCAACTCATTAGACAGCTCTCAGGGCGAGGTCCTGCTAGCGCCCAATATTGCGCTGAAGCCAGAAGTGTCTCGAAGCGCTGGGGTGTTGGTCACCGGCAGGGTTGGCGGCAGAAAGGCTCCGAACTCCGTTCGCAAAGAATTCCGCATTCTCGTTCTCAGATTCCACTTCGGACACGACTTGGTCAATAACCCGCCGCCAACTATCCAGATCGATACAGGCTGCGATAAACCCAATCTTTCTGATCGCGTGAACAAGATACTCATCTGCATCGCCGCTGCTGAGCGGAGCTTGTGCTTCGAAGCACTTGTTCAAGGAAATAGGAGGCAACTCGTTAGACATGTCCGTCACCCACAACTTAAACGGCTATTGCTTTATACGCACAACCCCACGTAAATCATTATTCGCGTGCGGCGATGGATTCAATCGCAACCTTACGTTGAAGCCCTTTTTAATCAATGTCTGTAGCCGGTTCGCAACGGCAGCCGAAAGCGTATCTTTGCCTTTAATTGCGTGGTCGCAGGGGCTTTCGCTATGTGCTTGATTTCAATGGTGGACACGACAGGGATTGAACCTGTGACCCCTACGATGTCAACGTAGTGCTCTACCGCTGAGCTACGTGTCCGGCCAAGGGCGATCTCATAGCATGCGCGCGCGGGGCCTTCAAGCGGGCTTTGCCGGTAGCGAGCCCGATTTTGGACCCGCTACCGTTCCCTCGACCGGGCAAACAGGAGACCCTCAGAATCCCCTTCAGCCTTGCCCGATTGGACCATCTATCCCCTCAGCAGGCGCGGTTCAGCCGCTTCCAGGGGTGGAAAATCGTAAGGTTCGGGCAGAAATGCGGGCCTTCGGTTTCGCAGCCGTGGCCATCGAGCCAGCGCAGGCATTCGCCGATATCGATGCATTTCAGGCAACGCGAGCGCGCCTCCGCATAGGCCTCGCCGTTCCGCACCCGCACGAAAGCCGCAAGATCCACATCGAGCCGAACCATCATTTGATGCATACGAACCGCTTGCCGCTCCGCCGAGCGATCGGCCGGTCTCAACATGCTGCGCCTCCTTGTTGCGTTTCCGCGCTCCCTGAGACTGCTTTTTTCGTGTTTCCAGAACTCAAAACCCAAGCGCAAGCGGCGTCGTTGACTTATATCAACGGCGCGCGCCGTCCACGGCGCCGCAAGCCGGTAAGTTTCGCTTGCCATCGCCTCGCATTGCCTGGCCCGGCGCGGCAAGGGTCGCAGGAGGTGCCTGTGAGCCTGACGGTGGCGCGCCGCTGCGCGGCCTATTTTTCGGTGAGTTTCAACTCGATGCGGCGGTTACGCCGGAGATCGGCTTCTGTGGAGCCGGACGCCAGCGGCTGGAATTCGCCAAACCCGGCCGCGACCAAGCGGTGCGGCGGGATACCCTTGCCAACAAGGTATTTTACGACCGAGATGGCGCGCGAGGACGAAAGCTCCCAGTTCGACTTAAACGTCGCGGTCGAGATCGGCCTTATATCGGTGTGACCGTCGATCCGCAGCACCCAGTTCAGCTCCCTGGGGATCCGGTTCTCAAGCTCATGCAGAGCGGTGGCGAGCTTGTCCAGCTCGGTGTAGCCGGCCGGCGACAGATCGGCCGAGCCGCTATCGAAAAAGATTTCCGATTGAAACACGAAGCGGTCGCCCACCACCTGAATGTCGTCGCGGTCTCCAAGCGATTTTTTCAGCTCCCCGAAGAAGGTCGAGCGGTATTGCGAGAGCTCCTGCACGCGCTTGGCGAGTGCGACGTTCAGCCGCTGCCCAAGATCGGCGATCTGGGCTTGGGAGGCCTGATCGCGCTTGCCGGCGTCTCCAAGCGAGTTCTCAAGCGCGGCGATCTGCTTGCGCAAAGAGTTGATCTGCTGATTGAGGAGCTCGATTTGAGCCAGCGCCTGCGCCGTCAGTCCGCGCTGCTCGTCGAGCTGCTTGGTCATGGCGCCAACGCGCGCTTCGGCCGAGGCCCCTTGGGAGCCTTCCGCACTCAAGAGCCCCGCAAGGCGCTTTTTCTCGGACTCCGTCGCGGAAAGCGTTGCGCGCAGCGAGGAGGCTTCGTCCTGAGCGGATTTTTTCTGCGACCGCTCCAGCGATAGCATATCGGCCATTTGCGCGATTTGCTTTTGCAGCCGCGCCAAGACCGTGTCCTTGCCCGAGGCCTCCTGCGCAACGAAATATTGCGCGACCATGAACAGGACCATCAGGAAGGTGACAACGAGCAGGAGCGTCGAAAGGGCATCGACGAAGCCTGGCCAATAGTCGATCTGTTGGGGGCGGCGGCGCGATCTCGATAAGGCCATGGACTATTTCTCCCGCAAGGGTCAGCGCTCGGCGGTATCGCGGCGGGGAGCGCGGGCTGCGATCTCGCGAAGCGCGCCCGCAAGCCGGTTCTGCTCTTTCAGCACCGCTGCCAGCTCGGCTTGATTGTGCGCTTGCTCGTCGACCCATTCGCGAAGGACTTTTTGCTCGGCCCGCATCTGCCCCACGAGCTTATCGATCCCGTCGCTGAGCCGGAGCAGTCCATCGCCGTTTTGCGTGCCCCCGCGAATGACACCCTGCTCGATCTTCTCGGCAAGGTCGGAAATGCTACGCTGCATGTCGAGGAGCGCAAAACGAAGCTGCGTCTGAGAGCCGGGCGCATCGCCCGCGCCATCGGCGCGAAGCTCGGTGATGGTCGAGAGCCATTCCTCAAGCTCGTTGTAGAACCGCGCTTGAGCTTGCCCGGCCTGCAGGTCTAGAAATCCGAGGATCAAGGAACCGGCCAAGCCGAAGAGCGAGGCGGAGAAAGCGGTTCCCATGCCCTTTAGCGGCTCTTGCAGGCTCGTTTTCAGCTGTTGAAAGACTTCGGCGGATTCCTTGCCCTCTGTGTTCAGCGCGGCGATGGTGTCGCCGACCGAGCCTGTCGTCTGAAGCAGGCCCCAGAACGTGCCGAGCAAGCCAAGAAAGATAAGAAGGCCAACGAGATAACGCGCCGTCTCGCGGCTTTCGTCGAGGCGCGAGCCGATCGAATCGAGGATCGACCGCATGGCCGTGGTCGAGATGGCAGCCTGGCCTTGGCGGCGCCTCAGCATCATCGCCATCGGCGCCAGCATCACCGGCACATGGTCCATGGCAAGGCCAGGATCCGAAATGCGGAAACTATTAACCCAGCGGACCTCGGGATAAAGGCGTAGCACCTGCTGAAAGATGAATAATATGCCGAAGATCAAGACGCCGATAATGAGCGAGTTGAGCGCTTGGTTTTTGCTAAAATTCGCTTGAATTTGCTCATGGATGATGGCGGCGATCAGCCCTGTCAAAACCAGGAATAAAAACATCCGCCAGACGAAAGTCTGCGGGCCGGACAAAGTTTTGTAGTAGGGCGGCTTGCTCATGGCGAAGGGGTCTCGCGTGCGTCTTTAGTCGTGACACTCCTAGTTCGAGCGTTTCCATACAACATTTAGCCGCTGCGGGAAATCACAAGTTCCTTGCAAATCGGTAAGCTTGTTTCAAGCCGCGGCAGCTATACGCTTTTGCAGTGCCGCGTGGATGGCTTCGTTGCCGCAGAGGATGGCTCCGGTTTTGAGCATAGTCTGGCGCCCGTCGACGTCCGAAACGAACCCGCCCGCCTCGCGCACGAGCACGATGCCGGCCGCAATGTCCCAAGCCTGAAGGTTGCGCTCCCAATAACCGTCGAAGCGCCCCTGCGCCACCCACGCGAGGTCCATGGAGGCCGAGCCGGTCCTGCGGATGCCAGCCGCATCGCGCATGACTGCGGAAAGCTCGCGCAGGTGCTGCTCGTGCCCGGGCTTGCCCCGGTGCGGAATGCCGGTGACGATCACGGCCGAATCGAGGTCCGGCCGGCCCGCCACGCGCAGGCGCCTGTTGTCGTTCAAAAACGCGCCCTTGCCGCGCTCGGCGGTGTAAATGTCGCCCGTCGCCGGATTGTAGACGAGCCCCGCGACAAGCTCGCCTTCGCGTTCGAGCGCGATCGAGATCGCAAAAATCGGAATGCCGTGCAGGAAGTTCGTTGTACCGTCGAGCGGGTCGATAATCCAGGTGTGCGTTTTGTCGGGGCCTTCGACGAGCCCGCGCTCCTCCATGAGAAAGCTATAGCCGTGACGCGCGCGGCTCAGCTCCTCGTAAATGATATTTTCGGCCCGGTGATCGGCCGCGGAGACGAAATTCGCCGGCCCCTTGACGCTGACCTGGAGATGCTCGACCTCGCCGAAATCGCGCGCCAAGCTGCGGCCTGCCTTGCGGGCAGCGTTCACCATGATCGTCATCAGCGCGGAAGCGGGCATGGTCCTTTACTCCGGGTGTTTAGCGGTGGTTCAGCGTCATTGCGAGGCGGTTCATCCGCCGTGGCGATCCAGAGCAGCGCTGAAGACTTGGCCCTGGATTGCTTCGCTATGCTCGCGATGACGGCACATATGCACCGCAAGGCAATTCTAGTCAGCGCGGCGTATATAAGTGATCTCATTCGTATCGACGATGACCTTTTCGCCGGCGGCCACGAAGGGCGGCACCATGATCCTGACGCCGTTTTCGAGAATCGCAGGCTTGTAGGATGAAGCCGCGGTCTGGCCTTTTACGACCGGATCGGCTTCGGCGATAGCGAGCGTGACCTGGTCGGGCAGGTTGATGCCGATGGGGCGGCCCTCATGCATTTCCACCATCACCATCATGCCATCCTGGAGAAACGCAGCCCGCTCGCCAACGAACTCTTCTGGCAGCTCCATTTGCTCGTAGGAGTCCGTATCCATGAACACGAGCATGTCGCCTTGCTTGAAGAGGAATTGAAAATCCTTCTGCTCCAGCCGCACTCTCTCCACCGTCTCCGAGGAGCGGAAGCGTTCGTTGAGCTTCGAGCCGTTGATGAGGTTCTTCAACTCGACCTGATTATAAGCGGGGCCCTTGCCCGGCTTCACCGCCTGGGTTTTGACTGCGACCCACAAGCTATTGTTGTGCTCGATCACATTGCCGGGGCGAATTTCGTTGCCATTGATTTTCATGATGTGCGCTCGCGCGTGAGAATCCGTTGCGGATGGTGTGGCGGATGCGCCGGGGCGCTGTCAAGTCCGGCGGGTGCCAAACTCGATCTGGACTTGGCAGCCTTTGGGCATCCACCCTCCCATCATCATCCGTTACAACGCGTCGAGCGTTCCGGTCCTGCAGGTCAAAAGTTGGCACCTCCCTTAAGGCATTTACAAGCCGGTACAAGTTACGGTTGTACGCATATTCCTTGAAGCGCCTGTCTCGCGTAGCTTCGTACAACCGGAGACGGCGAATGAATTACAAAACGGGTCTCGCGGCTATCGCGTTCGCAAGCTTGACCGCTCCGGCGCACGCGGCGGTCTTTCCTCCGGTTACCTGAACAGCAGCATGACCACTTTCGCGACCGGCTTGCGCTTGAAGTTCTAGCTAGTCTAGCCGGGTGTGCTCTGCGGCACCCGGTTGCCTGCGCTTAGCGTCTGCGCCAGATAGTTCGGCGAGCGCATTTCGATCAGCCGCGAGGCGGTTCGCTCAAAATGCTCTGCGCCATCGCCCATGCGGTAGAGTGCATCGGGCTCCGCATCGGCGGATGCGATGAAGCCTGTGTGGTGATCGTAGATCGTGTCGATGAAAGTGATGAAGCGCCGCGCCGGGTTATTCTGGCCGGGGCCCATTACCGGAATGCCATCGACGAAAATCGTGTGAAAGTGGCGGGCCAGCGCGATATAATCGGGAGCGCCCAGAGGTTTGTCGAATAAATCGGCGAATGCGAAGCGCGCGGCGCCAAAACTCGCCTGCGGGACTGCAACCTCGTGGCCAAGCACACTCAGCGTTTCGCGCCGGCAAGGCTCGCCGAAGGTTAGCCTGCACCAAAGATCGTCCATCGCAGCCTTCGCCGCGGGGCCGAGAGGGCAGAAGTAGAGCGCGCTGTTGCCAAGCTGCTCTAGCCTATAATCGCGCGCGGCTTCGAGCTGCAGGAGCTCCATATTCTCTTCGACAAGATCGATGAAAGGCAGGAAAAGATCGCGGTTGCGGCCGTCTTTGTAGAGCTCGCGCGGACGGACATTCGAAGTGACCACGATGATCGTGCCGGCCGCCAAAAGCGTAGCGAACAGCCGGTTCAGAATGGTGGCGTCCGCGATGTCGATGACGAATAGCTCGTCGAGGCAAAGCAGGCGTGCCTCCGCAGCGATACTCTTGGCGACCGCAAGGATTGGGTCTTCTTTAGCCTCCCGGCGGGCCACCGCGAGCCTGGCGTGCACGCCTGCCATGAATTCATGGAAATGGGCGCGGCGCTTCTGTCTGATGGCAACCGTGCCAAAGAAAAGGTCCATCAGCATGGTTTTGCCGCGGCCGACGGCCCCGAAGATGTACAGGCCCTTAGGAACCTCGCCCCGGCGCCGAGTGAAGAAAGAAAAAAAGTCCGTCCGCGCCGGAGGGGTGTAATGGGCCAGCCGGTTCGTAAGTATTTGCAATTTTTCGACGGCCAGCGCTTGCGCGCTGTCCGGCGCAATTTTGCCTTCCGCCAGCAGACGGCGGTATCTTTCAAGGAGGGTTTCCGGCATGGCTGTGCCTAATGCACGTTCCGTAGCTCGAGTTCAACGGCCGTCACGGACGGGCTCGGCGACAAGAGCTCGATCTCAAAATCCGCCCGTTGATCGGGCCTAATCTTGGAACCGCTGAAAGGAAGATTGACCGAATATTCGCGGTCGAGCGCGGGGTCGTCATCCTTGATCGAAACCATAAAGTCGGGGACGTTCACCTTGCGCTGCGCGCGATTATAAACGGCACCTTTGATGACGATCACAGGCTTGCCCTCCACGATTGCCCAATCGTACTGAACGCCCTCGAATATGAGGGGCTGCACCGTGACGGGCATTCCGAGCGCGCGGTAGAACGGCGTAAGCCCTGGCAGTGCATCGGCTGCAATATCGCGGAAAGCGAAAACGCCAACGGCGAGGCCCGCGGCTATGCTCAGAAAAAGACCCCACGCAGCGGCCAGCGCCAAACCGCCCGTTCCCCCGCGCAGCCTGGGCTTGTTCCCATGCTCCAGGGTCTCCTCGATTTCCCGGAAGAGACGCGGATCGAACGGGCTCTCGCCCTCGCTAGCCCCGGCGGAGTCATCTTCGGGCGCCGGCTCCTCGCCCGCCGCCTCGCCGAGGGCCGGCGGCCGTTTCCAAGGCGGAATGAAGCGCTGCTCGGCTCGCAGCGGTTCATCGCTCTCTGGCGCCAGCTCAGGTTCAAATTGCACCGCGAACTCTTGGACCGGTTCGCTGGGGGCCGCGCGAGAGGGGAAGTGGGCACGAAGCGCATTGCGTAGCTGCGCGTCCGGATCGTCTGGATCCTCAATCGCCTCCGGCCGCCAACCTTGCTGCCAGGACTGAGCGGGTTGTCCGTCAGTGCTGTCTTCTCCGGGGTCTGCTGTCGAAGCCCAGCCGCCGCCAGTACCGCTTTGCGGCAGTACCGGCGTAAAGCTGGGTTCCGCGGACGCCTCTTGCCGCCAGCCTGGAGTCTCCGTCTCAGCGTGGCCGCTCGCCTGTAGCCATGGATTTCCTGCTTGAGCTGCGCCAAAATAGAGATTGGGACCGGTGTCCGGCTCGCCGGTACCGCCCTGCTCTCCCTCACCGATTGAGGTGACCGCAGGTTGAAAAGCGCGCCCGGCGGCCGGGCGTTGCTCTTCCAGACTTGCGAAAACGTTACGTACGGCGGCCCGGGCGTCATCGAGTGTGCGCAGATTCTCTTCGGCCGGGTTCTGACCCTCCTGGCTCACGCCGGAACGGGGAAAAGGGATCGTTTCTGCGCCCGGCGACGGCTTCGGCGTTTCGGGACGGTCTTCGGGTGCAGCGCCTGCCTTGGCGCTATTCCTACGAAGGAAGCTGCCGAACCATTTTACCTTCCCCGTATCGCGTTCCTTTTCCGCGTCCTCTTTCTCCCATCCAGAGTCCTCATCTGCGCCGACCTGCGGCATATGAGCAGCGGCGTGGTCTTCCTGCGCGAATAGCCCGTAGCCGGCTGGGGCGCTCTCCGCGGCAGCGCCGGGCGTCTCACCGGTTACGGGGCGCTCTGCGGCGTCGATTCCGCTTTGGAGCCACGCGCTGCCCTCCGTCCCAGAGGACGGCACGTCTTGCCCGCTATCCTCCCAGTTTCCCGCGCCCTCCTGCTGCGGGCCGGCGTCCGCCCCTTCGCTTCGGCCGGCAATAGACACGCCGCCGGCCGCTTGTCCGTTCTCGGCCGCAGGCATAGCGCGCCAAATATTGCCGCATTTGGCGCAGCGCACAGTCCGGCCCTCTGGCGGCACCTGTGCCTTAATGTCGTACCTGGTAGTGCAAACCGGGCATTCGATGATCATCTATGGGCTCTATTTTCTTAGGTTTTAGGCTTACGCTGTCTCGGCTTTGCCGAAATCGATTGCTACTTGCCCTGCGTTTTATCATAAATCGTCTCAGGATCGAACGGCAGGGATGGGGTTGTGGTATCGGGTCATGCTCTTATTCGATTCGAAAATGTCGGCCTCCGCTATGGGGTCGGGCAAGAAGTGCTGCGAGATATCAACTTCCATTTGCAGCCCGGATCCTTTCATTTCTTAACAGGCCCATCGGGTGCGGGCAAATCGACACTTCTCAGGGTCCTGTTTATGTCGCTGCGTCCCACGCGCGGACTTGTCCATCTTTTCGGACGGAATATTGCCCAGAATACGACGGCCCAGCGCGCCGATCTTAGGCGCCGGATCGGTATCGTTTTTCAGGACTTCCGGCTTCTCGACCATCTCACCACTTGGGAAAATGTGGCGCTGCCTTTGCGCGTCACAGGACGCAGATTAAGCGACTACCGGGAGGACGTCACCGAGCTTCTTAAATGGGTGGGGCTCGGCGACCGCATGCATGCGTTCCCTGCAGTCCTCTCGGGCGGAGAGAAGCAGCGCGCCGCTATCGCCCGCGCCGTGATCGGCAAACCCGAGCTTCTCCTCGCCGACGAGCCGACCGGTAACGTCGACCCGCAGATGGCGCGCCGCTTGCTGCGTCTTTTCATCGAGTTAAACCGTCTCGGCACCTCCATCATCATCGCAACCCACGACTATCAGTTGATGTCGCAATTTCCGGCTCCGCGTATGCAGCTCGAGAATGGGCGCCTGGAAATTTACGAATAGGTATTTATAAAGACGATGAGCACAGTAGATACTCAGCAATCGCTACCGGTTCCAATCGAGGCGGTTGGGCAAGGCGCCGCGAAATTCGCACGCGGCAACGCGCCCATCGTTCCGCCGGGGTCGGTCACAGGGCGTTCGCTGACGCTTGTGATTTCGATTATGGCTTTCCTCGCCTCGCTCACGGCGGGCGGCGTTTATGTCGTCTTCAATGCGGCCAGCCTTTGGACGAACAAGATTTCGTCGGAGATCACCGTTCAAGTTCAAAGCCGCAGTGGCGATGCGGGCGATGCAAAGATCGCCGAGATCGCGAAATTCCTTTCCGATCAGAATGGCATCCTGAAAGTCACTCCGTTTACCCGCGAGCAATCGCTCAAGCTTGTCGAGCCATGGATTGGAAAATCCGACGTGCTGAAGAGCTTTGCCATTCCGAGGCTGATCGCGATCGAGATCGACCGGGAGAATCCGCCAGAGCTTGCAACCCTGAAAAAAGTTATGGAAGCAAAGTATCCCGGCTCGGTTCTTGACGACCACGGCCTTTGGCGCGCCGAAATCCGCCGTCTGACGAGGTTCCTAGAGCTGGCAGGCATCGGCATGCTGCTGCTCATGGCAGGCGCAACCGGAGCCGTCATCATCGCGGCGGCTACGAGCGCTCTTGCCTCGAACAAAGAGATCGTGTCGGTTCTCAATCTCGTCGGCGCCGAGGAGAAGTTCATCGCCAAGCAATTCGAAAGACACTTCTTGAAGGTTGGCGTGAAGGCAGGTCTCGTTGGCGCAGGCATGGCGGCGCTCGTCTTTCTCGCCATGCCCTATATCACCGAAGGAATGAGCGGCAGTGCCGCTGCCGAAGCCGAGATTCGCCGCCTTGTGGGAGCAGGCACCCTCGATGCCGGCGGCTATGCCGTGCTTGTTAGCGTTGTCGTCGCCGTTGCCGCCATTTGCAAAATGACGTCCCGCTACGGCGTGCGCCGGATTCTGAACCAGCAGAACGCATAATTTGCCCGCAACCGTAAGCGCGGCAAAAAAACATCATGCAACGGTGGCCGGTTGGCGATATGCTGATTGCAAATGAAAAACGCTGGTAGAAGCAGGCTGATCGCTTTTGGACACGCCGCACGGGCAATTTTGCAGCGGATGCTACATATCTGCGCGATTTTTGCGATCGTCCTTTTTGCGGGCTTTTTCGTTTTCGCTTATTTCGTAAGCGTCATGCCGGCAGGGCCGCTGCGAGCGGCGGACGGCATGGTTGTTCTGACCGGCGACGAAGACAGGATCGCCGAGGCTGTGAAGCTTCTTGCAATGGGAAGAGCGGAGCGCCTGCTCATATCTGGCGTCAACAAAACCACGCGGGCTCCCGAGCTTATCAGCTTGAATGCGGCCGTGCGCGAGCAAGCGGTTTTGTTCCGCTGCTGTGTCGACATCGACAAGCGCTCGCTGAATACCGAGGATAATGCTTTCGAAGCGACCGTATGGGCAAGAAAGCGCGGCTTTCGCTCTCTCATCGTCGTAACATCGACTTACCATATGCCAAGGGCGCTCATCGAGCTACGGCAAACCATGCCAGAGGTTGAACTCGTGCCCTACCCCGTGAAATCGCCGCGGTTGAAGGCGGAGTGGTGGAACGATCCGCGAACGGCCTGGGTGCTCTGCAAGGAATATCTAAAGTTCGTGACCGCCTCCGCGCGTTACGCAGCCAATAGGATTGCCGACGGCCAGACAAGCTCCAATCCCCGGACGATCCATGCGCGCGCGGACTAGGGTGGCCCTCTATATACGCTCGGCCCTTTTTTATCCCGTTCTGTATATAAACTGGGCGCTTTTTCTCGTCCTTGGCAGCTGGCTCCTCTTAGGCCCCCGCCGCTGGGCCATGGCGGGGGTGGCGGCGCATGGGCGCGCGACCGTTTGGCTGCTTCGCGTCATTTGCGGCACGAGGATGGAGGTCCGGGGGCATGAGAAACTGCTTCCCGGCCCGGTCATCGTCGCTGCAAAACATCAGGCCGCTTGGGATACGTTCGCACTCATCTCTTTGATGCGCGACCCAGCCTTGGTGATGAAGGCCGAGCTCCTGTCCATCCCGCTTTATGGCGCGTTTTGCCGGAAATTCGAGCTCATTCCCATCCAGCGCGAGCTCGGACCAGCTGCGCTTCGCCAATTGGCACGCGAGGCGCGGTTACGCGCCGCAGAGGGCAGAGAGATTGTCATCTTCCCCGAGGGCACGCGCAAAGCGCCAGCCGCGCCGCCCGATTACAAGCCCGGCATCCTTTTTCTTTATCAGGACCTGAAAGTTCCGGTCTGTCCCCTCGCGCTCAACTCGGGCGTCTTTTGGCCGCGTCATTCCTTTCTCCGTTACCCCGGAACGATCGTCGCCGAATTCCTGGACCCGATCCCGCCCGGTCTGCCGCGCCAGGAGTTCATGGACAGGCTCAAGCAGGCAATCGAAGGGGCTTCGGAGAGATTGCTCATCGAAGCCAGGCAAGAGCTTGCGCGCATGGGCTTCGAGCCGCCCGAGCCCCAGCAGGCGCGCGGCCCTGCCTTAACCCATTAGAGGGCTCGTTACGGGCAGGGACGCTGTTATTACGGCGTTTTGGCTTATATCTATGCTGGCGCGAGCACTAAGTTATCCACAAACAGACTTGACTAAACAGAACATACATAGAACATTTAGGGTTCATCGCAGGAACATACACCAGCAAGGGTTCGGCCCGTAATGTTAGTTCCGGTCTCACAGCAAATTTGGGAAGGCAAATACCGGCACCAGCCTCCGGGCGGCCAAGCCGAGCGGTCGGTGGAGGATAGCTGGGCGAGGGTCGCTTCGGCAGCGGCCGCCGCCGAACGGGGCGCGAACCGCAAGGTTTGGGAACGCCGCTTTCTCGACTCCATGGCGGATTTTGCATTCATCCCGGCCGGCCGCGTGCTTGCCGGTGCTGGCACCGGGCGCGACGTAACCCTTTTCAACTGCTTTGTGATGGGTGCGATCGGCGACGATATGGGCTCGATCTTCGCCAATGTCCGCGAAGCTGCCCTAACCCTTCAGCAGGGCGGCGGAATTGGGCACGACTTCTCCACGCTCCGTCCCAAAGGCGCGCCCGTCCGGGGCGTTGGCGCCGATGCCTCAGGCCCCGTGAGTTTCATGGATGTCTGGGATGCGATGTGCAAAACGATCATGTCTGCAGGCTCCCGCCGGGGTGCGATGATGGGAACCCTGCGCTGCGATCATCCCGATATCGAAGCCTTTATCGAGGCTAAGGCGGATCCGGCAAGGCTCAGAAACTTCAATCTTTCGGTGCTCGCGACGGACGCCTTTATGCAGGCGGTGAAGGCCGATGCGGCTTGGCCTCTTGTCTTTGGCGGCGAAGTCTTCCGCACGGTCAGCGCGCGCGGCCTTTGGCATAAGATCATGCGCAGCGCCTACGATTATGCCGAGCCCGGAGTGATTTTCATCGACCGGGTGAACGCGCTCAACAACCTAAGCTATTGCGAGAGCATTAGCTCTACGAATCCCTGTGTGACAGGCGGCACATGGATACACACCTCAGAAGGACCGCGGCAAGCCGCTCATTTGGTTGGGCGGGATTTCGAGGCTCGCGTCGATGGTGCCAGCTATTTGAGTCCGGACGGCTTTTTCTGCACCGGGGTCAAGCCGGCGATCCATCTCGACACCGTCGAGGGCTATGGGATCAGCCTGACCGCGAACCATCGCGTTCGGCGCGTCGTCAAGAAAACGCGCGATCTTATCGAAACCGAGTGGTGCGAGGCTGGCGAACTCAACGTTTCCGACCGGATCGTGCTCAACGATCATCGCCCGAATGTTGAATGGCCTGGTCCGCATACATACGACGACGGCTACTTGATCGGGCTGCTTATCGGCGATGGCACGCTAAAGGCCGATAAGGCGGTGCTATCGGTGTGGATCGATCCGAGGGCCGCGCAGGCTAGCGGCTCTGCTGCGATCATGGCGTCCGCCTTGCAAAGCGCGAGAGCTTTGAAACATCGCTCCGATTTTCGGGGATGGATTGCCGTGAGGGGGCGCAGCGAATACCGGCTGTCTCTTGCGGGAGTGAAGCGGTTAGCTGAGAGCCTTGGGTTAAGTCCGGGCAAAAAAACGATCGGGCCACAGATCGAGGAGGCTTCAAGCGCCTTTTATAGGGGCTTTCTGAGAGGTTTTTTCGATTGCGACGGCTCGGTGCAAGGAAACCAGCGCAAAGGTGTTAGTGTGCGGCTTGCGCAAAGCGATCTGGCGCAGCTCAAGGCTGTCCAGAGAATGCTGCTGCGGCTTGGAATCGCTTCACAAATTTATCGCGAGCGGAGGCTTGCCGGCCAAAGGAATTTGCCGGACGGGAAAGGATCGGTTCGCTCTTATTTTTGCCGGGCCGATCATGAGCTTGTTATTTCCGGCGAGAATCTTGCTCAGTTCGAAAGGCAGGTTGGATTTGGCGACAGCGCGAAAGGGGCTCGCCTAAAGGACGCGCTGAAAGCTTTCAAACGCCGCCCAAACCGGGAGCGCTTCATCGCGACAATCCGGTCGATCGCATCGGGTACGCCCGAACCCGTCTACGATGCGCAAGTCCCGGGCGTCAATGCGTTCGACGCCAATGGCTTATATGTTCACAATTGCGGCGAACAGCCCCTGCCCCCTTATGGCGCGTGTTTGCTCGGCTCCATTAACTTGGCCGCACTGATCGAGGAGCCGTTCACGCCCGCGGCGAAGCTCGGCGAGCGCCGGCTGGAAACGCTCGTGCCCACAGCGGTGCGGCTGCTCGACAACATTATCGACGTATCCCGCTATCCACTGCCGGCTCAAGAGAAGGAAGCCAAGTCCAAGCGCCGCATCGGCCTTGGGGTGACCGGTCTTGGCGATGCTCTGATCCTTTGCGGAAAGCATTATGGCTCAGAGGAAGGACGCGATCTAGCAGCGCGCTGGATGGCACAGATCGCTCATGCAGCCTATGCGGCAAGCGCTGCCCTCGCAAAGGAGAAAGGCGCATTTCCACTTTTCGACGCGGCCGAATTCCTTAAGCGGCCTTTCCCAAGCTCGCTGCCCCCCTCCCTTCAAGAGGAGATCCGTGCGCATGGCATCCGGAACGGCGTGCTGACCTCGATCGCTCCCACCGGCACGATCTCATTGCTGGCGGGCAATGTATCGAGCGGGATCGAGCCGGTCTTCGATTTCGAGTACCGCCGCCGCATTCTCGCGCCCAGCGGTGCGCCGCATTACGAGACCGTCGAGGACTATGCGGTGCGGCTCTATCGCGAGAAGTCCGCCGATGCGGCCTTCACGGACGCGTTTGTGACGGCGCACGAGCTTACTCCGCAGCAGCACTTGCTCATGCAGGCCGCGCTTCAGCGCCATGTGGACGCCTCGATCTCTAAAACTGTAAATTGCCCCAGGAACATAGCGTTCGAGGATTTCGAGACGCTTTATCTCGACGCATACAGGCTGGGGCTGAAAGGGTGCACGGCATACCGGCCGAACCCGGTGACCGGGGAAGTTCTGCTTTCTGCGCCGCCACCCGCCGCCGAGGCGCTGCAGCCTGCGCTTCCTCTTCCGCTCGCCGCTCCCCAAGCCGCGCTTGCCGGCACTCTGCCGCAGCCGCGCGACGCAGTCCTGTCAGGCTTCACCTACAAGCTGAAATGGCCGGGCTCGGACCACGCCATCTATGTAACCGTCAATGACACCCTGGACGGCGGCCGGCGCCGCCCCTTCGAGATATTCATAAATTCCAAAAACCTCGAACATTACGCATGGACCGTAGCGCTTACACGGATGATAAGTGCAATATTCCGGCGCGGCGGGGATATTTCCTTTGTCGTAGAAGAGTTGAAAGCCGTTTTCGACCCAAGGGGCGGCGCATGGATGAACGGTAAATATGTTCCGAGCTTGCTTGCGGCGATTGGAGATATTATTGAGCAGCATCTTGTACACATCGGATTCGCCGGTGCAGCGCCGGGCGCGGGTAAGGCAGGACAGGGAGGGGACGGCCTCATTGCGAAGGGCGCAGAAAGCGGTTTCGAAGCGGCTGCCGGCGGCTCGCGGATATTTGCGTCTCTGGCATTTTGCCCGCGCTGCGGATCGCCGGACGTCGTTTTTCAGGAAGGCTGCCGCGTTTGCCGCAATTGCGGATTTTCTACATGCAGCTGACGCGCCGCTTTGCTGCGGAAAGTCCGCTGTCTTCGACCTAAGCGTGGTTGCCCCGGCGCCGCCCCGTCACCATAATGGCCTCGAATTTCACACTTTTGGGAGGATTTAGACGATGGTAAAGACTTATCCAGTTCCGGCGGTCTGGAGCTCCTCGGCGTATATCGACGACGAGAAATACCGCGCCCTTTACGAGCGGAGCGTTCGCGACCCTAACGGTTTCTGGGGCGAGCAAGCCACCCGGATCGACTGGATTAAGCCTTTCACGAAGGTCAAGCACACCTCCTTCGATCCTCATAACCTTTTCATTAAATGGTACGAGGACGGAACGCTGAACGTTTGCGCAAACTGCGTGGACCGCCATCTCGAAAAGCGCGGCGACCAAGTGGCTATCCTCTGGGAAGGCGACTCGCCGGACATGGATCTCAAGATTACCTACCGGCAGCTGCACGAGCGGGTCAGCCGCGTTGCCAATGTGCTTAAGAAGCACGGCGTGAAAAAAGGCGACCGGGTGACGATCTACCTGCCGATGATCCCCGAAGCTGCCTACGCCATGCTCGCCTGCGCACGCATCGGCGCAATCCACTCCATCGTTTTCGGCGGTTTCTCGCCCGACAGTTTGGTGAGCCGCATCCTCGATTGCGATTCGACTGTCGTCATCACCGCGGATGAGGGCGTGCGCGGCGGCCGCAAAGTGCCGCTCAAGGCCAATGCCGATAAGGCGCTGGAGAAATGTCCCTCCGTTCAGCGCATGTTCGTCGTAAAGCGTACTAACAGCCCCGTCGCCTGGACGGCCGGACGCGATTACTGGCTCGGCGAGGAAATGCTCACCGTTTCAGCCGATTGCCCGCCCGAGGAGATGAACGCGGAAGACCCGCTGTTCATCCTCTACACCTCGGGGTCCACCGGCCAGCCGAAAGGCGTTCTTCACACCACGGGCGGCTATCTCGTCTATGCCGCACTCACACATCAATATGTATTCGATTACAAAGATGGCGACATCTATTGGTGCACCGCCGACGTCGGCTGGGTCACGGGCCACAGCTATATCGTTTACGGTCCGCTCGCCAATGGCGCCACCACGGTGATGTTCGAGGGCGTGCCGAACTATCCCACGCCGTCGCGGTTCTGGGACGTCGTCGACAAGCATAAGGTCAATACGTTCTACACCGCTCCCACAGCGATCCGCGCGTTGATGGGCGCAGGCGAAGCCCTTGTCAAAAAGACGAGCCGCAAGTCTCTCAAGCTGCTCGGCAGCGTCGGCGAGCCGATCAACCCGGAAGCTTGGGAATGGTATTATCATGTCGTCGGCGACGAGCGCTGCCCGATTGTCGACACGTGGTGGCAAACCGAGACGGGCGGCATTCTAATTACGCCTCTTCCCGGCGCGACGGCACTGAAGCCGGGCTCGGCGACACGGCCCTTCTTCGGCGTGCAGCCTGCGCTAATGTCGACCGAGGGGCAGATGATTGAAGGACCGGGCGAAGGAAACCTCGTGATCACCGATTCATGGCCGGGCCAGATGCGAACGGTCTATCGCGATCATGAACGCTTTGTGCAGACCTACTTCTCAGCTTACCCTGGCACCTACTTCACCGGCGACGGCTGCCGCCGGGACGAGGACGGCTATTACTGGATCACCGGCCGCGTCGACGACGTGATCAACGTCGCCGGCCATCGCATGGGCACCGCCGAAGTGGAGTCTGCCCTTGTCGCCCACCCCAAAGTCGCCGAAGCCGCTTGCGTCGGCTATCCGCACAGCCTCAAAGGTCAGGGCATCTATGTCTATGTCACATTGATGACCGGCGTTGAGCCCACCGAAGAGCTAAGAACCGAGCTCAAAAATTGGGTCCGCCAGGAAATCGGCCCGATCGCCACGCCGGATTTGATCCAGTTCGCCCCTGGCCTGCCTAAGACGCGGTCCGGAAAGATTATGCGCCGCATCCTGCGCAAAATCGCCGAGGACGATTTCTCCAATCTCGGCGATACGTCGACGCTCGCTGAGCCGGGCGTCGTAACCGATCTGATCGACAACCGCATGAATAAGCCAGCCTCTTAAGGCGTCGGCCGCCCGGTCCAAAGCCGGGCGGCTCATCCGTCGCAGTCCTGTTGCGCTTGAGGCACGCCCAAGCGCCGATCGTCTGCCTTGGCCTCCGGGCGCATGACATGAGCTGCCGAATCGGAGCGTACTGCCCGCAGATAGCAACGCAGCTTAGGATTACGCTATGGCGGAGCAGAACATGACCCAAATTACCAGTGAGAAAGTTGAGTTCAGCGCCCGGTCGCAACTCCTAATGCCCGTCATGGAAGGCAATACGCTCGAAAGCGACGACGTTTTCAGCTTTCTTGCGGGGCGGTTGTCCGCCGCCGGCGAGGAAAGCGATCCGCAACCCGTTACACGGCTCAGCTAGAGTGCGTCCGGAAAAGTGCGAAGCGGTTTTCCGATAAAGACGCACGATAAAACAAAAACGTAAGACGCCCGCTTTTGATTCCATCAAAAGCGGATAGGCTCTAAGCGGGCGCCGCGGCAACTCCCGGGCATGAATAGAATGGGATCTCGCTGCAGAAACGGCGGGCTGTTTCGATTCAGAAATGTATAAAAGCCGGTAAACGGCGGTCTATTGCTGTGTGCTTCGTCCTTCTCTTTTTGGCGAAGCCGCGCCCTTATGCTAAAGATAGATGGACCGCTGGGCGGACGCCCGTGACAATACCGGATACTCCGGCAAGCCCTAATGCGAGGAATCCATGCCGCTGCGCGATATTCTCGTTCATCTCGATTCCGGCCCCAGAACTGCCGAACGGCTCAAATTGGCGATAAATCTCGCGCGACGGGACGATGCCCGGCTCGTTGGTATTTTCGCGCAATGCGCAGAGGCCTATCAGGTCGGCGTAGTCGCGGCCTGGCCTCCCGAGAGCTATACCAAAGCTGCTACAGAGAGCCGCGAACAGTTCGAAGCGGCCGTCCCAGGACTTAGGGATACGCTGTGGATAGACGTCAACCGGGGCAGCGACCACGAAATCGTGCACCACATGACCGAGGCCGCCCGGCACTACGATCTCACCATCCTCGGCCAGAACGAGGAAGAGGGCCGGAAGATCGCTCCGCGCGAGCTCGTCGAGCAGCTTATCGTCGAATCGGGCCGGCCTGTTTTGGCCGTTCCTTACGCCGGTCATTTCGACGATATCGGTCACAGCCCGCTCATCGCCTGGACGGAAGCCCGCGCCGCCGCGCGCGCCTTGAACGACGCCTTGGTTCTGTTTGAGCCCGGCGCGAAAGTTTCTGTGGTGTCCATGGGATTGGGAACGGAACGCGAAAAGCTTTCCGCCGATCGGATAAGCGATCATTTGCGGGCGCACAATATCGAAGCCCACATCGAGCACCTGCAAGTGACCGAGGTTGGCCTCATGGATACCCTGCTCAACCTCGCCGCCGACAAGGCTGCCGACCTCGTCGTCATGGGCGCGTTCGGCGGCTATGGATATCCGCTCTTAAGCCGCGGCAGCGGCACGCGCTACATGCTGCGCCATATGACGGTGCCTTGCGTCTTTTCGCATTGAAGACATCGGCAACCGGATCGCCGTCCATGTCCTCGCGGCCAAAACGCAGAGTGCGCAAACGCTCCACAATAGCCGCGGTAACTTGGAGCGGCCTCGCCCGTGCCAAAGGCGGCTTCGGCTAATGCGCATCGTCCTCGCCAACAAAACAGTCCAGGTCCCCACCCCTATTTTAGGAATGCTGCTCTCCGCGGCAGCATTCCTGTTATTCACCTGCTTCGACACGGCGAGCAAATTCCTCTCCCGCGACTATTCCGTTTTTCAGATCATGAGCGTGGAGTTCGTCACGGCAACGCTGCTGCTTGTGGCTTTCGCCTTCCTGAAAAACGGGAAAAAGCCTGCGCGCGAAACGCTGCGCATGCATCGCCCTCAGTTGCATCTTTGGCGGGGTATATTTCAAATCGCCGGCCAATCCTTGACCTTTCTCGCGATACCGCACCTTTCGCTGGCAGAGTTTTACGTCATCATTTTTTGCATGCCCATTATCACCGTGCTGAAGGTGGGCTGGTTCCTTAAAGAGCGCGCCGCCGCTCACATATGGCCCGTGCTAGCTGTGAACTTCATCGGCGTGCTCATCGCGCTACGCCCCGGCGGGGGCGCGAATTTCTGGGCGCTCGCCGCCCTCGCAGGCACCTTCCTCCTTGCCAGCGGGCTCGTGATCTTGCGCAGGATGATGGAAAGCGAAACGGTGGAAATGACCGGCATCACCTCAAGCACAGCGCTGGCACTGGGAACGTTGGCTGTAACGCCCTTCGTCTATCGAACCGTCGAACTGCCCGACTTGGCTTTGATGATATTCGGCGGAGCGTTGTTCGTCCCCGCGCAGATTATGCTCACCACCGCCTTCCGCCTCGCCCCGGCGGCGCTGGCTAGCCCGCCGCAATTCCTGCAGCTCGTCTATGGCGCAACGGCTGGTTATTTTGTTTTCGGCGACGTGCCAGGCAGGTGGATTTACGTTGGCGGCGCGATTGTGCTAGCCGCCAACGCCTTCCTGCTCTATGCGCAGCAAAGCTCGCTCCGCAGATAGAGAATCGCACCCGCAGCGAGCCGCGTTGCGCAGGCGGTGCCGCAGGTTGCTCGCTTGGCAGGACTAGGGAACGGGTGATCCTGAGGAAAGGCTCCACAACGGCTCATCGTTGCCCTTCTCTCACCTGCGGGACCGTGTTAGGAGAATTGAGCTGCCTTTCATGTAGGAGGGACCCAATGTTCAAGGCGCGTGCCGGCCTAAAAATCATCGCCGGTTTTGTTTTAATGTCGGCCGTCGCGGGCCAAAGCAGCCAAGCCCCGGCCGCTAGCCTCGCTGTTGAATTGGCGTGCGCCGCCGACTATTACGCCTATTGCAGTAAGCATGATCCGGACGGCCCCGAGGTTCGAGCGTGCATGCGCAGCAACGGCCACAAACTTTCTCAACGCTGTCTCAGGGCCCTCGTCGCTGCCGGCGAAGTCTCCAAGAACGAAGTGGACCGCCGCACTGCCAGCGGCCGGTAATCGCGCCTAAAACCGCCCGGCCAGCGGCGTCAAAACGCTGGGCCGGGCATCGCCTCGCAACGGTCTCTTCGCTTTCTCTATGTTCTCCGGCAAGCGCCCCGCTGGCGATGCGGCGCAGCTCTCGCGGGCCGGCGCGGAAGTACTCAACCGGACCCGCTATCAGTGACCGGGGCAGCGTTCAACTTCGACCGTGATGTGGCTCAGCTTCGGAAGCGCCGCCAGCATCTCCTTGTAGTCCTGCGGAGGCTTGGGATGGTCGGAAAGGATGGACACGGCGGCTGCATAATGGCCCGGGCCGACGCGCCACAAATGCAAGTCGGACACGGCGTCGCCGCCGGCCTCGAGCTTTTGGCGCATCTCTCCGGCGAGATCGGTGTCCGGCACGGAATCGAGGAGGATGCCGCCCGACTGACGCGCCAGGCCATAGGACCAGCTTAGAATCACGCCCGTGCCAATAAGCCCGACAACCGGGTCCATAAAGGTCCAGCCCGCGAGCTTTGCAGCGAGCAGCCCGCCGATGGCCAGAAGCGAGGTCAGTGCGTCGGCCAGCACGTGTATGTAAGCCGAGCGCAGATTGAGATCGCGGTCGTGATGATGATGATGGCCGTGCGCATGGGCGCTATCGCCGCGGGCATGGCCGCCGTAATGGTGATGATCGTGCCCGTGATCGTCGCGCAGCAGCCAAGCGCTGAGCAGGTTCACAAGAAGGCCCAAGGCAGCAATGGCAATGGCCTCGTCGTAATAGATCGCGACCGGATGTAGCAGGCGGCTGACGCTTTCATAGCCGATCAGAAGCGCGATCATGCCCAGCACAATCGCGCTCGTGAAGCTTGCGAGGTCGCCCATCTTGCCGGTGCCGAAGGCGAAGCGCTCGTCATGCAAATGGCGGCGGGCATAAAGATAGGCGAGCCCCGAGATTGCGAGCGCCGCGGCGTGGGTCGACATATGCCAGCCATCGGCGACGAGCGCCATCGAGCCGAGCAGCGAGCCGCCCACGATCTCGCCTGTCATCATAATGGCGGTCAAGGCGACGACGGCCCAAACGCGTTTCGCATTCTCATCGTGGCGCGGCCCGAGGAAGACATGCTCGTGCCGGTAGTCTTCGACCGGATGAACGTGGATACCGGTCATCGCTTCTCTTCACGCTCCATCCGCCAGCTCCGCCCAAAGATCGTATTCGCCCGACTCCACGATGGTGGCACGGACAATGTCGCCGGGGTTCAAGCCTTCGCCATCGCCGAGGAAAACGCTGCCGTCGATCTCTGGCGCGTCCCATGCGCTGCGCCCCGTCGCGCCGTCCTCTTCCACCCCGTCGATCAGCACCTCGACCGTCTTGCCCACCTGCGACGCCAGAACCCCTGCGCTCACGTCGCGCTGCACGTCCATGAGGCGTTCATAGCGCTCGGCCTTCACCTCTTCAGGCACATGCCCATCCAGCGCCCGGCTCGCCGCCCCTTCCACATTCTCGTATTTGAAACAGCCGACGCGCGTGAGCCGCGCCTGGCGCAGCCAATCGAGGAGAAACGCGAAATCCTCCTCCGTCTCGCCCGGAAAGCCGACGATGAAGGTGGAACGCAGCCCAAGATCGGGGCAGATGGCGCGCCAGCGCGCGATGCGCTCCAAGGTCTTTTCCTGGTTCGCAGGGCGGCGCATGGCTTTCAGCACCGCCGGCGAGGCGTGCTGGAAGGGAATGTCGAGATAAGGGAGGATTTTGCGCTGCGCCATCAGCGGTAGAACCTCGTCGACATGCGGATAGGGGTAGACGTAATGCAGCCGCACCCAGACGCCGAGCGTCGAGAGCGCCTCGCAGAGCTCCGTCAGCCGGGCCTTGACGGGTGCGCCGCGCCAGGGGCTCTCCGCATATTTGAGATCGACGCCGTAAGCGCTCGTGTCCTGGCTGATAACGAGCAGCTCTTTCACGCCCTGGGCTGCAAGCGCTTCGGCCTCAGCAAGGACATCGCCCGCCTGCCGGCTTACAAGATCGCCCCTGATGCCCGGAATGATGCAGAAGGTGCAGCGGTTGTTGCAGCCTTCGGAGATTTTCAAATAGGCGTAATGCGGCGGCGTCAGCCGTAACCCGGCGCGCGGCACAAGATCCAAAAACGGCGCGTGCGGGGCGGGAGCGGCGGCATGGATCGCGTTCATGACGGAATCGTATTGATGCGGGCCGGTGACGGCGAGCACGTCCGGGAAGGCATCGCGGATGCGCTTATCCTCCACGCCGAAGCAGCCGGTGACGATCACGCGGCCGTTCTCCGCCATCGCCTCGCCGATTGCCTCGAGGCTTTCGGCTTTGGCGCTATCGAGAAATCCGCAAGTGTTGACGACCACAAGGTCTGCGCCATCGTAGCTTGGCGCGATCGTATAGCCCTCGGCGCGCAGCTGGGTCAAAATCCGCTCGGAATCGACGAGCGCCTTCGCGCAGCCGAGGCTGACAAAGCCGACTTTTGGCGCCGCCGGGGCGTGTTTTTTAGATGCCTGCATTACTCTATGAGCCGAATGAAATGAAAAGAGCGCCCCATGGCGCTGCGCTCATGTAATGCTTTGTGGCGGCTTTATAAAGCGCAAGTGCACATCCAGCCGCGCGAGGGAGGCTTTTCCTGGCGTGCCGGCCCCTCTTTAAATGAGAAAGCGTTTCGTACATATCGCACAACAACTTTTCCTTAGATGCGACGCCCAGCCGCTTGCTAGCGGCTCTTTGGGCAAGGCGTCCGGGAAAGCATCGATTCTTGCCGTGTATTTGTCACGGCTCTGACGCCAAGGAGACAATACCGTTCGAACACACAATGATGGTGCAAAGGTACCGTTCGTGCATTGAGGCCCCCGCTGAATCTCGCCAACGGCGATTCTCCGCGATAGATTAAGTGCCATCGCATAGACGAGCGGAACTTCCTGCCGGAATAGCAATTCGTTACACCATTCTACATAAGCCACAGCCCGCCTTGCATCTTGCGGGTACTTCCGCAGAAGACTTGAGGGTAACCGCGAGGCTGAGGGGCAATGTTTGTTACACAAAAGCGCTCATGTCTTCTTGGTTTTGCCATGTTGCAGTCTTCAACTGCGATTGCCGCGGAAAGAGGGTGTCAACAAAAGCTTAATATTCGTTCCCTTTCGGGAGCGGGGAGTTACCGGATGAGAAAACTGACGTTCATGGCGGCTGCCCTGATCTTGGCGCCGCTTGGCTCAATCGTAAGCGGGCAGCGAGCCGTTGCCGCGCCTGCTATTGCCGTGCCGGCTGAGGCGGGCGCGCAGCAAAACCTGCTGACAAAGGTTCAATGGCACCATAACGGCCCAGGCTGGCATAGAGGCCGGCGCGGCGGCTGGAGAGGCGGCCCCGGCTGGCGTCCGGGCTATAGGTGGCGTCCTGGCTGGGGATGGGCGCCGTGGCCGGTTGTACCGGGTCCGTACCATTATGGATCAGGCCCGTATTACGAAGAGCCCGCGCCGTATCCGCCGCGTCCGTGCTGCGATGAACCCCGGCCCTACTATGCTCCCGGCCCAAGCGAGCCCGAGCCATACGAGCCTCCGCTCAAGTAACCGGCAGGCTGCAGCCGCCCCGGGTTTTTCGCGGCGGCAAGCGCTGCCGTGCCGATGATGTCACCAGGAAAGCGGCCGCTAAGGCCGCTTTTTGCCGTTGCCGGCGTCCGCGCCGCTCCAATTTCATTGGGACACGCTGCCGAAGAGACTGTTCGCCGGCGCTGAATTCGCCTATTCCTAGGTCATGACCGCTCACGGAATTCTCCCATCGCAGGCAATCGGATCGCTGATCGAAACCGGCGGGATTTCGGCGTCGAAGCCGGTTCTGCCGGGGCAGGTGCAGCCGGCGAGCCTCGATTTGCGGCTCGGCGCCCGCGTCTACCGCGTCCGCGCGAGCTTTATGCCCGGCCCCGTGGCAACGACCGGGGAGCAGATCGAGCGCTTCGTCCTGCATACTATCGACTTGAGCCACGGCGCGGTTCTGGAAACCGGCTGCGTCTATGTGGCAGAAATCGAGGAGCATCTCGCGCTGCCCGCGGATGTCCAGGGTTTTGCGAACCCGAAAAGCTCAACCGGCCGGCTCGACGTGTTCACGCGGATGATCGCCGATCACGCACCCGGCTTCGATCAAACTATTCCGGGTTACCACGGCCGCCTTTATCTCGAGATTTGCCCGCAGACCTTTCCGATCCTCGCGAGATCCGGTTCCCGGCTCTCGCAAATCCGTTTCCGCGGCCCTTGCGGACAGGAAACGAAAATTGCGGGCGATCAGCCGCGCGAGGCCGTGCTTTCCGTCGATCTCTCCGGTGGCGGCCCTTACCCCTTGATCGGCTATCGCGCCAAGAGGCATACGGGGGTCATCGATGTCGACCGGGTTGGCGCTTACGAGGTGGAGGACTTCTGGGAACCGCTCATGGTCACGCCGCAAAAGCTGCTGATCCTGGACCCGGATCAGTTCTACATCCTCGCCTCGAAAGAGGCCGTGCGTGTGCCGCCAACCTATGCCGCCGAGATGGAGCCATTCAACGCGCTAATGGGCGAGTTCCGCGTGCATTACGCGGGGTTCTTCGATCCGGGTTTCGGCATGGCGGAGACCGGCGGTGAGGGAAGCCGCGCGGTGCTGGAGGTGCGCAGTCACAAGGTGCCGTTCATTCTGGAGGATGGCCAGGCGATCGGCCGGCTCATCTACGAGCCGCTTACCGCGCTGCCCGCGCAGCTCTACGGCCAAGACATCGGCTCTCATTACCAAGCGCAGGCGCTGAAACTATCGAAGCATTTCCGTGAAAGATAGCCGCAGCAACGGCACAGCCTATGGCAGATGCCAGTGGAGCTTCCTATTTACATTGCGCGGCATCGCCTCTTGCGTGCGGGGGACGCTCCTGACATCTTGCGGCGGCTGCCGGGCCTGCTTGGTCTACCCTCTGTTGCGACGTAAAGAGCGTGTCATGAATAAGCTTCTAACGGGTACCGCCATAATCTTGGCTCTCGCTGTGGCCGCCGCTTGCGCGCCGGCCGGGCTCGAGACTGCTCAAGCGGCACAAACGGTGCAGCCGCGTCCTCGCGTTTTTGCGCCGAATTGCGCGATCCGCCCTCGCTGCCCGGTGAATGTCTGCGCGAGGACCGGCCGCTGCTTGCTCGGCAACCATTCGGTGATAACGGGCTGTCTCATCTATTTCTGCCAGCGGCGTTAGATGCCGCCACGTTACATAGCGCTTTGCGGCGTCTTGCCGAGTGCCGCAAAGATAAAGCGGGCGGCTTCGATCACCAGCCGGCGGTCCACGCCCGTCTCGAAACCCAGCCCATCGCAGAGATAAACCACATCCTCCGTGGCGACGTTCCCGGAGGCACCCTTCGCGTAAGGGCAGCCACCTAGCCCTCCGGCCGAGCTGTCGGCAACGCGCACGCCCTCCTCAAGGCAAGCGTAGATGTTGGCAATCGCTTGCCCATAGGTGTCGTGGAAGTGCACCGCAAGCTGAGCAAGGGGCACGCGTTCCGCCACGGTTTTCAGCATCTCCCTTGCGGCGCGCGGTGTGCCTACGCCGATCGTATCGCCGAGCGAAACCTCATAGCAGCCGAGCTCGTAAAGCCGGGCCGCTACATCCGCAACCTTGCCAAGCGGTACGCGGCCCTCATAGGGGCAGCCAAGCACGCAGGAGACATAGCCGCGCACCGCGATGCCTGCGGCCAGCGCGCGCTCTACGACGGGCGCGAATCTTTGCAGAGAGGCGTCAATCGAGCAATTGACGTTCTTCTGCGAAAACGTCTCCGAGGCCGCGCCGAAAATCGCGATCTCGCGGGCGCCCGCCGCAATCGCTGCGTCCAGTCCCTGCTCATTCGGAACCAGCACCGGCAAGGAGATGCCGGGGCGGCCGCGTAAAGCGTTCAGAACCTCCGCGGTATCCGCCATCTGCGGCACCCATTTGGGCGAGACGAAACTTCCGGCCTCTATGGAGGAGAGGCCTGCCGCGATCAGCTTCTCGATGAACGCAATGCGCGCCGGGGCCGGAACTGGCACCGCTTCGTTTTGCAACCCGTCCCTCGGGCCAACCTCGACAATGCGAACGCGCTCGCCCATGGCTCACTCCGCCTCCACGGCTTCGAACTCCGCCAGCGCCGACCCTTCGGCCACGAAATCGCCCACTGCGCAGAGATAGCGCGCGACGCGCCCTCGCGCGGGAAAACGCAGCGTGTGCTCCATTTTCATCGCCTCCATGATGAGCATGGGCGCGCCCGCGTCCAGGGTCTCGCCCGGTTTTGCGAGAAGCGACAGGATGGTGCCGGGCATCGGCGCTACAGGTCCTGCCTCGGGCTCGGCGCCGATAGCCTCCGCTTCGAAGGGCTGCATAAGTATCAGCTTTATCGCTTCCGGCCCATCGAAGACCGTGACGCTGTGATCGGCAAAAAGGGCGGTCATCGCCCGGCTCGCTTCTCCAAGCGTGACGGTGAAGCGGTATTTTTCTCCCCGCGCGAGCGTAAACTTGAATACTTGGCTTGTCCCCTCCGCTTCTAGCACCAAGCCATCGCGGGTTTGGATCAGTACCGCAGTATGAAGCGCGCCCGCTTTGTCCCGGAATTGCAGGCGCCTCTTCCTGGAGGCGGAGAGCGTCCAGGAGCCGCCCTCTGCCCATGGCGAATGCGGGTCGGCGGCGTCGCGGCGCGTACTCTCCGCTTCGGCGTGCAGAACGGCCGCGCAGGCCGCCGCGAGGTGAAGCGCTAACAGGAGCGCCGGACCCTCTCCAAGTCCGGCGCGCTCCCGCTCGATGTATCCCGTATCGACGGCGTTCGTTAGGACGGCCTTTTCGCTGAGAAGCCGGGCGAGGAACGGCGCGTTTGTGGCGGGGCCGGCGATTTCGATGGTGGAGAGGGCTCCTCTGAGCCGCGCCAGCGCGGCCTCGCGCGTTCCGGCCCTGGCAATCACCTTCGCAAGCATGGGATCGTAATATTGGGAAACCCGGTCGCCTTGCCCGAAGCCCGTATCGATGCGCAGGTCATGACCTTCTGGCGGCATGTGCCAATGGCTGATGAGGCCGGTGGACGGCAGGAAGCCTGCGGCCGCATCCTCGGCATAGAGCCGGGCCTCGATGGCATGCCCGCGCCGTGCGATCTGATCCTGCCGCAGCGGCAGCGCCCCGCCCATTGCGATGCGCAGCTGCCATTCGACGAGATCGAGGCCGGTAATCATTTCGGTCACCGGATGCTCGACCTGAAGCCTCGTGTTCATCTCGATGA
>JBKQQS010000030.1:0-22878 GCA_052144215.1 Rhodomicrobium sp.
TATGACCTTCAGTTTTGACGATGGAATGAAGAATAACATTCGCGCGGCCGAAATATTGAGAGAATATGGCGCCAGTTGCTGTTTCTTTGTCTGCACCGACATGATTGGAGAAAAACGATTCGAAAGAATCAGAGAATTCTGCCGTGAACGATTGCACTTTGCACCCGTAGAATTCCTCGAGTGGAGCGACTTGGAGCACATGCGATCGATGGGCCATGAAATCGGCAGCCACGGGGCCTCACATTCGAGGCTGTCCGGCCTAGATAAGGCGCGGCTCAAACACGAACTGGAATCTTCGCGCGACGTTCTCTCGGCGCGATTCGAACCGCCGCGTCATTTCGCCTGGCCGTACGGCCGCGTCTCGGACGCGCCTCGCAACCTGGGCAAAAATGTCATCGAAGCCGGCTACGATAGCTGCGCGTCAGCGCTACGAGGCTGCCACGTTTCGCCCGCAGGGCAAGATCGCGCCAGCCTCTGTATTCGCCGCGAGCACATTCTAGCCAATTGGCCGCTCGAGCATGTTTTATTCTTCCTTTCTAAAAGCGCATCCAAAGCGACAGCCGCGGACAATATTTGGCCAAATGCCGCCTGAATTAGCGTAGCGATCGCCCCGAATGCCGACATGGAGACCGCCGTGCCGCGAACCGTAGCTTCACCAAACGAGATCAGTGTCGAGCAATACGTCGATGCCCGGCGACACGAGGTTCTTGCGCTGCTAGCCGAGGAGTATGGAGGCGACGAGAATGCTCGCAGCTCGCGCTTCTCACAGTTCTACGAACATTCTTATCAGGCCGATTACGCGATCCGCTTGATCGCCACCCACAACGGCCAGGTAGCCGGCTTCCAGTCTTTGTTTCGTTGGCCTTATGATTGGAATGGACAAACGCTAAACACACTTCAGTCGGGAAACTCGATCATCGCGACAGAATGGCGCGGAAAGGGCGTATTCGGTCGGTTGCTTCGAAAGGTGGACGAAGTTGTAGCTTCGACCAACGTCGATGCTTTGGTCGGCTTTCCTGTCGCTGCTTCGCTCGGAAGCTTTGTGCGCAATGGCTGGCTGCATCTTGGCGACCTAAGCTGGTATGCACGGCCTATATCGCCCCTTTCGCTATTGCGGCCTAGCGCGCAAGGCAAGCTTTTCAATTCGCGGAGCTACCCGGTACCGGAAACTGATCGCTACCGGGCTGTATACTCCCTCAGTTGCAACCCGGACTTTCGCCTATGGAGAGAGGTACTGCTAACAACTAACGCTCATTGCTGCTTCACTTATGAAGAAGCAGACGCAAGAGTCAGCTTCGATTTGAGGCTCGAGCAGCGCGGGCGGCTGAAGCTTCTCGTCATAGGCGGTATTGCGGCGCGGAGTTTCGAGAAGGCTTTGCTTAAAAGGGCTTTTGGGGCGCTGATAAAGGCGGCTCGGCGCACAGGAAGGATCAGCGCGATTTTGTTTGCATATAATGAGGCGTGCGATGGAGGTAATTTAAAAGAAGTGCTGCCTTCCTGTTTGTTTTTCAAATTAAAAAGAAAAATCCACTTTATCGTGAAGCCGGTTGCCTATGCGGAAAAAGAACTTCTCGACTTCGCTAACTGGCGGCTATTCCGGCACGACATTGACACATGGTGAGCGCCTGGGCCGAAAACATGCGGCTAGGCGCAGCGCCGGCGGCATAATTCGCGCCGCAAACGTGCTGCACCACGAGCGGGCATCCGGAAACGGTTTCAGAGAAGCTGCTGCAATCGCAATGGCATGGGCTTCCGGCCCATCTGGGCGAGCTTGAACGGGGACTGACTGGAATGAAAACGCCGCCATCCGCGCCGCCGATCCTAACAAATGCGCGAAAACCGGGTCAGGAGCCTCCGCAGCTGGCAGAAACCCCAAGCCCGCGTTCCAGGCCATCTGTAATGATGCTTCGAATCGAGCCGGCGGGCTATCAGGTGGCGCTGGCTCACGCCTTGCGTGAAGCGTGGGATGGCCCGCTAGACGTAGTCTTCCTCACACTAAACAAAACGCAGGCCTGGGCGCTCGGCCCGGAGAACGATGGCTTCCACACCCTGCCATCGAGCATTGCAATCAGATCATTGCGTGAACGTATCGCGAAAACCAAACCAAGCCTTCTTCATACCGCTGGATGGACAGCGCCCGCATGCCTTGCAGCAATCCTGATGGGGAATGCGCTGGGCTTGCCGGTCATCGTGGATTTAGACACCTGGAGTGAATCGCCGTCGTTTTGGCGAGGGCCATTGAAACGGCTCGTCTATCCGCGCTTGTTCCGTCTTGTTACGCACTTCGGTCCGGGCGGTCAGCGCCAGGCCGCCTACCTGCGGCGCTTTGGCGTTTCCAGCGGCAAGATCACGCCGATCAATATGACCGTAGATGTGATGGCGATAAGGAGAACGCTTAGCCAGGAGCCGGACGCCCGCCAAGCCTTCCGGGACCGTTTCGGCATCCCGGCGGAGGCACCATTGGCGCTCTTCATCGGCCGGCTCGTGGCGATCAAGGGCATCGACGATCTTCTCACTGCCTGGCCGAAGGTCGTTGCGGAGACCCCAAGTGCGAGACTGGTGATCGCGGGCGATGGCGAACTGCGATCTCGGGTGGCGGCCGCCGCGGCGACGGATCCGAGCATCCTCCCGATCGGCCGATTGAGCGGACTCGATGTTTGGCGGGCCTATGCGGCGGCTGACTACGTCGTCGCGCCGTCGCATCGCGAACCCTGGGGGTTGGTCGTGAACGAGGCCATGGCGGCCGGCGCGCCTGTCATTGTCACCGGCATCTTCGGCTGTGTCGGCGATCTCGCGCGAGATGAAGACACCGCCCTCGTCATTCCTCCCGCATCCCCAGAGCAACTCGCACAGGCAATGCGGCGCCTCACGCGTGACCCGGTCATGCGCTTGCGTCTCTCTAAGGCGGCGTCGGCGGTCATTTCGGATTGGACAATCGAGGCCGAAGCCCAGAAGATCATCGCAATCTGGCGGCGAGCACTGGGCGCGCGGGCGGACGCTGCTGACCATCCCGGCCGGCACCAGAATTTAGTTACTGAATGATTGAATGATGGTTCCTCACCCGGCACGAACAGAAGACAATTGGCGCCCATCAGTGATGAACCGATATCCGTTGTTCTTTCTCCTCTTTTCGCTAACTCTGGTGGCATTTGCGGTCGTCGACGTCAGATACCTGGGCCTCGTTTTCAACCAGGCGGTTCGCTGGGTGTTCCTGGTGCTCCTGTTCGCCTTCCTCCTGTGGCGCGGAAGTCTCGGCCGGGGGCTGCAAGGCGGCGTTGGCGCTTTGATTCTAATGTACACTTGTTGGATCATTGCAACCGTGTTCTGGTCCGAGGTTCCAGCTCTCTCTCTACCAAAGGCTTTTGTGAACGCGATCGTAGTATTGACCTGCGTGAGCGCGGGGTTTACCTGGGCCAACGCGATGGCGCCGAATCATTCTTTAACGGTCTACGCATCGATTTCCGCGGTTACTGTCATCTCTGGAGTCGCGGGCGTGACGGTCCCCGAGGCAACGATGGACACCGGCTCGGTCGTTCTTTACAGCGGCCTCGCCTATAACCCAAATCTGCTCGGTATATTGATTATCATGTCGATGCCCTGGGCGCTGTGGTTCTACGATGAAAGCCGCAATAAGCCCTTGCGGAGGCGCATCCTCGCTTTTTTCTGCCTCGCCCTCCTTCTAGCCACGCTCCTCTTCACCGGAGCGCGCAGCAGCATCCTATCTGTCGGCGTCGTGGTCCTCGTCTACTTGCTCTATGCGGGTTTCGGACGCTCTTTGGCGATCCTGGCGGTGGGCGTCTCGGCTTTGCTGGTCTTCCCAAGCTTGATCGACTGGGCGTGGAGCCTTATCCAAAAAGGGCAGCAAGAAAGCGGCGACATCTTGTACTCCCGGCGAGAGGTCTGGGAGGCGTCGCTGGCCGGTGCCGAGCAGGGCGGAATGTTTGGCGTCGGGTATGGCGTCTCGGCTGGGGAGCATGTGTTCGAAGGAGGTTTCTCCGCGATTGGATACGGGCGGGAAAAGGGTAATAGCGCGCTCGCCGTGATCGAAGAGTTGGGACAAATCGGCTTCGTGCTCTACGTCTTGCTGATGCTTGGACTTCTGTGGCGGCTTATTAGCGCCGCCCACGTCGCCCCTTCGCGTGCAATGCGGATACAGATTGCGCTCGTGCTCGGGACATTGCTTGCGCTGATCATCAGTTCTCAGTTTGAGGCATGGTGGACAGCGCCGGGCTCTCCGCCATCGCCCTTCTTCTGGGCGCTCTCCGGAAGCGGGATAGCACTTAGTTCAATTGCTCAGCGCGCCGCACGCGACCGGCTGCGCGCCGCGGCGCAAGCTAAGACAGATCTCTGGAGAAGGTATGTCCGTCATTAGTATTTCCGATTCCGTCGAAACGGCGGCTTGCAAGCGCATTCCACGTCCCTCAGCTAAGAGCAAGGCGGCGCGATTGCTCTGGCGCATTGCCTATATAAGTGTTTTTCGCTTCTCTCCGACGCCAATGCATGGCTGGCGGCGACTGCTCTTGCGGCGGTTCGGCGCTAAAATCGGGCGCGCCGCGGTGATCTACCCATCCGTACGCATCTGGGCACCATGGGCACTGCACGTCGAAGATGGTGCGACCATAGGTTGGGATTGCGAAATCTACAACGTGGGTCCCGTCCACATCCGAAAGCGAGCTATCGTAAGTCAACACGCTTTCCTTTGCACCGCCTCGCATGATTTTCAAACCGACTTTCAGCTGATGGCGGCGCCCATCGAGATCGGCGCCGAGGCTTGGGTGGCCGCTGATGCCTTTGTCGGTCCAGGCGTGTCGATCGGCGAGGGCGCAGTCGTCGCCGCACGAGCGGTCGTCATGCGGTCGACCCAGCCTTGGACGGTCGTCGCTGGAAACCCAGCCAAGTTCATCGGAATGCGGCAGCGGTCAGCACGCAATGACCTGCATCGCGACGGCGACACCGGCAGCTAGAGCATCACGCTCGCGCTTGTCTCAAAGAAATCGATTTCCAAAAGGGCTTTATCGGCATAGCAAGGTTGCGCGAGCGCATCCGGGTTTTCACCTAGATAAGCAATGGTCCGCATCGACGCTTTGCCCTAAATCGCAAACTTTGCATGCCTTCCATCGCCTCGCAGGTAATGACGGTGGCATTGGTTCGTGCAGCGTCACTCTGCATAAGACTTGCAGCCGGAAGCTCGGCGCCCATGGCGTCACTAATTGGTCTTCCTTCCGAGAAGTGGCGCTAGTTCCGGGCGCACACCCCCTCCAAGGCTTCTGGCGGCGGCTAACGGAACAGTAGCCAGCACTGGCGCGGACCCAACAGCCCGTCCTTTTCATGCTCCCGGCTCCGCTGCTTGAGCGCGTGCGCGTCAAGAGATGTTAAGGCGGCAAGCGCCGCCCCTGCGGAGCGGCAGCCGGCCAAAAGCCGGCGTTGCGGCCCGTGAACTCGCGCGATAAGTGGCGCCCAAGCGCTCAAGCAGCGGCCGGCAGCTCCGGCGGGCAGCAATGAAGCGCGGCTTGCGAGCCAGAGGCTTGAACTGAAAGCCCGTTCCCCAATGGCCGCACAAAACCTTCCCCGGCCAGCAACGCAAGCTTAGCTTTTCCGAAACTAGCTGGATGACCGCCTTGCAAGACGAGCGTGCCACCAACCCTGCTCTTTCTTGCGTTCCAGCAGCGCTGCCGGGCTTGAAAGCGCTGCCGGTTGAGGAGGGCCTTAAGGCTACAGCCATGAAAATCCTCTTCGTCAACCGCTTTTTCTTTCCCGATCATTCGGCGACAAGCCAAATGCTGTCGGATCTCGCCTTCCACCTTGCCAAGGCCGGCCACGAGATCGAAATCATCACCTCCTCGCGGACTTACGATGGCACCGAAAAGCTCAAAGCCCGCGAGACGGTCGGCGGCGTAAAAGTGGTGAGGCTGCCTGTCACCGGCTTTGGCCGGGCTAAGCTGCTGGGCCGCAGCCTTGACTATTTAAGCTTCTACCTTGCCGCGTTTTTCTCGCTGCTTTGGCGCGTGAGGACCGGCGATATCGTGGTCGCCAAAACAGATCCGCCCATGCTCTCGGTGCTAACTGCGCCCTTATGCGCGCTCAAAGGAGCCTGCCAGATCAATTGGCTCCAGGACCTTTTTCCCGAGGTGGCTGCGGCTTTGGGGGAAGGTCCCAGTGCTCTGCAAAAAGCGGCGATGGCTCTCTTGCGCGCGGCCCGCAACGCCTCGCTGAAAAGCGCCCGCCTGAATATCGTGATCGGCGAGGCGATGGCCGCAAGACTGAAAAGCCTCGGCGTCAGCGAGAGCCGGATCGGGATCATCCAAAATTGGGCGGACGGCGCCTTAATCCGCCCCATCGCGCCACAAAACAATCCCTTGCGCAAAGCCTGGGGACTCGAAGAAGCCTTTGTGATCGGTTATTCGGGCAATCTTGGACGCGCACATGACATCGGCACCTTTTTGGCTGCGATCGAAGCTTTGGAGGACTACGCGCTAGCGCCGGATCAACCCGCAACCCCTGCCGCAAAGCCCGGGCCCGCTTTCAGCGCGGACGCGCGGCTGCCCCAAGCTAGGCTGTGCTTTCTTTTTACCGGCGGCGGCGTGCAAATGGAGGCGCTAAAACGCGAAGTCATGCGGCGGAAGTTCAAAAGCGTGCTATTTAGGCCCTATCAGCCGCGCGCGCTTCTCTCCGAAAGCCTGTCGCTGCCCGATGTGCATCTCATCTCGCTTAAGCCCGGGCTCGAAGGGTTGATCGTGCCCAGCAAATATTACGGCATTGCCGCGGCGGGGCGCCCTGCAATCTTTGTCGGGCACGAAGCGGGCGAGATTGCAAAGATGCTTTGCGGCAGTGCCACCGGTTTTGCGGTGCGGGAGGGCGACGGCGAAGGCCTCGCCCGGGCCATTCTTGCTCTGGCGGAGGATAAAGACCTCGCAGCCTTGCAGGGAAGGGGAGCGCGCCAGCTGTTCGAGGCAGAACTCGATTTTCCTATCGCCGCCGCTGCCTGGCAGAAAGCGCTCATCGAGGCGGGCTGCACCACAAAAGCCGGGGTCGCCAAGGCCGGGCGGGCCCGCTTCAGCCGCAAGCTTTCCGCGCCCAAAAAGACGGTCTGAGCCCTTTCCGGGAGCACTTAGGCGCCAAGGCACGGTTTTGCTTGCCTTTGGCTTTCAGTCATGTTTTCCACAACATGCAAAATCGCGGCGAGGCCATGATGACCAGGAAGAAAGCACTCATTACCGGCATTACCGGGCAGGACGGGGCCTATCTTGCCCGCCTCCTCCTCAAGAAAGGCTATGAGGTGCATGGCATCAAGCGGCGCGCCTCATCGCTGAACACCGATCGCGTCGATGATCTTTATGTCGACCCGCATGAGGAGGAGACATCGTTCTTCCTGCATTATGGCGATATGACCGATGCGACGGGCCTCATCCGGCTTGTTCAAGCGGTCCAGCCGGACGAGATCTATAACCTTGCCGCTCAGAGCCATGTACAAGTGAGCTTTGAAACCCCCGAATATACCGCCAACGCCGATGCGCTCGGGCCCTTACGGCTCCTCGAGGCTTTGCGCATTTTGGGCATGGAGCAGGCGCGTTTCTACCAGGCCTCCACCTCCGAGCTTTATGGTAAGGTTCAGGAGACCCCTCAAAGCGAGACAACGCCATTCTATCCGCGCTCACCCTATGCCGCGGCCAAGCTTTACGCCTATTGGATCACGGTCAACTACCGCGAGGCCTATGGCTTTCATGCCTCGAACGGCATTTTGTTCAACCATGAGAGCCCCGTGCGCGGCGAGACCTTCGTCACCCGCAAGATCACCCGCGCCGTTGCCCATATCGAGCACGGCCTGCAAGACTGCCTCTATCTTGGCAATCTCGACGCCAAACGCGATTGGGGCCACGCACGCGATTATGCGGAGGGGATGTGGGCTATGCTGCAGCAGCCCGCTCCGGACGATTATGTCCTTGCCACAGGCGAGACCCATTCGGTGCGTGAGTTTGTTGAGCTTGCCTTTGCCGCAGCTGGCCGCGGCATCGACTGGTCCGGAAACGGCGTCGAGGAGGAGGGCAAAGACCGGCGCACCGGCCAAAGACTTGTCCGCATTGATCCCGCCTATTTCAGGCCGACCGAAGTCGACCTCTTGCTTGGAGATCCGCGCAAGGCGCAGGAAAAGCTTGGCTGGCGCCACCGCACCAGCTTCAGGGAGCTCGTTGCCGAAATGGTCGCAGCCGACATGCGTTTTGCGGCGCTCGAAAAAACCGGCGGCAAGGCTGCAATTCAAAAGCTCCTGCGCAGCACCGTTTTCGGCGAGCCCACTTATGCGGGTTTGCGGCAAGACGCCCGCGCGGATTAGCCTCACAATCCTGCCGGGCCAGAGGCAAGGCAGGGGCCGGCCAAATTTGAGGTGAAGCCACATGCCTAAGGAGATAGCAAAGCCGGAAATTTTCGATCTCGCGGGCAAGCGGGTCTTCGTCGCGGGCCACCGCGGCATGGTCGGCGCGGCCCTCATCCGCCGCCTCACCGCCGAAGCTTGCACAGTCCTTGCCGCATCGCGCCATGAGCTTGACCTCACCCGGCAGGCGCCCGTTGAGCGCTGGATGGCAGCTGAGCGCCCCGAAGCCATGTTCATTGCGGCCGCGAAGGTGGGCGGCATCCTCGCCAATTCGGCTCTTCCGGCCGGCTTTCTCTATGACAATCTTATGATCGAGGCGAACCTCATCCACGCCGCCTGCCGCACCGGCGTCAAAAAGCTCGTCTTTCTCGGCTCCTCATGCATTTATCCCAAGCTCGCCCCCCAGCCGATTAAGGAGGAGGCTCTGCTTACAGGCCCGCTCGAGCCGACGAACCAATGGTACGCGGTAGCCAAGATCGCAGGGCTGAAGCTCTGCGAGGCCTTTAGGCGGCAATATGGGTGCGATTTCGTCTCAGCCATGCCGACAAATCTTTATGGCCCTGGCGACAATTTCGATCTGGAGACAAGCCATGTCCTGCCTGCGCTGATCCGCAAACTGCACAGCGCGAAAATGGAAAAAAATACCGAAGTTGTCCTTTGGGGCACCGGATCGCCGCGCCGGGAGTTTTTGCATGTGGACGATTGCGCGGATGCGCTTGTACATATCATGAAATTCTATTCCAGCGATGAACACATCAATGTGGGCTGCGGAGAGGATCTCACCATCCTCGAGCTCGCCAAGCTGGCAGCCCGCATTGTTGGCTTCGAGGGAAAGATCGTGCACGATCTGTCGAAGCCCGACGGCACGCCAAGAAAGCTGCTGGACGTGCAGAAACTAAGGGCACTGGGCTGGCAGCCCCGCACCAGCCTGGAAGAGGGCATCCGGGCAACTTATGAATGGTTTCTTGCCCACAAGGCCTAGCAAAGCCCCGGCCAGAACTCTCGAGGGGCCCCCCGCAAGGCTAACGCCTTGGTTTCGCTTGCTGGGGTAAGGTAAGCCGGCTTGCCGCCCGCGCACGCAAAGGAAACATACTCTTACATGAGCCGCTTTGCATCGATATGCACCCGGGTTTGCCGCTTGAGGAGATCGAGGAGGACCAAGATGCGATCATGTTCCCTCATTTCGATGATTTGACCGGCTATGCCATCAAATGGGCCGCCTTGGATCGTCACCCGCTGGCCGATTTGAAAGGGTGTCACTGGTTTGCAGATGCTGCCGTCCACCTCTCTCGCCTTTAGGCTCTCTATGAACCCTGCCGGAAGCTTTGCAGGCCTTTCGCCGCTCATCAGCACCGTCCGGACGCCCGAGGTGCCAAGAAGAGGCCGCCATTGCTGTTGCAGGCTTGGCTGCTCAACGAAAACATAGCCCGGGAAAAGCGGACGCTTTGCATCGTAGGCACGGCGTGCATGACGGATATGCGTTAAAGTCATCGGGCAAAAAACGTGAAAGCTTTGCCGCACCAAATTCTCGATGGCTTGAGCCTCACGGTAAGGATGCGTGGCGAGAACGAGCCAGTTGCCGTATTCAGGCTCTAATGCTTGCGTCATTTACAAACGTCCACCTAAAGTTAAATGCATAAGCACCAGCTTTCTAAATCTAATTGAAAACGCGGCGAATTCGCGGCGGACGGCAGCTTACATGAAGGTGGCCCTATCCTTCGCCCCGCCCACATGCCGGCCTGTGCGAAGGATCGCGCCGGCGTTCATGTGAGGGACGCTCCTGTTTCTTCGCACTGCGCTTTGCGTGCTCTGCCGTTTTGACTGCGGAGGTGCATTATGATCTGGAAGGGCCGGGGGAAGACGCTTATCTCTCTAGCGCCGCCGGACTGACCTGTGCTGGTGCATCCTAGGAGTTATCCGCGGCTAATGACCGCGGCGATTCCTGCTTCGGCAATAATCTGGAGCTTGTCCTCGGGGATTTCGCTCCAGGGATCGCTCCCTTCGGCGGCGCCGTCGACCTGCTCAGTCCCTAGCTTGCGCCCTACCTCATTGCCCTGCCGGTCCAAGACGTACCAATTGTATGTCACTCTAATCTTACCCCGAATTCGGGTCGCCTTCAGATCGCCGCGAAGAAGATAATCGCCTTGGGCACCGTCGTAGTTCAAAAGCGCAATTTTCGCTTTGTCAGCCGCTGCATCGAGCATGCGAACCATGCGATCGGCCGTGGGCTTGGGCGGACCCGAGATGGAACCAAGCTTCACCGTCGAGATGACGGGAGTGAGCCCTACCGGCTCTGTCCTGACGGGCGGCGATGAACTGAAGCTAAGGTACTCGGTGAAACCGCAGCCTAGGATGTTCATAGATGCGGCGATCAGCAATAACAGCGTTGCCGGCAGAGAAAAATGACGCATCCTCAGCGCATTCTTGTTTGGTTTGATGATTGGACACTTGACAAACGGTCTGCTGAAGAAGGCCATTGGCTGCCATTATTATATGGAGTCATCCTAAAAAAAGGCGCCGCATTTCCCTCAACAGAAAAGCCCCCATCCCTCGCCTGAGCATCAACGCCTATGCTAACCAAAACCGTCTCGCAGACCACGAATATCGCCCTCGTAAAAATGTGCCCCTGAAGTCTTCAATGACTTTAGACGATCGCTTCAACCAGGGGAAGTAGCCTCTGGCTAGTTCGGCCTAATTCTGGGGGTTTGTTGCCCATCTACGTCCCCCACGGCAAGGAATTGCGGGCCTTTGGACATCTTCCATAGATGGGGCGCAGAGGATTTTTGCGTTCGCGTGCGTACGACTGCTAAACCTGCGGCATCGGTGCAGTCATGGACTCCCTGCCGGAAAATGGCGCTTTCTGCGCGCACTTGCTCAAACCACCTCCGGCGGCGCCCATGGAACGGCCACCGCCACCGGCTCGCGTTCGATTTCACCTTGACGCTCAAGATCGGTCACTTTGCGATCCCGTCAATGGCTGGCGGTTAACAGGACCTATTTATTTATATAGAAATAGGTTTCATTCTGCGAAACGATCCCAATTGGGCTCGGCAACTCGTCCTTCCCCTGCGCTACCGCTTCGCTGCTTGAGCGAAGCCGCCGAAGCGGGAACCGGTTTGCCACCGCAGCATGCGCAAAAAAAAGCTTTTCGCGCGCCGGCGCTTGCAGCAAAGGCGATATCGTTCGAATGGAGCGCGCGAGCCGCCGTTCCACGAAGCTGTAGCGTTCCTTGGCCAAGGAGGCAGCCTCAGCTTTTGGCCATCGCTACCCACGAGGACAGGTTACGCCACGCGCCAGAAGGGCGTGAGCTACGTGATTGAATTGTGCAACGAAAGTCAGAGGGCAAACGCGATTTTAGCCGCCAAGTGGTTATGCGTTTGTCCGGCGCCTTCCGAAGCTCAGGCCGTCATCGCGCCACGAACGAACTGATAAAAGGACGTCCCGCGTCACCGTAGATGACGTCGTGGAAGTGTCTTCGGGGGAGAGTGATCGCTTCTTGCATACCCCTCATAGCTTGCTCCGGCCGCGCTCGTCCGGAACAAGGCGATGGTGCCCCAGGCCGGACTCGAACCATAGGCACCCATCCCTTGAAAATATTGAGCTTTTTGCCTCTTTTTCCCAAACCTTTTGACTAGGTTTGGGAGTTTTTGTTCGCGTCCTGTTTCTCTAGCCGATCGATCGCTGCCTTGGCAAGTTTCTTCTGCTCGGCCGCTTTGGTGTACCGTGATACCTCGTCAAGGCTGGCGTGGCCGGTGATCGCAGCAATCTCATTTGCCGAACATCCTGCCTCGGCAAGCCGCCGCGCCGCCGCCTTCCTCAAGCCATGAGTCACGCAGCGCTCAGGAAGCCCGGCGAGACCAATTTTTTTGGCCATGAAATTGCTAAATCCCTTTTCGGTGAATGCTTTTTGAAACGCCGTAGTCAGAATGACAACGTCGCGCTTCGGCCATTTGTCCAAAATGAACGCCAGCTCCGGATGCAAAGGTATCCAAAGCTTTGCGCCAGTCTTGCCTTGCACGACTCTGATGGCGGAGCTCTCCACATCCTGCCATGACATGAGCCTTACGTCAGACGCGCGCTGCCCTGTGAAAAGAAGCAAAGCAAAGCAAAGGCTGCACGCTCCCGCGTTCCAATCGCCCAGTATTGCTCATAGCCGGTAATCTCGTCGTCGGTCCAGGTGTGAAATTCGCCCTCAGCAAACCCCTTTATGCGGACCGTCGGATCATCTTTGCGCCAGCCATTGTCGATTGCAAAGTGCACAAGTATTTTAATTTTCTTCAGCAGGTTGTTCGCCGCGCCAGGCGTCGAAGCACGCTTGCCAATGATGCGCTGGATGTGCTGGCGCGTCATCTGGCTTACGAGCCGATGACCAATGTTCTCCTCGCGCAACAGCCGTTCGATGATAAGCTTGTACACATGCCGGGTTCGTGGCGCGAGGCTAAGGAAATTCGGGCTCTCGTAGTAGTCCTGCACGAGGCGGTCAAAAGTGCCGGGGTCGCCGCGCTTGGGTTGCTCCTTTTTTAAGGGCACACCCTCCAAAGCGCTCTGATAGGAAGCCATGAACTCGGGCGTTCCGGGCTTTCCAACCAAGGCAATGCGTGCTCCCCTGCCCCGCCGGAAGTAATAGCGCAGGCGACCATGCCGATCCTTGAAACAATCAACATACCTCAGCTTAATCAACGTCACTGAAAATCAGCCCAACTGTCCGTTTCATCCGATCAAAAGATAGGCTCGGCATCCCCGCCTTCGCGCGGCAGCGCCTTGAAGGCAAGGTCGAGCTCTTCAACGTCCCAAATACGCCTTACGCCGATCAGGCGCGGCCGCGGCATGCGTCCGTCGCCAACAAGTTTCCGGAAAAACGATGGCGACAATGAGAGATAGATCGCCGCCTCGTTTTCATCGAGACCACGCCGGATGGGTAACCTGCCCGCAATGACTGCCTTCGTGGACATTGTCGGCTCCGTTCCGTCGCCTTCACGCTAATTCTAACTTCACCCCGTGCCGCTGCAGCGTCTCCAGCCGCTCGGCGACCATGTCTTCGAACAAAGCAGCCTTGCTGATGCCTTGCGCCTCTGCCAGCGCCGCAAAGGCGGCCGAGCAATCGTCGCTGACCTTGATGTTTTGCTGCCGGGTGCGCCTGACTGGCTCCGGGGCTGGCTGCTCGATCATGGCCGGCAGCTTCGGCTTCCGCTTCAATAGGGACAGCACGGCTATTCTTCTCCGTATTTTTCGATGTAGGCCGCTTTCATATCGTCCAGCAGCGACGCCATGCTCTTGTCCTTGGCGGCGGCCTGGGTCTTCAGCCAGCGCTTGAACTCGGGCGACACGACCGTTGCGAATTGCACCGTGCGTCCGGTCCTACGCGCTGTACGACCGTCGGCCGCACGGACAGCGCCATAGCCGGCGAGCGGACTTGCATCCTCGTCAGCACGTGGCGGCCGGGCAAACTGCGGCGCCTTTGCCAGCTCCTCGAAATTGCTCTTGGTCATCGCCCGCGCCCTCCTTTGTCGCGCTCGCGTTCCTTGGATTTCGCTTCCGCTTCACGGATCAGCTTCTTGCCGGCTTCAAGCACCGCCCCGGCGATCCCGTTCACCAGCACAAAGGCTTCTTCGTTCAGCGCCCTTTCATTAGTCTCGGTAATGGCTTTGCCTTCGAGCAGCGCGATCTCGTAACCCTTCAGATCGCGCACGAAACCAGGCAGCGCCTTGAAGCCAACCTCGGCCAGATAGGCTCTTGCATCAGCCTCATCCTCCATGGCGGTGGCCGCCCGCAGCGCGTTCAGCGCTACCCCAAACCGCCAATCCTCGATCCCTTGGGATTTCAGCGCATGCAGAAGGCGCACCGTTTCCGACAGATCGTCCATGCGATTGGCGCGCGACGGGATCACGCAAAAGGTCGACCAGCGCGCCATTTTCAAGCTCTCGCCGTCGGTCCAGCCCGGCGCATCGATAACCAGCACATCGGACCGGTCCGCCATGTCATAGGCGACGCGCGGCGTCGCGATCTCGACGCGAATCTCAGGCTTGAGGCCATTGGCTTTCCTGTGATCCGCCCAGTGTTTCGAGGTACGCTGTACGTCATCGAGATCGGCAATCAGCACCGAAGCCCCTGCTCGCGCCGCCTCGACTGCATAAGCGCGCGCCAGCACGGACTTACCCGTCCCGCCTTTGCCATTCATAAAGGGCACCACATAGCCCATGGTTCTAATTTCCTCTCTTCGATTTTGTCATTGAACCTAACCCCGGCTGACACGCGGCACGCGCCGGGGAACTGACGCTGCGATCTGTTTCACGGGAGCGCGCAAAAGCTTGCGTTCCGAAACGTCCTTCAAGGTCCCGGCCTCGATAATCACGCCCCTGCCCCCCTGCAGAGTGGCAGAGCCTGCGGGACGCAGGTGTCCTGTCGCGAAAAACAGCCCCAGCGCCGCGCCAATCTCGACCAGCAGGGCGAGGAACAGCATGAGGGCGCGCTCGATTTTCGCCGCTGGCACTCCGAGAAGACGCGCGAGCACAGTTGCCTGATTGTCGGCTTCGCGGCCCGCCCCCTGCTCTTCGAGACGCCGACTTTCGCTATTGAGTCCGGCGATGCGTTCTTCCAGCCGCCCCGCTTCGCTCGCTCGCGCGGCTTCCGCCTTCAGTTCGAAATAGCCTTTGCAGAATGAGCGCGAAGCATCCGTCGTCGCTTCCTGGCAGGACTTCGACAATTGCCAGCGGCGATCCTGCTCGAGCCCGCGCAGGGATTCCTGAAGGACGGCGAAAGATTTGAAAGCGCCGAACGCTTTCAGCTTCGCCTCGGCCTCTTCAATTTCATGTTTCAAGCCAGCAAGCTTCTGGCCCGCAAGAGCACGATCCTCGCTGATGCTGCCGCGGTTTTTCGCGGCAAAGCCGACGGCCGAAGACACCGAGAACGCGCCAAAGGCGAGGAACAGCGGTACGCCGAGAATGACGGTAAGCGTCCGGCGCTCGCGATAGGCCCAGAGCAAAAGCGTCGGAAGCAGAGCGAGGAAGGCGGAAACCGCCACGCTGACCGCGCCCAGAATGTGTTGTTCGAATTCGCTCTTGCCGAGCGAGGTCATGAAGACCCAATTCATCAGGCCCGACGCCACGATCAGCGTCAGCGCCGCGCCTGCACTTAACCCCGCCACCAGAAACCGCATCCGCCAATCCTGACCTTTGGCTTTGCACCTTCCAGCAAGGTAGCACGGAGTCTCGTGTAATTCTATACTCTAGACCATATTTTTCTCGCAGTTGTCCATTCCCCTGAATGCTGAAAGCAGCTGTATGGGGTGAAAGTCCCGCCCGTCTCTTACCAGAGAATAGCGCCCCTGACCGAAAAGGGATCGACGGCCTCGGGGCCCGGCTTAATGCGGCGAACGCGGTAGCGGTCATCCGCTGCTGCAGAAAATGGTTTTGCAGACGAGACCTTAGGCTTTCGCGGCACGGCGGGTATGAACGATTTTCTCGAGCAATCGGCACCACGGTAGGGCTCAGCATGCTAAGTTAGTGGCACTACTTGCCGATGATCCAAGGCAACGAGGTTGCATGATTCAAGCACTGCCACCCGCCATGCAGCTCGTTCGCATCAGGAAGGACGCCGCGGAGATCCTTTCCCGTCGCGGCTTGACGCTCCCTTTCGATGCCGCTGAGCTGGTCGTTACGTCCAAGAATATCTGCGAGCCAACCTGGTCGACCTCCGTTTCGACGCAGCTCTTTGACCGCATTTTCCCCCCGTTGGGCCCGATGGAGGTCCTGCACTTTACCAAGTCACAAGTCCTGCAGAGCATCCTTGAGCACCACGAACTCTGGCTGGCCACTGTCGCCAAGAACTTCGACGCCGGCGAGTACCTCGCCTTCATAAAAGAGCACGGTTACGCCAGCGCTTCCTCGAAATCGATCCGTCGCGAGCTTTCCACGAATTACTTCTATACGTCTTTCACAGCTGTCGGCAGTGCTAGCGCAGAGTCCCACTGGAATGTCTTTGCAGCCAGCGGCACCGGCTACTGTTTGCGGTTTCATTTGATGCCGCGCAATGCCGAAGTCCGGCGCATTCGGTACCAGGCCGGTGCCAAGTCCCTCCTTACGCTTATCGACGAGGAACTTAAGGCCAAAGTTAGCAGAACCTTCTTGCCACGTGGCGTAGCCCGACTAACGGCTTTCTATCTTCAACAACATCTCGCTTATGAAGACGAGATCCGGCTGTTGGTCAGTAATCCACCCTCAGCATCGAAATTCAAAAGCGGCCCCGACGACTACATCGCCATCGACATCAGCAGCCCCTGCTGCGTTGCAAGGCTGCTCGGCATCGACATCAGGCAGGAGAACCCTTGGTGCGGTGTAAGACTGCTCGGCATCACTTGCGGCCAAGCCGCCGATGTGCCGCGCGTCCAACAGCTCGCGCGACGCTTCGACTTCAGTAATGTAACCATTGAGGTTCGCTGATCGCGCCCTGTGCGTCTAAGCGAAACGCAGCCAAATACGCCGCAAGAGATCGGCGCGGGGGCGACCGCGCCGAAGAGCGAAGGGCCCCTAGCCGAAGTTTCGGCCAAGAGAAATATTGTCCGCTAACGAGGAGCTGCCGCCGGGAACTGTGCGAGCAAAACAGGCAACCGGAGCACATACGTCCTGAGTGCGGGCACCGAGAGCTTGTGTGTTTTCTTAAATTTCTTTAATCTCGGCACAAAGAGTCCCACCCGCGCTCTAGATCTAAGCGTCGCCCATTTGTGCGCGTAACTTAGCGTTTTTTCCCTCAATACCTACGCTCATTGGCGGCCCAAGGTGCCCCTTGTGTCATGGAATTCCACTCACTTCAGATACCTCCTCCCAAGAACTGGCAAGATTTCGAGGCGTTGTGCCTCGATATCTTTCGCCGGGTATGGAGAGATCGCACCGCTCAAAGAAACGGTCGGCTGGGCCAGCCTCAGGCTGGGACAGACGTTTTTGGCCGATGCGATGAACAGTGGCACGGCGTGCAGTGCAAAGGAAAAGATACGCTTCTAGGAGCCGAGGTTACCGAAACCGAGCTTCGCGACGAAATACGCAAGGCGCTCAGTTTCAAGCCCTCGCTTGAACACTGGATTTTGGCGACGACGGCTCCAAAAGACGCCGCCCTCGAACAGATGGCGCGCGAGATTTCGGATGATCACCGCGCCCGCGGGCTCTTCACCGTGCAGGTCATGGGATGGGACGATCTCGTATCCCTGATGGACGATCAGGTAGTAGAAAAACATTAACCCAGCCTGGCCCCTTCCACCCAAGCAATAAAGATATCGTTGGAGGGGATAGCCGACGGACAGAATGAAACAAATCATCTTCTTGGGCAGATCCTAAGTCGTCTGTCCGAAAGCGTGGTTCAGCATCCTGTCGGCGATCCCGGCGCCGGCGAGCCGATAGACCCTGCCGATATTTCGTTGCAGGCGCAGATCGATTCCGCGCGGGACTTGCTTCGCGCAGGCCAGTCCCGCACCGCGCTTAGGATGTTTAAACGCCTGGCCGCTACCCACTGGGAAAACGCGAGCACGCGGGCCAGATTTCGTCTCCTGACAAATCAGGGAGCGGCCGAATACAACCTCGGCAACCTGAGTGATGCCGCCGAATTATTCCTGCAAGCGGAACCTTTTGGCGGCGGCGAGCCGCTCGGCCGCTCTAATGTCGTGCTTGCGCTGATTTTGCGTGACGAGGTGAAGGAAGCCCGCCGCCGCGCGGACGCTATTCTGAAGGACGATCCCGGCAATGCCTTTGTCGCGCCGCTGCGCGTGATCGCTGCTTTCGATGAAGAGGGTGTGGAGGATCCGTTCAGCATTCTCCCCTCAACGCACGCCGGCAATGTTGAGGTCATCGCGGCAGCAGCAAGATGGCACCGCCATCGCGGCCACGCGTCGGAATGCCTTCGCCTGTTCGAACGAGCCTATGCCTTGAATCCCGCCATCGACCACATTCGGGCGGAACTTGCTGTTGCATTGCTCGAGCCGATCGTGAGCGGCGGCTATGTTCGTTTCACCGCGGGCCTGAACGGAGACGACCGCAACAATTTCGACAGAGCGGTCCAGCTGCTCAGCTCGCTTTGGAACGATGCGAAGGCAACTGAAACCGCCGGCGGTCACATCGTCACCGCGTTGAATCTCGTAACCGCGCTGCGCTTCGCGGCACGCACAGACGACGCCGAAAAAGTCTTGAATGAAGCTTTGCTCGTCGCGCCGGACGATCAGCAGCTCAAGCTTCATCGCATCCAGATGCGCCTTCTCGCCAACGAGCCCGAAAAGGCGCTCGCCGAGCTGGACGGCTTCCCCGAGAGCGTCCGCGCGGATTCTGAGATGTTGTCGCTCCGAGCGGAAGCATGCATGGCTGCGCGGCGTTTCGATGAAGCAGTCGAGGCCTTCGATGCGCTTGGTTCCTCGCCCGAGGTTAAATACCGTTCCGTTTTGCAATTGGACAGGGTCCGCGCCTTGTGGCTCGGCGGACACGAGCCCGAAGCGACGGCGGCAGCGGAGGCTCTGGTTTCGGGGCAGCCGGCGGAACCGGCCTCCTATGTCGCCTTATCATTCGTGAGACGCCGGGCTGGGGACAAGTCCGGCGCACGCGAGGCGGCCTTGAAGGCCCTCGAACTTGCGTCGGCTTCGGATCGCCTATGCGTCATTTTTATCGCGGAAGAGCTATACGGCGCAGAAGAATGGGACAGCGTCGCCGACCTGCTTGCTCCCATCACGGCACCTACGCAGGAATCTGATCTGCTCCGCCGGAGACTTTCCTCGCTAATTTTCGCGGACAGGCGCAAGGAGGTGATGTGTCTGCTGCGGGAACTGGCGCCCGAGGTTAAAGCTCAGCCCTATTATCTCCGTTGCGCCGCCATGTTTTACGCCCGGGTGGGCGACTTCACCCCGGCGCGGCAGAATTGCGAAGATTATTTGCGGCTACGCCCCAACGACCTCTATATGCGCCTCAAATTGCTAGAGATCGTCGAACGCCTGAATGATCAAAGCGCTCGCGACGCTTTCCTCGACGGATGCATGGCTGCCTACGACGATGCCGAACCCGCACTTCGCATGGAACTGGCGCGCGTTCTCGACTTCCACGGCCGGCCTGAGGAAGCCTTTGCCATCGCCTACGCCACGCTGCGTCGGTACTGGCATGAACCCGAAGCCCACCTAGGCTATTCAGGCCTTTTCTTCGGGGGGCAAGGCGCCCATCGCATAATCCGGGAGATCGATTGCATCGGGCCCGATACAGCCTTCACAATAGCAGCCGAGGAGTCCGGCCGCCCCCCGTCGGTATTCGTCATCGAACCGCTCTACCACCCCCTCAATCCTTTGCTTGGCGAACTTGCTCCCGATACCGCGCTGGCGAAGCGGGTCATGGGCATGCGCGTCGGTGACCGGGTAAAAGTGCATGACCATCCAGGGGCGGACGAGCGCGAGATTACGGAGATCAAGCATAAGTATCTCTATCTCTTTCATCGCAGCCTCCAGGAATTCAACACGCTTTTTCCAAGCGAGCGCGGCCTTTTCGGCATGCCGATCCCGCCGGACGCTCCGGAAAAGGGGATGGCGAAAATACATGACGTCGCGCGGCAGCGCCGGGATCGCGTCGATAGACTTTTTGACGTCTACAAGTCCCATCCGATACCCTTGGCGATGGTTGCGCGTTTGGCCGGGGACGAGCCAATCGATGCCTGGGCAGGCCTCATGGAAGCCGGCGTTCCCTTCGATGTCTGCGTCGGTTCGGAAGCCGAGCGAAACGAGGCCCTTCAGCTCCTACGTCCCAGGCCGCCACTCATCTTAGACCCGCTCACACTCTGGATTGCCGGCTGTTTCGGCGTTTTGAACGTCCTGGCCGATACCTATGGCCCTCTTGGCCTCACCTCGTCAGCAATCAGCATGCTTGAACGCTGCCAGGAGGAGAGAGCGCACGCGGCGCGCTACGAAGGCGGCAGCATGACGGCCGGCGACAGGGACGGCGAGATTGTCTTCAGCAAATACTCACAGGAACAAAGTCAGGCATCGTTCGACCTTGCGGAGCGCATCCTCCGGCTGGCAAAAAGCGATCGCGCGATAATCCTTCAGGCAATTCCGGATCAAGACTGCAGCCGCACTGTCCGTCAGCTCGTCTCTCACATGGATCCATCCGTGGCTGACGTGATCGCGGCTGCGAGCGGTTCCCGACGGGTGTTTCTTTGCGAAGACCATCGCCTGCGCTGGCTTGCCGGGGAAGCCAGCAAAGTCAAGGGCGTTTGGTTGCAGCCTGCGCTGCTGGTGGCTTGTGAAAGCGGGCATTTTCCGCGGCTTGATTACAACAAGGTCATAGCCAGCCTCGCTTTGGCAGGCCACCACTTCACTTCCATCGATCACGAGGTTCTTCTACAAGCCGGCAGGAGCAACAACTGGTGTCCCGAGGGACAATTTACTCGGCTGGTTAAGCTTCTGGGCAGTTCTACAATCGAAGTGCAATCCATGCTTGTGGTGGCGTCCGCCTTTTTGCGGGCTCTTTGGAGCAACCCGGATTCCCGTCCCAAACGGGAAGTCCTGACACTCACCCTGCTCGACGGTATAACATCCGGCAGAGAGCAGATGGCACCCCACCTGCTCAACGCCCTGCTGCGGAGCGGCCGTCCGCCAAAGACCAAGCCCCTGGACACCCATCTGCGCATCAGGGCTGCCTTTCGCAATTGCATCTGCAAATGGGCTAAGGATAACAATATCGCCTTGCCAGAAGCGGCATAGCCCTCATGGAAGTAGATGGAATAGATTGGACATGTCCCTGGGGAGAGGTACTGTCATTACGGCGCAAGCTTTCCTTTCGTAAAGCTTTTTACCCAACTTAGGAACCGCGCATCCTCGTTCAGCGCGGGTTCCAGATTTTTTGCCCAGGCAATATAGGTATTTTCCAGCCAATAGGCATCGGCGCGAGGCGCGATCTCGCGCGCGCGCTCAATCGCCTCAGAGCTGATGAATATTTTTTTCGGCTCGGGCGAAACTGTGACCGGGGCAACCGCGACGGCCGCGGGTCTCGCCTGCTGCGCTTCCGCCGCGCGGCGATAGACCATGACAAAATCATCTTCGAGCTCAAGCCGGTATTCGGGAAGGTGATCGCCTTTAATCGTCTCGCGCAGATGCTTCACGAAATGCTTGCGCTCCTGCTTCGAGCCGCATTTCTTCTGGAGCTTGTCGATGCCGATACGCCATCTCTCCTTCGAGCCGCAATGCTTGCGCGCCAACTCGTAAAGACGGCGATCGAGCGGGCTTCGAAGCCGAAAGTAATCCCGGTCAATCGTTAGCACTTCCTCGGAGTCGATCGCGCGGAACAGCCAATCACTCAACGTGATCTCGAGGTAACGCAGCCGATCAGCGTGCATGCTTCCCTTGCGGTTATACTCGAAAGAGCTAATCAGCGCGAAACCACTTACCGTTGCCTCGTCACCCGTTTCAATCGTGGTTTTTATGACCGTGCCGGCGAGCCGTTCGAGCGAAGCTTCGAGCCGCTCATAACCAAGATTGTTCGTTGGCTTGTTGGTCGCGACTAAAAGATCATGCGCGGTGAGACGCACCCTAGGCCCAATTAGATTACCCGCATTCTTTAAGTGCGTCAGTTTCGACGTCACGTAAATTAAAATATCCTTGTCGAAAACGGTTGGCAGGCCACGCACACCTGGAATGATCTCGATCTTGGTGCCGTCATGCTCATAGCAAAGCGAGCGCGTATCAGGCTTCGTGGACAAAGAAAAAACCGGATGCTCCATCGAGCCCATGTCAGAACGCGGCGTGACGTCGAATACATCGAGCACAAAAAAATCGCGTACAGGATGACGCTCAGGAAGAAGGGAACTCATAACCAAAGCTAGCAACCGGCTCCCCGATTCGCCAAGCGATTCGCACTATCGGCAACGCCTTCGCACTTTCACCGACCGATTCGCACTTTCACCGACCGATTCGCACTTTCAGTAACCTCACTCCATGGTCGGGATGCCCTCTAAACTCTCACTTCGCACCATCGGGGCCTGTTTCGCACCTTTGACAACCAATTCGCACTTTCGCCGACCTGTGAGGTCTATCGAGGAAAGACGCTATCTTCGCACTATTGACGACCTCTTCGCACTTTCACCAACCGTTTCGCACTTTCGACGACCGCAACGCACCTTTGCCGACCGCGGGGTAGGCTTGGCGTCATAGTCTCGTCGTCGATTAGTAATAACCTATTGATTATAAATAATATATCCTTGTTATCCACAGACTTATACACATCCTGATTCGCACCTTTGCCAACCGTTCCGCACTTTCAGCAACCGATATTCGCACGTTCGGAGTCCGTTGCTTCGCACCTTTCCCGACCATAATTCGCACCTTTGCGAACCAGCCAGACACGTATTAAATTGATAAATAAAGGCTTTTCGACTTATCCACAGGTCGTAACTATCTAACTTAGATTCTAACTTATTTAACCAAGGGGATTTTTTAAAAAACAGGAATTGATTATAATCGTAAGCGACCGGTGATGGCCACCTTGACGTATCTACCGAGTGTC
>JBKQQS010000031.1:0-3112 GCA_052144215.1 Rhodomicrobium sp.
CGGCCGCGCCGCCGTCGCAATGACGGCGATGCGATTCGACCGTCCTGTGCTCTCGCGGTCAAAAACCGAACAGTTGGCGCCCATGCCCCATGCCCCAGGTCTCAGTTGGGTCGAAACCGGCTGTACCAGTTTTCTCGCGATCCCTTGCGCGGCAAGGCCGCTACGGGATCCAAGTGCGGTCTTCTCCGAAAAGGCCAATACAATCCCGCCCTTGACCCAGAGCCGGTTCGGCATTTCGAATCTACTCAGCAATCCGCTTTTCTTTCGATGAGCTCCAGATCCTCATCGGGCCTCTGATAGTGAACCAGACCGTGCTTCGAAGACCTTACCAAGCACCCCCGCTGGAGGTACTCCCACTCCGCTCTAGGAAATTCGGGAGTATATTCTTGGGTTTCAATGCAACACACAACCAAACCAGTCGGGTCGCCATCCACCCTAACTCGATCTCCTAGCCTGACTTCCTGGCCGTCGGGATACTTCATTTGATCAACTTCAATACCAGATCAGGGGCGCAGCGGAACGCAACGGGCTTCAATTCAAATGGAGTGCATGTAGGCTTCTTCGCCGACGACTTCGCCCATGTGAAGCTCCAGAAGTCCGTTGTCGATCCAGGCAACCGGAAAGACCCGCTCGTGTGCCCATCCAGGCGGCAACGATACCCGCACCGCAATTACCTCACCTCGATCTCCGATCTTAATCCCCCCGCCATTCAGCTACTTCAGACTGAGGGCTCTCCCATATCAGGCCGAAGAGGCGATGTCACCTTTTGGCCGCCCTCGCCGCCCTTTTACATCGCCCGCTGTGGGGTCCGAAAGCGAGCAACGCGGCGTTAGCAGTTTTCGAGACCCGCCTCTTCCGCAATCGGCCTTCGTCACCACAAGGGATGGTGATAGAGGTACATAATCACGCCGAATATACCCCAAAACGCAGCGCTCGTTCCGAGGGCCATCCAAGCCCAAATTGTATTTTGCCCAATAAAGAATGCAAGAAATGAGAGCGATAAACCGGCGCATGAAACAATGGCAGAAGCAGTCGCCACCGTGAGCTGTCCCGCAGTGCGCATAGTCATAATTGCCTTGGGGCTGGGCAGCACATCCGGCAAGAAGAACTGACAATAGGAAAGACCAATCGCAAGAACGATCCAAGTCGCGAGCCCGCAAGCGAAAGCACCAGCATCAATGACACGGCCGATTGCGTTGACGTTGAAATCGAAAATGTAGCTCAACCCGGACTCACCTTAATTTGGGTTTTGCAGCGCCGGAAACGAGGCAGCTCATGCCCCAATATGAGGCATTCGCGCGGGTAGCTGAGCGGCCGGGCCGGGCGCTCAGCCCAAGTCCCGGCCCTTGCATTGTTCCCGCATTTGGGACCAGCCGTAGGTTTCGACCACTAGCGCGCGCGCTCCAGGATGGAGCAGAAGTTCGCCACCGCGGCGCCGCCCATGTTGAACACGCCGGCGAGCTTCGCATCCGGGATCTGCATGCCGCCAGCCTCGCCCATCAGCTGCATCGAGGCCATGATATGCATGGAGACGCCCGTAGCCCCGATGGGGTGCCCCTTGGATTTGAGGCCGCCCGAGGGGTTCACCGGCAGCTTGCCCGTCTTTTCCGTCCAGCCCTCGCGAACCGCGATATGCCCCTTGCCTGGCTCCGTAAGCCCCATGGCTTCGTAGTGGATTAGCTCGGCGATGGTGAAGCAGTCGTGCGTTTCCGCAAGGCTTAGGTCGGCAAGGGTCACGCCGGCCTGCCCCAGCGCCCCCGCCCATGCGCGCCTTGCGCCATCGAACGCCACCGGATCGCGCCTTGAGATGGGCAGAATATCGTTCGCGTGCGCGGTGCCGCGGAAACGGATCGCGCGCGGCGCGTCACCGGCAGCATCCTCGGCCACAAGCACTATTGCGGCAGCGCCATCGGAAACGAGCGAGCAATCGCTGCGGCGCAAAGGGTGCGTCACATAGGGGTTCTTTTCCGAGATCGTGTTGCAAAACTCGAAGCCAAGATCCTTGCGCATGTGCGCGAACGGGTTCTGAACGCCGTTGCGGTGGTTCTTGGCGGCGATACGGGCCAAATCTTCCGAGCGGTCGCCGTAGCGCTGAAAGTAGTTCTGGGCGATGCGGGCGAAGATGCCGGCGAAACCGCCCTCGACCTCCGCCTCTTCCTTGCGGTAGCTCGCGCCAAGCAAGATGTCGCCGGTTTCGGCCGTGGGCTTGGCCGTCATCTTTTCCGCGCCTACCACGAGCGCAACCTTGCCCTGGCCGGCTTCGAGGAAATTCAGCGCGGCATAGACGGCCGCGGAGCCGGTAGCGCAGGCATCCTCAAGCCGGACCGCCGGCTTTCCTGCCAGCGCAGGCTCGCACAGCGCCGGCAGCGCGCCCTGGAAATCCTGCTTCTGGAAGCCATTGTTCATCACGCCCACGAAAATCCCATCGACCTCCCCGGGAGCGACTTGCGCATGGCCGAGCGCGGGCCCTATAACGCGCGCCATCAGCGCTTCGGTGTCCGGGTCTTCGAGCTTGCCAAAGGGCGAATGCGCCCAGCCTGTAATGAATGCCTTACGCGCCATGCGATTCTCCTTCGGCCGTGACTGGGCTAATATAGGAGCGGACTGAAAGTTCGTATAGCTGGAACCACGGCGAAAAGGAGCCCCCAAAACCGTTCATCATCGAGGCTACGGCAAGTTCGCCGCCGGCGGAAAGGCCGTCGAGCCGCCCTCGAAGATGCCTTAGCAATAATAGCTCGTGTCCGTCATCCCGCCCGCGGCGCAGCCTTTTCGTTATCCCGGAGCGGCGCTCGCGCCGTACCTTAAATTGCGCCTTCGCTCCAGCTATCGAACATGCTGAGTAGTGTGTAGGCGGAGCTTACATCGGCCGCTGTCAGGCCGGGCTCCACGGCCACTTGCTGGATCGTGCCGTTTATCACCCACATTGCATAGCGCTTCGAACGCTCGCCCAGTCCGAAGGGACGGCCGTCGAATGTCAGGCCGAGGCTTCTTGCGAAATCGCCGTTCCCATCGGCAAGAAAGAGCATGTCAGGGGGCGCACGAAGCGCGGTTCGCCAAGCGTCCATCACGTAGACGTCGTTCACCGAGGTGCATGCCACAAGGTCGACGCCGC
>JBKQQS010000032.1:0-78173 GCA_052144215.1 Rhodomicrobium sp.
GACCTCCCGCTCGCGAGGCAAGCTGTTTTACCGGCTGGTCGAAGGCGCGCTGCAAAGCGAGCCGCTGCCAGCCAAGACCCTAACACACAACATCTAGAGGCACGGGAGTTAACTGCATAGCCCAGCATAGGAATGCCATTAAGTTCGACCTGGCCGGTCATCATCGCGATCCTAAAGAGAGTCCGGTAATGGGCAGGTTTTCGGAGGCCTGCCTTTGGCGCCTGTGGATGGCTTCGTCATGCAGGCATCCGAAAACCTGCACAAAAGCCGGCATGCCGGCCTGACGCTTCCATAACATGATGATCGGCTGGTTTTGGTAAGGCGCGAAACTTCGAGCTTGCACACAACTTCGCAAATCGGCCCCAAGCAAACAGTGATGCCGGCGCAGCCGGTTCTGCGAGAGTCTGTGACTGTCATTCCATGCTTGCGTTTGACGATCCGCGTTAGTCAGAACTCTTTCTCACCTATGGCGCGGCGTCAGATACGCGAGCCGGGGATCGGCTTGGCGATCCAGCCGGCAAAGGTGAGCCATAAGCCGATCAGCACGAGTAAGCCGAAGAAGGCCTGCACGGCCGGCATCATATTCTCCGCGGCGGCGGCGGCGTTCGCATACAGTCGCGGCACGGCCAGCAGCGCCACGCCGCGCAGCGCCAGGAACCAGCCGAACAGAGAGATCAGGATTGCGGACAGGCCCGGCCAATATTGGTGGTGCGCGATGATGAGAAGGCCGCCCAACAGGAGCAAGGCGCCAGTGATCCACACAAGCGCCTCGTTCTGGAAGAACGCGGACGCGATCGTTCCCATGTCCGCCGCCCGCACTACAACAATGGCGGGCACGATGACGAGGTACGGACCGATGACGCGTGCGAAGGCGCGCGTGCGGGCTCTGGCTTGTGGCGTGGCAAACATTGGAGTTCACTCCCTTCGCCAGCACGATCCGGGGGTAGTTTGGCGAATTGTAGGAGCCGATCGATCAAATGACGGCTTGGGGTCACAGCCCCTGTTCAAGAAAGCCGAACTTACGTTCGCTAAGGAATAGAGACCGGAAATACAGGTGGAAATAGCCGCTTAGGATCCGGTAACGGCTATCGTCTCCGCAGCTTGAAACGGGGAAAGAGGCACTGCTTGCGCTGCTGCGCCATATCAAATATGAGATGTTTCGCTTGTGCAGACGAGAGGCTTCGATTGCGGCGCCCGGCATCGATATTCAGCGTTCTCCTTTTCTTATGCTTATTGGAAGCTCCGGCCCGGGCGGGTGCAGAAGCCTTGACGGTCGAGATCGATGCGACCGCAACTCCCGTGCGCGTAATCCCAGCCGAAGCGCTTGGAGCCGCTCTTGACGGAGGCCAGAAAGGCGACGCCGATCGCGTCTATCACCGCGCTTCCGTGAAGGAAATGGCATCGGTGCCGTTTCACCGCGTTACCTACCGGCTCCGCACCGAATTGAGCGGCGAGGTTTGGCATTGGAGTGCGGACGGCACATGGAGCGATCCGGGCCACAGCCAAGGTTACTGGGTCTCCAATGTGAAAGCGGAGAAACCGATCCGCGTTTCCTATGGGTTCAGATTGCCGCGCCGCGGTAACACGCACGATCAAGCAAACCAAGATGGCTTCTCGCGCCTTTCCGATGGCAACCCGGCCAGCTTTTGGAAAAGCAATCCTTATCTCGACCAGCATTTTACTGGCGAGGACAATGCAGCCAATCCGCAATGGGTCTTAATAAATTTCGAAAAACGGACACGCATCGGCGGCTTACGCATCCTCTGGGCAGACCCCTACGCGACAGAGTATGAAGTTCAGTATTTCGAAGGCGGCCTGGCAAAGTATTACAACACGCTCAAAGGCCGCTGGCGGACATTCCAAAAAGGAGAAATCGTAGGCGGTACCGGCGGCGATGTTCTTTTGCCTCTGAGCGATACCCCGGTCGAAACCTACTATGTTCGTATTCTCCTCAAGAAAAGCTCCGGAACGGCTGCTGCCGGTTCGAAGGATATCCGCGACGGGCTCGGCTTCGCAATTCGGGAGCTTTATGCGGGCGAACTGGACTCGAAGGGCAATTTGTCCGACCGCATCGTCCATGCCGCAGATGGCAGCATCCAAACGAAAATGCTCACCTCATCGACGGATCCTTGGCACCGTGCCACTGACCGCGACGAGAATGTCGAGCAGCCTGGTCTCGATCTCATCATGCAGTCTGCATTGACGCACGGTAAGGACGTGCTCGTTCCCACAAGCGTTCTTTACGATACACCGGAAAATGCCGCGGCCGAGATCGGTTTTTTGAAAGCGCGCGGCTACGACATCCGGCAAATCGAGATCGGCGAGGAGCCGGACGGCCAGTATGTTACTCCTGAGCATTATGGTGCGCTGTTCATCCAGTTCGCCGATGCCATCCGCAAGGCAAATCCCAAGGCGGTCGCGGGCGGCCCTTCTCTGGTTCAAGGAGGGGGCGATTTCCGCTCGGAAGTGGAGGGCTGGGATAACGTTCCGGGCAGCGCTGGTGAACGGCCCTGGATGAAGCGCTTCCTTTCCTATTTGAGTGCGAGGAAGCGAAGTAGCGATTTCGGTTTTTTCTCGTTCGAATGGTATCCGTTCGACGATTTATGCAAGGAGGAGCCATCGAAACAGCTGATGGATCACCCAGACCTTGTTGATAGCGCGTTCAGACGCTTCGAGGACTATGGCATTTCTAGGCAGATTCCTTGGATTATTACAGAGTACGGATATTCGTCTTTCTCGGGGCAGCCCGAGGTCGAGCTTCCAGCCGCCTTGCTCAACGCCGAAATCGTTGCGCGGTTTCTCATGCGGGGCGTGAAGACAGCTCATCTTTTTAGTATCGAACCCAATGTTCTCGTCAAAGGGCTTCAAGAATGCGAGACCTGGGGAAACCAGATGGCACTCCAAACCGGACCCAATGGCAAGGTGAGCTGGCACTTGCCCATCTATTACGGAGCGAAACTATACGGCGGGGAATGGTTCGGCGAGCCCTCCGGCCTGCACCGCCTCTATCCAACGCGCATTGCCGCAGGCTCAGCATCGCTGACCGGCGTAGCGGCTTACGCGCTTCAGCGCCCGGATAAAAGCTGGTCTCTTCTCATTCTCAATAAGGAGCCCGCCCGGAGCCCAACGGTTACCGTCACGATCAAGGACCCGGAATTGCGCGAAAAGAGCTGGCTTGGACCGCACGAGGTCTTTCAATATTCTCCACGCCAATATGAGTGGCTGCCCAATGGCGGTGCTGGCCATCCCAAGTTTTCCAGGCCTCCTGCGCGGTGGCAAACCCCGGGCGGATCGCCGCTCGCTCTTGTGCTTCCCCCGATGTCTCTTACCGTGGTCAGAGACCTTCGCAAACCGGATTAATACCGGGCGCCGGAAGTCTTGACCAGCGCCGGAGGGTAGGGCCCGCCGGAAAACCCAGCCTAAACCAATATGCCGGCGATCGCACCGCTCGCCAAGGTCGCCAAAGTTCCCGAAACGATCGACCGCGGAGCGAGTGCGGCAATCTCGCCTCGCCGCTCCGGCGCCATCGCCGTCATGCCGCCGATCATGATCCCGGCGCTGCCAAAATTGGCAAAGCCGCATAATGCATAAGTCATGATGAGTTTTGAACGCTGGCTCAAGGCATCCGGCTGCAGATGAGCGAAATCCAAATAGGCGGCGAATTCATTAACAACGGTCTTCGTCGCCATCAGGCGGGAGGCTGTGTCGAGGTCGCCCGCTTCGATGCCAATCAGCCATAAAAGGGGTCTGAAGCCGCCTGCGAAAATTTGCTGCAGCGTAAACGGGGCGAGCCCCGGATGCGGGAACAGGCTCAGTGCAGCGTTGACAAGCTGGACTAGGGCCACGATGACAATTAGCATCGCTATAATGCTTGCGACAAGATAGATGCCGTCGTTCGCACCCCGCGTTATCGCTTCAAGGAAGCTCGATGGCGGGTCTGTCTGCACGAGCACGGCGGGCCCCGGCGCGCATCCTTGGAAAGGCACCATCATGGCGGCCATGGCCAAAGCGCCCGGTGTTGAAATCACCGATGCGATGAGGATATGACCCAAGGCATCGGGAATTACGGGGCCGAGCAGCGATGCGTAGATCACCATGACCGTTCCCGCGATACCCGCCATACCGCAGCTCATCAGGGCGAAAAGCTCACCGCGCGGCATTTTCAGGAGATAAGGCCTAACAAGGAGCGGCGCTTCGACCATGCCAACGAAAATATGCACAGCGGCGCCGAGACCAAGCGCGCCGCCGATCCCGAGCGTGTTCCGCAGCACGAAGGCAAAACCGCCAACAATGCGCTGGAGTATACCCCAATACAGCAGCAGAGATGCCAGGGCACTGATGACGAGAACCAAAGGAAAAGCCCTAAAAGCGAGAATGAAACTCGTGCCCGTCTGAACCTCGGCAAAGGGCAGCGCCGCGCCCCCAAGATAGCCGAAGACGAGGCCGGTGCCGGCGTCTGTTGCCTTTTGCAAAGCACCCACGGCACGATTGAGCATGAAAAAGAGGGCGGTTGCCGGTGGAAATTTGATAAGCAGAATGGCTAGCCCAATTTGGAGGGCAACACCGCCCAATACGATCCGCACAGGAACATGCCAGCGGTCCTCGCTCGGGCACCAGGCCAGAATCAGGAGTGCTGCCAAGCCAAACAATCCATGGGCGCTCGCCACTTTAATCGCCTCCAAGGCTTCAGGCATAAGCGTGACTTATCGCTCAGCTAACATTGGGGCCGTGTCAGTGAAAAGAGTTCTTTGGTACTGCGACCCAATCCCTTAGATGTGCGGCGACGGGGCGAGGGTACGCACCCCATCCGTTTGCGGCCGAGCCTATAAAGATATCTCAACCGCAAAAAAGAGCGGTAAGCAGGCTGAAAGGCTATAATAAGACACAGTTTATCTTCGATAAGTGGAACTCTCACTGGGGAAATGAGTCCGGGCAATGCTGCTACGATTACGCGCGATCCTGTTTTGCACCCTGATTTTCGCAGCTCCCACCGGCGCGGCGACGTGCGGCGGCGATTTCAACGCCTTCCTGTCCGCCATGGCGCGTGAAGCCGCGGCCGCCGGGATTTCGCGGACGGTGATCGACAGCGCGTTCGCCGGCCTCACGCCGGACGGCGCGGTGCTGGCCTTCGACCGGCGCCAGCGCGGCACGTTCCGCAAGAGCTTCGAGGCCTACGCAGCGACCCGCGTCATTCCAGCGCGCATCAAACGCGCCAAACAGTTGATGCAGCGTCACGCCGCACTGCTCGCGCGCATCGAGCGCGAATTCGGCGTGCCGGCCACGCTGCTCATGGCTATCTGGACGCTCGAGACCGACAACGGCACCGGCGACATGGGCAAGCTACCCGTGATCCGCACGCTCGCCACCCTGGCACACGATTGCCGCCGCAGCGAACTCTTCCAGCGCGAGTTGCTCGCCGCGTTACGGATCATCCAGCGCGGCGATCTTTCCCAGCGCGACCTGATCGGCGCCTATGCGGGCGAGATCGGCCAGACGCAGTTTCTGCCGTCCTCCTACATCAAATACGGCGTCGACTATGACGGCAACGGGCATGTCGATCTGCGGCACAGCGTGCCCGACGTGCTCGCCTCGACCGCCAATCTTCTGAAGAAGAACGGCTGGCGCGCCGGCGCGCCCTTCGGCGAAGGAACCGCGAATTTCGAGGTCATGCGCGAGTGGAACCATTCGGAGGTATACCGCAAGACGATGGTTCTCTTTGCCGGGCGGCTTGCGGGAACTTGAGGTGCCGCTTGTTGGGCCGGATCTGTGAAGGATTGCGGATGCCGGCCCGCAAGGACCTCTCCAAATGCGCGGGGGCCGGTGCCCGCAAGCCTGTCTTGGCCGCATCCCCCCAAAAAAACGCTCGTAACTTACATAGCAAGGTCTGCAGGCGCAGTGGCCTCCTTCCTCGGTTCCGAGATTTCGGTCATGGTTGCCTCGGTAAGGAGGAGCACACTTGCGATTGAGACAGCGTTCTCGAGTGCGACTCGAACCACCTTGGTTGGATCGATGATTCCGGCCTCAATGAGGTCTACACATTCAAGCTCTTCGGAAATGACCTGGCCGCCGCGTGTCTCCGCCTGGATAAACCCGGCGCCCGCTCCCCGCGTACTCCTCTGAAACGGTTCCTTCTCAAGGCGTTATTTCTATTTCGTTTAGCACCTTATCGACGCCAAAGATGCACCAGGCGTCCGTCTCGGCTGCCTCGCGTTCGGCTGGCGTAAGGGCTGTGCCTGTTAACCTTACCGTCGTCTTTCGCGCGCCAACCCTGATCTGGCTTGCATTCACAAGCGGATCCTTCTCGAGAGCGACCTTCACCGCTTCCTCGATCAGATCGGGGCTGTCTTCCTCCGGAGGATCGGCTTCGATCCCATTGACGACATCGCGCACGCCCGGCACCCACCAGGCGAGCACGCCCGCCAAGCGCTTCGACGTTAAGCCGGGCACGTTTCCGTTGAGCGTCACGATCCCCTCTTGCACCTCAACGTCGATATTACCTTGCTTTCCTTGCGGCACGCCGCGGACCAGCCGCCAATTCCCTGCATCAAGCTCGCGAATCTCCAGCGTCTCAAAAGCCAGTTCGCCGATAAGGGCATCGCGCACGTGGACACGGATCTCCCCATCGCCCATTGGAGTGGCCGCAATCACATGCAGGCGATCCACAATACCGGTCACGCCAGGGATGGCGGCAACTCTCTCAAGAGCCAGCTTTTTGCCCGCAACGTTAGGCACATCGCCCTCGAGCACTAAGGAACCATCGTTCTCGAAAATGAGCTGTTTCAAATGGAACGATGTCCCAAGCCGAGGCTCACTATTGAGCGCGGCACGGACCTTTGCTTCGATACCGGGGTGATTTTTCTCCAGCGATGTTTTGGTCATTTGGCCGCTCCTTTGCGCCTTTTGGCGAAGACCTTGGGTTGCCGCCTAATCTGCTAGCGAGCGATATGGGCTGCTCCGGGAGATTACGGCCCCGCACACTTGCAATCGAATTCTCTGCAGAAGGGGACTTGCCGTTCCGAAAGACAGATAGACCTAATTCACCTGCTCTTTCCCCGATGGCTCGGGCGCCCGTACTTTCGATAATACCTCGATCACCTCTTTATCGGTGACCTGATGAAAATCCGAATAGTAGAGTCCAATCGCGTAGAAGGGCTCATGGCTTTGGAGGCACACGATATCGTCGGCCTCGCCGCTGAGTTCTTCAAGCGTGCTTGTGGGCGCAACAGGCACGGCAAGCACCAGCTTTCTTGGGCTTCGTTTGCGAACAGCTTGAAGGGCGGCGCGGGTCGTAGCCCCCGTCGCGACGCCGTCATCCACCACAATGACAACGCGATCCTTAGGCTCTGCGCGCGGCCGGTCATTCAGGTAAAGCTTCCGCCGGCGCTCGATTTCAGCCAGTTCGCGTTCGCAGATTCGCTTGAACTCTTCCTCAGACATGGCAATGAGCGCGAGAACATCCTCGTTGCGCACCACGTAAGGTTCGTCGCCGTCGATGATGGCGCCCATGGCAAGCTCCGGCTCAAAAGGGACTCCAAGCTTACGCACGAGCATGAGATCGAGCGGAGCATCCAGTGCCTGAGCGATTTCTGCCGCCACGGGCACCCCGCCCCTCGGAAGAGCAAGAATTAGCGGATTCTGGCTCCTATATCCGGCGAGTTCCAAAGCGAGTCTTTTTCCTGCATCGGAGCGGTTCCTGTAGATCATATGCAGCAGCCTTCGCTATGTCGTTTCCGCAGCAAGATAGCGCTCGAACCATTTTGCGGCGTGGCCGATAACCTTTTCCAATGTGCCCGGTTCGCTGAACAGATGGCTTGCGCCGGGTACGATCTCAAGCGACTTCGGCCCGTGCAGGCGCGCGAATGCTGCCTTGTTCAGAGCGATGACTTCGGTGTCGGCGCCGCCAACGATGAGGAGAGTGGGCGCGTGCAGCTTCGGCAGGACCTCCATGGCGAGATCCGGGCGGCCGCCCCGGGAAACCACCGCCTCCACCCGTTTGCCCAACTCAGCCGCCGCAACTAGCGCCGCAGCGGCACCCGTGCTTGCGCCAAACAGGCCAAGGTGCAAGCCTCCAGTCTCCTTCTCCCGATCGAGCCATTGGATGGCGCTAACGAGGCGGCTCGCAAGCAAGGGGATGTCGAAAACCTTCGTGCGATCGCCTTCTTCCTCCGGGCGAAGGAGGTCGAACAGGAGTGTTGCCATTCCCTTGGCGTTGAGTGCGTCAGCCACCTGGATGTTGCGAGGGCTTAGTCGGCTCGATCCACTTCCATGGGCGAAGACCACCAAAGCGTTCGCACGTTCCGGCCACTGGAGGTTTCCAGGCAAGCCATACGGTTCGACGAAAACGTCAATTTTCATCATGGCGTGTGCATCGGGAAAGAGGGGCACCTATTCCGGTGCATGTTTTTGTAATACTACTCACAGAGCCATCTGAAGAGGTTGATGAAAATCAAACCTTGGTGGAGACCCGCAGCTAGGGTAATGGAATGAACCATTTGAAAACGGACCGGGATTGCCCTTGCGGGGAAGGGTTCTCTACCCCAACCCTCGAAGACAAGGTCGCGTTTCTTAGCGATACCCGCTCCTACGATGGCTCTGCCGGAAGGGTCGAGGTCCGCGAGACACACATGTCGTGGGTGTTTCTCGCAGGGGATTACGTCTTCAAACTGAAGAAGCCAGTCCGCTTTCCGTATCTCGATTTTTCAACGCTCGCGAAGCGGCACATGGCATGCCGCGCGGAAGTGGAACTGAACCGGCGGCTCGCCCCCGATGTCTATATCGGCGCCATCCCTTTGTGTGTTTCTGTTGACGGTCTCGCAATTGGCGAAGGCGCCGCTGTGGTCGATTGGGTCGTGAAAATGCACCGCCTGAATGAGGGGCGAATGCTCGATCGCCTCATCGCTCAGGGGAACGCCGGCCGGCATTGTCTCGATGCCATCGCTCTTAGGCTTGCGGACTTCTACAGGAAGGCGAATCCAGTCTTTTTGCGGCCTGAGGTCTACCTCAGGCAATGGTCGCTCAACCTTCGACAGAACCGCGCCGTTCTGCTCGATCCCCGCTTCAACTTGGCTCCCGGCCTTGTTCGCCATCTTGACGCTCTGCTGCAGAAATTCCTATCCAGACATGAAAAGTTGTTACTTGGGCGGTTGGAGCAGCGGCGTATCGTCGACGGACATGGGGACCTGCGGCCCGAGCACATTTGGCTCGGCGACGGAGTGAAGATCATCGACTGTATCGAGTTCAATGCGCGGCTACGAGCCCTCGATCCCTTGGAGGAGATTGCTTACCTCGATCTCGAGTGCGAGCATTTGGGTATGAAGGGAGTTGGAGACTATATCCGCCCCCGAATCATGCGGGCGCTGCGCGACGGCCCGCCATCCTTACTCTTTTATTTTTACCGCAGCTACCGGGCGATGCTGCGCGCGCGCCTTTCGATTGCGCATCTGTTGGCGCCCAACCCGAGGACACCGGAGAAATGGCGCCCGCAAGCGCTCGCCTATCTGCGGATCGCGGCGGCGGATGCGAGGCGCCTTGAGACTGCGGTTAGAAGACAAGCAGATCGGAAAGCGGCTTATTCTCATGCAGGCGGCGTATGGTCTCCGCCAGAAGGGGCGCACAAGACAGGACCTGGACCTTGCCGCGCATCGGGCTTGGCTTTACGCGGAACGGCGGTACACTATCGGTGGTGATGAGCCGGCCGATCGCTGGATCGGCGACCGCTGCCTCTGAGCCTTCCATGAACAAGCCATGCGCAACAAGCGCCAGAACCTCGTTAGCGCCTGCCCGCCGGGCCGCCTGCGCTGCTCTGAGCAAGGTGGTCCCGGAGCTGATCAAATCGTCGACGATAAGGGCTGTAACACCCTTCACGTCGCCAACGAAGAGGTCGCCGGAGACAACGCCCGCGCTGCGGCGCTTATCCGCAAAGGCTTTGCCAACGGGGCACTTGAGCGTCTGTTCGAGGGCTTCGCGGAATAGCTCGGCGCGTTTCGCCCCTCCAGTGTCAGGGGAGACAACACAGAGGCCGCCAAGCCCAATCGATTTGACGTGCTCAATGAAAATCGGCGCAGCCGTCAGCGTGACGGTGCGGCAGCGGAATGCATTCTCGAAGGCCGCCGGATTGTGTACCTCTAACGTCACGACAGTGTCGGTCCCAACGGCTTCGAACATGCTTGCCACATAGCGCGTCGTGACAGGGTCGGAGCTCTTTGTCCGGCGGTCCTTGCGGGAGTAACACAGGTAAGGCGCCACAGCGGTAACGCGCCGAGCTCCGGCATCTTTGAGCGCACCGGTAAAAAATAGGAGGCGGCACAACTTGTCATCCGGGCTTTGAATAGGCCCGCCGTAAAGACTATGAACCACGTAGACATCGGCGCCGGCTACCGGTTCAAGCGGCCGGACCTTATGCTCGCCGTCCTCAAAGCTGCGTTCCTCATGGGCCGCCAATCGCACGCCGAGGCTGCCGGCAATGGACGCGCCGAGGTCCTCGCTCCCGCCGAGCGCGAAGAGCTTCATCGGTTCCCACGGACCATTACGCTCATGGCCCCGGATGTCTTGACCGTGTTCCATATGCTAAAGCTACTCCACCCGTATCTGAGACGGCCTTGACAGCTATCAAAGAAAACAGCCGTTCAGGCGCTTAGCCTGACACGGCAATGATAAGGCTGTTCCTCGCAGGCGATGTGATGACGGGACGGGGGATCGATCAAATCCTTCCGAACCCCTGCGACCCTCAGATATACGAGAACCATTTGGGGTCCGCGCTGGACTATGCCGCGCTTGCGGAGCGCGCCCACGGTGCGATCCAAAGGCCGGCTCCTTTCGATTACATTTGGGGCGGCGCGCTTGAGGAACTGTCCCGCCGCAAGCCGCACGCCAGTATTGTCAACCTTGAGACAGCGGTTACAAAAAACGGCAAGGCAGAGCCGAAAGGCATCAACTACAGGATGAACCCGGCCAATGTCCCGGTTCTCACGGCGGCTGGAATCGATTGCTGCGTGCTATCGAATAATCATGTGCTGGATTGGGGTGAAGCGGGTTTGCTCGACACCTTGGCCGCGGTAAAGGGAGCTGGCATTCTGACGGCCGGCGCTGGATGCAACCTCCTGGAAGCCTCCAGACCCGCTACTATCGCAGCCGGCCGTTTCAATCGGGTTCTCGTTTTCGGCCTCGGGCTGGAGAGCAGTGGGATTCCGGCTCACTGGGCAGCAGGACCAGGCCGCGCCGGCGTTAAGCTTCTCCCCGATCTGTCGCATGAAACAGCGCAAATGCTCGCGTCCGAGGTACTTCCGCAGAGGCAGCCGGGCGACATAATCGTCTTATCGATCCACTGGGGATCGAATTGGGGTTACGAAATTACAGCGGCTCAGGAAGCTTTCGCGCACACGGTCATCGATCTCGGGGCTTGCGACATTGTGCACGGCCATTCTTCGCACCATGCGCGCCCCATCGAAATGTATCGGGAAAAACTCATTTTGTATGGGTGCGGAGACTTCATCAACGACTATGAAGGCATCCCCGGCTACGAAGAATACAGGGGCGATCTTGCCCCGATGTATTTGCCTGAGCTGGATGAAGCCAATGGCACCCTTTCAGCATTAACGATCGTTCTTTTCCGGATGCGCCGTTTTCGCCTGAGCCGCGCTTCGCTGAGCGACGTCCGGTGGTTTCAATCCACGATGAATAGCTTCGCCCAGGAAGCTGCGGTGCGGCTCTTATTGAACCGCGACACAAGCCTTAGCTTGGGGCGGCCGCAATGCTGAACTGGAACTCGCGCCAGCCCGCCGTTCCGGCGATTGTCTGCGCCCTCGTTGACAGCCCAAGCACACTCAAGCATTGTCAGTGGCCGGAGTGGTTCTTATTAGTTCCAGCAAGCGGCGCGTCATGAAAAATTTGAGCTTGGGAGCTGAGCACGGATTTTTTCTTTGCGGCGCCGAGAGCGATGGCATGTCAGCTGGCGCCAATCATCCACGGACGCTTCAAGAGCTGGTTCAGCAACTTTCGCGCTTTGGCGAGATACCGGCACTCATTAACGCTGGGGCCGAGATAAAAGCACTAACATTCATAGAGCTAGCCGCGCGCGCCGGGAGCATAGCCAACGAGCTTTGCAAGAGAGGGGTGGGTGTTGGTGAACCTGTCGGCATAGTAGCGCCCAATAGTGCAGACTGGGCTGCCGCGTGCCTCGGCATACTCGCGGCCGGTGCCGCGGCCGTTCCTTTCGATTTCCAGCAAGACGATACCGAGCGTGCCCGCCTGATCGCCTCGGCCGGGTGCCGCTTTCTGTTCAGTGCCGGTCATGACGGCCGCGGAACGGGCTCTGCTGCCATCCCGAATGGGAGCGCCAGCCTTTCCCGCATCGAGGGTTCCGGAGCCCTCGCCCTCCTTTCTTTATGTGAGACATCCGGCGGGAAACAGCCAATCGCACCCCCGGCGCCCTTGGCCAGCCCCGGCGATCTGGCTCTGATCGTCCACACCTCCGGCACGACAGGTACTCCGAAGGCCGTCCCCTTAAGCCACGCCAATGTTCTGACGAACATCTCGGCGCTTATTGCGTCAGGGGTAGCGAACCCCAGTGAGCGCGCACTTTTGCCCTTGCCACTCCATCATATCTATCCGCTGGTGGTTGGGCTCCTGATGCCTCTGAGCGCAGGTGCTTCGGTCGTGCTGCCCAGCGGCATAAGCGGTCCCGAGCTTGCGCGCGCCTTGCGTCTTGGCGGTGCGACCGTGTTGATTGGAGTGCCACGCCTCTACGAGTCGCTGCTCGCCGCGATCATAGCGCAAGCCGATGCGCAAGGAGGGTTGACCGCAGCGCTGTTCCACCGCCTCCTCAATCTTTCGGTTGCGCTTGCACGCCGGGGCCAGCGGCGTTTCGGGCGGTTCGCTTTCAAAAGCCTGCGCCGCAATCTAGCGCCCGCTCTTTACCGCATGGTCGCAGGCGGTGCGGCGCTTGACGAAAAAACGGAATCGACGCTGCTCGGCCTCGGCTACGATGTGCTCACCGGTTATGGACTAAGCGAGACCGCGCCGATCCTTGCCTTTGCCCGGCCAGGCCGTGCGCGCCCTGGCACAGCGGGCGAGCCCTTGCCGGGTGTCGAGTTGCGGATCGCCAAGCCTGAGGCAGACGGCATAGGCGAGATCGAGGCGCGCGGGCCCAATGTTTTCGCCGGCTACCGTAACGATCCTGCCGCGACAAAGGCTGCGTTTACTGCCGATGGCTGGTTCCGGACCGGCGATCGTGGCCGGATCGACGCAGACGGCTACCTCCACATCTCTGGCCGCTCAAGCGAGACGCTCGTCTTGCCCGGCGGCGAGAAGCTCAACCCAGAAACCGTCGAAGCCTGCTATGCGAGCCCCGCCATAGCAGAGATAGCAATACTAGCCGATGGAGGAAGGCTCGCCGGTCTCGCCGTCCCCTCACCATCGGCGCGCGCGGGCGGCGACCAAGCTTCGGCGGAAGCCGCGGTTCGTGCCGCGCTCGCAAGCGCTGCCGCCACGCTGCCGAGCTATATGCAGCTATCCGGTTTCGCTCTTGCCTCGGAGCCGCTCCCGCGCACTCAGGTTGGAAAATTGCGCCGTCATTTGCTGCCCCAGCTTTACCGGGAGGCAAAAGTCCGGGCAGAAAGCCGCGCCGCTGCAGCGGTGTTGCCCCCCGCCGGCCGTGCTCTCCTTGCGGATCCTGCGGCCCAGCGCGTGTGGGAGTGGCTTGAGGCCCGCTTTCCGGGACGGCATCTCTCGCTAGACATGAACCCCAAGCTGGACCTTGGCATCGATTCTTTGGGTTGGGTGACGATTACGATGGAACTTGAGCGGGCGCTGGGGATCGTCCTTGACGAAGCGGCCCTGTCCCAAGTCCACACGCTTCGTGACCTAATTGACGCCGCTGCAAAGGCCGGACCGCCAACGGCCCCGCAACTCGAGGAGGTTTCGCTTCCGGAGCCAGGCTTTTTCGCTCGCAGCGGCTGGTACGCGTTCAATGCGCTGGATCGTCTCGTCATACGCTCGCTGTTCGGGCTACGCGTCGAGGGAACCGGGCATCTGCCCCAGCGTGGGCCCTATGTGCTATGCCCAAATCATACAAGCTATCTAGACCCCTTGGCGCTTGACGCCGCTCTCCCCTGGCCAGTCTTGCGGCATGTTTATTGGGCTGGGGCCGCAGATATCCTGTTTAAGAGCGGCTTGCGCAGGGCCTTTAGCCGGACAGTACGCGTTTTCCAGGTCGATCCCGTGCTCGGCATCCGCGCCGGGCTTGCGCTTAGCGCCACGATCTTGCGGCGCGGCAACGTCCTTGTCTGGTTCCCGGAAGGATGGCGTAGCCAGGATGGCAACCTGCAGCCCTTTCTTCCCGGCATAGGCGCGCTCATGCTGAGATCTCCGGCACCGGTTATTCCCGTCTATATTTCTGGCGCCTTCGACGCTTGGCCGCGTGGCCGCCGCTTTCCGCGCCTCCATCCATTGACCGTGCGTTTCGGAAGCCCGCTCGATCCAAAACAATGGCAGGGCTTGGCGGCAGGCGGGGAGGCTGAGGAGCAGATTGCACTTTCGATCAAGAAAGCTGTGGCCGCTCTGGGAACCAAAGAACCTTGATCGCTTGACAGGTGTCAAAGCCATAAAGGCCTACATCTATACAATTTTGCGGATGTATTTGTCAGAAGTGCTGCAAGCCCGTCTCGCCGAGCCGTCCGCATCTATTCGATTGCTCCCGGAAACTGACCGGGATTCATAGGCGCGCCACTTCAACAGGAGGACCGCATGGAAACTTACCCGGTGGATCTGGAGGCCCGTCAGATCGTGCGCTGGCTTGTCGAGGAGCAGCGGCGAGGCACCTTGCAGCTCAACGCTCTTGCGACCCGTTCTTACGTTGTGGAAGGGTTGGAGGAGCAAGAGTCGCAACGCCTAGGAGAAGAGGACGAGGACTTGAACGACGTGCTTGCCATAGGCTTGCTAGAGATCCGCCCTCCCGCCGCGAAAGATGGCTGGGTGCTCCGGGTGCGCGTCGAGGACAGAATCGGACCGCGATTGCCCGAAGACGAGGATGCGCCCGAAGGGGAAGAGGAAATCGATCTAGCAACATTCGAAGCGGAGTTTTTCCAGCCAGAACGCGGAACGGCCGAGGTGTTACTTGACGCTGAGGATGCGCAGGCCAAGGCGAGATTTACAAGGGTTCTCAAACAGATGTTAAATGACAAGCACCGGGATCCGGCCGGACGCTGATCGTTGGGTATTGTTGGATTGCGATCGTTCCGCCCCATTTTTCCGCTGTTTGGGCTGCTAGCGGCACGGTCTCCGGCTTTCGAAGTGAAAGCTGCAACGAAGGGGCGCTCTGCGCAATCGTCAGCCGCTCGTCTACGCTTGGGAAGCGGCATCATCTAGTATTGTCTGCGGCGCATCGAGCAAGAGCACAGGAATGCGGCGCACCAAGCCGGCTGGCAACGCGGCTTCGTGCGTTGCGACGCTGCGTGTCAGGACCAGCAACTGGCCCTTTAGCTGATCGACAAGAGAAAAAAGCGAAGCTGGGCTCGACAGCAGGTTCTCGCGAGCCCCAACAGTCTTGATCCTCAGGCCAGATTGTTCCGCCAGTTCCCGGACGGCATCGCCCGCGTCCCCCGGCCAAGTCTGGACAATGACGAGTTCCTCTTTTGCCGCGATGGCTATGGCGGCCGCCGTCTGAATGGCCGGATCGTTTGGGTTCACCGCAATCGCGATAATGGGACCCATCCTCCGCGCAGCCTGCGGCGGAACAAGCATTACGGCAGAGGCCCACCGGAAGGCGGCCTCGACAGACCACGGAAATTGCCTAGTGGCGTGCTCTACCGGGCGTGCGGGCTGTACAACCATAACGATGTCGCCGGTGCGGGAGACGGACTCGAGAGTCTCGCTTGTAAGTCCCCGGATCACCTCGAATTGCCATTTCGTTGGAAGCCGTTTCGCCGCATTTGCGAACAACCGCTCGGCATTTCTAGCTGCAAGCTCGAAATCCCGCGACAGCCGGTCAAGCTCGATCGGTTGCCAGCCGCCCCCAAAAAGTTTGAACTCGCGGGCAAGAGGACTGCCGGCCAGCTCGTGAAGCCGCGCGTCTTCGAGGAACAGGCCAAGCAATTCTAGATTGAGAAGACTGGCGAATTCGACAGCAGTCCTCATGGCGCGATCGGAAGCGCTGTGCTGAAGTCCCAGCACCAGGCGCTTAAAAGCGTGAGATTGCGTAGGCATGGTTATTCACCTGGAAGCCCGCTGCCGCCCGATTTGTCGAAGGCTTTTCGAATGCTGGCGAAAGACCGCAGCCGGTCCTCGACGCGGCGATTGATGCTGCCGAGCGGATAGTCTCCGTCAGCGCCCCGCTCCCCTGCGGCGAGCCCGGTCAATAACGCGATTCCTTCGCTGGCCGTAGAAATGGGATAGACAGCGAAACGGCCGGCGCGGCAGGCATCGATCACGTCGTCACGAAGCATAAGATGCTGAGTGTTTGCCTGCGGAATAAGCACGCCTTGACTTCCGGTTAGGCCCCGGGCTTGACAGATATTGAAGAAGCCCTCGATCTTTTCGTTGACGCCGCCAATAGCCTGTATTTTGCCGTGCTGATTAACCGACCCCGTGACAGCCAGATCCTGCCGTAACGGAACGTCCGCCAACGCCGATAACAGGGCGTACAGCTCCGCCGACGATGCGCTGTCGCCTTCGACGCCACCATAGGATTGTTCGAATACAAGGCTCGCGAATAGCGACATCGGCGTGTCCAGCGCGTAACGGCCCGCAAGAAAACCGGACAGAATCAAGACGCCCTTTGAGTGGATGGGTCCTCCGAGTGCAACTTCGCGCTCGATATCGACAACCTTCCCGCTGCCCGGCCGCACTTGGCAGGTGATCCGGACCGGCCGCCCGAACGCAAAACCGCCAAGCTCGGTGACGCTCAGGCCGTTTATTTGCCCAACGTGCGATCCCGCCGTATCGATGAGCGCGACGCGTTCCAAGATCGCCTCCTGCTCGCGATCCCTCAGGCGTGCAACGCGCTGGTTTCGAGATTCCACAGCTTGCTTGACGTCCGCATTAGAGATGACGCTACGCTTGGCCTCGCTCGCGCAAAAATCGGCCTCGATCAGGATTTCGCGAAGCTGCTCCACGGCCAAAGTGAGCTTGCCGGCATGGCCTGCCAGGCGTGCAGCCTGTTCGAGCACGCGCGCCACCGCCTCGCGATCCAGGGCTTTCAATCCGTCGCGCTGAGCGAGGGACGCTATAAGCCGCGCAAGCACGGCCTCGTTTTCGGGCGACCGCGAGAGATCGTTTTCAAAGTCGGCAAGCACTTTAAAATGCTTCGATAACTCAGGGTCCAGTGCGTCTAGAAGGAAATACAAAAGGCGGTCGCCGAACAGAACCACCTTCACCTTGAGCGGAATCGGATCGGGCTCAAGAGATACGGTGCTGCTCAGGCCCAAGAAACGCGTGATGTCTTCGATGGCGATTTCGCCCCTGCGCAGTGTGCGCTTAAGCGCAGGCCAAGTGAACGGCTCCATAAGCACGCTGCGAGCGTCGAGCAGCAGACAGCCGCCATTTGCGCGGTGGATTGCACCGGCCTTGATGAGGCGGAAATTGGTCACGAGCATGCCGTGCAGCGAGACGTATTCGATACGGCCAGTGAGATTGCCCAGCGTGGGGTGCAACTCCTCGATGACGGGTGCGCCTTGCCCAGGACCGTCTTGGGTTATCAGAACATTGACTTCATAGCGATCGAACGGATTTCCCGCCCTGCCGTCTCCTAGCTCTTTTTCGCCATCCTCGCTCTTGGCGACAAGCATCTCGACGTTTTCAATCAGATCGGCGCGCACCGCTTCGATGTGCTGGATGATCCTTGGAATATCGCTGAACGGAGCGACCGCTTCGTCGATCAGTTGACCGGCAGCGTATTTCGCGGTTTCCCGGTTGAGCTCACGTATTTCGTCCCGCCGCTGTTTCTCCCACAGCGGAATCTGGTGGATGATGTGCTCCAGGTCTTTTTCTAAAGCCTCGATGGCGGCCTGGAGCTTAACGCGCTCGGGCTCTGGCCAGGCATCGAATTCGTCCGGCGGGATGACTTGGCCGTTCTTGCCCGGCGCCATCGCGAATCCGAGCGGCGTGCGCAAGATGACGATTCCCTTCGCGGCGGCCTTCTCACGTAGTGCAGAAAAACTCTCTGCCTGCTTTTTCTGAAATGCCTCGTCGAGAGCGCCCCGCCGTGTCTGATAATCCTCGCTTTGAAAGACTGCCGGAAGCGCGCTCTGAAGATCGTCGATCAGTTTTTTCATCGCATCTTCGAATTTGCGGGCGCGGCCGGCAGGAAGATCGATGGCGATGGGCTTCGCCGCGTTGGCGAAATTGTTCACATAGATCCAATCGGAAGGACTGGGTTTCGCCTGCGCGTCGGCAGCCAGGACCGTTTTGACGGCGTCTTGCATCTGCGCGCCGTGAGGACCGATCACGAAGAGGTTATAACCCGCCTTATCGACCTGCGTTCCAAACCGGATCGCTTCGAGCGCGCGCGTTTGTCCGGCAAGCCCGTCCATCGGTTCAAGGTCTGCGGTGGTGGAAAAACTGAGCTTCGAAAGATCGGCCGGACGGCTGAGGTGATCGGCCGGCAGTGCCTGAGAAGTCTGGCGCTCAGCGGTGATGGCGTTGTCCACGTCATGGCCCTCCCTGTCGCTCGCAATTTCAACCAGACTAAGACGCCGGTCCTTGATACGCATCAAAGCCGGTTGAGGGCACAAGGAACAATCACCCGGTGGATTAGCACTCGTGTGTGAGCAGAAGCACGAATGGCGAGACCGTCAAAGAATGTTTTGGCGATAAAATCGGCATTCACGGCGCGCCTGCGCACGAGGAAGCTTACAGTAAAAAGAATAGATGTAAGCTTCCCTTTTTTTGTCAACCTGCGCGGACGCTGATCTTTTTTTCAGCCTTCTGAGAGCCTGGTTTCTTCGGGAGCGAAATGGTCAACACGCCGTTCTTGAAGTGGGCGTCGATCTTATCGCTCTCTACGCTTTCGGGGACTTGGAACGATCTCTCAAAGGAACCGAACTGCCGCTCGGAGACGTAAAAATCCTTTTTCTTCTCTTCTTTGTGCTCTTCACGTTCGCCTTTTATGGTCAGAATGCCGCCTGACAATTTGACCTCGATGTTTTTCTCGTCAACGCCAGGAAGATCGGCGGTCAATTCGAACGCGTCGTCCTTTTCAACGACATCGACAGAGGGCGTCAAAGCAAAGGACAGTCTTGGTCTGCAGAAGAGCTCTAAGTCTGCACCCCTCCACCACGCCGGCAATCCCCATCCTCTATCGAAATCCTCGAAGACCCTTTCGACCTCATTGCGAAGGCTCCCGAAAAAGTCTCTTTCTCTCGGCCGCGCAGGCGCCAGAGATGACTGTGGTTGCGATTTGGCTGGTGTTTTTGTTGAAGCTTCGGCCATGGAAGAATTCCTCCTTCGTAAAAGGGAAGCTTTTAACACAAACAATATAGGCAAATAGGGATTAGTCGCTTTGACCGTTGTCAACGGCTAAACTGCTGGCCGAAGGCGCGTGCTAACGCCATGAGGACAGGACGCCAGATGAAGCCGTGTCCGATCGTGGCTTGCAGGAGCGCAAGTGCACTTCGCACCTGGATGTCAGGCCAAATAACCAAAATAGCTCAAAGCCAGGCCGATGGTGAGGTTGATCACGGAAGCGCCGAAGAAGTATCCTTGGTGCTCCAGAAGCTTCGAGCCGATTGCCACGATTTCTTGCGGCCTGAAGATGGTGACCACAGCACGAACAATCGTAATCCATCCGATAAGGGTAACGATAAGCCGCCAGTCGCGCACCCAAACATTATGCGTCAACACCAAGGCCAAGCCACCCAGTAAACCGAGAAAGCCCGCTAGATAAAGCAACGCCTGGCTGCGAATAAACTCCTGCAATATGCCCCGCAACATTTGCACCCTAAACAGCGAGGCGACTCCGGTTACGATAAAAACCGGGCCCAAAAGCTCAGCGAGAAAGATTGATGCCGCCATGTCTGTCCCCAATCTGCTCGCTTTCGCCGCTTAGACGGCCTAGCGCCGCCGATGTTCGAGGCGCGCCTGAATGGCATAACCTCCGTAAAGTCTTTCCGTTGTGGCCGTGAAACCCAGCTCCTCTGCCAGCACGCCAATCTCGCTCTCAAATGCCGGGATCGGCACAACGGAGAAGCGATTGAGCCAGGCTAGCTGCGCGCGCTGTACGAGCGCTGGATACCGCTCAAAATCGCCGAAGTCGACGGTGAGCAATCTTCCTCCCGGCGTCACGCAAGCCGCTGCGCGTTTGACCGCGTCCCGCCACGCCGGGATCATAGACAGCGAATAGGAAATGAAGACGCGGTCGAAGCTTTGCCGCCCGAAAAGCCCGGCGGGATCGAACCCCGCGGCATCGCCCTTGCCAAGAACGATGCGCGCTTCCAAACCGCAGCGCGCAACCGACGCCCGGGCCGTCTGGAGCATCGCTTCGGAAACATCCAGACCGTAAAAGCGTGTCTCGCGGTAAAGCCGCGCGGCGCAAATCAGATTGCGGGCCGTACCGCATCCCACCTCCAGCACAGTGCCTCCGGGTGGCGCCTCAAGACTTGCTATCAATCGATCGCGGCCGAGAAGATAGTAGCGCCGCGTCGCGTCGTAGACGAAGCGCTGACGGCGATAGATGACATCCATCTTCTCCGCTGGCGAAGCGGTGACCGGCATCTGCGTCATGGCTTCAACGTATAGAGGTGGAAGCCGCCGTAAATCGCGGACCGGTCCTTCAAGGTCAGTTCGCGGGAAACCTCGGCTGCATAATGCCACCGGGAAAGGATTTCATCAGGCACGCGTCCAGGAAGGATGGTCGGCTCCGCTGCCGTCCGGAATATGACGCGCGCTCCGGGGCGTGCCGTTCGAGTGATTTCACGCCAGAGCTGCGCCAACGCCGAGTCGCTCATCCAATCCTGGGCATCGAGCAGCACATAGCGATCGAAGCTGCCGTCCGGAGCGCCAGCGAGATAACCGGTGAAAGAAGCGTGATGAACCGTGACACGCGGCGCGTTTTCGCGCACCAGCGAAAAATTCGCCGGGTCGAGATAGGGCGGCAAAGGGCCGCCCTGCGAAGCATACCGGCGCCCAAAAGCCTGCCAGGCGAAATAGTTCTCCGATAGTGGAAAGCCGCAAGCGAGACGTTCGAGGCGCTTACGCAGGACGTCTGCCATGCTGCCGTCGATCTCGCCAGCCAGCGCCTTGTACTGCGCCGGTGGAATGCCGAGCCCATAGAGCGAAGCGGGACGGTTGACCAGCCAGCGCACCGCGCGCTTGTTGAACAGCGGCGCAAATTCCTGGTCGAAAATGTCGCGCTGCTCCTCCAGCGTGCGCGCCTTTAGGAGCACGCGCGGGTTGACACCGTTCAACCTCGCAACGAAGTGACTTGCTCCGATGAAGCTGCCTAGAAGGCCGGCGCGGTAGAAGTTACTGGTAAAGCGCCGGATCCGGCGCCTGCGGCGCAGTCCGTGACGGCCGTGCCAGTAACTCGCCGTCTGCTGATCGAGATGCGGCAGAATATGATGTTTGAAGGCCGCAACATTGGCGGCCGCGTCGGCGGCCCCGAAGAAGCGGTAGAAGGCGTCATAGCCGGGCAGGTAACGGGCCGCGGCAAGCTTGAGCCGGTTGAGGGCAACATGCGCCGCGTTGATGTCCACTGCCGTGATATGGGCCGGCCCCGCGGTAAGATAGCTGAGCACATTGCAGCCGCCTGATGCGATCGTGATGACGCGGCTGGTGCCATCGAGCGCTAGGGCCTCGAGGTCAACTGCCGGATCCTCCCAGATCTGCGAATAAACCAGCTTCGAAAATGCAAGTGCGAAAACCCGCTCCCGCAAGCCCTCGGCCGAAAGAGGCTTGCTGCGGTACACGGCAGCACCGATCATGGCGGTGCTATTTGAACTCTTTACTTTTGCGGCGTTAGCCAATCGACCCTCCTTTGCCCCATTAACGGAAGCCAAGTCTTCGCGCATATGACCCGTTACATTCCCTAGCGCGGTACTCTCCACTGCCGGATCGTCAGCGGCACCGCTCGCGGTATGCGCTCCGATACACCTTCGTCAGCGAAGAGTCCAATCGGTGTGCCCTTGCAACCAACCCTGGAGTTCGCACGCTAGCAAGCCCGCCTTGTTTTAGGCGCTCCGGCACGAAGGGCAATGCCGCAAAGGCGACGACTTGCATAACCTACGGGTCACATCCTTGCGGTTCATGGTTAAAATTTTAAACCCGCTAGACCGCTTTCATGACAGGAATGTGAAGCCCAGAACTCGCCCGCATTCACCAGCTTGGACTGGAGAGCTAATTTGCTTTTTTTGGGGGGAAGGTATCGCCGCTCAGGTGCAGCGCCGGCACGCGGCCCGTCTTGCCGGAGCGTTGATTCAGCTCAACTCGAATTCCACAGAATATGGCTGCGGCTGATCCAATAAATGCACACTTTGTGCGGAGAATATATTCTTCATCGGGTGCCCGAGCAGGGCGCCGCAAGTACTTTAGGGAGGCGGGAATGGCTGCTGGAGCTGGCGCCGCGGCCGCCGCGGCTGCAAATGCGCGGGAAGAGGAAGAAGAAATGACCCCATACAGCTCGAAGGATTTGGCGGAGGGATGGGAATTCAAAATTTTGCGCAACACCACCGGCAGGTTTAGCGATCCCTTTTGGCTCCGGTCCGTGCTGGAAGAAGAGGGCCGAGCCGGTTGGGTGCTTATCGAAAAATTCGACAATTACCGCGTGCGCTTGAAACGTCCCGTTAGCGCCCGCGCAAACGACGCATCGCTCGGGTTCGATCCCTACCGGACCTGGGTTGGGATCGGCCAAGCCCGGTTCGCCATCCTTCTCGTTGCGGGTATCACTTTGGGAGTAGCCCTCTTCACCGGCGCACTTGTAGCGCTCCTCACTCACTTCGGTGCCGCGCATTGAACGGAGCTCAGTTTAACAGCTGCGGCTCACCCCGCGCGCCGTCCTCAGCGCCTCTGCCTCAGCCGCTCAAGCACCCCGTCCCAAAGCTGGCGGCGTTGGCGCACGGCAGCCAGGGCCGCGTTCAAGAGATCGAGCTGCGAGGCCTCATCTTTCACCAGCTCTTGGATGATGCCCTCGGCCAGCGGCCCGTGCCGCTCCGAGTCGAGCTGGATATGCCGCTCAAGATAAAACACGAACACCGGCGCTTTGTCGCTGCCGATCTTCCACCGCTCCAGAAGCCGCCGGAACATATGCGGGATGACGTTCTCACGGCCGTAAAAGAAGCTGCCCAGCACCTGCGGCAGACTGCCGTTGAGAGCCGTGCCGATCGTCGCGGTGACGAAGCGTGCCACAGCCGGATCGGCGCCCGCCTTATCCAGCGCAACTTCGATGCTATCGCCGCGGCGGAGCAGCTCCATGAGCTTTTCGACCCCGGCCGGGTTCGCACCGACCTCGCGCATGGACTCCACATAGAGTTCGTAGTGGCTCATATGCCGGCCGCCGGGCGCGTCGTCGGTTTCCTCGCCCAGCACGATTTCATTGATATGCCTAGCGGCGACAACGCTCGGCGGCGGCGTCCAGGGCAGCGTCATCGTGGTCAGCTCGCGCTGAAGCCGCTTCAAGAGCGACATGAAGTCCCAGACGGCGAACACATGCCGCTCCATGAAGATGTGCAGGTCCTCGATGGTCTCCAGCGCGTCGAAGACGGGGTGGCTGCTCACCGCCGCGTATTCCTCGGCAATTTGCGCTTTCAGGGATTCTATCATGCGGGTCATGGTATCTCTGTTAAGGGTCTCGATGGCTTCAGGGAGCGGGTGGAACCGCGTGACGCGATCCGGTTGGGAGATTGCAATGCATGAAATGCCCGGCGAAAACAAGGGCTTTTCGCTGAAGCCGCAAAGAGAGGTTACCTTGGCAGTCATGCCCTACGCGCAATAAACGATGAACTCAAGCAGCGATCCGTCGGGATCGCGGAAGTAAAGGCTTGTTCCCTTGCCTCTCGCCCCATTCCGCGGAACCGGGCCTTCCTCGACCGCGACTCCGTGGTTGTGAAGATGTTGCGCGGCCTCCTCGATTGAGCCGTGCCATTCGAAACAAAGATCGCCCCCGCCTGGCATGACCGGAAGCGCCGCCCTCGGCGTCCCCACCCGGTTTGGGCCGTGTACGTTGAGCTGGACATTCCCAAAACGGAAGTGCGCGCCGGCGCCGTTAGGAATGATTCCGGCTCCAAGGACGTCGCGATAAAACGCAATCGACCGTTCCCAATTCCGGCATGAATGACGCAGTGATCGAAGGCGATGTTGACCATGGCAGGCTTTAGCCTTGTGAGATCGCGTGCCAAATTATAGGCGGAATCGAAATCTGCGGAAATTCAGGATCCCGCACCGGAACCTAAAGACTGCTTCGTGGGATGCACACACCCTCAGCCTCGACTTTAAAGCTTCTGGGCTGCTCGCCTCGCTGCCAGATCTCCCACATCTGCAGATAAGCGGCTTCGAGGTGGCGCCGGAAGCGGCCAGTATCGAACAACGGATGCGTCAGACGGTTCGTGCAGAGCCGGTTCCGGTAGCCTTCGAGAAGGACAGGCTCCCTTGCCAGCCGCAACGCCAGCGCTTCGTATTCGGCAAGGCTGTGCGTTACAAGCTCGGGCAATCCGATCGCATTGAGCAAGCTCGCCGCCACCCGCCCCGCGAATGCTTCGCCCGCCCGTGTCAGGACTGGCACCCCCGCCCACAGCGCGTCGCTTGCCGTCGTGTGTGCGTTGTAGGGCAGCGTGTCGAGGAACAAGTCTGCCAGACGGTGACGTGCGAGGTGCTCTTCGAGCGGCAGCCTGCCCGCGAACACAAGCCGCGCCGGGCCGATCCCGCGCGCCTGCGCTTCGTTGCGAAGGTTCCGTTCCGTACCGGCGTCATCGTGTATCAGCCACAACACGCTGCCGGCGGCCGCGTGCAAGAGCCGCATCCACACATCGAACACTTCCGGCGTGATCTTCCAGCTTTGGTTGAAGCAGCAGAAGACGAAGCCTTCTTCTGGCAGCCCGGCCTCTCGCCGCGTTGGCGTCCGCTGGGCAATGCTCCTCTTGCTGTCGTTGGCCTGATAACAATCGGGCAGATGGACGATCTTTTCGGTATAGAACGCTTGGTGCCCGAACGGCGCAACCGTTTCGTCGGCAATGATGTAGTCGATGAACGAAGCACCCATCGTGCCAGGATAGCCAAGGTAGCTTGCTTGAACCGGCGCCGGACGATAGGCGAGGATGCCAGGCCGCGAATCCTGAGTATGTCCCTTCAGATCGATGGCAATGCTGGCTTCTAGCCCGTACAGCAGCTTGGCGGCCTCCTCATCGCTCTTTTCACGAATGTCGATAAACCGGTCGAACGCCGCGGCGAGCCGATTGCGCATCGCGCTCCCGTCATCGATACCGGACGAGACGGCTACGATCTCAAACTGCGAGCGATCATGGAGCTCGAACAGCTCCGCCATCAGATGGGCCGTCGCGTGCTCGCGGAAATCCGCTGAAAGATAGGCGATGCGTATCTTTTCGTTACGCCACTTTTCCCCGGTCCAAAATGGCGCAAGGGGCGGCGGCAATGTGCTGGCGGTAAAGTTTCTGGCGCATTGCAATTGCAGCAACGGATCGCCAGTCCAGCCCAACACGGTGAAGGGGGAAATTATCGATTTTTGCTCGGTGATATGTGCGGTGAGCTCGCTGGCAAGAGCCGTTCTGCGCTCCCAGTCGCAGAGGCTGTTGACGCACCGGATCACCCCGCTGAAGGCGTAAGCATGATCCGGTTGCAGCGCCAGCGCCTTTTCGTAGCATGCCAAGGCCTCTTCGAGCCGGTTCAGTTCCTGTAGCACGGTGCCGCGATTGTAGAAGGCCTCCGCGTGGCCGGGCTCGAGCGCCAGCGCCTTGTCGCAGCTGGCCAGCGCCGCGTCCAGCTGCCATAACTCCCGCAGCGCGAGGCCGCGGTTGCTAAAGGCGTCTGCAAAATCTGGCTTGAGGGCCAGCGCCTTGTTGAAACTATCCAGTGCCGCGCCGGGCTGCCTCAGGCCTCGCAGCGCCAGGCCGCGGTTGTTTAAGGCCTCCGCATAGCCTGGGTAAAGCGCCAGGGCGTCGTTGTAGCTGGCGAGCGCTTCGCCGAGCCGTTTCAGCTCTGCCAACGCGTTACCGAGATTGTAAAGGGCGTTTGGAAAATCCGGCCTGAGCGCCAGCGCCTTGCCGTAGCTTGCCACGGCCTCATCGAACCGTTTCAGCGCATGCAGCGTATTGCCGCGGTTGTTGAAGGCCTCTGCAAAGCCGGGCTGCAGCTCCAAGGTCTTGTCGTAGCTCGCGAGCGCCTCGCCAAACCGTTTCAGCTCCGCGAGCACATTGGCGCGGTTGTATAGCGCCTCCGTAAAGTCCGGCTGGAGCGCTATCGCCTTGCCGTAGCTGGCGAGCGCCTCGTCCAACCTTTTAAGCGCGTGCAGCGCGTTCCCGAGGTTGGAAAAATAAAATGCATTGCGCTTATTCAGCTTTATAGCTTGGCCGATCAATTCGGCGGACAAGCCCGCGCGGCCTGTTTGACCCGCAACGATACCCAAGAGATGGTAGGCGTCCGCATTGCCGGGGTGGGCCGTGAGCGCGCGCCGGTAGCAGGCCTCGGCCTCCGCCAATCGTCCCGCTTGGTGAAGTTTGCGGCCAGCCTCCAGCAGTTCGGTGGCCTGCGGTGCCGTCGGCTCGGTTGCGGCTTCTCTAAGGGGAATGCTCGTAGCCTGACCGGATTTCGCGGCCGCGCGGCGCTGTTTGCGGTTCATATGAGCTGGCTCCGGTTGCTGAATCAGTTCCGCGAACGATAGGTAAGGTGCTGCGGGTTCTGCTGCCGCATAAGGTGGCGGATCGCAATAGGCCTCGCCCTGAATGGGCCGTCAAGACCGGAATTCGGGCTCCCGCGCCGTAAAATTCTGCGCCGCTCATTATCTCAGCTATCTAGACAAGTGGCCGGCGAAGTGTTAGCCGGGGCTCTATAGCTATATAAGAGGGCGGGCGCCCGTAAGGCGGTGCTACCTATGCCAACCAAGCCCGTTTCTGCCCAGCTTGGGCTTTCGCGCTACCGGAAAATCGCTGAGACGCTCGAGAGCGAGATCCGCAAAGCTTACAGCGTCGGCGACCGGCTGCCGGGGGAGCACGAACTTGCCGGACGTTTCGAGGTCAACCGTCACACCGTTCGCCATGCCATCGACACGCTGATCGACGCCGGCATCGTCGCGCGCCGGCACGGCGCTGGCACCTATGTTGTCGGCAAGCCGCTGCGCTATCCGGTGGGTGCCGGGACGCGGTTCTCCGAAAGCCTCGCAAAATCCGGCCACAGCACCGGAAGCGTCTTGCTCCGCAAAGAGGTCCGGGAGGCTCGCGGCGACGTTTCGACGCGCCTTGGGATTTCGGATGGCGACACGGTTTATGCATTCGAAACGCTGCGCTCGGTCGATGGCGGGCCGTTCTGCGTCGCCTCTCATTTCCTGCCGGCCTCCATCGGCGAGGCGGTTTTCGCAAATTATGAGCAGGGTTCGCTACACGGCGTCATTTACGAGCTGACCGGGCGCAGGCTGAAGCGGGTGCAAAGCATTATCACGGCCACACCTGTTTTGCCCGAGGACGCGGCATTGCTCGCTATTCCAAGCAACCAGTGGATACTGCGCGTGAAAAGCGTCAACGTCGATGCAGAAACGCAGGGTCCGCTGGAATATTGCGTGACGCGGTTCCGGGCAGACCGTGCCGAGCTTTCGGTCGAGTTCAGCTGACGGCGATGAATAGCGCAACATGTCTAGACATGTGAGCGAGATTGCGCTATAAGCGCGCCGGCGGAAGCGGAAGGAAGCCCGGTCATGCTTTGCGAGGTCCTGCCCCGGTCTCAGTGGATCCGCGCTCTCTGCGCGGCGGATGAGCGCCGCATTCTCGATCTAGCGGAGCGGCTTTCAAGGGACCTCGACGCTCAGCCAACATCCAACCCATGCGCGGGGCTACAGCTCTTGCGGCTGCGCGAGAGCGTTACTCTCGACACCTTCTATATCGGCGAGGTCGCCGTCACATCGGCGTCCGTTCAATTGCGCACACCCGGCGGGAACCGCGTCGAAGGCGGCGCGATTGTCATGGACGACCGGATAGAGCTGGCCAGCGCTCTGGCTGTGCTCGACGGCGTGCTTGCATTCAAGCTGCCGGGCGCGAAGGAAGCGGACCGCCTGCTTCAAGAGGGGCACGCGGCGCTCGGCCAAAAGGACCGTATTCGCGCGGCGATGCTCTCCCGGACGAAAGCCGGCTTCTCTTCGATGGCCGAGGCCGGCAATGATTGAGGTTCCCGCCGTCTTCCAGCCCCGCAATCAGCAGAGGGTTTTCCGGCTCTTGCTCGATGCCATGGCCCGGCCGGGCACTGAGGCAGACCTTTCGCCTTGGACCGGCGGTAAGCCCGCCTATCTTGCGATACTTGCCTCGCTATGCGACGGGGCCACAACACTCGCCGATCCTGACGGTCTGCTGAGCGCGGAAGATTTACGCTTTCTGGCCTGCCCGCAAACCGATGCGGCTTCAGCCGCGTTCATCGCCGTGCGCGGAGACGCAGGCCCCGGGCCCCGCTTTCAGCCGCCGCTTGGAACCCTCACAGCGCCCGAGCTTGGGGCAACGATCCTGCTTTGCATCGAAACGCTGGCCGCTCAGGGCGGAGACGGGCTTCAGGCGATCCTATCCGGGCCCGGCATGGAGGCGGAAAAGCGTTGCGAACTGGGCACGCTCCATCCCGCATGGATGGAACGCCGCGCCGGTTGGGTGAGCTTTTTTCCCTTAGGCGCCGACTTTATCATTTGCGATCAATCGAGAGCCGTCGCTCTGCCACGCACAACGCGCGCCGTAATCGCCGGGGGCCGCGCATGAGCTATGTTGCAATCCGCGGCGGTTTGGACGCCATCGGGCAAGCCAGCAAACTCTTAGACGCCTTGCGGGCTCTTGGCGGGGACACCGATCCGCTCGATGTCGCAACGATCGAGCACCAGCTGCCCGTGCTGCATAGCCGCGTGCTCTCCGAAGGCGGGCTCTATCATCCGATGCTCGCAGCGCTCGCCTTGAAGCAGTGCCTCGGCGATCCGCTCGAAGCCGCCTTTACGCTTCGCGCGTACCGCTCGACCCAGCCGAGGCTCGGCGTGACGCCGCCGCACGAAACCTCGCAGATGCGCCTCATCCGGCGGATTTCCGCTGCGTTCAAGGACATCCCCGGCGGTCAAATGCTTGGGCCTACGTCCGACTATCTCCAGCGCCTCTTCCGGCTCGATCTGATCGAGGAAGATCGCGAGGCTTTCCAGGCCATAGCCAGGCAGTGGCTTGAGAACCTGCCGGACGACGGCGTTCCGGACAATTTCCCGAAAGTGGTTGGCGCCTTGCGGGCGGAAGGGCTTTTGCCGCCGGTCCATGCGAGTGAAACCGAGCCCTTCGATATCACCCGCTCCCCGCTCATCTTTCCGGTCCCGCGCTCCGCAGCGCTTGCCACGATGACGCGCGGCGAGACGGGAGGGCTTCTCGCGCTCGCCTACTCCACCATGCGCGGTTATGGCGATGTTCACCCCACAGTGGCCGAACTGCGGGTGGGCTACCTGCCGGTGATGCTACCCCATCCGGTCACGGGCGAGCCAATCGAGGCGGGCGAGGTGCTTCTGACCGAGTGCGAGATCGTGGCGATGTACGAGGCGGGAAGAGACGGCGGCAAGCCAATGTTCAGCTTGGGCTACGGCGCATGCTTCGGCCACAACGAGGTCAAAGCCATCGCCATGGCCATTCTGGACCGGTCCCTTCAACTGGGCGCCGCGCAGGGCGCGCGTAATCCCGCCGAGGATGCCGAATTCGTGCTGCTCCACATCGATGGCATCGAATCGATGGGTTTTTGCACCCATTGGAAGCTGCCTCACTATGTGACATTTCAATCCGACCTCGACAGGCTCAGGACGGCGCAGGCTAAAGCCGGCCAAAGCCAAGGAGGCACCAACGATGCGTCCTAAACGCGCGCGCGCGCCTGCCTCATACGGCTTCGGCTTTTTGGATGAAAACGCGAAGAGAGAGGTCCGCCGCGCGCTTATGAAGGCGGTCGCCATTCCGGGCTACCAGGTGCCTTATGCCTCGCGCGAGATGCCGATTGCGCGCGGCTTTGGAACTGGAGGATTGCAAATCACGCTTTCGATGCTCGGCGAGAACGACACAATCAAGGTCATCGACCAGGGAAGCGACGAGTCGGTCAACGCGGCCAACTTGCGCAAGTTCTTCACCCTCGTCTGTCCCGGAGTTGCCGGCACAACGCGCACACAGGACGCGAGCATCGTCCAGACGCGCCACCGGATCCCCGAGCGGCCCTTGCGAAGCGATCAGATCCTCGTGCTGCAGGTGCCCTATCCCGACCTCCTGTCCTTTGTCGAGGCCAACGGAGCCAGGCGCAGCGAGATGCATGGGTCGGCCAACTATGCAAGGCTTTGGACGAAGCTCTACGAGGACATGGCGACGTTTCATGAGATCACCATCTCGCATCGCTACCCGGCGCGCATCGCGGGGCATTACGTCATCGATCCGTCTCCCATACCCCGCTGGGATGTACCCAAACTCAATATGGCCGCTTGCTTGTACCTCTTCGGAGCCGGGCGCGAGAAACGCATCTACGCCATACCGCCCTACACCAGCGCCGAGCCGCTCAGCTTCTCCGACGTGCCTTTCCGCGTCGAGGATTTTAAAGACGCGAAGGGAGAGCGGCGCCGGTGCGCCCGATGCGGCAGCGCCGGCACGTTTCTCGATGAACTCCTGAACCCAGACGGCGGCAGAACGTTTCAGTGCTCGGACACCGACTATTGCTCCCAAATCCTCGAGGCCAAGCCATGCAAAGGGTCCTAGAAGTCAGCGGCTTGAGCCGGATATACGGCAGGGGCTGTGCCCGTTGCGCGGGCGAGACCGGACCGGCGTTCGAGCGCAATGTCTGCCCGGCTTGCGGCAGCGTCGTGGCCGTTCATGACGTGAGTTTCCATCTTCTGCCCGGTGAAATCCTCGGCATCATGGGAGAATCGGGATCGGGCAAATCGACGATCGTGAAGCTCCTGAACTTCGACGAGACGGCGGGCGGCGGCCGGGCGCGTTTCTTCGACGGCGAGCGGACTTGGGATTTGTTTGGGCTCAATGCTGCTGAGCGGCGCTGGCTGCGCGATAATCGCATGGGCACGGTCTACCAGAACCCGCATCTCGGCCTCAATCTCGACATCTCTGCGGGCGGCAACATCGCAGAGCGATTGCTGATGAACAATGTCCTTAGTTATCGCGAGATCCGCGAACGTGCCGTGCAGCTTTTGGCGCGGACCCAGGTCCCGGCGGACAGAATGGACGAGCATCCGCGAAGGTTCTCGGGCGGCATGCAGCAGCGCGTTCAGATAGCGAGGGCGCTGGTGACCAATCCGCCGCTGCTTCTGCTCGACGAGGTGACAAGCGGGCTCGATGTTTCGGTTCAGGCGCGTATCCTCGATCTCATTCTCGAGCTGCAGGAAGTGCTCAAGATTTCAATGATCGCCGTGACGCACGATCTCGGCGTGATCCGGCTGCTCGCGAGCCGGACGATTGTCATGCGTTTCGGGCGCGTCGTCGAAGCCGGACTCACCGACCAGATCCTAGAGGACCCGCAACATGCCTATACTCAGGAACTTGTCGCCGCTGCCCTATAACGTGGCGGGCCAGCCCGTGCTCCGGATCGCGGGTCTCGGCAAGGAATTCTACCTGCATGAGCAGGGAAAGATCGTGCCGTCCGCGAAAGGGCTCTCGTTCGAAGTGCGCGCCGGCGAGCTTGTGGCGCTCGTGGGGCCCAGCGGAGCCGGTAAGTCGAGCGTGCTCAAATGCATCTATCGGACCTACCTGCCGTCGAGCGGGCAAATTCTCTACCGGACAGAGGGCGGCCGCGAACTCGATCTTGCCGCTGCCCCGGAGAGCGAGATCCTCGCTTTGCGCGAACGCGAGATCGGCGCCGTCACGCAGTTCCTGCACTGCCTGCCGCGCCAATCGGCGCTCGATGTGACCGCCCGGCCGCTCATCCGGCTTGGCGAGCCCCCCACCATCGCGCGCGAAAAGGCGCGCCAGCTGCTCAACCGTCTCGGCGTGCTCCTCCCCCTTCACCAAATTGCGCCCGCGACGTTCTCCGGCGGCGAGCGCCAGCGCGTCAACATCGCCCGCGGCCTGATCGTCCCGCGCCGGCTCCTGCTACTGGACGAGCCTACGGCAAGCCTCGATCCGGCGGCCCGCGATAGGGTTATCGGGATCATCTTGGAGGAGAAGCAAAGAGGCGCCGCCATCGTGGCCGTTTTTCACGACCTGTCGCTCGCCGCAAAGCTGGCCGAACGCACGATAGAGATCGCGCAACCCATTGGTGGCCGTAACATAAAGGAGCCGGCCTGATGCGCCAGTGCTAATGAACGGTGCAGACCATGCAGGGGTCGAACGACCGCACGATATGCTGGACGGCGACGGGTGTGCTTTCGCCGGTCCGCACGGGTGCGCCAACAAGCGCCTGCTCGCAAGCGCCCGGCACACCCGCCGCGTCGCGCGGCGAGAAGTTCCAAGTGGTCGGCGCGATGATCTGATAGTTGAAAATGCGGCCCTTGCGAATGTCGAGCCAGTGTCCAAGAGCGCCCCGCGCGGCCTCGATAAGACCTGCACCTTGCGCCTCGTTCGGTACAGCTGCATGGAAACAAAAGGGCTCCCCGGGCCGGACAGCCCAAATCCAACGTTCCATCAGAGGGATCAGGCGAGCCGTTTCGACAAGGCGCGCGACGACGCGCGCGCGCACGCTTCCGCCGTCTGCGGCGAGGCCGCGAAGAAGCGGATGGCCGTCGATCAGCTGCCGGGCCAGTGCGCCAGTTTCAACGGCAAGACCGCCGAGCCTTGGAGCCTTGCACCAGCTATAGGCCGCTTCGGCGTTGATGTCTGGAAGCGTTATCCCATGCGAGGGATGCCGCGGGTCGCCGCCGCGCACAAGCCAGCTGGAGCTGTTGTCCTCCCGGATATCCTCCGGATCGAATGGCCGGCATTCGCCGCGCTCGAAGACGCCGGCGGCAAATGCCGGGCGCCCGCTGAGGGCATAAGCACCGTAGCTCAGGAAAACCCCGGTTCCCCTGCCGAGTTCGCCGAGCTTGAGCGCCTTTGCGAGCGCAAGAAACCGGCCGAAATCGCTTGAGTCAGGCCCGCCTTCCGCCGCCCAGGCATCGAGAGCGCTTTCGCTTTGAAGGCCAGCAACGCGTTCAAGCGTGTCGCCGAAAACGGTTGTTTCAAGAAAACGCCTGAATGCCGCAACGTAAGCGGCAAGCCGCGCCTGCTCCGCGCCGCCGATGGCGCAAGTTGTGCCGCCCGGCTGCAAGCCGAGGGTGTGCGGCCAGTGACCGGCAATGGTGCCCATAATGTGCAGGAAAGCGGCCCGTGCAGGCAGAAATTCGCGCTGCGCTTGCCCTCTTATCGCCTGGAACCGGGCCGCGGTTTTTGCGTGCCAGGGCTCGCCCGCATAAACGGGCTGCGCGAAATCCGGCATGAAGAACATATAGAAATGGGAGAGATGGTCGGCTGCGTTCTCGGCTGCCAAGATGAGGTTTTGCAGAATCGCGCCGTTTTCCGAAGGGGCGAGGCCTTGCGCCTTGCCGAGCGCTGCCGCCGAGGCAAGCGATTGCGAAACCGAGCAAATCCCGCAAATCCGCGGCGTGTAAACCAGCGCGTCGCCGGGCGCCTTGCCGGAAAGGATCTGCTCGAAGCCGCGATAGAGGGGAGAGTTCACATAAGCTGCGCTGACCGCGCCGTCCTCAACGTCGAGCTTGATTTCGAGATCGCCCTCGACCCGGTTGAAGGGGCCCGCGACGAGCCGGGTCATTTCGAATGCTTCCCAGGTCCGGCACCGGGGTGAACCGTTATGGTTTCGGCAACGGCGTTGCGGCGCAGGCGCTCGGGCGTTGCAGCCTTCGCGAGCGAGGCCAGAGCAACGAACCAGGCTTTCGGCATGTCCGTCGGCAGGCCGACAGGGATGCCGGCGCGCTTGGGCGTTTCAAGATAGGGGTGGTCCCGCTCGCCGAAAGCCGGCTCGGTGCAGCCGACGCAAGGGTAGCCGCCTTTGATGCAGGAGCCTTCGCCGTTCCATCGCCGGATATTGCAGTCGCCGTGCACCTGCGTACCGATGCAGCCGAGATGCTCCATCATGCAACCGAGCTGGCCGATCTGCTGGGCGCTCGCCTTATATTCGTAGAATTCGTTACGCGGGCAGCCATGATGGACGAGGTGGCTCGCATAAAAGCGGGGCCTGCCGAACGCATCGAGGCTTGCAGCATCGAACCTTCCTAGGCAAATCTGCACAAGCGTGTCGATCACCCAGCCCGGATGCACCGGGCAGCCTGAAATATTGATGACGGGCATTCCGGAGGCCGGGCGGAAGGATGCCCCGAGCAGCCCTCCCTTCTCCTGCCCCTCGAAAACGAGGCCGCAAGCTTCGGTTACGTTGCCGCCGGCCGCCGTGACGCCGCCATACGCCGCGCATGTACCGATAGCGAGCACATAGCGGGCGCGCCTGGCTAAATCCGCGACGACCTGCATCATCGGCGTGCCGGTGCCCGCCTGCATATGAAACCGCCCCGTCCCTTGCGGTCCTCGCATCACCGACCCTTCGAGGCACAGGATGTCGAGCGGCTGCTCTCCAGAGCAAAGGCCCGAGATGAGCTCGTTGAACGGCGCGCCGCTGATCTCGCCGATCGATGGATGCGCAAGGACGTCGACGCGGGCAAAATCGAGGGCGGAGAACAGATCGGGAGCCTCTGCGCCGAGGAGGGACAAGGTGCATCCGCCGCAGCCGCCGGATTGGAGCCAAACGAGGCTCAGCCTATCGCGAGGAGAAACGTCAAGCGGCATCGAGGGCCGCCGGGATGGAAAGGGTGAAGACCGCGCCGCCGTCTGGATGGTTGGCGGCGCAAAGCCGGCCGCCGAGATCCTCAGCAAGCCCAAAGCTGAGATAAAGGCCGAGACCTAGCCCCTTGCCTACGGGTTTGGTGGTAAAGAAAGGCTCGAACAGCTTTTGCATCGCTTCAGTTTGAATGCCCGGACCGTGATCGCGGATGCTAATGCTGACGAAATCTCCCGATCTTAGCGCCGCGATATGGATCTTGGGCGAAGCTTGGCCCTCCATCGCGTCGAGGGAGTTTTGGATCAAATTCACAAGGATCTGATGCACCGCGCCGCGCCCGCACCGGACCTCGAGGCTATCGGGCGCCTCGAAGTACACTTCCGGCTTCGCGCGTGCCGTCGTGGCCACCCAATTGGCAGCTGTCTGGATCGTGCGGGTGAGATCGAACGCCTCGACCGGATCGGCCTGACCGCTAGAGAAGCGGCGCAAATCCTGAACGATCTCGCTCGCACGGGTGGCCCCTTCGAGCGAGCCCTCGATCAACGGCTCGATATCGGCAAGTGTGCGATCGATTTTCAGCTCTTGGCGCAAAGACGCCAAGTCTTCAGCCCGCATTACGCTATTGGCGGCTTCGAGATAGCGGCGCACGCGCTGCGCATATTTCTTAAGCGCGTGCATGTTTGCGAATACGAAGCTGATCGGATTGTTCAGCTCGTGCGCGACGCCCGCGACAAGGCGTCCGAGGGCCGCCATCTTTTCGGAGAAGATAAGATGCTGCTGCGCCGCTTGCAGATCGCGATGGGCGGCGTCGAGCCGTTTATAGGCACGGCGCAGCTCGCCGAGAGGACGCCCGGCCATGACGCCTCCGATAAAGCGCCCCTTTTGGTCGAAGCGCGCCGAGCAATTCAACGAAAGCGGCGCAGCGGCCCCGCTCGCATCGCGCAGCGAGGCCTCGCAATCGGTGATGGAGCCGTCTTCCTTAAGCTGCGTGAGCATGCGCTCGGCAGCCGGGAGGCTTGCGGGCACGAAAAGCGACGAAAGCGGCTGCCCCAGCAGCCCGGCCTCGCTCAGCCCGGTTAGCTTTTCGAGCGCAAGATTGACGCGCTGGATGCGCCCAAAGCGATCGTAGACCGCAAGGACATCCGTCATGGACGCGAGCACGCTGGCGATCAATTGCTGCGCGTCTTCGAGAGCCGCGTTCTTGCGTTCGAGCTCAACCTGGTTCTCGACGAGCTCGGCATAAACGCAATCCATCTTGCGGATAACGTCGATCCAAACATCCTCGCCCGCGTCCCCGGCGGCGAGCGCGTGAGTGACACCTGCGCGCGTTAGAAGGCTCGATCCTTGAGTTGCTGATTTCGGCATCCTCTTCAGCATCTGACAGCTAGAGCCGGGATGCTACTTTTTTTTGCGGCTCGACTGGCAGTGCTTCGATCTTCTCAAGTCCATAGCGCTCAAGCTTGGCACGAAGGCCGACGCGGGAGAGGCCCAGCTCCTTTGCGGCCCTGCTCTTGTTCCAGCGATGACGGATGAGACTTTCGCGAAGGATGCAGGCTTCCAGCGTTTCGATCCTTTCGCGCAACGTTCCCTCAAGACCGGCGACGTCGAGATCGTGGGCGGCTGCTTCCAGCCGCGGCGATGCTTGCAGAATCCGGCGCGACAGGTGCTCCGGACCGATCCAGCCTTCCGAGGGTCCCATCACGAGGAGATGCTGGATCTCGTTTTGCAGCTCACGTACGTTGCCCGGCCATCGATAGGACCTCAGGCACCCCATCGCCTCGGGCGAAAGGCCGCGCACGGCCTTGCCGAACTGACCTCGTCCTTTTTCCAAAAGCATCTTACTGATGACGGGAATATCCATCGGCCGGTCGCGGAGCGGCGGCACGTGGATGGAAACGGTTGCAAGCCGGTAATAAAGGTCCTCGCGAAACCGGCCGGAGTGCACCTCGGCTTCAAGATCGCGGTTCGTGGCCGCGATCACCCGCACATCGATTTTACGCATTTGACGTCCGCCTACGCGGCGGATTTCGCCTTCCTGCAGAACGCGCAAGAGCTTGGCCTGAAAAGCCGGGGAGACTTCGCCGATCTCGTCGAGAAAAACGGTGCCGCCATCGGCGCGCTGGAAAAGCCCGATATGGTCCTCGACGGCGCCGGTGAAAGCCCCGCGGCGATGGCCGAACAATTCGCTTTCGAGAAGCTCGTCGGGCAGTGCTGCGCAGTTCTCCGTAACGAAAGGTTTGTTCCAGCGCAGGCTATTGTAATGAAGCGCGCGCGCGACAAGCTCCTTGCCGGTGCCGCTTTCGCCGGTAATCAGCACCGACACATCGTAGGGAGCCGCGCGCCTCACGCGCGCGCAAACCTCGTTCATCGGGCTCGACCTGTCCCGGACGATGCCGTCGTCATTCTCGAAGCGCTCGCGAATTTCCTGCCGGCGGCCGGCGATCACATTGGCCGCATGGTTCGGCGTCAATTTCAGTTCGATGGCGAGAAGCTCGTTTTCGCGCTGCAGCTCGTAAAGGCGCACAGCGTTTTTTAGAACCAGGGTCAGGTGTTCGGGCTCCCAAGGCTTTGTGACATACTGATAGATGCCAGCCTCGTTGACGCCCTCGATAATGTCCTGGGCATCGGTGTAGCCAGAGATAATCATGCGCACGATCTCCGGCCAGCGCTCGCGCACGATCTTCAAGAACTCGATGCCCGTCATGTCCGGCATGCGCTGGTCGCATAGGATGACTTGCACCGCTTCGTCGGCCAGAATCGCCTCCGCTTCCGCGACGGAGGTCGCTTTCTTGACGTCGAAATCGTCTTCGAGGATGCGCTCCAGCGCTTCGACGCTGCGCACCTCGTCGTCGACGACGAGAATAGTGGGAAGCGGGTTCATGGCGCCTGCCTCGGCGGGACTGGCGGCGTTGTCAAATTGCCGCGAAGCAAATCCCGCCGGCTGACAGCCGGCGTAGCGGGCTTCTCCTGCAGCGGCGGGGCAGAAGCGGCATGCTCCTTGCTCCGGTCCGGGTGCAGGCTTGCATCGAAAAGCGCGTTAAGCGCCGCCTCTGCGGCAGCCATAGCGGCCTCCTGATTTTCAAACTCCAGCACGGGCGAAAACAGCGAGCACATCTGATAAGGGCCGATCCCATCCTCCGCGCTGCAAATAAATTCGAAAGCGCCCGCCGGAAATTGCCGCACAATTTTCGACCCCGCCGGCACGCTCGCCCAAGCATCTGCGTCCGCTTCGCTTCCCGGCAGCACCATGAGATTGATAAACCAGGGCGTTACGAGCACCGAAAGCCACGCATCGCTAAAGAGCCGCATGCCGATGTCTGCGACGCTCAGCGCGGGATTGAGAATGGGGATATCCTGCATGCGCTCGTGCTGGATATTGCGAAACACGCCTTCCAAATCGCGCGTGAGCTTGTCAGCCATGGCAGAGCCCGTGCCCCCGCCGGCCTCGCCTTCCATCGCGGACAAGGCCTCAGCCATCCCGGCCCTCCACCACCATGAAGCCCTCGCGGGCTCCGTCGCAGACCGGACAGGTCCAGTGATCGGGGAGCTTAGAAAACGGCGTGCCCGGCGCAATTTGCCAATAATCATCGCCCTGCACCGGGTCGTAGACATACCAGCAGATCTTGCATTCGAGGCGTGCCGTGCCGGCGATCTTCAGAATGTCGCCGCCGTACGAGCCGGCGAAGAAATGACCGCTCATCGATAGACTCCAAGGATTTCGTCCAGCCTTTGCGCGCTGTCTTCGAGGTCTTCCTTCGCCGCGCAAGCGACGGCCGGAATGCGTGCGACCTCGATCGTGTCGAGGATCACGGCCTCCCGCGAATTGAAATAACGCACCCGCCAGGCGTTTCTTACGGCGGTGGAGGAGATACGGCAATTGCCATAGCCCCGCGAGAGCACGGTGACCGCGCCATGCCCGAGCCTGCGCTCAAGATAGTCCGCATCCTCACCGGCTAGAGGAAGCAGGCTGAGATTGATGACATGCGCCGCATTGCCGGAGCGGTACGCCTGGAGCTTCTCTGCAAGCTCGGTTGCAATCGACGGAGCGTTCATGAGATTAGGGTCTGCGGCGCCATCCACCGGGCGGAGATGAGAACCGGCGGCCGCTTGCGCGGCTTCTAGTACGCTTGCCGGAAAATCGCCCACCTCGATGCGGTCGCCGGCAAGCTTGCCGCTCGCGTCCACTTCGTAGATCCGCCAGACGCCCGCCAGCACAGACTCCTGAGCCTGTATGGACGCGCCGGCAATGATGCTGACCTCGCCCTCTCCCAGAAGCTGGCCGATAAAGTCGCGGTTGGCTTTATCGAGCATGTCGAGACCCGTCTCCAGCGTGGTCCCCGAAGGCGGCGCCGTTCGCAACGCTGCGAGCACCTCTTCCAGCTTCGCAAGCGCAGGGCGGAAGGCCTCGGCCTCCTCCCTCTCGGGGACCTCGGGCATGGAATAGGTGCGCATGCCCTTGGGCATTTCCATGTAGGCGAACTCTGCGCCATCCTCGCCGGAAGGCTGGCTGCCGGGGCCGGATAAACCGTTCAAGCCGCTCATAGGCGATCTCCGGAATGTTCGTGGCCGTGGCTTGCGCCGTTGGCCGCCGCGCTTGGGATGCAACCTTCGGGGAATTGATAGGGCGGCGGCTGCGAGGGCTCGCGCGCGAGGATGGCCGCGATTTCGGACAGATAATCTTGCCAGTCGAGCACGCGGCAGATCGCGCCGAGATATCCCACGCCACGGCAGAAGACGAGGGCAGGGAAGGCATTGAAACGGTAGCGCAGCTGGAGCGCGCGCTCGGCCGGCTTCTCGACGAGCGCCGGCGCGAGGCGGCCACCGAACTGCTTCAGGATTTCGGGGACGATGACGGCGACGTCATCGCTCTCGACGAGGCGCTCGGAATCTCCGGCGAAAAAGAGCACAGAGACCGGGTTTGCGTTGAGAAACGCGTCCACGGTTCGCTCGTTCACGCTGGCGAAACCGTGTTTGACGGTCAACGCATCGATAAGCGGCGATGGCATGTCGTTCTCCTAGGTTCCGGTGCGTTGCGGTTTCAGATGCTCAGGAAGCTCAGGCTCCCGGCCTATCAAATCGGCGAAGAGGTGATCGACCGAGGTCTCCCCCCGCATAACGAGTGCCAGCGCTTTGAGCGCATCGCCGATCTTGGCCGCATCGCCGGCCGTGATGACCTCGCGCGCCGAATCGAGAAACACTAGCACCCAGCTACCCGCTGGCTGCTCGCCGACCAGCGCCATGTCGATTTCGCGGGTCTCACCGTCGAAACTGCAAAGTGCGCGCCGCGGGCCGGGCTCGATAATTTGCATGGGAAGGCCAACGCACATCAGACGGCCTCCGGGAGGCGGTCCGGTGAAACGCGCATGGCGAGCACCCGCGCGTCGCCCGAGCGGCAAGCCTCCTCCTCGCCCGGCCGCCCGGCCTCGTATCGCGACATGAGCATATGCTGGCAGGCCAATGTCTCGCTTTCCGGCAACGGTTCGGCCCGGCGCCTCGCGTGAATGCCAAACCGGCCGAGATAGGCGATGGCCTCAGCCATGGCCGCAGGAATTTGCGCTTTCACCTCGGGCCGCAGGCTCCCCCCGTAATCCTCGAGTTCGGCAGGCTGTACGCCGATCAGAAAGAGGTGCGCGGGCGCTTTGCCTAAGAGCTCCGCCGTCGCCAGAACCTCTTGAAAGCCCGTCTGGTGCAGGCTCATCTTCTTGGCGCCGAGAAACGAAGGAACCTCGTCATCCTCTGCAAGCTTCAGCGTGCCGGGCGCAAGAGCGTAATCGACCGCGTCGAAGACGGTGAGAATATCGGCCGAGGTCACGTGTTCGAGGAGGTATAGCCCCTGCGTGCCGCCATCGAGCAGCTTCACATTGGCGGGAAACTCGTAGAGGCGATGCAGCTCCTCGACGGCGCGAACCCCAAAGCCCTCGTCCGCCCACAATAAATTCCCGATGCCCAGGACTAGAGCTCGCACTTTACCTCCCTTTGGCCACTCTTTTTTTTCCGGCGAGTGGTCCGCCGTTTCTCTCTGCAAGCTGCGGGCCAAAAAAGCCGGACTCACTAAGTTCCTGAGAAACCTGGAACTAAACTACTCCTCGCCCAAATTCCGGAAAGCAGGTTACCAGATAATGTGTTGATGTGGTAAGCATCTTTTCACCGATTGGCGCTTCTGTAATTCGCGCGCAAAAAAGGGCGCGAATAAATTCCGCGCCCTCTCGAAGGCCGGGGAGTAGGGCCTTCCGGTAGTCCTCAGTCTTCGTGGTGATCTTCGGCCGGGCGCGTATCCTTGAAGGTGCGCCAGCCGGAAATCATGGTGCTGATGATGCTCTGGCGCGACATGACATCCTCGCGGAATGCCGCGTAGATATGGACCATCACGAAGAGCACGATCGCCCACATGACGAGATGGTGGTAGGTGTGCACATTCTGGCTGTTGCCAAAAAGCGGGATCACCCAGCTTGAGAAAAAGCGGTATTGCCAGGACCCCATGCCTTCGCCCTCGCCGTAAAGGGCTAGCCCGGTGAAGATCATGAAGGTAATGCCCCAGACGAACACAAAGTGCATCACCAGCGTCGCCAGCGGGTTGTGCCCTTCATATTTCTTGGGCTCCCTCGCGAGGAAGGCATACCACTTGATCTCGTGCACGACTTCTGCCCACCACTTGCCGCTGAAGAATTGTGGGAAGAAGATTTCGCGCGCGTGCCAATTGCCCATCATCGCCCAGTAAATGCGGCCGATGAAGCCAACGATGAGCACATATCCGGCGGCGAAATGGGCAAAGCGGATATAACCCATAAGGAAATGCTCGCTGGCCTCGCCCGGCACCGACGGCAGCGGGCTGGCGATGAAGTAGCCGGTTGTCGCAAGCACCACGATGGAGAGGGCATTGATCCAATGCCAGAGGCGGAGCGGTCCTTCGTAGACGTAGACCGCGGGCTGAAAGGCTGATTGCGTGGACATGAAGCAGCCTCCCCTAGCGGACCGTTACGTGCGCCAATTCCTGCCCGTCCTCGCTCATGACGTGGGTCGAGCAGGCAAGGCACGGATCGAAACTGTGCAAAGTGCGCAGGATTTCGACGGGCTCTTCCGCGCGCTCCACTTTCGTGTTCATCAAGGACGCTTCGAAGGCGCCGATATTACCCTCGTTGTCGCGCGGGCTTCCGTTCCAGGTGGTGGGCACGACGCACTGGTAATTGTCGATCTTGGTGTCCTTGATCTTGATCCAATGCGCGAGCGCGCCTCGGGGCGCTTCGGTAAAGCCGACGCCCTTGACCTCGCCCGGCCAGGTCTTCGGGTCCCAACGCTCGACATTGGCCGTTGCCGTGTCGCCAGCTTTCACGTTCGCGATGAGCTTATCCATGAAATAGCTCAGCTTGTGCGCCGCCCATTGGCATTCGAGACCGCGTGCCGCCGTGCGGCCGAGTGTCGAGAACAGCGCGTCCACCGGCACATCGAGCGTCTTGAGCACCATGCTGATCTGCTCGGTGATCTCCTTGTTGCCCGATGCGTAGCCGACGATGTAACGGGCGAGCGGCCCGACCTCCATCGCATGGCCCTTCCATCTCGGCGCTTTGATCCAGGAATATTTCGCGCTCTCGTCGATCTCCTCGATATGCGTGCGCGTGCCCTTTCCGCTGGCCCCGAGCTTGAATGCCGGCTCAGTGACGCCATCCCAGGGATGCAGACCCTTTTTCTCGTCCGCGTATTTGTACCAAGAATGCTGCACGAACTCCTGGATCTCGTTGGGATCGCGCAGATCGACCGGATGCACCTCTTTGAGGTTGCCGTTTATAACCGCGCCCCTTGGGAGCAAAAGGCTTGAGGTTGAATAGTCGTTGGCGTGCTCCGGGATGTCGCCATAGGAGAGGACATTCTTACTGGACAAGCCGCCTCCATAGAGCCAGCCCTTATAGAACGAGGCGATCGCGAGCAGGTCGGGAATGTACACATTCTCGACAAACTCGATCGATTCGTTGATGGTCGATCTGACGAAGTTCAGACGCTCCATATTGATGGCGCCAACCGCGCCCACGCCGTCGACATTGATGGCGCAGGGCACGCCGCCGACGAGCCAGTTCGGATGCGGGTCCTTGCCGCCGAACACGGTGCGGATGCGCATGATGTGCGTCTGGAAGTCGAGCGCCTCGAGATAATGCGTCACCGCCATCAGATTCGCTTCGGGCGGAAGCAAGTAGGCCGGGTTCGTCCAGTAGCCGTTCTTGAATGGCCCAAGCTGCCCGCTTTCCACGAACTTCTTGAGCTTGTTCTGCACATCGCGGAAATAGCCCGGCGAGGATTTCGGGTGATGCGGCGAGACCTGCTTTTGCAGCTCGCTCGTTGCTTTCGGATCGGCCGCAAGCGCGGTCACGGGGTTCACCCAGTCGAGCGCGTGCAGGTGGTAGAAGTGCACGAGGTGATCGTGAACCTGCAGTGTGAGCTGCATGATGTTGCGAATGGTATTCGCATTTTCCGGGATTTCGATCTTGAGCGCATCCTCGACCGCGCGCACCGAGGTGAGCGCATGCGTGCCCGTGCAGACGCCGCAAATGCGCTGGGTGAACGCCCAGGCATCGCGCGGATCGCGGCCCTTCAGGATCACCTCGAGCCCGCGCCACATGGTGCCGGTCGAAACTGCGTTGCGGATCGTGTTGCTATCGTCGATATTGACCTCGCAGCGCATATGTCCTTCGATGCGCGTGACGGGATCGACGACAACGCGCTTGCCGCTGTTGTCGAGCGTAAAGCCGTTCGGCGTTTGAATCGTCACTATTGCTCTCCTCCCTTATCGCGTGCCCGTTTCACGGCAGTTATCGCGGCATGCGCGGCAATCGCGGCGCCAACCGCTCCGGCGGCGACAGTTCCCACCCGGTCGGCGTTCGCTTCGATGCCGAATTGATTGATGTCGGTCAGACGGCTGTAAAAGGAGCCGTTATCCCAGAAGCCGTCCTCCGAGCAGCCGATGCAGCCGTGGCCGGACTGGATGGGGAAGGACACGCCGCCGTTCCAGCGCACGGTGGAGCAGGCATTGTAGGTCGTCGGTCCTTTGCAGCCCATTTTGTAGAGGCAGTAGCCTTTGCGGGCGCCTTCGTCGTCCCATGCCTCGACGAACTGGCCGGCGTCGAAATGCGGGCGCCTATAGCACTTGTCGTGAATCCGCTGGCTGTAGAACATCTTCGGGCGGCCTTGCCGGTCGAGTTCGGGAAGCCGTTCGAAGGTGATAAGATAGGTTATGACGGCCGTCATGACCTCGGGGATCGGCGGGCAGCCCGGCACTTTGATGATCGGCTTGTCGCGGATCACCTTGTGGATCGGTACGGCCTGCGTCGGGTTCGGGTGCGCGGCCTGGACGCAGCCCCATGAAGCGCACGAGCCCCAGGAGATGATGGCCTTGCAATTGCTCGCCGCCATTTTCAATTGTTCGAGGTAAGGCTTGCCACCGATGATGCAGTACATGCCGTCTTCGTTCAGCGGCGGGTTGCCTTCGCACGCGAGGATGTATTCGCCCTTATATTTGTTGACGATTTCATCGACGATAGCTTCGGCTTGGTGGCCTGCCGACGCCATGATGGTGTCGTCGTAGTCGAGCGAGATCATGGACAGGATCACGTCCGACGCAAGCGGGTGAGCCGAGCGGACGAAGGCCTCCGAGCAGCACGTGCACTCAAGCCCGTGCAGCCAAAGGACAGGCACCCGCGGCTTGGTCTCGAGCGCATGAGCCATGCGCGGAGCCATCTCGGGGCCAAGCCCCAGCGAGGCTGCAGTAAGACTACAGAATTTCACGAAACTGCGTCGCGAGATACCTTGCCGCCGCAGAACATCATAAAATGTTTCGGCCATCAGCAGCGCTCCTCCTTGCTTTTATAGGAGACCGTTATTCTCCCGGTCCCGGAGGTGCATCAGCAATGACTGTGCCATATTAAATATCTTGCGCTTTTTCAGCGGCTTAGGCGAAATACTTCTCCGGAGTCGCCTTCGTTCTGGAAAATCGTCTTCCAGCCCGCGGCGGCAAGTGGAAGAAGGCCAGCCAAAAGCGGGCTTCGCTTTTCCGCCTTCAAGCGTGCGAAGAAATCGAGGGGGTGCTTCGCCGGAGGTTTGCGACCGTCATTCCCGGACCCGCCTCCGCGAGGCTAAACTCCAGCGTTGAGAAACGATATCGCCGGGCAGAAGGCGCCCTTGTTAGTTGAATTCATTTATCAACAATATCGCTGCTGCGATATCACTTGCTACCAAAAGACACTTATCCTTGTGATACTCTGTAACTATGCCAACCACGGTGTTGTTTGCGGAATCATTATCGTTGACTTCATCGTAAAGCGACCAAAGAGGTGATCCGCTAATGCCCCACTGGTCCGGAAGCTTAATCGTTCCGTTCCTTCGGTGAGCTTTACGATGATTAAAGGGCATAACAATGTGGCTGCGTGGGTCATAGCCCACTTTTTCATAACCTTCCTTCGAGGCTGACATCAGCCTGGTGCCGTACGGCTTAGTCTCCATGACATGGCGGTGTGGGTTCACCTTGGACTTTGATGCGGGAAACCCAGTAAACAGATACTGTTTGTGTTCCCTGGGGTATGCAAGCGGCCTTAGCGCCGTGATCGGTAGTGCGACTTTGTCAAGGTCTGGATATGGCGGCAGGTATTCGCCCTGAAGCATGCAGACCCCCACATCAATTCGATCATACTTTTGAGCCTTGCCTGGAATGTTGCTCGTGACACGGAATTCTCCTGTCACGTTGCGGAGGACACGCTCGCCTGCGTAAAAGCAAACGTCGTTGTCACGCAGTTTATCGAGAACATGGGCCGCTGATATAAGAAATACGCGCGAGGTGGTGGATACAAGAAGTCCTGTTCCATGCGAATGTAATGCACCCCGACGATCCCTCAGAAACAACGGCACAATGTAACGAGTTAATGAGTTGAAGCAAGCCTGAAGTCGCGCCCAATTTGGGTCAGGCTCCATATCAATTCTGTTTGCCATGGCTCCCTTTACTTGGTGCCGCTTAGCCCTGCGCGGCGGAAGGCGTCGGCGAAAGCCCCGCCGCCGGCCTCGGGCCGGTTGTCCTTCGGTGCCGCGCTCATCTTCTTCTGCGGCACCTGCCCCTTCGGCGCGCCGGCTTGCGGCTTGCCATCCACGCCCGGCTGATCGTCGAGCCGCATGCTGAGCGAGATGCGCTTCCTCGGCTTATCGACCTCCATCACCTTCACGCGCACGATATCGCCGGGCTTGGCCACCTCGCGCGGGTCCTTCACGAAGGTCTTCGACATGGCGGACACATGCACGAGCCCGTCCTGATGCACGCCGATATCCACGAACGCGCCGAACGCGGCCACATTCGTCACCACGCCTTCGAGCACCATGCCGGGCTTGAGATCGGAGATCGTTTCTACGCCCTCCTGGAAGGTCGCGGTTTTGAAGGCGGGGCGCGGATCGCGGCCGGGCTTCTCCAGCTCGCGCAGAATGTCGGTCACAGTGGGCAGGCCGAAGCTTTCGTCCACGAACTCCTTCGGCGCCAGCCCGCGCAGGATGGGCGCGTTGCCGATCAACTTTTTAATGTCGGTCTTGGCCGCCTTCACGATCTTGCGCACCACCGGATAGGCCTCGGGATGCACGGCGGACGCGTCGAGCGGATCGTCGCCGTTGGGGATGCGTAAGAAACCCGCCGCCTGCTCGAAGGCTTTCGGCCCAAGCCGCGGCACCTCCTGCAGCTCGGCGCGCTTCTTGAACGCACCCTTCGTATCGCGATACGCAACGATGTTCTTGGCGAGGCTTTCGCTGATGCCGGACACCCGCGCGAGCAAGGGCGCCGACGCCGTGTTCACGTCCACGCCGACCGCATTCACGCAATCCTCGACCACCGCGTCGAGCGAGCGCGAGAGCTTCGTTTCGGCGATGTCGTGCTGATATTGGCCGACGCCGATGGATTTCGGATCGATCTTCACAAGCTCGGCCAGCGGGTCTTGCAGCCGGCGCGCGATCGAAACCGCGCCGCGCAAGCTAACGTCGAGCTCCGGCAGCTCCGCGCTCGCGTAGGCGCTCGCCGAGTAAACAGACGCGCCCGCTTCCGACACCACGATTTTCGTGAGCTTCAGCTCCGGCGCCAGCGCAATCAGCTCGGCGGCGAGCTTATCGGTCTCGCGCGAGGCGGTGCCGTTGCCGATGGCGATCAGCTCGACCTTATGCTCCTTGCAGAGCCGGCCGAGGATCGCGAGCGACTCCGTCCATTGCTTCTTCGGCTCATGCGGATAGATCGCCGTCGTCGCCGCGACCTTGCCGGTGGCATCCACCACCGCGACCTTCACGCCGGTGCGGAAGCCCGGATCGAGGCCCATGGTCGCACGCGTGCCGGCCGGCGCCGCAAGCAGAAGATCGCGCAAATTGCTCGCAAACACGCGCACGGCTTCGTCCTCCGCCGCCTGCCACATCCGCATGCGCAAATCCACGGCAAGATGCCCCTGCACGCGCGTGCGCCAGGCCCAGCGCACTGTGTCGCTGAGCCATTTATCGGCCGGCCGGCCCCGGTCGGCGACGTTGAATTTGCGCGCGATGCGCTGCTCGTAAAGGCTCGGCCCGCTTTGCGCCTGCGCCGGATCCTCCGGCTCGAAGTTGAGGTCGAGCACCCCTTCCTTCTCGCCACGGAACATCGCGAGGATGCGGTGCGCCGGCATTTTTGCGAGCGGCTCGGCGGTATCGAAATAATCGGCGAATTTCGCGCCCTCGGCCTTCTTCTCTTCCTTCACCTTCGCCGCGAGCCGGCCGCGTCCCCACATTTCCTCGCGCAAATTGCCGATAAGGTCCGCGTCCTCGGCAAAGCGCTCGACCAGGATCGCGCGCGCGCCCTCGAGCGCGGCCGGCGCGTCGGCCACGCCCTTCTCCGCGTCGATGAACGTGGCCGCCAGCGCGTCGGGCAGCTTGGTGGGATCGGTAAGCAGCGCCAGCGCCAGCGGCTCAAGCCCGGCCTCCTTCGCGATCTGCGCCTTGGTGCGCCGCTTCGGCTTATAGGGCAGGTAGATGTCCTCCAGCCGCGCCTTGGTTTCCGCTGCCATGATCTGCGCTTCGAGCGCATCGTCGAGCTTGCCCTGCTCGCGGATGCTGTCGAGGATCGCGGTGCGCCGCTCCTCCATCTCGCGCAGGTAGCCGAGCCGTTCCTCCAGCGTGCGCAGCTGCGCGTCGTCGAGCATGCCCGTGGCTTCCTTGCGGTAGCGCGCGATGAACGGCACCGTCGAGCCGCCGTCCAAAAGCTCAATCGCCGCCTGGACTTGGGCCGTCCGCACGCCAAGCTCTTCCGCAATCCGCTGTTCGATGGGTTTCATCAATGCCGCTCCGCTCTATGGGGCCGCCCAGGGGAGGGCGGCGCGAATCGGGCCATCATACAGGCCGGAGGCGGGGGGTTTCAAATGCTGTGATGATGAGTGCGGCTGACGCGATGGAACTCGTTCCGCTGGGGAGGCAGGTAATTTGCCGAGTCTCGCCGAAGAATTGGCCCGGCGACCGCTTCGCCTCGAAAGCCGCCGGGCCATAGCCCGTCATTTGCCGGCCAAGCTGTTGCCGGACGGCATCGGACACTTTGACGCGGCAAGCGTCCGGCACCGATGGCTATCCTAAGTATCTGAAATGCAAATACATAGCTGGCGAGCTGCTACACCCCAAAATCCAACCCGCTCACTAACGACAGACAGATCTAATTTTTTGATATTTATAGATGCGTAGGCGATTGGCGGGGAGTGTTTCTGTATGCCTCAAGCAGCTTCAGCAATCCGGTATGCCGGTTTCATCAGCTATCGCCACTTGCCGCACGATCGCTATTGGGCGATGGAAATCATGCGGCGCTTGGAGGCATTCCGGACACCCAGCTCGCTGAGAAAGCAAGGTTATCCGGACAGGCTCGGCACGATCTTCCGGGACGAGGACGAAATCCCCGCCTCTGGCGATCTCAGCGATCAGATCCGGCAGGCGCTGCACAATTCAGATTTGCTCATTGTGATTTGCTCCCAGGATACGTCCGCCTCAAGGTGGGTGCGCCGCGAAATTGAACTCTTCCACGAAATGGGCAAGGGCGACAAGATCATCCCGGTGCTCATTTCCGGCACCCCGGAGCAAGCGTTTCCGCCGGAGCTTCTGCGCCGGAAGGCCGAACGCACTCTGCCGGATGGCACGATCGAGACGTTTTGGGAAGCGAAGGAACCATTAGCGGCAGACGTCCGGCCGGTTGAGGGCGAAAGTCCGGCAAAAACCGAAGAGCGGGCAATCTTCCGGATCGCAGCGGCTGCGCTCGGCTGCCGCTTCGACGACCTAGCCCAGCGCGAGGCGCATCAGCGCCGGGCGCGCCAGCGCACGACTGGAGCGCTATCGGCGGCTTTCCTCGCCGTGGTTGCCGCCGCGGGCCTTTGGTACTGGGACAGCTACATCCGGCTGAAAACGGAGCTCTACGCCAATTACAGCGAACGGTGGGGCGTACCGGTTGGCGAGGGCTCCATCGGCGAATCCACCGCTGCGCACCTGAACAAGGTGTACCGGGTGACCAAACGCGCAGGCCGGGTCCTCGAACTCGCCCGGCTCAACGGCTCTGGCTCCCTTTCCTCCGCGACAGAGACGCTTTACGAAGGCGAGCCCTGGACGAAAGATGCAGCCCGTTGGACCTTCGACTATCGCGAAGACGGCACGCTGAGCGCGGTTAAAATGTTCACCGGCACCGGCCGGTCCTTGCGCCAGCTTCAATATCGCTTTTCCGAGGATAAACGCCATGGCGTGATGCTGTTCGAGCGCGATCTCGGTGAGGCCGAAAGCCAAGCGGCGGGCGGCATGTCTCTGGCCAGCGTCGCAGGAGACCAGTCGGGCAGGCGCGGCTCCGTCGGGCAGCACCGGCTGACGTTCGACGGAACGGGGCTCGTGATCGAGCGATCGTTCGAACCGGTTGGCGGCGGGGCAACTATTGCCGACGCGACCGGGGCCTATGGGCGAACCTACCGCTATTCGGCTGCAGGACTTGCGATCAGCGTACGCAACCTCGATAGCGTAAGCGATACTTTGATCGAAAAGAGCGGCGTGGCCGAGGTTCGCCGGTCCTACGATCCAATGGGCAGGCTGATCGACGCAGAATGGCGGACAAAGACGGGGGGGCTAGCTCAGAACGATTTGCACTTCGCCCGTGTGGTATTCGAGCGGGACGGCGATGGCCGCATTAGCGCCACGCGATATGAGGACGAGGAGGGCCGCCCAGCGTTGCGCAAGGACTGGGGCGTGGCGCGGGTAACGAACGTCTACGACGCCCGCGGCAATGCGGTGGAGAACGCCTATTTCGGCATCGACGGGCAGCCCGCGCTGCGCAAGGATTTGGGCTTCTCGCGGGGGACCTCAGTCTACGACGCGCGCGGCAATAACGTGGAGCAAGCCTATTTCGGCACGGATGGTAAACCCGCGCTGCGCAAGGACTGGGGCGTCGCGCGCATGACTTGGGTCTACGACGCGCGCGGCAATAGCGTGGAGCAAGCCTATTTCGGCACGAATGGTAAACCCGCGCTGCACAAGGACTGGGGCGTCGCGCGGGTGACTTTCGTCTACGACGCCCGAGGCAATGCCGCGGAGCAAGCCTATTTCGGCATCGACGGGCAGCCCGCGCTGCGCAAAGACGTGGGCATCGCACGGGTGACTAACGCCCACGATGCCCGCGGCAATGCGGTGGAGAACGCCTATTTCGGCGCCGACGGCCAGCCGGCGCTGCGCAAGGACTGGGGCGTCGCGCGGATTACGTCGGCCTACGATGCCCGCGGAAACAATGTGGAGAATGCCTATTTCGGCACCGATGGCAAGCCCACGCTGCGTAAGGACTTGGGCGTCGCGCGGCTGACCTCGGCCTACGACGCCCGCGGCAATATGGTGGAACAAGTCTATTTCGGCACGGATGGCAAGCCCGCGCTGCGCAAGGCCGTGGGCCTCGCGCGTATTGCCTCGGCCTTTGACGCGCGCGGCAACAACGTGGAGAACACCTATTTCGGCATCGATGGCAAACCCGCGTTGCAGAAAGACTTGGGCGCGGCGCGTGTGATCTGGCTTTACGACGAGCGCGGAAACACTATCGAGCAAGACTTTTACGGCGCCGATGGCCAGCTTGCGGAGAACGCCATTGGTCTCGCGCACGCTACATCGAAGTGGGACGGGCTCGGCAGAATGATCGAGGCACGGTATTTCGACCGGAACGGGAAGCCGGTGCTACGCGCAAATCGCCTCTTGAAGACCGACCTTATCGCGGACTTGTTTGGCGAAAGGCACGATCTCGTGCTTTCGGGCGCGCTTGACAAGGCGGCTCTCGCGGCAATCGGCTCGGGCGGGTTCGCCCGGATCGAGCAGACCTTCGATGCTCGCGGTCACCCAACGCGGCGTTCGTTCTTCGGGGTTAATGACGAGCCCGTGGCGGGGTTGGATGGTTTTCCCGAGGAATCGGTCGAATACGATGCGCTGGACCGCCCGGTGCTCTTCCGGCCTATCGCCGGTAGTGCAACCGTAACGCCGCTGGAGCAGATTTGGACCCGCCTCACTTACGATATCAAAGGCGATGTCGTCCAGATCGACTACGTGGCTCCGGATGGAAAAATCGTGAACGGTAAAAGCGGCTTCGCCAGCATCGCGATCGAGCTGGGCGAAGGCGTGGCCGGCAGCAAGTTCATTTACAAAGACGCCGCCGGGGCGGTCATCCGCGAGAAGTGAGCAGGCAAGCTGGGTTCCATGCGTTCGAGGCGCCACATTGCCTGTTTGGGTTAACTTTCGCCGATGGCACCAATGGCGATGGCAGCGGCGCCCTGGAACCGGACCCCGTCCGGGACGTTGGCGCATTCAGCCTTGCCGGCGGCGTTGCACGCCCCACCTTGCCGGTGAGACATCGGCTTCGGAAGGAGCGTGGCATGATCGAAATCCGCAAAAGCGAAGACCGGGGCAGAACGCAAACCGGCTGGCTCGACAGCCGGCACAGCTTCTCCTTCGGCCATTATTACGACCCGGCACATATGGGCTTCGGCCCTTTACGCGTCGTCAACGAGGACCGCGTCGCGCCGGGCGAGGGCTTCCCCCGCCATGCGCACGATAATATGGAGATTATATCTTACGTTCTCGAAGGCGCGCTCGAACACAGGGACAGCCTCGGCACGGGCTCGGTGATCCGCGCGGGCGATGTGCAGCGCATGAGCGCAGGCACCGGCATCGAGCATAGCGAGTTCAACCCTTCGAAGACGGAGCCGGTGCATTTCCTGCAAATCTGGATACGGCCGGAAGCCTTCGGCATTCAGCCGGGATACGAGCAGAAAAGCTTTTCGCGCTGGCAGGACGGGCTGAACCTCGTTGCATCGCGGAACGGGCGCGAGGGCTCGGTCACTGTTCACCAGGACGCCGATCTTTATGTGGCCCGGCTGAGAAAGGCGGAGCAGGTTTCGCACCCGCTCGGCGCCGGCCGCATCGCGTGGCTGCAAATCGCCCGCGGCGCGTGCGCGCTTGGCGGCCATGTCTTGAACGCAGGAGACGGCGCGGCGCTAAAAGATGAGGCCGCAATTGCCGTCCTCGCCGGGGAGGATGCCGAAATCCTCCTGTTCGACATGCGAGCGTAAACGGACAAGCGGGGCCCGCGCAGCGGACTACTCGGCAGGCGGGATCCAAGTGGTGCGGCCGCCGCTGCAGCCGTGCGGTGCTATCGCCTGGCCGTCTGCGGGCAGGCCTTTCGGCGGCGATGGCGCGATGGCAACGCCCGGAGTGCCAGTTTCTCGAGCGTGCGCCGCTTCCACCTTATATCCGATCTGGATCAAAGCGGAATGCCGGTACTCCCGCGCCTCGCCGATCTTGCCGGCTTTGAAGGCGGCATCCGCCCGGGCGCGCAGCTCTTTGGCTTTGGCAAGCACGCCGGCGTCCCGCTTGGACGTCTCGATCCCCCGATCGAGGAGGTAGATCTCGCGCTGGTGGGTCGATTCCGGTGGCTCCATGCAGGCGAGAGCAGGCGCGGCCAGGGAACAGGCGGCGAGGAGCAGGAAAACGGCACGTCTAATCATGAAAAAACCTTTGCCGGTGCGGAACTGCGGAGGCCGGTCATACTATATCCGGCTACAGCGCAACTTAACAGCTTGTTTCTTCGGCAGCTCTCTGCGGCAAGCGCCGTAGGCGCGAGGCGTGTCAATGCCGGGGGCAAGACGCATTAGCAGTTCGGCTAAATGGCGGAACTGCCACGGAGTTGCTAATGTCCGCCCGCTGCCAACACTCAAGAGAGTTGCGTTCACAGAATGCCGGACACCCTGCCGAAAGTGCTGCTTCATAATGCAAGGGCATTTGCGAAGCGGCCTGCCATCCGGCTGAAGGATTTGGGGATTTGGCAGACCTGGACGTGGGCTGAGGCTCTGGACGAGGTGCGGGCTTTCGCTCTCGGCCTGAGCCTTCTTGGCGTGCGGCGCGGCGATACGATTGCGATCGTTGGCGATAACCGGCCGCGGCTTTATTGGTCTATGATGGCGGCGCAGAGCCTCGGCGCGATCCCGGTGCCGATGTATCAGGATGCGGTGGCGCAGGAGCTTGCCTTTGTGCTCGCGCATTCGGAAGCCAAGCTGGCGGTAGCCCAGAACCAGGAGCAAGTGGACAAGCTGCTTTCCATCGCGGACGAGGCGCCCCGGCTGCATCGCATCGTTTACGACGAGCCGAGGGGTTTGCGCGATTATGAGCCGGGGCGCGTCAGGAGCTTCGAGAGCGTCGCCGCCGAGGGGCGCGAGGCCCTGAAGCGCGATCCCAAGCTTGCGGACGCATGGCTCGTGGACGTCGCTACGGGCCAGGGCAGCGATCCAAGCGTGATCCTTTATACGTCGGGCACGACCGGCCAGCCCAAGGGCGTGGTCTTGAGTCACGACAACGTGCTCATCACCGCGCGCAATGCGAATAAATTCGATAAAATTACCGAGCGCGACGAGATCATCGCCTATCTGCCGATGGCTTGGGTCGGCGATCACATTTTCAGCTACGGGCAAGCGCTCATGGCGGGGTTCTGCGTCGCGTGCCCGGAAAGCCCGCAGACCGTGGCTGAGGACCGCCGCGAGATCGGCCCAACCTATTTCTTTGCGCCGCCCCGCGTTTACGAGAACCTTCTGACCTCTATCATGGTGCGCATGGAGGATGCGGGCTGGACCAAACGCACCCTATTCAAGAGCTTTATGGGCGTTGCCAAGCGCTCGGGCGAACCCATCTTGAACGGCGAGCGCGTTTCGCCCTTCTCGCGCGCGGTTTACTTCCTCGGACGCATTCTCGTTTACGGGCCCATCAAGAATCGCCTCGGGCTGACGCGGACCCGTGTCGCTTATACGGCGGGAGAAGCGATCGGCCCTGAAATCTTCCGCTTCTACCGGTCGCTCGGGCTGAATCTGAAGCAGTTCTACGGCCAGACCGAAGCCAGCGTTTACGTTACGCTGCAATCGGATGGCGAGATCGGCGCCGACACGGTGGGCAAGCCGGCGCCGGGCGTCGAGGTCCGCGTTTCGGCTACCGGCGAGGTTGAATATTGCGGGCCCGGCGTTTTCGTCCGCTATTTCAAAAACGATGAGGCCACGCAAAATACCAAGACCGCCGATGGTTGGGTGAAGACCGGCGACGCGGGCATTATCGAGCCGGATGGCACGCTGAAAATCATCGACCGGGCGAAAGATGTGGGCCGGCTTAACGATGGTTCGATGCTTCCGCCCAAATATATCGAGAACAAGCTCAAATTTTATCCGAATATCAAGGAGGCCGTAGTCTTCGGAGACGGACGGGATTTTGCCGCAGCCTTCATCAACATCGATCTGCTGTCCGTCGGCAACTGGGCGGAGCGCAATAACGTCACCTATGCGAGCTATCAGGAGCTTGCCGCCAACCCTCGCGTCTACGAGATGATCCGCGCCCATGTCGGCGAAGTGAACCGCAGCCTTGCGAAGGAGCCCTTGCTTGCCGGTGCGCAGATTCGCAGGTTCCTCATTCTGCATAAGGAGCTCGACGCCGACGACGGCGAGCTGACCCGCACGCAAAAAGTGCGCCGCGGCTTTATTGCCGAGCGCTACGCCCCCCTCGTCGCTGGCCTTTACGATGGCTCCGCCGAAAAGCACATCGCAACCGCGGTGACATTCGAGGACGGCCGCAAAGGGGTGATCGAGGCCACTGTTCAGATCGCCGATATGCCGGCCTATTCGGCCCAAGGGACGCCGCTCTTAGCCGCGCCGCTCGCACCTCATCTGGAGGCTGCCGAATGAACGCGCCAGCTCTCGTTGCCGCATCCGCAATTGCCCCAGGCGCAGTACCGGCCCGCGGGCGCCGATTCGACGAAGTCCTGCTCTCGGTCGATAACATCACGCTGAGCTTTGGCGGGGTGCGCGCGCTGAACTCGATCAGCTTCGACATCCGTAAGGGCGAGATCCGCGCCATCATTGGCCCGAACGGCGCGGGCAAAACCTCGATGCTGAACGTGATCAACGGCTTTTATCACCCGCAGTCGGGGCTGATCACGTTCAAGGGCAAGAAGCGCCGGCGCATGCGCCCGTACCAGGCCGCAGCGCAAGGTATCGCCCGCACGTTCCAGAATGTGGCTCTCTTCAAGGGCATGAGCACGCTCGACAATCTGATGGCGGGGCGCATTCTGAAAATGCGGCGCGGACTGTTCTGGCACGCGCTCTATTGGGGGCCGGCGCAGCGCGAGGAGATCCGTCACCGCCACGCCGTCGAGGACATCATCGATTTCCTGCGCATCGAGCATATCCGCAAGACTCCCGTCGGCAAGCTCCCCTATGGCTTGCAAAAGCGTGTGGAGCTCGGGCGGGCGCTTGCCATGGAGCCGGAGCTTTTACTGCTCGACGAGCCGATGGCCGGCATGAACGTGGAAGAAAAAGAGGATATGTCCCGCTTCATCATCGACGTGAACGAACAGTTCGGAACGACGATCGCGCTGATCGAGCACGACATGGGCGTGGTGATGGACCTTTCGGACCGCGTCGTGGTGCTCGATTATGGCCGCAAGATCGCGGACGGTCCGCCAGCGGAGGTGCAAGCCAGCCGCGACGTCATCGACGCCTATCTCGGCGTCCCAACGGGTGAGGCCTCCGCATGAAAGCCGAGCGCGATTTCCAAAGAGCCCCCTCATCCTGTCCTTCTCCCGCAAGGGGAGAAGGGACGCTGTTGCACCGGAGAGCTCGGAATGGTGAGGTGGAGAGCGTGGAACGGGGTATTCCCCTCGCCCCTCGCGGGAGTGGGGCTGGGGTGCGGGGGTCTTCCGAATGACCTTTTTCGCGGAGACGGTAATCAGCGGCTTGCTGACGGGCGTGATGTATTCGCTGGTCGCGCTGGGCTTCGTGCTGATCTACAAGGCGAGCGGCGTGTTCAACTTCGCGCAAGGGGTAATGGCCCTGTTCGCGGCGCTCACGCTTACGGGCCTCATGAACGAATATCATGTGCCGGTTTGGGGCGCGATCCCGCTCACAGTGATCGTCATGATCGCGCTCGCCTACCTCGTCGAGTGGGCGATCTTGCGCCGGCTCGTCAACCAGGAGCCGATCGTCCTGTTCATGGCGACGCTCGGGCTCGCCTACATTCTCGAAGGGCTCGGCGACATCATTTGGGGGCCGGACGTGAAGGTTCTCGATCTCGGCCTGCCCGAGGGCGCCAACAATTGGCTGCTCGACAATTTCAATATCTACATCGAGCGGATCGAGATCGTCGCCGCAGCAACGGCGGCGGCGCTTGTTGCGGCGCTGGCGATCTTCTTTCAGCGCACCCGGACGGGCCGCGCGCTACGGGCTGTCGCCGACGATCATCAGGCCGCGCTTTCGGTCGGCATTTCGCTGTCCACCATCTGGGTGATCGTCTGGTCGGTGGCGGGTGTTGTCGCGCTGGTGGCCGGCATCATGTGGGGGGCCAAATCCGGCGTTCAGTTCTCGCTGTCTCTCATCGCGCTCAAGGCATTGCCGGTGCTCATTCTTGGCGGCTTTACGAGCGTGCCGGGTGCAATCGTTGGCGGCCTTATCATTGGCGTCGGCGAAAAGCTGGCGGAAATCTACGCAGGGCCCATCATCGGCGGCGCGATCGAGAACTGGTTCGCTTATGTGCTGGCTCTTGTGTTTTTGCTGGTTCGGCCGCAGGGCCTCTTCGGCGAAAAAATCATCGAGCGGATTTGAACGTATGTTCTATTTAGACGGAAAAAGCGAAGATTCCCTCACCCCAACCCTCTCTCCGTTGGGGCGAGGGGACGCTGTTGCACCCTCTCCGCAAGGTGAGAGGACCGCAGTCAACTCCCTCTCCCCTTGGGGAGAGGGTTGGGGTGAGGGGGGACTTCCTCGCAGTAGAGGAGCGGCCTAACCATCATGTTCTACCGCGAAGCAGGCCAGCTCAAAACGAGCTATGCAAGCGACATGGCGATCCTTCCGCTTAGGGAAGACCGCACGCTTGTTTTTGCTATTCTCGCTATCGCCTATCTCGTCGTGCCGTTTTTCCTGACCGATTTTTGGCTCAGTGCGGTCGCAATTCCATTTCTCGCCTATGCCATGGCCGCCATGGGTCTCAATATTCTTACGGGATATTGCGGACAGCTCTCGCTCGGTACAGGCGGATTTCTCGCGGCAGGAGCGTACTCGGCTTACAAAATCACCACCGCTTTTCCAGAACTGAACCTTGTCTTCGTGTTCCTCGCTGCAGGGCTTTGCACCGCAATCGTAGGCCTCGCCTTCGGCATCCCGTCTTTGCGCATCAAAGGGTTTTATCTCGCGGTCGCGACGCTTGCCGCGCAGTTCTTCATCGTCTGGCTCGTGACGCGGGTGCCCTGGTTCACGAACTACAACGCGTCCGGGCAGATCCAGATGCCTGGGCGCACAATTTTAGGCTACCAAGTGACGGGCGGCGCCATTTCCGGGACGGCGCAATATCTCTTCGCTTTGACCTTCGTCGCCGTCTTCGCGCTCATCGCCAAGAACTTCAGCCGGACCAACACTGGCCGGGCCTGGATGGCGATCCGCGACATGGATATTGCCGCCGAGCTGATCGGCATCCGGCCGCTATACGCAAAATTGTCGGCGTTTGCGGTCTCCTCGTTCTACATCGGGATCGCGGGCGCCATGATGTTCGGGCTTTGGCTGTCGAGCGTCGAGCCCTCTTCGAGTTTCGGCATCAACCAGTCGTTTCTGGTTCTGTTCATGGTCATCATCGGAGGGCTTGGCACGGTTCTTGGCTCTTTCCTTGGCGCTGGCTTTCTTGTGCTGCTGCCGTTGCTCCTCAGCGTCGTGCTCGTCGATTGGTTCGGCATTGTCCCGTCGGAGGCAAAGCACGCCGAAATCCTCACCATGGGCATTCTGATCGTCTTCTTTCTCATCGCGGAGCCGCATGGCCTCGCAAAAATCTGGCAGACAACGCGTGAGAAGCTACGGCTTTGGCCGTTTCCATATTAAAAAAAGGGAGGACTGCATGGCATTATCGAAGAAGCTGGCCGCGGGCGTACTCGTAAGCGCGCTTGCCGCTGCACCGGCCGTCAACGCGGCCGAGCTTATCGTCCCGGCCTTCGAATACCGCACGGGCGCCTACGCGCCGAACGGCATTCCGTTCTGGAACGGCTTCTCGGATTACCTTACGCTTTTGAACGAGCGCGACGGCGGCATCGGCGGCGTCAAGATCAAGGTCACGCCTTGCGAAACGAGCTACGATAACAAGCTTGGCGTCGAGTGCTACGAGAAAACCAAGCAGGGCGCGCTGATCGTCAATCCGGTCTCGACCGGCATCAGCTATGCGCTGATCCCTAAGGCACCGGTCGACAAAATTCCGCTTCTGACTTCGGCCTACGGCCGCACCTCAGTTGCGAACGGCCGGATCTTCCCTTGGGTGTTCAACTTTCCGGTCAACTATTGGTCGGCGGCTTCGGTGATCGTCAAATATATGGGCGAGAAGGAAGGCGGCATGGACAAGCTCAAGGGCAAGAAGATCGCCCTTGTTTATTTGAACAATGCTTATGGCAAGGAGCCGATCCCGACGCTGACTGCGCTTTCGAAGAAGCACGGCTTCGAGTTCAGCTCTTATCCCGTCGATGCGCCCGGCAACGAGCAAAAGGCAACGTGGCTGCAAATCCGCCGCGACCGGCCCGATTGGGTGCTGCTCTGGGGCTACGGCGTGATGAACCAGGTCTCGATCAAGGAAGCCGCGGGCATCCGCTTCCCGATGGATCATTTCATCGGCAACTGGTGGTCGAGCTCTGAGAACGACGTGAAACCGGCCGGTGCCGAAGCCAACGGCTATCTCGGCAGCGCCTTCCATGCGCCGGGCGCCGGCTTCCAGGTGCACAAGGACGTGCTGAAATACGTCTACGATGCCGGAAAGGCCGTCGACCCGTCCTTCAAGGACCGCATGGGCGAAGTTCTTTACAATCGCGGCCTTGTGACCGCCATGTACACCGCCGAAGCCATCGCCAAGGCTCAAGAGCTGCATAAGACCAAGGAGGTTACGGGCGAGATGGTTCGCGACGGTTTGGAGGCTCTCGACATTACAGCCGGCCGGCTGAAAGCGATTGGATTCGACGGGCTGGTCGAGCCGGTCAAAGTCACCTGCGCGAACCATGAAGGTCCGGCACGCGGAGCGATCCAGCAGTGGGACGCTACCGCCGGCAAGTGGAAGCTCGTCAGCGGCTATTACGATAGCGACCGCGAGGTGATCGATCCGCTGATCCAGGCCGACAGCGAGCAATACGCCAAGGAGAACAACGTCACGCCGCGCGATTGCAAATGAGCGGGCGGGTGTGACTGGGAAGAAGCGAAGACCCCCTCACCCCAACCCTCTCCCCAATGGGGAGAGGGAGTTGACTGCGGCCCTCTTACCTTGGGGAGAGGGTGACAGCGTCCCCTCGCCCCAACGGGGAGAGGGACAGGGTGAGGGGGGACTTGTTCAGGCGAAGGAACGCGTTGCCGAATGACTGAGCCCGCAAATACCATAGAAGCGCCGGACACTGCGCCGCCTATTCTTGCCGTCAACAATATCGAGGTCATTTACGACCACGTGATCCTCGTGTTGAAGGGGGTCTCGCTTGCGGTGCCCAAGGGCGGGTTCGTTGCGCTGCTTGGGGCCAATGGCGCAGGCAAGACCACCACGCTGAAGGCGATCTCGAACTTGCTGAGCGCGGAACGCGGCGATGTCACCAAAGGCTCGATCGTCTTCGACGGTGCTGCAGTGCATGCGATGACGCCGAACGAGCTTGTCCGGCGCGGCTGCATCCAGGTGATGGAGGGGCGGCACTGCTTCGGCCATCTGACCGTCGAGGAGAATTTGCTGACGGGGGCCTACACGCGCCGCGACGGCGGACGCGCGGTGGCACGCGATTTGGAGCTTGTTTACACTTATTTTCCGCGCCTCAAAGAGCGGCGCAAGTCGCAAGCGGGCTACACCTCGGGCGGCGAGCAGCAAATGACCGCCGTAGGCCGCGCGCTGATGTCCCGGCCGAAGATGATTTTGCTCGACGAGCCGTCGATGGGGCTTGCGCCGCAGCTTGTCGAAGAGATTTTCGAGATCGTGAGCCGGTTGAATAGCGAGCAGGGCTTAAGCGTGCTCGTCGCCGAGCAGAACACCAACATCGCGCTGCGTCACGCCCGCTACGGCTACATTCTTGAAAGCGGCCGCGTCGTGCTCGACGGCGACGCCGCCTCGCTCAAAGCGAACGAGGACGTGAAGGAGTTTTATCTCGGCATGTCGGCCGGAGCGCGGAAATCCTTCCGCGAGGTGAAGCATTACCGGCGCAGGAAGCGCTGGCTCGCGTAATGGGATTGGACGGTTGAAAGGGCGCCTTCGGGCGCCATTATCGTCTTCAGCTTGGGCGTATCTGCGCGGCGCACTTCGCAGATGCCGTTTGTGCGCGCCGGTTTATGCCCGCGAGCGAGGCCAGACGGCAGCAACGCCGAACCATTCGCGCGGAAGTAAAAGATTGCGCAGTGTGGCCCAGTTGCGTTGCCGCCGGTCAGGCTGCATGCCATTATGCGGCCGTGCAGTTCGTGCTCACCCAACAGGCGCGGTTCATATGACAAGAGAGACAAAACCCTGGCGCGTAGAAATTTCCAGCAGCAAGAGGGTGCTCGACGCGTTCTTCAAGGTCGACGAGGTAACGGTCTCCTATGAGCAGTTCAATGGCGAGATGAGCCCGCCGAGGCCGCTCTTTGTCTTCGAGCGGGGAGATGCAGTCGGCGCCCTCCTTTACGATCCCGAGCGCCGGAAAGTCATCGCGGTCAATCAGTTCCGCTTGCCCACGCGCGACAAGGGCCAGCGGCGGGGATGGGTTATCGAAACCGTTGCGGGCATGATCCGCGCGTCCGAGACCGGGCATGCAGAGGAAACCCCAATGCAGTGCCTTATCCGCGAAGTTGAGGAGGAGACCGGATACATTCTGACCCAGGCAACTCCAATCGCCACGTTCTTTTCGTCTCCAGGCGGAGCAAGCGAACGGATTTATCTTTACTACGCCGAGGTTCGGAAAACCGATAGAAAGACCGAGGGCGGCGGTCTCAAGGAGGATGGGGAAGATATTGAAATCGTCGAGTTCGATGTCGACGACTTTTTCAAAAAGCTCACCGGTGGCGAGTTCGAGGATCCGAAGCTTATAATCGCAGGCCAATGGTTCATGGCCCAGCGCGGCAACGTCCGCGCGGAATTCAACGACGAGAACTCGCGCACTTTCGAATACAGGGTGAAAGCCAGCCAAGGCAAGGCGCCCCTCATTCTCGGTATCAAGACCGGAAACATCAAGGCGATCAAAGATGCCGACGTTTGGGTGAATTCCGAGAACACCGACATGATGATGGACCGCTTTTTCGGCCGTTCGGTATCGGCAACGATCCGCACCTTGGGTGCCCAAAAGCATGAAGATGGACATTCGATCGCAGAGGATACGATCGGAAAAGCACTTGCCCGCGAGATGGGGAACCGGGCTTTCGTCAAACCTGGGACCGTTCTTCTAACAACGGCCGGCGAACTCGAGAGAACGCACAACGTCCGTCAGATTTTCCACGTAGCAAGTGTCGCCGGCGGGATTGGCGTAGGTTTGTCGACCTCGCTCGCCAACGTCGAGCTTGCGATGGATAAAGCCCTTGAGACGATCGCCGGGGAGAAGCGTTACCGCTCGGTGCTCGTGCCAATCTTTGGAACTGGGCAGGGCGAATATCCCGTAAGCGAGGTGGCTCCGCTGCTCGTCAAGCGCGCCCTGGCATTTTTCAAAGAGCATCCCAAAACGCCTTTGAAGAAAATTTACATATTGGCCTACTCGGAAGCGGATCTCGAAATCCTTAGGAGCGCGATCGCCAGGTCTGAGGATGCCGAGCCTATCGAGGGAGACCGGCAGGGCACAGAATAGCGGTGTGAAGCTCGCCGTTTGAGTTGGGGGAAGTATCGTGCTCACAAATTATTTTGAAGCCAGAGCCTTCACTTTTGGGGCCGGCTCCCGCCTCATAAGCCGGTGGAGAAACCGGCTTTTATATCTAACTCCGCGCTATCTTCGCTATCTCAACCAAACGGTTGTGCTAACGCCGTGGGTGACGGGCTTTTTCTCGCTCTATCTGCTCGCCTTCGTCCCTCAAATGCAGGAAATCTATGTTGGGGTTATTGAAGATCGCGATGTGATCCGCGGGCTGCTGGGGCTTGCCTCGATATCGGCTTTCAGCGCGCTGTTGTATTACTGGAACCACAAGCTCGTAACACGGCGCATCGATGGGATATATCCAGACCACGCCGACATTTATTTCGACCGCGGGGTTGCCAGTATCCGCGATCTCAAGACGATGGCCGCGTCGGCTCTGCCGTTCGCAGGCCTCTGCATTGGACTTTTCGCCGCGCGCTTTCAGGTCCTGAGCGATGCCGGCCATATCAAAACGGTGTCCGGTGCGCTGGGCAAAGGGCTGGACCGCACGGCAGAATTGCAAGCAAAGCTTGAGACCCTGCCGGGCGCTTTCGTGTTCGCGCTAGCGCTTACGATAGCAGTTTCCATTGGCTTGATTCTCGCCCTTTACCGGACCAGGGATAATCGCCGCTGGCAACGCTGGTATTTAATCGCTAGCTACGCCCTGACCGTGTTGCTCGTTGCTGCGCCGATCGTTGCATCCAGTACCGTTGTTTTCGCCGCACGGCTGGCAGGGCCTCTCGCCAGCACGGGCCTTGTGCTTTTCGCAGGCGCTGTCGCCATGCGCGCCCTGGTTTGGATCGCTGCGCAAATTATCGCAGGTTTGCTGACGCTCCCCTCCGTTGTGCTGCTTTGGATGCACTGGGTGCCGGTTGCGTGGCGGCTGCTTGCCGTTGTTCTCCTCCCCATGCTGGCTCTTGTCGTGATCGGTGCGCGATTCGTGGAGCCGGACGATGGCGGGCAAGTGCACCGGACGGCATCTTTGTTCGAAGAGCTTCGAGAGCGGGCGGAAAACTCGAACCAGGACAGGAAGCAGCTCGCCGGGGATTTCGCAAGCTGGCTCAACGCCCGTGAAATCGGCTCCGGCGAGTATCCAGTCTTCATTGTTACCGCGGAGGGCGGCGGCATCTATGCGGCGTCCGCAGCTTCTTTCTTCCTAGCCGGAATGCAGGAGCGGTGTCCGAGCTTCGCGGAGCATGTTTTCGCCCTCAGCGCCGTATCGGGCGGAAGCGTCGGAGCGAGCCTCTTCAACGCGGCGCTCGCGGAAAAGGCTCAAGGCAAAGACATATCGCGGGCCGGCGGGGCGCTCGCCGGATGCCTTGAGCCGGCCGGCCCCGGCGAACTTTTCGAGCGTCTTAGCAAAATCACCAAGGACGATCATCTTAGTCCGGTTCTCGCCTACATCCTTCCGGACATTGCGCGCGATATCTGGGAGCTGTTTGCCGGCGCCCCCGCTCCGAAGGAGCCCTGCAAAAACGAGGTGCCGTTCGAATGGTTCGGACGCGATAAGATTCTCGAAAAGAGCCTTATAGCGAGCTTCGGCCGAAGCAAAGCCAAGGACCGGCCTCTCACCAGGGTCTGCCCCGATGCGGCCGATGCGGGCCTGCTTATTCGCAATTTCAAAGACGCTTGGTCTCCGGGCGGAAAACTTCCTGCTCTGCTCCTGAATGCAACCTGGGTGGAAACGGGCTATCGCGTCGCATTCTCTCCGTTTCCGTTGCAGCAGCTTGGAGAAGGCACGCTCTACTCCTTCGAGGACGTTGGAACCCTTCCAGGGGAAGGACACACGGCCAGTGAAACCTGGCAAAATCCCTCGCTCATCGGAGCAGCGGCCATTAGCGCGGGCTTCCCCTTCATCATGCCGCCCTGGGCGACGAACCGGAGCGAGAAAAGCCGTTGGACCTTTGTCGATGGCGGCTACGCCGATAGCTCAGGGGTGACGACGGGGCTTGAGCTCTATCACGAACTGCAGAAGGAGCTGGGCGAGTCCCCTGAGCTGACAGATCTCAAGGATGCGAGCGGCAGAGCGATCCGCACCAGCCAAATCAAGCTTTATCTTATATCGCTGACGGACGCCTACGCCGAACCTGACTACCGGAAGATCACCGGCAGCTCGCTCGACGACTTCATTTCGCCGATTAGCACGGTCCTGACCGTAAGGGAGCTTCTGGCTAAACGCGCTGTCACTCAAGCCTACGGCGAGCTTGGCGGCGAGTTTATAACGGTCCAGCTCGACCAGGAGAGCTTCCCGCTGTCTCTCGGCTGGAAGCTTTCCTCGCTTTCGAGCGACATCATTCGCTTCAGCATGGGCCGCCCAGAGCGTTGCGATCGAAAAAAGGAAAAGCACCCCGATTGGACGGTCCGGACGGTAAACCACAATAGCTGTGAACTCCAAAGGATAACCGCGCTCCTCGCACCGGCGCCGCTACCGGCGCGGCCGGCACCCCCGCCATCACCGCCGCAACAGTCTAAACCGCTGCAACCGCCTCAACCGCAGCCGGAAGCCTCTTGGCGCGCGGTGCCGCAATAGAGCGTGTGAAGAAACCGGGTGTCCGCGATCTCTGGCTTCATGGCCGGGCTTGCTCTTGAGCGCGCTTTCCGATGAGCTTAGAAAAAAGCGGAGAGCGCGCATTCCGCGCGCAGGCGGAGGCGCGCGATGAATGGCAGTCCCTACTTCAACGATCTGGAAACCCGCCCAGCTGACGAGCGCGAAGCGCAACTTTTCTCGGAGCTTCCGGCGCTTCTCGCAAAATTGCAGAGCGGGATGACTGGCTGGCAGGGCCGCCTCGCAGGTATCGATCCCGCTTCGGTAACCAACCGGGAGGCGCTGGCACATCTTCCTGTGTTGCGGAAATCGGAGCTGACGGAGCTTCAGGGACGAACCCCGCCATTCGGCGGGCTCGCCGGTTCTAGGCCGGCGCGCGTTTTCATGTCGCCCGGTCCGATTTTCGAGCCGCAATCGCCGGTCTCCGGCGCATGGGGCTTTGCCCGCGCCCTTTACGCAGCGGGTTTCCGGCAGGGCGAGACCCTCCACAATTGCTTCGCATATCACATGACGCCAGGCGGGTTTTTGCTGGATGACGGCGCTCGCGCGCTTGGAATGGCCGTGTTTCCAGCCGGCCCCGGCAACACCGAAATGCAGGTGGAAGCTATCGCTCATCTCAGGCCCGCGGGCTACACAGGCACGCCCGATTATTTGAAAATTATCCTCGACAAGGCCGCCGGGCTTGGCCGCGACGTCTCCTCGATAATAAAAGCGCTGGTCTCGGGCGGCGCGCTCTTCCCAAGCCTGCGCGAGGAATACCGCGCGCGCGGCGTCGCCGTGCTGCAAGCCTATGCTACAGCCGATCTCGGCTGCATCGCTTACGAGAGCGCGGCCATGGAGGGCATGATTATCAACGAGAACATGATCGTCGAGATCGTGCGCACCGGCACGGGCGAACCCGCAGCGGAAGGCGAAGTTGGCGAGGTGGTTGTGACCACGTTCAACGAAACCTATCCGCTAATCCGGTTTGCCACCGGCGATCTCTCGGCCTTCATGCCGGGCCAGAGCCCGTGCGGGCGCACGAACCGGCGCATTAAGGGCTGGATGGGCCGCGCCGATCAAACCGCGAAGGTCAAAGGCATGTTCGTGCATCCCTCGCAGATCGCTGAGATCGCGCGGCGGCATCCTGAGCTTGGCCGCCTGCGCCTTACCGTCGGCCGCGAGCAGGAGCAGGACGTGATGACGCTGCACGCGGAGAGTGCGGTTATAGACGAGGGCTTACGCGGGAAGGTCGCGGAGAGTTTGGCAGCGGTGACGAAGCTCAAAGGCGCGGTCAATCTCGTGCCGCAAGGCTCGCTGCCGAACGATGGCAAGGTCATCGCCGACGAACGCAGCTATGGCGGCTAGCGCATTGTGCACTTGACCGGGCGCGCCTCCATCGCGAGGCGGCAACGCCGCTGTGGCGATCTACCGTGTCTGTTTTCAAGCTGTTTTTGCATGTCCATCGGAGATCAACGTTTACCTCCGGGGTCTTCGCGAGGGAGCACTAACGAAACAGCTCAAGCGTGTCCGGGCGATCTCTATCGGCCATGGCGAGGTGGGCAAGACCTCGCTGATCCGCGCGCGGCATGGCGAGGACGTGATCGCCGGCAAGGAGGCGATGACGCAGGGCATCGCCATCAAGGATGCCATCCATGAAGAGGCGGGCGTCTTCACACGCGTCACGGATTATAAGGATGACGATTTCACCGTGCATTTCTGGGATTTCGGCGGACAGGTGATGGCGCTGGATCGCATCTTGGCGGCCACGCCAGCACGGCCCGATCTTCGCGAGGCGACGTGTTTCTTTCATATTCGAGCAAGGACGGCGCTCAAATCGAGGACCTTGCCGCCAAACTTGAAGAACAGCGCGTCTCCGTTTGGTACGATGCTGGACTTATCGCCGGGCAGCCTTATCGCGATATGCTGCAACAGCGCATCGCGACGACAAAAGCCGTCGTGGTACTCTGGACTGAAAACTCTATCCGGTCGAAATGGGTGCGCGCCGAGGCTGAACTCGCCGACAGCCACGATAAGCTCATATGCCTACGCGATCCCAAACTCGATGCAAAGCGCATTCCCATGCCTTTTGCCGAAGCCCATATGATAGAGCCTGGCGAGCTACCGGAGCTGATGGAAGCGCTCGCGCTGAAGGGCGCCAAGCCGCGGATTTAAGGATGAGGAATGACCGGGCCAACCGAAGCGGAGATCGAGCGGCGGCGCAAAGAGGCGGCGGAACGCGCGCTGGCCGAGGCGGAGGCGCGGCGGCGCGAGGCGGAAGAGAAGCCGCTGCCCAAAGAGGTGGGCAACCGCAAGGGCCCCGAGCCCACCCGCTACGGCGATTGGGAGAAGAAGGGCATCGTCTCCGATTTCTGACTCCGCTCCCCGCGCGGCTTCCCGCCGCGGCCGGCCATGCCTGCGCATTGCTGCTGCGCCGCAATGGGCGATTGAACCCGGCGCGGCCTAAGGGTAGAAGAACGCAAACGACGCAATAAAACCGCCTGCCGCATAGGATAGCCCGCCATGTTCCAGAAAATACTCATCGCCAATCGCGGCGAGATCGCGTGCCGCGTCATGAAGACTGCGCGCCGGATGGGCATCAAGACGGTGGCGGTCTATTCCGAGGCCGACCGCGACGCGGTGCATGTGGATATGGCCGACGAGGCGGTGCTGATCGGGCCCGCGCCAGCCGCGCAATCCTATCTCGTGATGGAGAAGATCATCGAGGCGGCGAAAGAGACGGGCGCCGAGGCGGTGCATCCGGGCTATGGCTTTCTGTCGGAGAATGCGGCCTTCGCGGAGGCGTTGAAGGTTGCGGGCATTGCGTTCATCGGCCCGAACGTTCAGGCCATCAAAGCAATGGGCGACAAGATCGAAAGCAAGAAGGCGGCGGCGGCCGCGAAGGTTTCGACGGTGCCGGGCTATCTTGGCGTGATCGAGAGCCCCGAGCAGGCGATCCGCATTGCGAGCGATATCGGCTATCCCGTCATGATCAAGGCGAGCGCCGGCGGCGGCGGCAAGGGCATGCGCATCGCGCGCTCGGCCGATGAGGTGCGCGAGGGCTTTCTCACCTCCACGGCGGAAGCGAAATCGAGCTTCGGCGATGATCGCGTCTTCGTCGAGAAATTCGTCGAAAATCCGCGCCACATCGAAATCCAGGTGCTCGGCGACAAGCACGGCAATGTTGTTTATGTGTTCGAGCGCGAATGCTCGATCCAGCGGCGCAATCAAAAGGTGATCGAGGAGGCCCCGAGCCCGTTCCTCGACGAGGAAACTCGCCACGCGATGGGCGAGCAGGCGGTGGCGCTGGCGAAGGCCGTGAATTACGAAAGCGCAGGCACGGTCGAGTTCATCGTCGATCCGAAGAAGAATTTCTACTTCCTCGAAATGAACACCCGGCTGCAGGTCGAGCATCCCGTCACAGAGATGATCTCCGGCCTTGACCTCGTGGAGCTGATGATCCGGGTTGCGGCGGGCGAGAAACTGCCCTTCGCCCAAGCCGATCTTAAGATCGGCGGCTGGGCCGTCGAGAGCCGTGTCTATGCCGAGGACCCGTTCCGCAATTTCATGCCCTCCATCGGCCGGCTAGTGCGCTATCGCCCGCCCGTGGAAGGCCCGCGCGACGGCGGCATCGTTGTGCGCAACGACACTGGGGCAGAGGAAGGCGGCGAAATCTCGATGTATTACGATCCGATGATCGCCAAGCTCATCACCTATGGGCCGACGCGCGAGGCGGCCATCGAGGCGCAGGCCGCCGCGCTCGACGCCTTCTATATCGACGGCATCGAGCACAATATTCCGTTTCTGTCCGCGCTGATGCAGCATCCGCGCTGGCGCCGCGGCGATCTTTCGACGGGGTTCATTGCGGAGGAATTTGCGGGCGGTTTCAAGCACCGCGAGCCCGAGGGCGAAGCGCGCGACATATTGGTGAGCGTGGCGGCGGCCATCGACCATCTCAATAATGTCCGCCGCCGCCATATTTCCGGGCAATTGCGGGGCGCCGTGGGCCTCAAGCTCGGCGAGCTGCGCGTGTGCCGCCTCGGTACTTTCGAGCAGCATTTCCGGGTTACGGGCGAGCTCAGCGACGGGTCCATCGTCCAGCTTTGCGAGGCGGACGGCCGGGTGCGCCGCGAGATTGTGCTGCATTCGAATTGGTGGCCGGGCGAGCCGCTCTGGGAAGGCAAAGTGGTGGGCGGCCATAAGCTTTTCGTGCAAGTGCGCCCCATTGCGAACGGTTACGATCTCTCTTATGCGGGCGTGCGCGCGAAGACTTACGTCTACACGGCGAAGGAAGCGGAGCTTGCCGCGCTCATGCCGGAGAAAAAGCCGGCCGACACCTCGAAGAAACTGCTCTGCCCGATGCCCGGCCTTGTCGTGTCGATTGCGGTTGCGGAAGGGCAAGAGGTGAAGGCGGGCGAGACGCTTGCGGTGGTCGAGGCCATGAAGATGCAGAATGTGCTGAAGGCGGATCGCGACGTGACCGTGACGAAGCTCAAGGCGAAGCCGGGCGACAGCCTCGCGGTCGATGCGGTGATCATGGAGTTCGCTTGAGGCCTACCACAGGATGCGGACACCCAATCCTTGAAAAGCGGAGTCGCAGGTTACGACCGGCAGGCCTTCGAGCTGCGCTTGCGCCGCAATCAGGCGGTCGAACGGATCTTTGTGAGCCGATGACAGGCTGCCGCCGAGCTTCGCGTGAGCCATCGTGACCGGAAGCGGTGTAAACTCCTGGTCTTTCAAATAATCCTCGAAGCGCTCGATAAGCCGTGCAGCCTCCGGCAAACGCCCTTTGCGCACTTTGGTTGCGATTTCCCATGCCGTAGCTGCACTTACGAATACTTCTGTATTTTCAGCGAAAATCGCATTGTAACTGGGCCGGGAAAGCTTCTTGGGGTCGCGGTACCACCGGACCAAGGCGACGCTATCTAAGAGGATCCGCATCGTGTCCCTCGCCTTCCCACAATCTCAGCTCCTCCTCATCCAGCGGATCGAAGAAAAAGCTGTCGGGGAAGGCCGTCAACTCATCCTTGTAGGCACCGGGGCGGCGGCCGGATTTGCGCTTGGCCGGCTCCGAGACGGGGACGAGCCGGACCACGGGCTTGTTGCCGCGCGCGATGATGACTTCCTCGCCGCGCTCGGCGCTCTCGATGAGCTTGGAGAGGTGGGTCTTGGCTGCGTGGACGGTGTAGGTTGGCATAGCCTGCTCCTTAGCTAAGAAGGTTAGCTAATCCATCAGTGCGCGTCAAGCTGCCGGAAGTAACAATAATCGCTCCGGCTTTCGCTATTTTACAATTTGCTGCCAGCTACCGGGAGCGCTGTCAGTTTTTGCTCTTATGACGCGGTACTGAATTGCAACAAGGGCCGTTCGCAGCTCTCGTCCATGGCTAGAAAGCTCGCCGCTATACCCACGGAAACAGATTGAACAACGTGAACCCATTTTTCGCGGATTTCAGTCAAAATAACCAGCAAGGTGAAGCCGGCCAAGTTCTTGCGCATCGATGCAAGCCATTCTGCAAATTCCTGTGGATCAGAAATCGACAAGGGGTGCCTCGGGAACATACCGATCGAAGAGAGAGTAGAATGGCGTGCCACGTTCGGCTTGGAACCAAGCTTCGAACTTTGCTAATTCCGCTGACACTGCCTCGCCTGACCCGTCCGCTGTTTCACAAACACATAGCCAGACAGAACGCGCGAGCGGCGTCATTTCCTCAAGAATGGATTTGTATGCCTCGCTTTCGCCATGCCAGCCAAACTCTTCCCTCACTGCAAGGCATTGCGCGGAGACGGCCTCATCCCCGGTTGGCAAGTCCGCGGCGCTTGAAGCGAGTAGGCGTATGAGGCGAGTGCGCCGGAACGCAAACTCACGTTCACGTTCAAGCCGGCCGATGTCTATCGCCATGGTCTTACGAAGCGCGGCTTCGGCTTCTTGGGCGATCTTCGCAGCGCCTTCGAATTGAGACATCAGCGCAGCTGCGGCTTCATTCATCGCGATACCTCTGGAGCAGGTGGCGGAGGAGGATGGGAGTCGAACCCACCTGAGACCGTCTGACGGCCCCACCCGGATTTGAAGTCCGGTCGCCCCACCGGGAGCGGGACTCCTCCCTTTGACTCAAGGCCGCGCTCAACAGGAGCGGAACGCGGCGCGAAGAACTCGATACGAGCCGGATTGATCCTGCGCAAGTCCTGCCGGCGTATCGTGAATCCGTGGCGGTCGAAAAACTCCAAAATCTGGATCGCCACCTTCCGCCCGTTATCGAGGCGGTCGCGGAATTCGGCCGCGGTAAAAGTACCTTTTGGGGATTGCTCTGCGAGTTCTATTGCAATGCGCGCCATGGCCTCGACCGCGGATCGCGCAAAGAAATGGTCGTGAGCCATCTCCTCGACCTGCCCCCGCCGCGATGACATGCGCAACAGACGCCGCACGGCATCTTCTCCAATAGCCATCGCCTTCGCGATATCGCGGACGCGGGGAGGGCGATAAGGTTCGGCATGCAAGTGGCGAAGGATAGATGCTAGAAGCCGCTCTTCCTCCGCGGAAAAGTTGACCACGTGATGGGGACGGCGCACCCACATACGATCGAGAGAGAGATCGCCGTTTTCGTCCAGCTTCTTGAGCGCGGCGGTGAACAGAGGGGCAGGCAACGGTTGATTTGCGGCCCTTCGTAATTGCTCAAGGCCAATTCCTGGCAGATCGGGGTTTGCGGTGTGAAATGCGTCGAGCTTTTCGATAACGGCCAAGCGGAACTCTTCCCACCTTCGATCGAGCATTACCACTACGTCCGGGCGCATGGACAGTGTGACAAGACCCAGCTTCGAGGAGATTGTGGCCGCCGCTTCCTCGCCAATCGCGCGGTCGCGAAGGAATGCGCTAAGGCCGATCCAGCCGTTTGGCTTATCCAGAATCCGCGTCAAGGCGGCTACTGGGTCTCTCTCCGCCAGAGCTTCAATAAGCGCGAGACGCTCCGGTGTACGGCGGCGCCGCTCGGGCGCACGCAGGTCGATGAAGGTGCCGCCTCCAACCGTCCGGCTTGAACTCGTATCGCGAAGCACGAACCGGTCGCCGACAGCGGCTGCCAAAGGCCGGTCCAGCACAAGCTGCACGAGGCTGGTATCGCCGGGCTTGATCGGCTCTTCGTCGAGAACGACAATGCGGCCCGGAACCTCGCCAGCGGCATGATGAACCTTGACCGGGAACCATTGCCCGACCGGTTTCCGCTCCGAGGGCAGGACGCGCAGCCTTGCATCGATGCGAGCCGTGGGCGCATCGAGGACAGGGTCGAGCACCATGTCTCCGCGGTGTAGAGCCTCTTTGCTGATGCGCGGTCCGCTCAAAACCAAAGCGCACCGTTGACCGGCTTCGCCCTGTTCCACCGGCTGATTCTGGGCGTGGATCGACCGCACACGGGCGTCGAACCCAGCGGGACTGACCCTGACTTGATCGCCAACGCGAACCGCACCGGAGAGTACGGTGCCCGTGACTGTGGTGCCATGCCCAGCAAGCGTAAAGGAGCGGTCGACGGCGAGACGGAATATTCCTTGGCGGGATCGCGCGGCGGGCGCATCGCGCGCGGCATCGATGCGGGCAGCAAGACTTTCGAGCCCCGCTCCTGTGACGGCCGAAACGGGAATGATTTCCGCGCTTTTGAGGCTGGTATTTTCGAGCAGAATTTCGATGTCGCGTGTCACCTGGGCAAGACGGTTTTCGCCGGCGAGATCGCATTTGCTAAGCGCGACAACACCCCGGTCCAGCCCCAGCAGATCCATAATGGCCAGATGCTCGCGCGTTTGAGGCATGATGCCGTCATCGGCGGCAATGACGAGAATGACAAAATCGATGCCCGTCGCGCCAGCAAGCATGTTGTGCACGAGCGCTTCGTGGCCGGGCACATCCACAAAGCCAACGATTTGACCGCCGGGGCGGGGCCAATAGGCGAAGCCGAGATCGATCGAAATGCCGCGCGCCTTCTCTTCCTTAAGGCGGTCCGTGTCTATTCCCGTAAGCTTCCGGATCAGCGAGGTTTTGCCGTGATCGATATGTCCAGCGGTACCTACGATCATAAGTCCGCCTCTCCGGTTGCGCTCACACTTTCGTCAAGCCGCAGCCGATGAATTTGGCCCAGGAACGCCTCCTCGCCGTCGAGACAGCGCAAATCGAGAACAAGTTCTCCATCCCGTATCCGGCCGATGACCGGGATGGGCAGCGCACGCAAAGCAGATGCTAGCAATTCAAGACGGCGTCCGGCGCCTTTGCGCTCAGCGAGTGCGATGGCGATGCCAGCGCTCGGCAATGTCTCGAGCGGCAGCGATCCTGAGCCAATCTGGCTCGCACATTCCGTGACCCGCGCGCAATAGGCTTTGCCGGCTGCAGCAGCGATCGCATCCAGGATGCGCGACGCACTAGACGCTATATCGGATTGGGGACGGACGAAGGCCCTAAGCGCCGGCAGTGTTTCAGGAAGGCGGTCTGGGTCGCGATACAGTTTCAGTACCGCTTCAAGGGCGGCGAGCCGGATTTTGTCGAGGCGCAGCGCGCGCTTCATGGGATTGCGCGCAATTCTGGCGACAAGGTCTTTGCGTCCGGCAATGATCCCCGCTTGGGGCCCGCCGAGCAATTTGTCGCCCGAGAAGGTCACAATGTCCGCGCCTTCCGCCAGCGCCATGCCGGCTGTCGGCTCGGACTTGAGGCCATAACGGCCAAGATCGACCAGCGCGCCCGATCCCAAATCGTGCACAAGGGGGATTCCCCGCGCGCGAGCTAATATTGCAAGCTCTTGCGCGGGGATGGATTTCGTGAAGCCTTGGACGATATAATTCGAGGTATGAGCCTTAAGGATCAGCCCGGCGCTTTCGCTCAGCGCCTCCTCATAATCTTTGAGGTGCGTGCGATTGGTCGTGCCAACTTCGGCGAGCCGGGCGCCTGCGCGGGTCATGATGTCCGGCAAGCGGAACGAGCCGCCGATCTCGATCAATTCCCCTCGCGAAACGATCGCGTCTTTCCCTTGCGACAAGGTGTTGAGCGTGAGTAATACGGCGGCGGCGTTGTTGTTGACGATACAGGCATCCTCCGCGCCTGTGAGTTCGCAAATGAGATCGCGCACATGGCTGTCACGCTCGCCGCGGGCGCCGGTGGCCAAATCGAATTCAAGCGCAATTGCGTGCCGCATGGCCTCGGCTGCGGCCTGTACGGCGGCTTCGGGCAAGATCGCGCGGCCGAGATTGGTATGGAGCACAGTGCCAGTGAGGTTGAACACACGCCGGGCTTTGGGCGCATCTTCGTCCTCGGCAAGGCGCAGTGCGGCTGCAGCGACCGCCGCCGCGTCCGGGTAAGCAACTTCGGCTAGGATATTCTCCCGCAACTGGGCGAGAGTCCGCCGGATAGCACGCACGGCGGCGCCATGGCCGAAACGCGCGGCCATCACGAGGCCCGCTTCGGAACGCAGCACCTTGTCCACCGATGGCAGCTGGGCGCGGCCGGCTGAGCGCACCTGACCTTTTGAACGCACGATAGCGCGATCGCTCACGTCAATAACCCAGCAGGAATAGGTTCTGGCCGCCGCGCTTCCAGCCTTCCTGGGCGAGAAGCATATCGAGATCGAGCGAGGCGATGTCGTCGCTTAGCGGATCGAGCATGGGATCTTTCACCTGGTAAAGGACCTTCACGTAGCGCCCGCATTTATCGCAGGTTTCCGCTTTAACCGTTTCAGGCCGGCCTTCGATCGATCGATAGCCGATACCCTCGGCCGAGCCGCAGAGCACGCATTTGATGCGAACCACATGCCACATAGTTCCGCAAAGGGAGCAAGTGCAAAATCGTATGTTGTGCGTACTGGGCCAGCCCACGACCGAACTCGTCATGGGAGCGCAGCCGCACACAGGACATGTACCAACGGCGGCCGGCTGCAAGTCCTCCGCCAGCAACTGCGCCGCCAGCCGCGAAAAATGCACCTGGAGCCCAGCAAGAACAAGAACGCGTTCAGCGATATTGCCGGGAGGCAGGTCCCTGAGCGCGGCGGCGATTAGGTGGCGCATGCTTTCGCTGGAAACGGCGGCCAAAGACTCGATTGCGGCACCGGCCTCCTTCGGCGTGCCTTCTCGGCTCAAGCTGCTAAGGAGGCGGCGTACCGTTACTTCGGCAGCCTCGCTGGGATCGAGTGTAGTCCGCAAGAGGGGTGCAATGCCTTGGTCCAGCGCCTGCTGAATCTGACTGGCCGCCGGAAGAATAGCCGCGGGAAGGCTGGATTGGATGGCGTGCTGGGCTTCGGTTACGTCCGCAGCGAAGTTGAGATAGGACTCAAGAATGTGCCCAGGGGCGAGGATTCGCAGACGCTTGGACCGGTTGAGGAAGAGAGTGGAGGGATCGGGAAGGACTGCGAAAGGAGGCTTTGCCTCCTCTCCGATGTTTGTCAAACCTTGGGGCGCGCCAAGTCCGCTCATTCATAAACCTCAGACTGAGGATGTTACTGCAACGGTATCGTCATCGCGAGGCGGCTTTCGCCGCCGTGGCGATCCAGGAAGCTAACAACGAACTCGGATTTTGCAAACCCTAGATTGCTTCGCGTTGCTCGCAATGACGCAATTACTCTCCCGTGGCTAGACTGCATGGGCGGGCAACGGGCCGCCCTTCATCATGCCGCTATTCCTCGGAGCTGCGTAGGAAGAGGCGGCGAAGAAGGCCCGCCACACCCGCCACAACGGCCAGCCCTATAGCCACGTTGCCTATGTATTTTCCAGCCTGTTTCTGCGCCTCTTCACGGGAACTGGCGACCGGATTTGCAGGAAGCCCGGCATAGATTTCCGGCTGATCCGCGTGGTGCAGCACATACATGACGTGCGTGCCTCCCACGCCCTGCGGGTTGTAAAGACCCGCCTGATCGAAACCGCGCGACTTGAGATCGGCGATCCGGCTGTCCGCGTGGGCGATCATTTCCTTCTTCGTTCCAAACACGATCGCGTGAGTGGGGCACGACTTGACACAGGCCGGTTGCTGCCCAACAGCGACCCGGTCCGAACAAAGCGTGCATTTATAGGCGGTGCGATCGGCCTGTGAAATACGGGGGATATTGAAGGGACACGCCTTAACGCAATAAGCTGTGCCAAGGCAGTTCCGATCGCCTCCCCGGCCGCTCGTGGTGTGTAAAAAGTCCACGATCCCGTTTGCATATTGTATGATCGCGCCAGGCGTCGGACAAGCTTTGAGGCAGGCCGGATCCTCGCAATGCATGCAGCCATCTTTGCGGATGAGCCATTCGAGGTTGCCTGTTTTGGGATTGTCCCACTCGGTGAAGCGCATCAGCGTGAACATATTCGGCGTCAGATCGGAGGGGTTTTCGTAAACCCCCACGTTCCCGCCAACGGCCGTCCGCGTGTCATTCCACTCCATGCAAGCAGACTCGCACGCCTTACAGCCGATGCATTTCGACACGTCGATGAGCTTCGTAACCTCGACGTCCCGGTCCCGCACGACATTCGCTTCCGATTCCGTCCAACGGACCGAAGCGCGGATGACATCGAGAGGCTGAAATGCTGTCATAGTCATCCTCCCTTAAGCCACCGGCGGGTTAATCGGTTCGATGTTGACCAGAAACGCCTTGTATTCCGGCGTCTCCATATTTGCGTCGCCAACAACGGGCGTTAGCGAATTCGGGCCAAAGCCCTTCTTCGCCTCGCCCATGAAGCCCCAATGGAGGGGAATGCCGACGACGTGCACCATCTTGCCATCGACGAGAAGCGGCTTGATGCGCTTGGTTACGACGGCCTTTGCTTTGATTGAGCCGCGCCTCGACCAAACGCGCACCCATCCGCCTTTCTGGATGCCCTTTTCCTTCGCGAGCTCTTCCGAAATTTCGACGAAAAATTCCGGCTGGAGGATCGCGTTGATTTTCGAGTGCTTCGTCCAGAAGTGGAAGTGCTCCGTTAGCCGGTAGCTTGTCGCGGCATAGGGGAACTCATCGGCGTTGCCGAAGACTTCCATGTCTCCCTTGAAGACGCGTGCCGCCGGATTGCCCCGGATCTTCGGCGCAACCAAGTTCGCGACCGGGCTTTCGAAGGGCTCGTAATGGGTGGGGAACGGGCCGTCCTTCATCATGCTGCGAACCCAAAGCCGTGCCGTCCCTTCGGTGTTCATGATGAAGGGCTGCACGAGCTCCGGCTTTGCCGTGGGCGCGATGTCCGGCACGTCGTAGCCGGTCCACTTGGAGCCATCCCACGAAATGACCTTGCGTGTTGGATCCCAAGGATTGCCGTGAATATCCGCCGATGCCCGGTTGTAAAGGATGCGGCGGTTGGCTGGCCAGGAGAACGCCCATTTCGAGTAGGCGCCGGTATTGTCCGGGTCGGTGTTATCGCGGCGGGCCATATTGTTGCCGGCCTCATTGAAGCAGCCAGAATAAATCCAGCAGCCGCAAGCTGTCGAGCCGTCGTCGCGCAGCTGGCCGAAGCCAGCCACCTGCTTGCCTTTTTGAAGCAGGACCTTCGTTGGGTCGGCCGGGTCCGGCACATCCGCCAGCACGGAGCCGTTGATCTCCTTGGCGAGTTCCGCCGGTGAGGGTGTGTCAGGATCCTGATAGGGCCAGGTCAGATTTAGGATGGGATCGGGGAATGCACCGCCCTCCTTTTGGTAAAGTGCCTTGAGCCTCTTGTGGAGCTGCGCCAAGATCCAGGTGTCTGTCTTGGCCTCGCCTGGCGGAGTGCCGCCTGCCCAGTGCCATTGCAGCCAGCGCCCGGAGTTCGTGAGGGAACCTTCGTCCTCGGCAAAGCAGGTGGCCGGCAGCTCGAAGACAGTTGTCTTGATCTCCTCGGGCTTCGTGTCGTTGTGCTCGCCGTGATTTTCCCAGAACCGCGCGGTCTCCGTTTGCAGCGGGTCGATGCTCACGAGGAATTTGAGCTTGGATAAGCCAGCGTGCACTTTGCCGCGGTTTGGCGCCGAAAGCAGCGGGTTGAAGCCCTGGCAGAAATAACCGTTCATCTTGCCTTGGCTCATCAAGTCGAAAGCGCGCATGAGATCGTAGGAGGGCACATCGAGCTTGGGCAGATAGTGGTAGGCCCAATCGTTTTCCGCGGTTGCGGCAGCGCCGAACATCGATTTCTGGAAACTGACGAAGAACTTCTTATAGTTCTGCCAGTAGCTCATCTGGTTCGGGCGTTCCGGCTTGAACCCTCTTTTGCCGATATAAGTGGCGAAGTCGGGTTCCTTGTCGGTGGCCAGCGTCAAATAGCCAGGAATGAGGTTCGACAGCAGGCCGAGGTCGGTCAGCCCCTGAATGTTCGAGTGACCGCGCAAGGCGTTCATGCCGCCGCCGCGTATCCCGATATTGCCGAGAAGCAACTGCAGCATCGCCATGCAACGGATGTTCTGCGAGCCTTTGGAGTGCTGAGTCCAGCCAAGGG